>NZ_JBEPNM010000004.1:0-550897 GCF_040546285.1 Pantoea sp. UYEF8 | reverse complement strand
AAGGCAAGCATCCTTGAATCAATGCTTTCTGCATGCTCTGGAGAGGCTACTTATATCGCGGGCAAGCACGGCATTCTGGTTGGTGCTTATTACGGGCCAGCGACAGAAGAGATCACTGAAAGTCAGCTGGCGGGCGATATTGAAATCATGCCCGAGGTATCTCAGTCTGAGCGTGTGAATACCATCAAAGGGACATTCACTGACCCGGAGCAACGATTCGCTGAGGTGGATTTTCCGACGGTCTCTGTTGCTGAATGGGTTGCGGAAGACGGCGTTGAAATTTCTCAGGACCTCAAGCTTCGCTTTGTGACGTCTGAATTTCAGGCTCAGCGGTTGGCTGACATTAAGCTAAAGCGTACTCGCATATCCCGGACCATGAACGTTACGCTGAACCTGAGCGGATATCGTTATCGACCGGGAATGTATGTGAAGGTTAACTTTCCTTCACTGGGGATTGTCGGCGTTGAGATGCGTGTAACGGACTGGAGATTCGGCGTTCAGAATGGCGTACAACTCACACTCAAGCAGGAAACAGCCGGGGTATGGGGTGACGCAATTGGGAAGCCTATCGATCGCCCTCCATTCACGCAATTGCCAACTGGCGGGGTGGCTCAGCCACAGAACCTGAAATACACCGTTGAAGAAATCGGTCAGGTAGTTCAGGGGGTGCTTTCATGGCAGAACGTGGGTCAGTATGTTTATAACCAGGTCCTTATCAGGAAAGACGGACAGCTGGTTTTATCGGTGCAGGTTCCTGGCTCATTTACCCGCCTCACCGGACTACTGCGGGACACGTACACAGCGCATGTCATAGCGGTTAACCAGATGGGGGCCCAGTCTCCTGAGGCATACCTTGAATTCAGTATCGAAGCGCCGCCACCACCTTCTGCAGTGGATCAGAAACAGGGCTATTTTTCTGTAACTCTCATCCCTCGCATTAATGAGATAACCAACGTCTCAACACAGTTCGACTTCTGGACTTCAGGCCTGACTCAGCTACCTAATGCCAACCAGTCCACGGTGGAAGGCAATGCAAGTCGTGCCGGCATCGGAAGTAACTGGACAGCTTACGAACTGAAAATTGGCCCTACGTATTACTGGTATGTGAGAACCATAAATGCCTTTGGGACCTCTGCGTTTGTAGAGGTGCCAGTTGTTTGCAACACAGATACCGGTGAGTTGATTGACTACATCGATAATCAGATCCGCAAGTCAGAAGCATTTGACCGGCTCACTTCATCCATTGATACGAGTGTCGATGCAATCCTGCAGAATGCCCTTAACCTTGATGCCTCTGTGGATCATCAGTTTGAGGCTTACGGTCGAAACCGAGCCGACATCATTACTGTCCGTCAGACCATTGCCACCATTGACAGCGCCTATGCTCAGAAATTTGAGCAGATTCAGGCCCAGTCAGACCAGAACACTGCGTCAGTGCAGCAGGTCTCCAGTGCTTACGCTGACCTCAGCGGCAAGCTTTCGGCTCAGTGGGGCGTGAAGGTTCAGATTGACAGGAATGGGACTAAATATGTCGCTGGCATGCAGCTTGGGGTTGAAGGCAACGGCGGGTCCACTCAATCATTTGCACTCTTTAGCGCAGATACATTCGCAATCTACAACACAAGTACCCTTGGCTATCAACTGGCCTTCACTGCAGTAAATGGCCAGGTCTTCATTAATGACGCGCTTATCAACTACGC
The DNA here is from genome assembly GCF_040546285.1 of Pantoea sp. UYEF8. Classification (NCBI taxonomy): domain Bacteria; kingdom Pseudomonadati; phylum Pseudomonadota; class Gammaproteobacteria; order Enterobacterales; family Erwiniaceae; genus Pantoea; species Pantoea sp. UYEF8. The sequence goes on along the minus strand of NZ_JBEPNM010000004.1, from coordinate 549,197 downwards.
CTCTATAACCCTCGCCAAAGTGGGATCATGGTACTCAGCAAACTATGTAGCTGGCAGATCAGGAACAATCATGAGGAGTGATGGTTCTTTTGAACTGTACGGAGGCTCTGGCCGCTCTGGAGGTAGCGTGTTCAATGAAACTGGAATGGCCGTTTACGACGCTAACGGAGTGGAAAGGTTTAAAGCGGGGAAACTCAACTAATGGCTGATATTTATGGGGTTCGTATCACTCCCGACGATGGAGGCAAACAAATCATACTGGACGCCTCAATGCGTTACGCATCATATCTTGGTAGCGCGTCCATGCTGGCAAACACCGGGTCAGTGGGTGGGTTTAAGCCTCAGCCCGCCAACAGCAAGGCGCTGATAGTGCCACGAAATCTGGTTCGGGTGTATCCAGGCAGCAATCCTGCCGGACCGCCTATGGCATATGTTCGCAGCATGTCTTTTAACGGCAGCGCTCTTGTTTACGATGCAAAGTTCACCGATCCGGATGGCGGCAAACCATTACCTACCGATGAGGCGGGGTTTTCTGATGTATTTTCTGTCTCATACGCTGAAAACCCTTCAGTGGAATATGGAGCGAGAATCACCAACGGTTCAAACTTTATGGAGATAGGCGACACATCGTATCTTGGATTTGTAACCTACAGAGCCGTCATCAATATAAATGGGTCGTGGAGCATCCCGTCAGAAATTGTAAATCTCGGGAATTATATTGTATTTGCGCGATGGTCAAATACAAATAACCCGCTATATCTGGACCGAGGAAGTAATGCCATTAAGTCATATACGGCATTTGGAAGCATCGAAGGATCAATGGAGGGTGGTATAGTTAATAATGTTCAGGTGGTAATTGTCTCCTGCGGGTTCTCTCCCTCACTTCCCGTTTCTGGCTATGGGATGGTTATTCGAAACGCCTCAAATCAAGTCACGTATTCCAGCAAATATCCACCCGTAATGTGGCCTGACGCCTACTACGATTTCGGGTTTTATGAGAGCTATGACGGCTCTTCGGGTGAGGTGCTGTCATGGGTTAACCCTACTGGCGCTGTATCTCAACCAATGGTCCCGCTTTGTAGCCTCGGCCTGCAACGCGGCGATTACAGCAGGGATAATAACGGGTACAGCTTCAGAAAATGCTTAGAGTCTGGCTTAAAGATGAATGGCAATGCTATTTCAACAGCAAGAGCCAAGACTACAGGACGGGAGGTGGTTGTTTACCAGTACCCTAAAGCGGTACAGGCGGCGTGCCAATTACCTTGCATCGAAGCATCATATTATTTTTGAAAACCCCCGTATAACTATATAACCGGCCACCGCGCCGGTTTTTTATTGCCCGGAGAAAGCTATGCCAGCAGGTACAATCACATTAACTAATAACTCCGCCACCGTTACCGGCTCCGGAACAAGCTTTACATCTGAGTTGAAGGCGAATGACTTCATCATTACTACTGTGGGAGGAGTCACTTACACGCTTGCTGTGCGATCTGTTAACTCCGCTACCGGCCTGACGCTGATTACCGCTTACAATGGACCCACAACATCAGGTGTAGCATGGACGGCTTTACCTAACGGAGCAATGGTAGGCATTCCAGCTCAGACTGCTGCTGATACTGCCATGGCTATTCGTGGGCTAAATCTCGACAAGACCAACTGGCAGCAGGTTTATAGTGCATCAGGAAATATTACAGTCACTTTGAAAGATGGCAGCCAGTACAGTGGCCCATCATGGAAAAGCCTGGCAACCTCACTCAGCGGGCTGGGAGATTCTGCAACTAGAAATGTTGGGACAACAGCTGGAACAGTAGCGGCGGGGAATGATTCTCGACTTTCTACTGTTAACAATAAAACCGGGGGTGCGATCACTTCAGCAGTTACAATCACAGCGGCTGTTAATGCGTTAACTATCGATGGTCGCCAGACTGAATCTTCAGGCAATGTCAACAACAGGCTGCAGGTGTTAGGATCATCTTCAACATGGGATATTTTTCCTCAATACTATCTGGTATCTGGGCAGTATCACTGCTTCCGTCTTGTGCAGAATAATACGGAAACTTTTCGAGCCAACAGCAATGGATCTTGTTACGCGGTATCTTTCAATCCCACCTCAGATTCAAATTTAAAATTCAATAAAGAACTTTTAACTGATGCGCTCATCAATACGATGACCACGCGCGGGATGAGTTATGACATTCAGAATGAGCGTAAGGTAGGTATTATTGCGCAGGATGTTGAAAAGTTTATGCCAGAAGCAGTGGTTATAAACGCCAACCCTGTCGTCCTCGAAGATGGAACTATTCTGGAAGAGACAAAGTCTCTCGATTACAGCGCTATAGCTGGCCTGCATACCGAAGCGCTGAAAGATATAGTTAAGCTTATGCTGCTTTGCCTGGAAAACCCAGGGGAAGCAAAAGCACAACTTCAGACTCTTGTTTCTTCTATCAACAACTCATTGGCAGATGAAAACAAAACTGACATGAAAATGGAATGGGCTTTGCTTAACCCTCCCGTCTCATCTCCAGACGAAGTGACTGAAGACAACCCCTCAGAAGGTGAAGCGTAAAAAAGCCCCGGCGACAGGCCAGAGCGAACCACTCCAGTCTCAGCAGGCTGCAGGGTGGGTCAGGTAAGGGTGGATGCTGGGAGCAGCAGCACAAAAAATGCCCGCACGAAGCGGGCCAATCAGCATCTTCTCGATTTGTTGTTATGGGTACCACTGCGTTTGCAGTGGCATGGATTTTTACGGCCTGGTTGATGAATTCTTAAGCTGCGGCATGCAAAAAAATACCCGTCACTCCAATGAAAGAGACAGGTACAAGGGGAGGTGAAGCGTTCGAACGCGCAAAGGCATTCTGTTGTTTTAGGCTCTCTACTGTGCTTGCAAGAAGGACGTAGGGTGGATTTCACTTCTTGCCGGATGGGAGTTGCATCCATTCACCTTCCACATTAAAAATTTTATTCATAAACAATTCAACAACAAGCGTAAGCGGTAAAAAAATTCAGTTCGAAGAATTATGTTGACCTATCGTTCGGAGAAGTTAGGAAAGCCTGCTCGTTAAGTAATTTAGTACCGCAAGTAACCCGATGAGAAACATCTTGTACTGCCAGCAAGATTTTTAAAAGTATCCTATGCTTAAAAAGCCCTTAATTTATTAGAGATTATTATGACTAGTCACAGAGGTGGAGCAGGTAATTTCGCGGCCAATCCAGAGAGAGCTGTAGAGGCCGGACGAAAGGGAGGAGCCATCAGTGGAGGAAACTTCAAGAATGACCCAGAGCGGGCAGTTATCGCAGGTCGAAAAGGCGGTATTAAAAGCCATAGAAAGTAATTGTTTGTAAGTTAGGATGCTGTGAAGTCCAGCCTCACAGCATCTGAAGAAAAAACTGCCTTATCTCGAATTCTCAGCAACTACCCCTCCTTTACAAATCACACAACTGGTCAGCCTTGATCAAAACCACCGATCGATATTACTGTTTATGCATACAGTTTTTATCAATGGAGGATTTTCATCATGGCGCGTACCGACGACATTCTTTTTGCATTCACTCAGTCCATCAAGATGGAGGAGAGTGGCAGGAGAACCATAACTACGCGTGACTTCGTTGCCGCGCTTGAGCGTTTCAATTGGCACATGTCACTACGTGAAGCTAATCAGTGGATCGAGAATTACACCCATAATTTTCGTGATATTTCCACAGAAGAGGGCGAGGCCCGTACCTTCCAGATGTTCAACCCGAACGGGGGTATCTGACATGGGCTTTCCATCTCCTGCGCAGGACCATATTGAGCACCGACTTAACCTGAACGATATTCTGATGCCGAACCCGGCCAATATGATGCGCGTTGAAACGCCGGAAGGTTTCGTACTGGTAGACCGTTCTGCCCGGATGAAGCCAGGCGACACCGTTGCATATCAGCTTGAGGATTACCCGCAGATTGGGAAATTGTTCCCCAGCGGCATCATCACTCAGGATGGCGAGACGATCGACGGTCAGGGACTTGATGGGGTAGTGGTGCTGGGAAAGGTTACGGCCGAAGTGCTGGCTGTGTATGAGCCCTACCGGCCGACGATTTAGGCGTTAAGCGTCTTTTCCATCAAGCCAGTCCGCCCAGTGCTGCATCATCTCTCTGCGGTTGTTGAGGTACTGGGCGTGGTTATAAATGCCTCGGGTTCCTTGTGAGTTAACGTGGGCCAGCTGCGCCTCAATAGCATCGCTGTTCCAGTGCATCTCATTCATGACAGTACTGAACTGGTGCCGGAAGCCGTGGCCACTGGTCTGGCCCTCATATCCGATGCGTCGAATCACGCCCAGCACGGTGTTTTCACTGATTGGCTTCTTCTGGTCCGTGCGACCGGGGAAGCACAGTGCGTACTGGCCGGTGACTTTCTTCAGAAAGGTGAGCAACTCCACCACCTGGCTGGACATTGGCACGATGTGAATGCGGCGCCCCTTCATTACTTCGGCATCAATCGTGATGAGCCTGGTCTCAAAGTCGACGTTCGCCCATGCCATCGATCGCAGCTCTTTGGTGCGCAGGGCAGTGTAATGAAGAACCTGCGCTGCAATCTTTGCGATCACGCTGCCACCATACCCCTCAAGCGCCTTGTGGAAATCGCGTATGCGGTTAATAGGCAGGAAAGGGTAGTTCTCTTTTCTGTACCCACGCAGGGCATCCACAAGGTCAGGTGCAGGATTGTACTTTGCCCGCCCGGTTACGATCGCATACCGGAAAACCTCGCCACACCTCCTCCTTGCCTTATCCGCTCTCTCCATCGCGCCACGCTCTTCGAACAGGCGGATAACCTTCAGCAACACCATCGGCTCAACTTCTTCCATCTTCATATGACCAATGATCGGCAGGATGTCGTCAGTGAACATTCTGTGCAGCTCGTCAGCGTAGCCAGGCGACCAGACCTTAGACTTGTGGGCATACCACTCTTTGAAGATGTCGCCGAAGGTATCAGCATCCTCCTCCTTCTCTTTCTTCTTGAGTGACTGCTTCTGTTCTGCAGGGTCGACGCCGGCCAGGAGCTTCATCTTTGCTTCAGACTGCCGGGCACGCGCCTCAGTCAGGGATATCTCCGGATAGGGACCGATGACGAGCGTCTTCTCTTTCCCATCAAACCGGTACCGCAGGCGCCACACCTTTTTACCGGTCGGTGGAATGAACAGGAACAGACCCGCAGAATCCGCCAGGCGATATGACTTTTCTTTAGGGCGTGCAGCATCAATCTGCTTGACGGTCAGCATGTGGGCATAATTCCGGGCATAGTTTTTGGTGTGCCCACAATATGCCCGCAAAAAGTCGGCGTAGTCAATTCGTGTCGGTTCGCGTCGGTTGAGTATGATTGATTGCGGAGCGCAGTACTGAAGGGGTTTTGTTCGTGTCGGTGGAGGCGGGTTCTGTAGAATGTGGTGTCCCCTGCAGGAATCGAACCTGCAACTAGCCCTTAGGAGGGGCTCGTTATATCCATTTAACTAAGAGGACGACGGCGCGCAGTATAGCGCAGATAGGCGCAGAAATTCACTACGACGCCGTGCGTTTGCTCATTCCGACAGCAACTTAACCGTTTTGCTCTTCACGCTGACGGCGCTTCTCCTGCTTTTTTTGATCGGCCTTGGCTTTGGCGACCGCCGCTTCGCTCATGTCATTGCGGATCTGCGCATGGCTGATCAGGGCAAAAATCAGGGTGCCGCCGGTAATGTTACCTAACAGCGTAGGCAGGGCGAATGGCCAGAAAAATTCGTGCCAGGGAATACTGCCATTAAACACAAGATAGAGCACTTCCACCGAACCAACCACGATATGCGCCAGATCGCCCAGCGCTACCAGCCAGGTCATCATCACAATCACCACCAGTTTGGCACCGCCGGCTGAAGGGAACATCCACACCATAGTGGCGATAATCCAGCCGGAGATCACCGCATTGGCAAACATCTCGCCAGGGGTGTTTTCCATCACCTTCATGCTGATGTTGGTAAACGCCTGACGGGTCGCATCATCAAAAATCGGCATCTCATTAAACGCCAGCGCGCCCAGCGCGGTGCCAATCAGGTTGCCCAGCAGCACAAAGCCCCACAAACGCAGCAGCAGACCGACATTTCCCCAGGTCGGTTTATGCATCACCGGTAATACCGCCGTCACGGTGTTCTCGGTAAACAGCTGCTGGCGCGCCATAATGACAATCACAAAACCAAACGTGTAACCGAGATTTTCCAGTAAAAATGCGCCGGGTACTCCGTCGAGATGAACCTGGAAAATCCCTTTCGCCATCAGCGAGGCGCCCATCGATAATCCAGCCGCAATGGCTGACCAGAGCAGGGCCATGCCGTCGCGCTCCAGCTCTTTTTCCCCATCCTGACGGATCTCTTCATGTATCGCCGCCGCACGTGAAGGTAACGCCTCCTCATCGACTTCTATTTCCGTTCCCTCGTCCTTTTCATCGCTTTCAACGTCATTGTGACCCTGTTGGTTACCTGATGAAGGCTTCATATTTTCTCCTGGTGATAGTGCTGTGGCGTAATAAGCGTAGCTGCTTTTTATTTGCCGATAATGTAACGGTCGATATGAATAAGCGTAACAAGCTTTTTCGCGGCTGCATTTTTAAGCAAACAGCGTGGCGGACCGCACATATCGCCTCCTGACGGTCGGTCTCAACGGCGGTGCAGACTTCGGCCCACAGCAACATTATGGTATTATCCTGGCCTCTTTTTAGCTGGTGCGATTCCCCCTTCATGTTGGAAATCATTACGCTCTCTTGTGTTCGCGATGAACGGACGCTGTTCCATCGGCTGTCGTTCAGCGTCAAAGCAGGTGACATTGTGCAGATTGAGGGACCGAACGGCGCCGGTAAGACCTCGCTGTTGCGCTTGCTGGCGGGATTAAGCCGGGCAGAACAGGGCGAGATTCGCTGGCACGATCGGCCGATCCAGCAGCAGCGCGAACGCTGGCACGCATCGATGCTCTATCTGGGGCATCATCCCGGCGTGAAAGCCGTGCTCTCCCCACTGGAAAATTTGCGCTTTTACCATCCTGACTGCGACGACGCGCAGATTTTTGCTGCGCTGGAAAGCGTCGATCTGCTGGGTTACGAAGAAGTGCCGGTGGCGCAGCTGTCGGCAGGCCAGCAGCGGCGGGTGGCGCTGGCGCGTTTGTGGCTGAGTCGCGCCACCTTGTGGATTCTGGATGAACCGCTGACTGCCATCGACAAAACGGGCATCGAAAAATTAATGATGAAATTTGCTCAGCATGCCGATAACGGCGGGGCGGTGATCCTGACGACCCATCAGGACTTGCCCGGCCAGACGGCGCGGGTGCGTAAAATTCGCCTGAGCGCGACGGAGTTAATCTGATGCTGTTGCGCCTCATCCAGCGTGAATTGCGTATTGCCTTTCGTGGCGGGGCCGATGTGGTTAATCCGCTGTGGTTTTTTCTGATCGTCATTACCCTGTTTCCGCTGGGTATCGGACCCGATCCGCAACAGCTGGCGCGCATTGCGCCCGGTGTCGCCTGGGTCGCCGCGCTGCTGGCATCGCTGCTGGCGCTGGAGCGGCTGTTTCGCGATGATTTTATCGATGGCTCACTTGAGCAACTGCTGTTGCTGCCGACGCCACTGCCGGTCACGGTGCTGGGGAAAGTGATTGCGCACTGGCTGGTAACCGGTTTGCCGCTGATTGTGCTGTCGCCGCTGGCGGCACTGCTGTTATCGCTCGATTTTAATGGCTGGTGGGCAATGGCGTTAACGCTGTTGGTCGGTACGCCGACCCTGAGTTTTCTCGGGGCGATCGGCGTCGGGTTAACCGTCGGTTTACGGCGAGGCGGCGTACTGCTGAGCCTGCTGGTGCTGCCGCTGTCGATTCCGGTGCTGATTTTCGCCAGCGCGGCGATTGAGGCCGCCGGGCAGGGCTTACCGATTGGCGGCTATCTGGCGATCCTCGGGGCGATGCTGCTGGTCAGCGCCACCCTGTCACCGTTTGCTACTGCGGCGGCGCTGCGGATTACCCTGCAATGACCGCGTCTGACCGGCGCGGCGACCCATAATTTACCGAAATGTGAGTGGCTGATATGTGGAAAGCGTTACATCAACTGGGGAAACCCGAGCGGCTCTATCAGTGGTCTGGTCGGCTGATACCCTGGTTCGCCGTGACGGGCCTGGCGTCGTTGCTGTTAGGGTGGATCTGGGGATTTGGTTACGCACCGGCTGATTATCAGCAGGGCGACAGTTTCCGCATTATCTATATCCACGTTCCGGCCGCGATGTGGTCGATGGGCATCTACGCCTCGATGGCGATTGCCGCTTTTTGCGGACTGGTGTGGCAGCTGAAGATGGCCGATCTGGCCTCTGCCGCGATGGCACCGGTCGGCGCGGTGTTCACCTTTATTGCGCTGGTTACCGGCTCGGCGTGGGGCAAACCGATGTGGGGCACCTGGTGGATCTGGGATGCGCGCCTCACCTCGGAGCTGGTGCTGCTGTTCATCTATATGGGGGTGATTGCGCTCTATCACGCCTTTGATGACCGCCGTACTGCCGGTCGTGCCGCCGGTATCCTGATTCTGGTTGGCGTGGTGAATCTGCCGATCATTCACTTCTCGGTACAGTGGTGGAATACCCTGCATCAGGGCTCGTCCGGCATACTGCAGCAGGCCATTGCGCCGGTGATGCGCACCCCGCTGCGCTGGTCGATTCTCGGTTACCTGCTGCTGTTTCTCACCCTGACCCTGATGCGGTTACGTAATCTGATTTTATTAACCGAACGCCATCGTCCGTGGGCGATCGGCGTGGCAAACAAGGGAGAGAAAGCATGACGCCGGCATTTTCGTCATGGCACGCCTTCTTCGCCATGGGCGGTTACGCCTTCTATGTCTGGCTGGCCGTCGCCTGCACCTTAATTCCGCTGATCGGTCTGGTGTTGCATACCCTGCTGACACGACGCCGTTTACTGGCAGAGATCCGCCAGCGCGAGGCGCGCGAACGTCGCATCCGGACAGCGAAGAGTAAAAAAGCCGCCGCTGAAGCGGCAGGAGAAAGCCTGTGAATATCCGTCGACGTAATCGTCTGTATGCCGTGCTGGCGATTCTGATCGGCCTCAGCCTGGCCACGGCGCTGGTGATGTATGCGCTGCGCTCGAACATCGATCTGTTTTATACCCCAAGTGAGATCCTGTATGGCAAAGGCGAGGCGCATGAAGTTCCGGAACCGGGACAACGGCTGCGTGTCGGCGGCATGGTGATGCCGGGCAGCGTCAAACGCGATCCCAACACGCTTGCGGTGTCGTTCAAACTTTATGATGCCAGCGGCGTGGTGAGCGTCAGTTTTGAAGGGATTTTGCCGGACCTGTTCAGAGAAGGGCAGGGCGTGGTCGCGCAAGGAGTGCTGGAGACTGGCAACCGGATTATCGCCAAAGAAGTGCTGGCGAAGCACGATGAAAAATATACGCCGCCGGAGATTGAAGACGCGATGAAGAAAAATCACAACGGCCCGCAGTCGCTGTATCAGCCGGGAAAACAGTCATCATGATGCCGGAAATCGGAACCTTTCTGCTCTGCCTGGCGCTGGGCATTGCACTGCTGCTCAGCACCTATCCGCTGTGGGGCGCGGTGCGCCAGGATGCCCGCCTGATGGCGATGGCGCGTCCGCTGGCTGCCGGCCTGTTCGTGCTGATTGCAGCCGCATTTTTGCTGCTGGTCTGGGCCTTCATTGCCAATGATTTTACCGTCAGCTATGTTGCCACCAACTCCAACAGCCTGCTGCCGATCTATTACCGCATCGCCGCCACCTGGGGCGCCCATGAAGGTTCACTGCTGTTGTGGGTGCTGCTGCTGAGTACCTGGACCGTGGCGGTCGCGATCTTCAGTCGCGGCATGCCGCAGGATGCGCTGGCACGCGTGCTGGCGGTGATGGGAATGATTAACCTCGGTTTCCTGCTGTTTATCCTGCTGACCTCAAATCCCTTCAGCCGCACCTTGCCCGATTTCCCGATTGATGGACACGATCTGAACCCAATGCTGCAGGATATCGGTCTGATCTTCCATCCGCCGCTGCTCTATATGGGCTATGTCGGATTCTCGGTGGCGTTTGCCTTTGCTATTGCCTCATTGATGGCCGGACGGCTCGACACCGCCTGGGCTCGCTGGTCACGCCCATGGACCACCGCGGCCTGGGTGTTTCTTACCATCGGCATCGTGCTCGGTTCGGCCTGGGCCTATTACGAACTGGGCTGGGGTGGCTGGTGGTTCTGGGATCCGGTAGAAAATGCCTCGTTCATGCCGTGGCTGGCGGGCACCGCGTTAATGCACTCGCTGGCGGTCACTGAAAAGCGTGGCACCTTTAAAGCCTGGACGGTGCTGCTGGCGATTACGGCCTTTTCGCTCAGCCTGCTCGGGACTTTTTTGGTACGTTCCGGGGTGCTGGTTTCGGTGCACTCATTTGCCTCCGATCCGGCGCGCGGCATGTTTATCCTCGCCTTCCTGGTGATTGTGATTGGCAGTTCGCTGCTGCTGTACGCTATCAAGGGCGGAAAAGTGCGTAGCCGGGTGCAGAATGAAACCTGGTCACGGGAATCTTTCCTGCTCGGTAACAATGTCTTGCTGATTGCCGCCATGCTGGTGGTGCTGCTCGGCACGCTGTTGCCGCTGGTGCATAAGCAGCTCGGACTGGGCAGCATCTCGGTGGGTGAGCCGTTCTTTAACACCATGTTCAGCTGGCTGATGGCGCCGTTTGCCCTGCTGCTGGGGATTGGACCGCTGGTGCGCTGGCGTCGTGACGAGCCACAGAAACTGGCGAAACGACTGGCGCTGGCGCTGATCGTGACGCTGGCCGGTTCGATAGTGATCCCGTGGTGGTTACAGGATCGTATTGCCGCCATGACTGTGGTCGGGCTGATGATGTCGCTGTGGATCATTGTGCTGACGCTGCTGGAACTGCATGAGCGCGCCACCCATCGCCATACCTTCTTTGCCGGGCTGCGTCATCTCTCGCGCAGTCACTGGGGCATGGTACTGGGCCATCTTGGCGTGGGCGTAACGGTGATTGGCATTGCCTTCAGCACCCAGTACAGCGTAGAGCGCGATGTGCGGATGAAGGCCGGCGACAGCGTGGACATTCATCATTACCACTTTGTTTTTCGTGGTGTGCAGAACCTGCAGGGCCCTAACTATAGCGGCGGTTCAGGTGTGATCGACGTGACGCGCAACGGCAAACCGGAAGCGACGCTGCAGGCTGAAAAGCGTTTTTATACTGCCGCACGCACCATGATGACCGAAGCGGCGATTGACGGCGGTTTCAGCCGCGATCTCTACGCGGCGTTAGGCGAAGAGCTGGATGATGGTGGCTGGGCAGTGCGGATCTATTACAAACCCTTTGTGCGCTGGATCTGGTTCGGCGGCCTGTTGATGGCGCTGGGTGGCCTGTTCTGCCTGTGTGATCCTCGCTATCGCGCCCGCAAAAAAACGGTCCCTCAGGAGCTGGCATGAATAAGAAAATCCTGTTTATCCCGCTGGTGCTGTTTCTGCTGCTGGCGGCGGCGCTGCTGTGGCAGCTGGCGCGCAATGCCGACGGTGACGATCCGACCCGACTGGAATCGGCGCTGATTGGCAAGCCGGTGCCGCTGTTCAGGCTGGAAGCGCTCGATCAGCCGGGTAAAGTTTACGATCAGCAGGTGCTGACCGACGGCAAACCGATACTGCTTAACGTCTGGGCCACCTGGTGCCCGACCTGTCGGGCCGAACATCACTACCTTAATAGCCTGGCGGAGCAGGGCATTCGGGTGGTCGGGCTGAACTACAAAGACGATCGCAACAAAGCGGTCAGCTGGCTGAATACGCTGGGTAACCCGTATGCGCTCAGCCTGTATGACGGCAACGGGATGCTCGGGCTGGATCTCGGCGTCTACGGCGCACCAGAAACCTTCCTGATCGATGGCAAAGGCATCATCCGCTATCGCCATGCAGGCGATCTGAATGAGCGCGTCTGGCAGCAGGAAGTGAAGCCGTTGTGGATCAAATACAGTAAGGAGGCGGGAGCATGAGGCGTCTGTTACTGCTGGTCTGTGGGCTGCTGTTCAGCTTTAGCCTGTGGGCGTCTATCGATACCCTGCAGTTCGATTCAGTGGCGCAGGAAGAACAATACCGCGATCTGACCGCCTCGCTGCGCTGCCCGAAATGCCAGAACAACAGCATCGCCGACTCGAACGCGATGATTGCGGCGGATATGCGACTCAAGGTCTATCAGCTAATGAAGCAGGGCCAGGACCGTCAGCAAATTATCGATTACATGGTGGCGCGTTACGGCAACTTCGTCACTTATCAGCCGCCGGTTACGCCGTCTACCCTGATTTTATGGGTCGGACCGGCGCTGTTCGTGCTGCTGGGCGGATGCGTTATCGTGCTGCGCAGTCGCCAGCGTAAAACCCGCAGCGAGCTGGATGAAGATGAACAACAGCGTCTTGATGCGCTACTGAAGTCAGACAGGAAGCCGTAATGAGTGCATTTTGGATCACCCTTTTACTGTTGTTGCTGGCAGCCTGTGTATTGTTCCTTGCCGCAGGCTGGCGGCAGCGGCAAGCCAGCGCTGGCGATCGCGATCGCCTCAATCAGCGCTTCTATCATCAGCGTCTGAGCGAACTGGCGGAAGATGAAGAGCAGGGCGTGGTGGCGGAGCGGCCGGTCATGGAGCGGGAGCTGCAACAGACGCTGCTGGCCGATATTCCGCCCACCCAGACCGCACAGGCGCACAGCAGCAGCCGCTGGATATTACTGCCCGGCCTGATTGTGCTGCTGCTGGTGTCGCTGGGGACCTATCTGAAAGTCGGCGGCCTGGCGCAGCTGACCGGCTGGATGCAGGTGCAGCAGGACTATCCTGCCTTACGGGCACGGCTGATGGACCCGGCGGCGAAGCCGCTGACGATGGAGGAGCTGGCGCGGTTGCAGCTCGGGCTGCGCAGTGCACTGCAGTCGGAACCGGACAACCTTAACGACTGGACCATGCTGGGACGGCTCGGCATGGTGCTGAATAACGCCAGCATCGCCAGCCAGGCGTTTGAACGGGCTTTGCAGCTTGCACCTAACGATCCCGGCCTGAAGCAGGATTACGCCGAAGTGCTGACCCGCTCCAGCGATCCGCAGGATAATCGCCAGGCGGCGCTGCTGCTGCACGAATTGCTTAAGGCCGATCGGCACAACCTGCGTACTCTGGGCCTGCTGGCGTTTAATGCTTTCGAGCAGCAGCAATATGATCAGGCGATTGATGCCTGGAAAACGCTGCTGACGCTGTTACCGGCTAACGATGAGCGGCGTGTGATGATCGCCCGCAGCATTGAGCAGGCCAAAACCGCGGCCGGGCAACAGAGCAGCCAGCTGGCACTCAGTATCAGCCTGACGCCGCAGGCAGAAAAAATATTACCGCAAGGCGGAGTGTTGTATATTTCTGTCACTGACGGTGTTTCGCCGGTGCCGGTGGCGGTAAAACGCCTGCCGCTCAGCCACTTTCCGTTATCGCTGACGCTGGATGACAGCAATGCGATGATGCCGGATCGCCTGTTGTCGGCGCAGCATCAGCTTCAGGTGCGGGCGCGCATTTCCCGCGACGGCAGTGCCAACGCGCGTTCGGGTGACTGGTTTGGCCTGAGTGCGGTTATGCCCTGGGACGGCCATCAGCAGATGGCAGTAGAAATAAATCAACAGCAGCCCTGAGCGCGGGATCCGACGACGCTCAGGCAGATCCTGTCTCACCCCAGGCTGACGTAAAGTTAGCTATGCTGAGGGTATGCAGGTTCGTTAATGGACTGCCGCCTGAAGGGTGAGCAGACTTTTTTTCATCCGCACAGGGAGATTGGAATGAATTATCGCCTGACCAGCCTGGCTGTTGCCAGCGTTCTTCTGGTGGGTTGTGCCAGTTCGAAGCCGGCGAATGACGAACCTGCTCAGCGCAGCGATCCGTTCGAAGGCTTTAACCGCACGATGTTCAACTTTAACTACAACGTGCTCGATCCCTATGTGCTTCGCCCGGTAGCCGTCGCCTGGCGCGACTATGTACCGGTGCCAGCCCGCACCGGCCTGAGTAATTTTCTCGGTAACCTCGAAGAACCCGCCAGCATGGTTAACGCCATTCTGGTCGGTAACGGCCGTGATGCGGGTATTCACTTCACCCGTTTCTTCCTGAACAGCGTGCTGGGGCTGGGCGGCTTCATTGATGTGGCCGGTAAAGCTAATCCGGAGCTGGCGCGTGAAGAGCCGCACCGTTTCGGCACCACGCTGGGCCACTATGGCGTCGGCTATGGTCCTTACGTTGAACTGCCGGCTTACGGCAGCTTTACCGTCCGTCAGGATGGTGGCGACTACGTCGATACCCTCTATCCGATTCTCGGCTGGCTGACCTGGCCGATGTCGATTGGTAAATGGACGCTGGAAGGGATTGAGACGCGGGCACAGCTGCTCGACTCGGATGCCATCCTCAAACAGCAAAGCGATCCATACGCCTTTATTCGCAACGCCTACTTCCAGCGTCACGATTTCCTGGCGCGCGGTGGCAAGCTCAAACCGGAAGAGAACCCGAACGCAGCCGCGATTCAGGACGATCTGCAGGATATTGACGCGCAGTAAGGTGCGGTTTTTATAGCAGCAAAAAGGGCGACTCCGGTGAGTCGCCCTTTTTATTGGCCTCTGCGCATCAGAACTTATAGTTAAAGTTCGCGCCATACAGCCAGGCCTTACCTTCGGAATTAAAGGTATACGGGCCTTCTTTGACCGTCACGTTCTGGCCGTGCATATAAGAGATGCCCACATCGACCGAAGCATTGTCGTCAAACGCGTAGGAGGTCCCGGCGCTTAACCACAGGCGATCCTGATCCGGGATGGAGATCGAACGCTTATCTGCCGGAACCGGGCTGTCATCAAAGGCGATACCGGTACGGAAGGTCCAGTTCTTGTCGTAGAAGTAGGTGGTCCCGAGCGCGATACGCCAGGCATCACGGTAACTTTCATCTTTATAGAACAGGGTCTGACCGTTGGAACCGGTCGCTTTCAGCTCCTGGAACTGGCTCCAGCTGGTATAAGCCATGCTGTAGTGAACCGCCCACTGCGGTGCCACTTTATGCCAGCCCGACACTTCCCACATTTCCGGCAGGTTGAGGGTCAGCGCGCCTGGAATGGTCGAGCCGTTGGTGCCAAAAGGGATGCCGGACTGCTGCGGATTATTAACCGCGTTCAGCGCAGAAGGGAGATTACTTTTGTAATCGCCATCAAAATCAACTTTGACTTCTGAGCGGTAGGTAAAGCCGAAACGGTTATTTTCATCTACTTCATACAGGATACCGGCGTTCCAGCCGTAGCCCCACTCATCACCTTTCAGATGGGCGACCTGGGTATCCGCCGGGATGCGTAACGCTGCGCCTGATTCACCGGCATAACGTTCGATTTTTGCTTTGGCGTAGACCGCATCAAATCCCACCCCGACGCTGAAATGTTCATTCAGTCGGTAAGCGGTGCTGAGGTTAAAATTGCCGGTCATCAGGTCGGTTTTACCGCCGTAGCCGCCAGCGGTGTAACCATTATTAAACTCTGTTGCTAAGCCGTAATTGGAGGTGGCAGACGCGCCAATCCACCATTGATCATTAATTGGCTGGACGTAATGAATATTCGGCACCCATTGGCTCGGGGCAATATTATTTGCATCCAGACTGCGGCCACTCTGGCTGCGTCCGCTGATATTTACATCCGGATCGATATACACCGCCCCGATGGAAAACGCCGGGCGATCCATTAACGCCATGGTTGCCGGGTTACGGCTGGCGGACGCGGCGGTATCGCCCATTGCGCCTTCGCCTGAATATGCGCGACCTAAACCAATCGAAGAAAACTCATTTAACTGAAACCCAGCTGCGTAAACATGTGAAGAGACAAGCGCCACTGCAGCCGCCACGGCTGACTTTGCAAACAGGTTTTTATGGTTCATGACCACAACCTCATGTGAATTATTATTTAACGTTATTACGTCGCGTAACAAGGGACGGCGGATTGTAGGGACTGATGTAAATCGCACATATCAGACCAGTGCGGAGAGTATAGGTCCGACCTGTGTGCATGTTGCAATATTGTTTTTAAAATATTTCAGGATTGATCGCTTAAAATTCGATCTGCGTAACAAAACTGACCCGACGCAGCACAGCATAACCAGTCCAGTTTGTTCTGGATCAAATTTTATTGTGATATTCGTCACTTAGCTACAGGTTGATGGCGCATCTTTAACCGAAGAGGTAAAATCTGGCGCATAAAATTGCTTATCCCACCAGACTATCGTCAGGAGAAAATGATGACTGATGCCATTAAAAAATGCAGTGCGACCGAAACGGCAGCCTGCTGTTGCGTCGATGTCGGCACGGTAATGGATAATACCGATTGCACTGCCAGCTGGTCGGAGTGGTTTGCACAGCGCGCTGATGCTGAAGCAAAACTGGCCAGTCTGACCGAACGTGCGCGTGAAGTTGAGTCTGACCCTTGCCTGATTGAGGCTCGCTTCAGCGATGTGGACCAGGGAGTACAGCTCGATATCGATTTCACCTTCTGCTGCCAGGCAGAAACCCTGATTTTCCAGCTCGGTTTACGCTAACCCGCCAGACGCCGCTTCCAGAGCGGCGTTTTTCATTTTCGTGTTTCCCTTCGCAATTTTTCCCTTTCGATATTGGCGACTCACCCGCTTGTGGTTAACACTGGGATCAGGTCAGACCTCTTTGGGCAATGATGCCACAGTCCCGATTCACAGGTGAGAACAATGAGCAAAGCGCAGCCGCTGCTGACGCGCGATGGCGAACGCATCGCGATTACCCACGGGTTACGTACCCCTTTTTTGCGCCAGGCGACCGGCTTCCATGGCATTCCGGCGGTAGAACTGGGACGGATGGTGGTCAGCGAATTAATGGCACGCAGCGAACTGCCGGTTGACGTGATTGAGCAGCTGGTGTTTGGTCAGGTAGTGCAGATGCCCGAAGCGCCGAATATTGCGCGCGAAATCGTACTCAGCAGCGGACTCAGCGTCCATACCGACGCGTACAGCGTCAGCCGCGCCTGCGCCACCAGTTTTCAGGCGGTGGCTAACGTCTGTGAAAGTTTACTGGCCGGGACCATCTCTGCCGGCATCGCCGGTGGTGCTGATTCGTCATCGGTGCTGCCGATTGGCGTCAGCAAAACCCTGGCGCGAGCCCTGGTTGATCTCAATAAAGCGCGCAGCCTGTCGCAAAAATTACAGATTCTGCGTCGTCTGCGCCCGCGTGATCTGCTACCGGTGCCGCCTGCGGTGGCCGAGTATTCAACCGGACTGCGAATGGGCGACACCGCCGAGCAGATGGCCAAAAGCCACGGTATCAGTCGTCAGGCACAGGATGCGCTGGCGCTGCGTTCTCACCAGCATGCCGCCAAAGCATGGCAATCGGGCGTGCTGCAACAGGAAGTGATGGCGGCGCTGGTGCCGCCCTGGAAAAAGCCAATCGATCAGGACAATAACGTGCGGATGGATGCCAAAGCTGAAGATTATGCCCGGCTGCGTCCGGCGTTTGATCGCCAGCACGGCAGCGTGACTGCCGCCAACAGTACGCCTCTGACGGACGGTGCGGCAGCAGTCATCCTGATGCGTGAAGGGCGCGCCCGTGAGTTGGGACTGCAACCGCTTGGCTATCTGCGCAGCTATGCCTTTACCGCGATTGGCGTACAGCAGGATATGCTGCTGGGCCCGGCCTACGCCTCGCCCGTGGCGCTGGACCGCGCTGGCATCACGCTGGCCGATCTGACGCTGATTGATATGCATGAAGCTTTCGCCGCTCAGACTCTGAGTAACCTGCAACTGTTCCGGGATGAGCGCTTTGCCCGCGAAGTGCTGAATCGTCCCCATGCGCTGGGTGAGGTGAATGAAGAGCGCTTTAACGTACTGGGGGGATCGATCGCCTATGGCCATCCTTTTGCCGCTACCGGTGCGCGAATGATCACCCAGACGCTGAACGAACTTCGGCGGCGCGGGGGAGGATTAGGACTGGTTACCGCCTGTGCGGCCGGTGGTCTGGGTGCGGCAATGGTTCTGGAGGCCGAATAATGGAGCAGAATGCTTTTCATTTACAGCTGCGGCTGGATCACGTCGGCGTCATAACCATTGACGTGCCGGGCGAGAAGATGAACACCCTTAAAGCGGAATTTGCTGGCCAGATCGCTGCCATTATTGCCGAGGCGCGGCGCGATCCTCAGCTGGCCGGTCTGGTACTGATTTCGGGCAAAGCTGACAACTTTATCGCCGGTGCCGACATCAGCATGATCGATCGCTGTCAGAGTGCCGCAGATGCTGAAGCGCTGGCGAAACAGGGACAGGAAGTGATGGCGATGCTTGCCGCCTTGCCTTTCCCGGTAGTGGCGGCGATTCACGGTGCCTGCCTCGGCGGCGGGCTTGAGCTGGCGCTGGCTTGCGATGCGCGCATCTGCTCGCTGGATGATAAAACCCGCCTTGGTTTGCCGGAAGTCCAGCTCGGCTTATTGCCCGGCTCAGGCGGCACGCAGCGGTTACCCCGCTTGATCGGCGTGCAGCAGGCGTTGCCGTTGATCCTGACCGGTAAAAGCCTGCGGGCGAAACAGGCCCGGAAACTCGGCATGGTTGATGATGCGGTGCCGCAGGCGATTTTGCTGGAGACCGCTATCGCACGGGTGAAAAAAGGCAAGGCCAGCGCCCGTACGCTGCCGCTGCGCGATCGCCTGCTACAGGGACCGGTTGCGCGTCAGGCGCTGTTTGCGCTGGCCAGTCGCCAGACCGCCGCCAAAACGCAGGGCAAC
This sequence comes from Pantoea sp. UYEF8, assembly GCF_040546285.1. Lineage (NCBI taxonomy): Bacteria > Pseudomonadati > Pseudomonadota > Gammaproteobacteria > Enterobacterales > Erwiniaceae > Pantoea > Pantoea sp. UYEF8. The sequence continues at coordinate 530,389 of NZ_JBEPNM010000004.1, read as the reverse complement.
TACCCGGCGGCAAAACGCATTATTGACGTGGTGCGCATTGGACTGGAGCAGGGCAGCCGTGCCGGACATGATGCTGAAGCCCGCGCCTTTGGTGAGCTGGCTATGACGCCAGAATCGGTTGCGTTACGCGGTCTGTTCTTCGCAACCACCGCGATGAAAAAAGAACGGGGTGGCGACGCGACGCCGCGCCCGGTCCACAACATCGGTATTCTGGGTGGCGGCCTGATGGGCGGCGGTATCGCCAGCGTCAGTGCCATCAACGCCGGGTTACCGGTGCGCATAAAGGATATCTCGCTGGAGGGGATAAACCATGCGCTGAAAACCAGCTGGGAGCTGCTGAGCAAAAAGGTTAAACGCCGTCAGATCACCCCGGCTCAGCGTCAGCAGCAGATGGCCCGTATCACCGGCGGCATTGATTATCAGGGCTTCGCCCGGCGTGATGTGGTGATTGAAGCGGTATTTGAAGATCTGGCGCTCAAGCAACAGATGGTGCGTGAGATTGAATCACACTGTCAGCCGCAGACGATATTTGCCTCTAACACCTCTTCCTTGCCGATTGAGGATATCGCTGCCGGGGCGCAGCGGCCGGAAAACGTTATCGGACTGCACTATTTCAGCCCGGTAGAGAAAATGCCGCTGGTGGAGGTCATTCCCCATCTGAATACCTCCAGCGAAACACTGGTAACGATCGTGGCACTGGCGCGCAGCCAGGGCAAAACGCCGATTGTGGTGGCGGATAAGCCCGGTTTTTACGTTAACCGGATTCTGGCACCCTATATAAATGAGGCGATGCGCTGTCTGCTGGAAGGTGAACCGATTGAGCATATCGATCGTGCGCTGGTGAAATTTGGTTTCCCGGTCGGTCCACTCCAGTTGCTGGATGAGGTCGGCATTGATGTCGGCAGCAAAATTTCCCCGATTCTGCAGCAGGCTTACGGCGAGCGTTTTGCCGCGCCTGCTGCGTTTGAGGCGGTACTGAATGATGGCCGCAAAGGGCGTAAAAACCGCAAAGGCTTCTATCGCTACGATCAGCCGCGCTGGCAGCGTAAAAAGCCGGATGCATCGCTTTATGCCCTACTGAAAATCACGCCGCAGGCGCGACAGAGTGAGGCGCAGATAGCCGAACGCTGCGTGATGATGATGCTGAACGAAGCGGCGCGCTGCCTGGATGAGCAGGTGATTCGCTGCGCTCGGGATGGCGATATCGGCGCGGTGTTCGGCATCGGTTTCCCGCCGTTTCTCGGTGGTCCGTTCCATTATATGGAACAATCGGGCGCGGCGGAGCAGGTCAATAGATTAACCCGGCTAATGCAGCAACATGGCGAACGTTTCGCGCCGTGTGAAGCGCTGATTAAGGCCGCCGCAGAATAGACGAAATTTTACATTTCTGGCTGAAATGGAATACCCACTCCGATTCAGCGGGTTAGAAAAGCGTCGCCAGAGTGTGCGCCGCAGCAGGAATCTGAGAAGTGCTTATTTAATAAACAACCGGTTGACTATACTGAAGCCATTAGGGTACAACACAGCGTTCATTCGCAGAGTGAAGAGTCAGGCGCGATGCGTCGGGCGATGTCGACAAACAACAGCGGTGCTTTATGCAAGTTTTTATCATGCGTCACGGCGATGCAGCTCTGGAAGCAGCAAGTGATTCAGTCAGGCCTTTAACGCTATGCGGCTGTGATGAATCACGCCAGATGGCGAACTGGCTTAACAGTCAGACGCCGGACATAGAATGTGTGCTGGTCAGTCCCTACCTGCGTGCGCAGCAAACGCTCGCCACGGTACGTGAGGCATTTCCTCTGCCTGAAGGCCAGGAAGTGTTACCTGAATTAACGCCGGGCGGCGACCCGGGGCTGGTGGGGTGCTATCTGCAAACCCTGGCAAATGAAGGGGTGAAATCCGCGCTGGTGATTTCACATTTACCGTTGGTGGGGTATTTAGTCTCTGAACTTTGCCCGCAGGAAGCGCCGCCAATGTTCGCCACTTCCGCTATCGCCTGCGTCGAGTTTGATCCGGCACAGAGTGAAGGCAAACTGTTGTGGCAGGTCAGTCCGCGCAAACTGGCAAAAGCGATTTAACGTCTGTGGGCCGAAACGTCGGCCCTTCCTCTCAGGGCAATTCAGGCGGTTGCCACTCCTCAATCTCAATCAGCACCAGCAGGGCGGCATCGCCGCCAAACATCTTCGGTGCCTGATGAAAAGCCATTACCCACGGATGCTGGGCCAGCCACAGCGGCGTTTGCTGCTTCAGAACATGTTTACCATGGCCGGTCATCACGCTGGCACAAAACAGATGCTCACGGCGGCAGGCGGCGATCAGCGCCCCCAGTTCCTGCTTGGCCTGCTGCTGGGTTAAGCCGTGCAGGTCGAGAAATATCTCTGGCGTATAGTCGCCGCGCCGCAGTTTTTTCAATTCAAAGTGGCTGACGTCAGCGCGCACATAACGCGTCGCCCCCTCGGTTGAGAGCAGCGGCTGAAACTCATCCGAGAAGTAATGGCTGTTATCCGCCTGCTCTGAAAGCAGACGTTTTACCGGCACCTCGCGGGTTTTCACCCGCGGCTTGTGCACAAAGGTATCCTGTTTTAGCTGGCGCGTTCCGGTCATTAACTGCCGAAACAGCGCTTTATCATCCTGGCTCAAGGGCGTTTTTTTACTCATGGCGGGCCGGTCATATCAGAAAAGGCTGTCAGACAGCAGATGGCGATACCTTACCGTTAAGTGTCATTAAATGTCAGCTTTTTCACCTTGCTGCGCTGAATTCTCCCCGGCTTCATGGCACACTATCGGCCGATTTAGCAAATGGCCTGCGGAGGGCTACGTGGACAAAATTTTCGTCGATGAGGCAGTGAACGAGCTGCACACCATTCAGGACATGCTGCGCTGGGCGGTCAGCCGCTTTTCCGCTGCCGGAATCTGGTACGGACATGGCACAGACAATCCGTGGGACGAAGCCGTTCAACTGGTCCTGCCGTCCCTCTGGCTGCCGCTGGATATTCCGGAAGAGATGCGCAACGCGCGCCTGACCGCCAGTGAGCGTCATCTGATCGTCGAGCGGGTTATTCGCCGCGTCAATGAGCGCATTCCGGTCGCCTATCTGACCCACAAAGCCTGGTTCTGCGGCCACGAATTTTATGTCGATGAGCGGGTACTGGTGCCGCGTTCACCGATTGGTGAACTGATCGAGAATCGCTTTGCCGGTCTGATCAGCGAGAAACCGCGCCACATTCTGGATATGTGCACCGGCAGCGGCTGTATCGCCATCGCCTGCGCCTATGCGTTCCCTGACGCTGAAGTTGACGCGGTCGACATCTCCAGCGATGCGCTGGCGGTTGCCGAGCAGAACATCGAAGAACATGGTCTGATGCAGCAGGTTACGCCGATCCGCGCCGATCTGTTCCGCGAGTTACCGGCGCTGAAATACGATCTGATCGTCACCAATCCGCCTTATGTCGATGCGGAAGATATGGACGATCTGCCGGGCGAATATCACCACGAGCCGGAACTGGGACTGGCGGCAGGCAGCGATGGCCTGAAGCTGGTGCGCCGCATCCTGGCCTGTGCGCCACAGTATCTGAGCGAGCAGGGCGTGCTGATTTGCGAAGTCGGCAACAGCATGGTGCACATGATGGAACAGTATCCCGATGTGCCGTTTACCTGGCTGGAGTTCGATAACGGCGGCGATGGCGTATTTATGCTGACCCGTCAGCAGATCGTCGACGCACAGCATCATTTCTCTTTTTACAAAGACTAAAAGTGGGGCGAAGCATCGCCCGCCGAACCGTAACAAGGAACCACAATGGCCGGAAACAGCATCGGACAATTTTTTCGAGTAACCACCTTTGGCGAGTCCCACGGTCTTGCGCTGGGCTGCATTGTTGATGGTGTGCCGCCGGGCATTCCGCTAACCGAAGCAGATATTCAGCACGATCTCGATCGTCGTCGGCCAGGAACGTCGCGCTATACCACTCAGCGCCGCGAGCCGGATCAGGTGAAAATTTTGTCCGGTGTGTTTGAGGGCGTGACCACCGGTACCTCCATTGGCCTGCTGATTGAGAATACCGATCAGCGTTCCCAGGATTACGGTGCCATCAAAGATCTGTTCCGTCCGGGCCACGCCGATTACACCTACGAACAAAAGTATGGTCAGCGTGACTATCGGGGCGGCGGCCGCTCGTCGGCGCGCGAAACCGCGATGCGCGTTGCTGCCGGTGCGATTGCCAAAAAGTATCTGCAGATGAAGCACGGCGTGGTGGTGCGCGGCTATCTGGCGCAGATCGGCGATATCGCCTGTGAGCTGAAACAGTGGGAGATCGTCGAACAAAATCCGTTCTTCTGCCCGGATGCAGACAAGCTGGACGCGCTGGACGAACTGATGCGCAGCCTGAAAAAAGAGGGTGACTCGATTGGTGCCAAAGTGACGGTAATGGCGGAAAACGTGCCGCCGGGTCTGGGCGAGCCGGTGTTCGACCGTCTGGACGCCGACCTGGCCCACGCGCTGATGAGCATCAACGCGGTGAAAGGCGTCGAAATTGGCGATGGCTTTGCGGTGGTTAATCAGCGTGGCAGCCAGCATCGTGACGAAATTCGCCGTACCGGCTTTCAGAGCAACCACGCGGGCGGCATCCTCGGCGGCATCAGCAGCGGTCAGACCATCAGCGCCAATATCGCGATGAAGCCGACCTCCAGCATCACCGTGCCGGGCAAAACTATCACCCGCGACGGCGAAGAAGTAGAGATGATCACCAAAGGTCGTCACGATCCCTGCGTCGGGATCCGCGCCGTGCCGATCGCCGAAGCGATGATGGCGATCGTCCTGATGGATCATCTGCTGCGCCAGCGGGCGCAGAATGGGGACGTTAACAGCCCCGTGCCGCGCTGGTGATCGCATGAAAGCGCTTCTGCTTACGCTTAGCACGCTGTTGTTCAGCGCTCCGATGCTGGCGGCCACGCCATGGCAACAAATCCAGCAGCCGATCAGCGGTACCCCGCAGTCGGTCGGCGGCTTTGCAAACGGTTGTATCATTGGTGCCCAGGCGCTGCCGCTGAATTCACCTCATTATCAGGTGATGCGTCAGGACCAGCGGCGCTACTTCGGCCATCCCGATCTGATCCAGTTCATTCAGCGTCTCAGCACCCAGGTGCATAATCTGCAGCTGGGTAACCTGCTGATTGGCGACATGGGCATGGCAGCAGGTGGGCGCTTCAGTAGCGGCCACGCCAGTCACCAGACCGGACTGGATGTGGATATCTGGCTGCAACTGCCGAAAACCCGCTGGAGTGCGCAGCAGCTGCTGAAGCCGCAGCCGCTGGATCTGGTGGGGCCGGGCGATAAAAACGTCATTGCCCGTCACTGGCAGCCGGAGATCGACAGTCTGATTAAGCTGGCGGCGAAAGACGATGACGTCACGCGCATCTTCGTCAATCCGGCGATCAAGAAACAGCTGTGTGCCGATGCTGGCGCGGATCGAGACTGGCTGCGTAAAGTGCGCCCGTGGTTTGCCCATCGCGCCCATATGCATGTGCGGTTGCGCTGTCCGGCCGGCAGCATCGGCTGTGAAGATCAGCCTGCGCCGCCGGCGGGTGATGGCTGTGGCGCAGAGTTGCAGAGCTGGTTCCTGCCGAAAAAACCGGGTAGCGGTGCGCCTGTGAAACGCGAACCTCCACCGTTGCCGCCTGCCTGTCAGGCGCTGCTGGATAAACATTTACTGTAAGGGATCACATGGATTGGTTCGTGATCAGCCCGTTGCTGGTCGGGCTGCTGTTCTTTGTCGCCATGCTGGCCGGTTTTATTGACTCCATTGCCGGCGGCGGCGGTCTGTTGACCGTGCCGTCGCTGCTGGCCGCCGGGCTTTCCCCGGCGCAGGCGCTGGCGACCAACAAGCTACAGTCGGTGGGCGGGTCATTCTCAGCCAGCCTCTACTTTATCCGGCGCGGTGCGGTGAAGCTGAATGAGCAGTGGCTGAATATCGCCATGACTTTTCTCGGTTCGGTGTTGGGGGCGGTGCTGATTCAGCGTCTGCAGGCGGACATTCTGCGCCAGATGTTGCCGCTGTTTCTGATTGCTATCGGTTTGTGGTTTCTGCTGATGCCGCGGATTGGTGAAGAAGATCGCGCCCGTCGCCTGCACGGCATCGCTTATGCGCTGGTGGGCGGCGGTTGCATCGGTTTCTACGATGGCTTTTTCGGACCCGGCGCCGGCTCTTTTTATGCACTGGCGTTTGTCACCCTCTGTGGCTACAACCTCGCTAAAGCGACGGCGCATGCCAAGATCCTTAACTTCACCTCCAACTTCGGTAGCCTGCTGTTCTTTATGTTTGGCGGCAAAGTGGTGTGGGGAACCGGTCTGATCATGATGCTGGGCGCGTTCTGCGGGGCGCGACTGGGCGCACGCCTGGTGCTGACCCGCGGGCAAAAGCTGATCCGTCCGATGGTGGTGATCGTCTCCGCCGTCATGAGCGTTAAATTGCTGTGGGACAGCCACGGCAGCGCCGTTCTGGCGTGGTTCGCCACGCTGCACCCGTAACTATTACGTGATAACAATGAGCACAACACACGATTACACTCAGCTGATTACGCTGTTTGATCGCTGCTTTAGCGATGAATTTCAGACCCGTCTAATTAAAGGCGACGACGAACCGATCTATCTTCCGGCAGATGCAGAGTCGCCGTGGAACCGCGTGGTGTTTGCCCACGGTTTTTATGCCAGCGCCCTGCATGAAATATCTCACTGGTGCATCGCCGGTGAAGCGCGCCGCAAACAGGTCGATTTTGGCTACTGGTACTGCCCGGATGGCCGCGATGCGCTCACCCAGAGTCAGTTTGAAGCCGTTGAAGTGAAGCCGCAGGCGCTTGAATGGATGTTTTGTGTTGCAGCAGGCTTTCCCTTCAACGTCAGTTGTGACAATCTCGACGGGGATTGTGAGCCGGATCGCATTGCGTTCCAGCGTAAGGTACATGCTCAGGTCATGAGCTATCTGACGTCGGGCATTCCCGCTCGTCCCGCGCGTTTTATTGCCGCCCTGGCGGAATTTTATGGCAGGCCTTCATTAAGCGCATCGCAGTTTCCCTGGCCGGACGATCTGTGATGCAGCAAGGCATTATCAAAAGAGGAATTGAGATGATCGCAGAATTTGAAGCGCGTATTCTGGCCCTGATTGACGACATGGTTGAGCATGCCAGTGACGATGAGCTGTTTGCCAGCGGTTATCTGCGTGGACACCTCACGCTGGCGGTCGCTGAAGTCGAACAACTGGGCGAACATACGCCGGAAGCATTGCAGATTCAGGTTACCCGTAGTCTGCAAAATGCCATTGCCGCCGGTGAGTTGTCGCCGCGTGATCAGGCCTTAGTGGTCGGAATGTGGGACAACCTGTTTGTCCAGGCTCGTCAACTCTCCGCATAACGGTACAGGGCGGCATGCCGCCCGCAACCCCGCTTAAACCGGTTTACCCTTCAGCAATTTTCGGACCCAGTAACGATTCGGATTCAGCGCAGCCAGCGTGGCGGCATCTGCCGGTTGCGGTTCGCCGGTCAACTGTGCCGCCAGCACTTCAGCCGCCAGCGGTGCGCTGCATAATCCGCGTGAACCGAGCGCACCAAACAGATACAGACCGTTAAAGCCAGGAGCATCAGCGATCGCGCTGCCCGCCGCCTGCTGTGCCGGTAAATCGGCGTAGCGCGCCAGCGTGGCGGCATAATCCGGCACGCTGCCGATCATCGGCAGATGATCGCGGGTCGCACAGCGCACCCCAACACGCGCCTCATCCGCACTGATGTCTACCGTGTCGGTCCAGCGACTGTCGGGCAGGCACTGTTGCAGACGGCTGCGGTTCTCTTGCTGATCCTGCTGCCGATACGCGGTGGCGGTTTCGCCACGATGATAGCTGGCACCGATGCAGTGCGTAGCGAACTGCGGACTGACCGGCGTCAGGTAGCCGTCGTAGCAGAGCACGGTCTGCAGCGCATTCAGTTCCGGCGTCGACGGAACGTGACTCACCTGGCCTGCCACCGGATAGATCGGCAGAGGCGCACTCTGGGTAAACTCGCTGATGGCGTGACCATTCGCCAGTACCACCGTCGGATGGCGCACCGCCGGACGATCGCTGAACGACAGCGTCCACTGTTCACCGTCATGCGCCAGCCCGGTTACGCGGTGCAGCCAGTGGATCCGCAAGCCCTGCGTCTCGCCATGGGCCAGCATCGCCGAGGTCAGTTCGGCCGGTGACAGCCAGCCACCCTGCGGATAGAAAATCCCGCCGCAGCCGAGCGTCACCCCCGCCAGCGCTTCTGCCTGGCCAGCATCAACAGCACAGGCAATGTCGTCAGGTAACCCCATAGCCAGCATCTGTTCAATTTTTTTGCTGCTTTTCTGGTCCCAGCCGAGTTGCAACACGCCGCTCCAGTGATGTTCGTAAGGCAGCGGCAGCCGATCGTAGAGGCGGCGGGCAAAGCTGAACGCCGCCGGAAAAAAGGTGGCGATGGCCGGATCGTGCTGATTAAGCAGCGGATAGAGCGCGCCCTGACGGTTGCCGGACGCGCCCAGCGCCGGTGCCTCATCGGCGCAGTAGAGCGTCACGCGCCAGCCGCGCCGCAGCAGCGCCAGCGCTAAACTGGCGCTGGCCACGCCGCCGCCAATCAGCGCCGCTTCCCGCGACGAACTGGCGGGTCGGGCATACCACGGCTGCGTCGCAGGCAGCGGCGGTGCTGATTGCAGGCTGCCGCACAGCATCTCGCGTTTAGGGCCGAAACCTTTCCGGCGGGTGACGCTGAAACCCGCCTGCTGCAATCCACGCCGCACGAAGCCGGCAGCCGTAAAAGTGGCAAACGTCGCCTGCGGCCGTGCCAGCGTCGCCATCATACTGAACAGCTGTGGCGTCCACATATCGGGATTTTTCGACGGCGCAAAGCCATCGAGGAACCAGGCATCCACCTGACGATGCAGGCTGTCATCCAGCGTACTCATCAGCTGATTAATATCACCCAGCCACAGATCGAGCGTGATGCGGCCGCCATCAAACAGCAGACGCTGGCAGCCGGGCAGGGCAGCGGGCCACTGCGCCTGCAGTTCGTCAGCCCACGGGGCCAGTTCGGGCCAGTGCTGATGCGCGGCGGTTAAGTCGGCGCGCGTTAACGGAAACTTCTCAAAGCTGATGAAATGCAGACGTTTTAAAATCGCGTCCGGCTGCTGGCGCTGAAACGCATCAAAAGCCTGCCACAGCGTGAGAAAATTGAGACCGGTGCCGAAACCGCTTTCGGCCACAATCAGCACATCACGCGGATGCTGAGCGAAGCGCTGCGGCAACTGATTGCCCCCGAGGAAGACATAGCGGGTCTCTTCCAGACCGTTATCGTTGGAGAAATAGACGTCACCAAACGCTCGGGAAACAGGTGTACCCTGTTCATTCCAGTTCAGCTGTGCATGTTCGACCGGGGTTAATTTCACGCTAAAGGCTCATTTTTCAGGCAGTGACGCGATTTTAGCGACCAGCGTGACATGACGCAAATTTACAAAAGGAAATGGCTGATCGGACTTGTTCGGCGTACAAGTGTACGCTAGAGTGCTGGTCAATTAAGAAGAAGTGGATGAGGATTATTGAATGAAACGTGCTGTGATTACTGGCTTAGGGATCGTTTCCAGTATTGGTAATAACCAGCAAGAGGTGCTGGCATCTCTGCGTGAAGGCCGCTCTGGCATCACCTTTTCTGAAGAGATGAAAGATTCCGGCATGCGTAGTCACGTCTGGGGTAACGTAAAATTAGATACCACCGGCCTCATCGATCGCAAAGTCGTGCGTTTCATGAGTGATGCGTCCATCTATGCCTATCTTTCCATGGAAGAAGCGATTAAAGATTCTGGCCTGAGCGTGGAAGCGTATCAGAACAACCCACGTGTGGGTCTGATTGCCGGTTCAGGCGGCGGTTCACCGCGTTTCCAGGTGTTTGGTGCTGATGCAATGCGCAGCCCACGCGGCCTGAAAGCGGTTGGCCCGTATGTGGTCACCAAAGCGATGGCGTCTGGCGTTTCAGCCTGTCTCGCCACGCCGTTTAAAATTCACGGCGTAAACTACTCAATCAGCTCAGCCTGTGCCACCTCGGCACACTGTATCGGTAACGCAGTTGAGCAGATCCAGCTGGGCAAACAGGACATCGTCTTTGCCGGCGGCGGCGAAGAGCTGTGCTGGGAAATGGCCTGTGAGTTCGACGCAATGGGCGCGCTCTCTACCCGTTACAACGACACGCCAGAAAAAGCGTCACGTACCTACGATAACGAGCGCGACGGCTTCGTGATCGCCGGTGGCGGTGGCATGGTGGTGGTTGAAGAGCTGGAACATGCGCTGGCTCGCGGTGCGCACATCTATGCTGAAATCGTCGGCTACGGTGCAACTTCAGACGGCGCAGATATGGTGGCACCGTCAGGTGAAGGCGCAGTTCGCTGCATGAAGATGGCGATGAACGGCGTAGATACCCCAATCGACTACCTCAACAGCCACGGCACCTCAACGCCGGTTGGTGATGTGAAAGAGCTGGGTGCGATTCGTGAAGTGTTTGGCGACAACACGCCGTACATCTCAGCAACCAAAGCCATGACCGGTCACTCACTGGGTGCGGCAGGCGTGCAGGAAGCGATTTACTCGCTGTTGATGCTGGAGCATGGCTTTATTGCCCCAAGCATCAACATCAACTCGCTGGATGCGGCGGCTGAAGGCATGAATATCGTGACTCAGCCAATGGAAAAAGAGTTGACCACCGTGATGTCCAACAGCTTCGGCTTTGGCGGCACCAACGCAACCCTGACCATGCGTAAATACCAGGCGTAATGCGCTGACAGATCCCAGAAGGACCGGCTTGCCGGTCCTTTTTTTTGCCGCTTATCCGCGCTTTTCTTTGCCCCTCCTTCCTTGTCAGCCTTGCCCCGCCAGCAGCCAGTGTAGTTTGTCGCAACCCGCCACGATCTCATCCGGCGTCAGTGCCGCATAGCCCAGCAGCCAGCCTTGCTGACGCGCCGGCCCGGCATACAGTGGACTAAGACGCGGCAACAACAGGCCGATCTGCGCGGCCCGGGCGGTTAACTGCGCCTCATCCTGCGCCAGCTTCACCGTTAACTGTAATCCGCCGCCGCTGTCGAACGGGGTGATCCACGGCGTCAGCCGCTGGTTAATCTGCTCGATCAGCAACTCGCGCCGACTGCGATAGAGCTGTCGCATCAGCCGAAGATGACTGGCGAAATGGCCCTGTTGCAGGAAGGCGGCGGTAATGGCCTGCGGCAGCAGGGCGCTGTGACCATCCAGTACGCTGCGTGCCTGGCCCAGCGGTGCCACCAGCGCCGGCGGAACCACCATCCACGCCAGTCGCAGCGAGGGAAACAGCGATTTAGAGAAGGTGCCGAGGGTAATCACCCGCTGATGACGGTCCAGCCCCTGCAGGGCAGGGATCGGGCGTTGGTGATAGTGAAATTCACTGTCGTAGTCATCTTCAATCAGCCAGCTGCGATTGCGCTCTGCCCACGCCAGCCAGGCCAGCCGTCGTGGCAGGCTCAGCGTAACGCCGGTCGGATAGTGATGGGAAGGGGTCAGATACATCAGCTTCGGGCTGCCATCGATCGGTACCGCACCCTGGTCATCCAGCCCGATAGCGCGCAGCCGAGCGCCCGCCGCCAGAAAAGCGTTGCGCGCGCCAGGGTAGCCCGGCTCCTCCAGCCAGACCTCATCGCCCGCATCCAGCAGCATCAGCGCCAGCAGCTGTAATGCCTGCTGGGAACTGGTGAGGATCATCACCTGCTCAGGCTGGCAATGTACGCCGCGTGACAGCGCCAGATAGTCAGCCAGGGCGCGGCGCAGTGGCAGATAGCCGCAGGGATCGCCATATCCCATCGCGGCGCTCCCCAGTGAACGCTGCACGGTACTGCTCAGACGTCGCCAGGTCTCATGAGGAAAAGCGCGTAACTCCGGCGAACCGGCAGCAAACGCATGGGGAAAAGGGGGATCCTGGCAGCCGCCGGTTGCCAGCACCTGCTGACCGCGCGCCGAAAAAGGCGCAGGCTGATGAACCGCAGGCGGCACTGACGGCTCGGGCATGGTAATCGACACAAAGCTGCCACGCCCGGTTTCACGCCGCAGGTAGCCTTCACTCTCCAGTTGCGCGTAGGCCGCCTCCACCGTGACGCGGGACAGCTTGAGATCCTCGGCCAACTGGCGGGTGGAGGGCAACTGTTGTCCGGCGCGCAGATGGTGGCGGCTAATCGCCAGCCGCAGCGTGGTACACAGCCGCTCGCGCAGGCCGCCGGTGGCCTGATGCTGAAAAAGTTGCAGCAGCGGTGAGCGCATAAGGGTCTTATCCGGTAAGCAAAATGGGTCTCAGAGAGCAGTCCACTTTGCCGTAAACTGCCGGCATACCACAACAGGAGAATCACTATGTCATCGGTGTTACGTGTTCCGGCGGCCAGCCCGCAGCAAAGTCTCGACTACTTACAGGCTAAACTCGCTTACTATACCGATGCCTGGGATCTGGCAGAAGATCTGGCGCAACGCCAGCCGGCGATCGTGGTGATCGACGCGCGTTCATCCGGAGTCTATCGCGCCGGCCATATCTGCGGTGCGATCAATTTTCCCCATCGCGATATGGACGCGGCCAGCACTGCCCGGCTTGATCGCAGTAAAGTCTATGTCACCTATTGTGACGGGATTGGCTGTAACGGATCGACCAAAGCGGCGTGGAAGCTCGCTTCGCTGGGCTTTCAGGTAAAGGAACTGATTGGCGGGCTGGATTTCTGGAAACGTGACGGTCATCCGCTGACCTGGGGAGATGCGCCGGGCGAGTGGCCAGTCGCCGCGCCCGACGTCGCCTGCGGCTGTTAACTCACAGTACCAGCCACAGTAAAAACAGCACCACCAGCACCACAAATGCGCCCAGCATTGGCCGTTTTGCCAGCGGCTGCAGCGTCGGAGGCAGTGAGACGACAAACGGCGACCAGATAGGTTGCGGTTTGATCTCGCTGGCGGCCAGCGGCTGTTCGTGCATCTTCTCGGCGCGACGGCTGAACAGGAAATTCAGCAGATCCTGAGTCTGGGTGGCGGTGAGCACCGTCTGCGGCGTCGCCTGGAAACGCTGCTGGCTGTAATCCTCCAGCAAACGCTGTTCGTGCTGATCGAGCGGCTGTTTCAGCGAGACTTCCAGCAGTTGCAGCGTCGGTGCGCTGTGCTGACTTAAGGTCTGGCGCACCTGCAGATACTGCGTCAGCAGCGGGAAGTGGCGCGACGGGATCGGATCGCCGCTGGTCAGGTTGACCAGCTTTAACGCCGCGGCCCACAGTTTTCCGCTTGATTCACCGGTGGCAGCCGCGAGGCGCACCACCTGCTGATTCAGGGTCTGATGCTCAGCCGGCAGCAGGCTACGATCGCTGACGCGGGTCTGCTGCGGCTGCGGTATCGCCATCTGACCGTTCTGCAGCATGGTCAGTACCTGACGCAGCTGGTCCTGGCTCAGCGCGCTCAATACCGTCTGGCCAAATTGCTGACGAATGAAATCGCTGACCGCCTGGCGATTATTGCCTTTCGGCAGCAGGTCGGTCAGCTGCGTCATCAGCTGACGCGTCGCATGACCGGTCTGCGCCTGCGTCAGGCGGGCATTCAGATACTGCTCCGCCGCCGGAAAATGGCGTGACTGTAATTCCGCTTCGCTCTTCACGCCCACTTCATGGCGCACACCGGCCCACAGCTCAGGCGCTTTCAAATTACTGAGCGAGAGAATACGCACGATCAGACGTTCTAAGGTAGTGCGCTGGGCAGGAGAGAGGGGCTGTTCACCGGCCACCGAACCGGGACGCGTTGCGCCGGTTTGCGGATTGACAGATGAACGATCGCCGACCGGCACACCGGGGCCGCTGAGAGGTTGCATGGCGGATTCCTTGGGAAAACAGAACAGCGTGGGGTGCGCCGGAAAATGAATGCGCCATGATAGCAAAAGCCCCCGGGAAATCCCACGGGGGCGCACGCGTTTCGGCGGGAGATTTACTCTTCTGCCAGCTTCAGACGATGACGACGCCAGCGTTTCCAGATCGGCGGCACCAGCAGTACCGCAATCGCCAGCACCAGCAGCACTTTGCAGATCAGACTTTCCCACAGGATCACCAGATTCCCGTTGCTGATCGACAAGGCGCGACGCAGGTTCTGCTCCAGCATCTCACCCAGCACAAAGCCCAGAATCAACGGCGACATCGGGAAGTCCATTTTACGCAGGATATAGCCAAAGATTCCCAGCCCGACCATCAACAGCAGGTCGAAGGTGGTGCTGTGTACCGCGTAAACGCCAACGGCGGAGATGGCGGCAATCGCCGGCACCAGGAACCACAGCGGAATGGTCAGCATGCGGGCGAAGACGTTAATCATCGGAATGTTCATGATCAACAGCATTACGTTGCCGATTAACAGCGCAGCGATCAGGCCCCAGACAATATCCGGCTGCTCCACAAACATCGCCGGTCCCGGCGTAATGTTATACAGCGTTAACGCGCCGACCATCACCGCCGTGGTGCCGGAGCCGGGAATACCCAGCGTCAGCATCGGAATAAAAGAGCCGCAGGCTGAGGCGTTGTTTGCCGCTTCCGGCGCGGCCACACCGCGAATATCCCCTTTACCAAACTGGTCGCTGCCGCTGATCTTCTTCTCGGTCATGTAGGCGATAGCGCTGGCGATGGTCGCACCGGCACCCGGTAACACGCCGACAAAAAAGCCAATAAAGGAGGATCGCAGCGTCGCACCGGTTGCCATCGCCGCCTCTTTCATATTGAACATCATCCGGCCGCTGGCCCGGACTGCCTTCTGTCCGCTGCTGGTCGACTCAAGCATCAGCAGGATTTCACTCACCGAGAACAGGCCAATCACCACCACTACAAACTGAATACCGTCGGAGAGATGAACGCTGTCAAAGGTAAAGCGGTAGACGCCGGTATTGGCATCGACGCCGACGGTAGCCATTCCCAGCCCAATCAGTGCCGCGAGGAATGACTTCAGCGGATTGTGGCTCATCATGCTGCCGAGACAGGCGATGGCGAACACCATCAGCGCAAAATATTCTGCCGGACCAAACGCCAGCGACCAGCTGGCCAGCAGCGGGGCGAACAGAATAATGCCGATAATGGCGATGGTGGAACCGATAAACGAGCTGACCGCCGAAATCGACAGTGCGACGCCGGCTTTGCCCTGTTGCGCCATCGGATAACCATCCAGCGCGGTCATAATCGCCCCGGCATCACCCGGCACGTTAAGCAGAATCGAGGAGATACGTCCGCCATATTCACAGCCGATGTAGACCGTTGCCAGCAGAATCAGCGCCGATTCCGCCGGTAAGTGCAGAGCAAAAGCCAGCGGCATCAGAATCGCCACGCCGTTAATCGGGCCCAGGCCCGGCAGCAGGCCAACGATGGTGCCGATAAAGCAGCCAATCAGGGCAATCAGCAGATTCTCTGGCGTCATGGCGACGGCAAAGCCCTGCATCAAAAAGGACCAGGTATCCATGATGCTCTCCTTAACTCAGCCAGCTGCCGACCGGAAGGGACACTTCCAGCAGGCGATCAAAGGCGTAAAACAGGGTGGTGCCCATCGCCAGCCCGGCCAGCGCCGCTGCCCACCAGCGCGCGCCAAACAGCAGGCCGATGCCAAAGGTCAGCAGCGTGGTGCAGATGGCAAAGCCCAGCGTTTCAAACAGCCAGCCGTACAGCAGCATCATCAGCGCCAGCGCCACCAGCCGCTTCAGCGTGCCGCCGGACGGCCAGTGAATGGTGTCGGGTTTGCGAAACAGCATCAGCAGGGCGCAGATCGCCATCAGGCCGAGGATCGCCATCGGGAAGGGGCGCGGTCCCACCGGTTCGTAGCTGTATTCGCTCTGAATTTGCCAGGCCACCACCATGCCGCCGAGGCACAGCGCCAGCCACAGGCCAGCAAAAATACGATCGCTCATGATTCGCTCCGGTTATTTGGCCAGGCCAAACGATTTAGCCTGCTCACGGTAATCCGCCACCTGTTTTTTGACGTAGCTGTCGAGTTCCTGACCCGTCAGGTTAAATTCGAACAGGCCGCGCAGATCGCGCTGCTTTTTGAACTCCGGCGTTTCCACCATCTTTTTGAATGCCTGTTCCCACCACTGATAGTCGGCATCGCTGACTTTCGGGCCGAGGTAGTAGCCGCGAATGATCGGCCAGACGATGTTAAAGCCTTGCTCTTTGGCGGTTGGCACCTGCGCCAGCTGGCCCGGCAGACGCTGATCGGACATTACCGCCAGCACCCGCATTTTGCCGCCCTGCAGATGCGGCACCATTTCACTCATGTCGCCAGAGACCACCTGAATATGGTTGCCGAGCAGCGCGGTAACCGGCTCGCCGCCGCCTTCAAAAGCGACGTAACGCATCTTGCGCGGATCGATGCCAGCTTCACGCGCCAGCAGGGCGGTTTTCATCCAGTCCTGACTGCCGATCGAGGCACCGGCACCGACCACCACTTTGGTCGGATCTTCTTTCATCGCCGCCATCAGCTCGCCAAGGGTTTTCCACGGCGCATCTTCACGTACCGCCACCATGCCGTAGTCGGTTCCCACTGCCGCCAGCCACTTCACATCATCAACCGAGTAGCGACCAAATTTGCCCTGCGACAGATTCAGCAGCGAGCCGCCCGAGAAAGCCACTACCGTGCCGGCTTCAGCCGGGCGCTGAGCGATGATCGCGTTGTAGGCCACCGCGCCGACGCCGCCAGGCATATAGGTAACGCGCATTGGCGTCTCAATCTGTTTGGTTTCCTGCAGCGAGACCTGCAACAGCTTGCAGGTGAGGTCAAACCCGCCGCCCGGCTTAGCCGGTGCAATACATTCGGTACGGCCCGGACCGTTGGCGGCAATGGCAGCAGGCACCATCAGCGACAGCAGGGCAGTGGTCAGGGCGGTATGGATTATTTTTTTCATCGTGCGCTCCATTCATTCTTCCAGAGTGTGATTGCCGCCGAAATATTGGCGTTGCTGAATTGTTAAAACAATTACCTTTCATTTACCTTTCACTGCCCGGATTTAATAACAGGATGTGATATGCGTCTCTTACTGGTAGAGGACACGGTTGACCTGGCGTGTTGGTTGCAGAAAGCGCTGACGCAAAAAGGCTTTGCCGTCGACTGGGTGGCGGATGGCGTCGCGGCCGATCACGCCTTGCAATGTGAAGCCTATGCGCTGGTGGTGCTGGACGTCTCGCTGCCGCGCATCGATGGCCTGGAAGTGCTGACGCGGTTGCGGCGGCGGGGTCAGAGCGTGCCGGTTTTGCTGCTGACGGCGCGTAGCGCGCTGGATGACCGGGTGCGCGGCCTGAATCTCGGGGCGGATGATTACCTGACCAAGCCGTTTGAGCTGGATGAACTGGAAGCGCGGTTGCGGGCGCTGCTGCGGCGCAGCCAGAGCCAGGCGGCGCAAAGCCAGTCGCTGGGCCAGCTGGTGCTGGATGGCGAAGGCTATTTTCTGCTGGCAGACCGGCCGCTGGCGCTGACGCCGCGTGAGTCGAGCATCCTCACCACCCTGATGCAGCGCCACGGCCGGCCGGTTTCCCGTCAGCATCTGTATGAACAGACTTTTAGCCTGGCGGATGAGGCCAGCCCGGAGAGCATTGAGCTGTATGTCCACCGGGTGCGTAAAAAACTGGCGGGTAGCGACGTGGCTATCGTGACGCTGCGCGGACTCGGCTACAGCCTGGAAACGCTGCCGTGCGGCTGATTCATTCGCTGCGCGGCGAACTGCTGGCGTGGCTGGGTCTGCCGCTGTTACTGCTGTGGGCGCTGTCGGTTTACACCCATTATCAGAGCGGGCTGGCGGCGGCCAATCAGGCTTACGATCGCTCGCTGCTGGCCTCGGCGCGCACCGTGGCAGAACGGCTGGTGGTGCGGCAGCATCATCTGGAGGTGGACGTGCCCTGGGTGGTGCTCGACAGTTTCGAACGCAATATGAACGACCAGCTGTTTTATCAGGTGATTTCGCCACAGGGGAAAACGCTGTCGGGCTATGACGATCTGCCACCGATTCCGCCGGCCAGCAAAATGTCGACCGCTTATCCGGCGCTGGTGCACTTTTATGACGGACGCTATCACCAGCATCGCATTCGGGTGGCGGCACTGTGGCAACCGGTGAGTGAGGCGGGCGTCGACGGGATGGCGCTGGTGCTGGTGGCTGAAACTGTTAACTCCCGCCAGGAGTTTGCCCGCGGACTGATGCGTACCGCCCTGATCAGCCAGAGCGGGCTGGTGCTGATGACGCTGCTGCTGGCCAGCCTGATGCTGCGCCGGGTATTACGTCCGCTGCGGCAGCTTTCGCGCATTGTATTACAGCGTGACGGCGGCGAATTGACCCCGCTGCCGTCGTTGCCGTGGTCAGAACTGCAGCCGTTGATCATCGCCTTTAACCGTTATCTGGAACGTCTGCGCGGCCTGCTGGCGCGGCAGGATCGTTTCAGCGCTGACGCGGCACATCAGCTGCGCACGCCGCTGACTATCCTCAAAACCCAGGTGAGCGTGGCGCTCAACAGCGAACGTCCGGAACAGTGGCAGGAGAGTTTACTCGGCATGCGTCATACGCTGGATGAAACCATCTTACTCACCGATCGGCTATTGCAACTGGCACGCATCAAGGCACGTCACGGCGAAGACAAGCCGATGATGCGGGTCGATCTGGCGGCCATCGTCCGTGAAGCCTGCCTGAGCCGCTACACGGCGGCACGCACCCGGCAAATCGATCTCGGTTATGAGGGCGAGGAGAGCAGTCAGGTGATCGGAGACGGGGTGCTGCTCGGCGAACTGTGCGCCAACCTGCTGGATAATGCGATTAAATATACCCCGCATCACGGCGTCGTCACCGCGCGGGTGGTGGCGGGCAAACTGGAGATTGAAGACAGCGGTCCCGGCATCGACGGGGCGGAACAGCGAAAAGCGTTACAGCCTTTTCAGCGGCTGGATAATGTTGGTATTCAGCCAGGGGCCGGCATTGGTCTGGCGCTGGTGCAGGATATCTGTGCCTGGCATGGTGCCACCATGCAGCTCGATCGCAGCCCGCAACTGGGCGGGCTGCGCGTGACGATACGGTTTACAACCGACGCAGGTTGACCGGTTTAGCGCGGGTTAGCGGCGTACGCAGCCGCTGGGCCAGAATCACGCCGGACAGGGTCAGGCCGCCACCAATCCAGTGGTAACTGTGCAGTTGCTCATGCAGGAACAGCACCGCGATCAGTGCGGTAAACACCGGGATCAGGTTCATAAAGATACTGGTGGTACTGGCCCCGAGGCGCTGCACGCCGTGGATCCACAAAAAGGGCGCAATGATCGAGGCAAACAGACCGGCAAACGCCACCAGCGGCAGGTTATGCCGGTTAAGTGACACCTCAGGCGCCAGCAGAAAGCCCGGTAACAGCAACAGTACGCCGAATAAAATCTGCACATACAGGCTGTGCCAGATCGGCAACGGCAGCGCCCAGCGCCGGGTCAGCACGCCATACAGCGCATAAGCGGCGGAGGCGGCCAGCATCAGCAGTTCGCCTTTGCCGAGTCCGTGACTCAGTAACTGCATCACATCGCCCTGACTCACCAGCCACACCAGACCGATAAACGAGATGATACTGCCGAGCAGAATGCCGAGCGTCGGCGCGATCCTTAGGATCACTACGCTCAGCAACACGGTGAGCAGCGGGATCAACGCCCCGATAATGCCCATGAACAGTGCGCTGACGCTCTGGGCGGCATAATAAGCCAGGCTCTGATACAGCACCATGCCGAGCAGGCCGAGGATCAGTAACCGCCACAGATGTGGCCGGATCGCCTGACGCGTCCGCCATACGCCGGGCAACACAAACGGCGTCAATACCAGCAACGCCAGCAGCCAGCGGTAGAAAGAGATCGCCGCCGGATCGATGGCGGAAGCCGACAGTTTGCTGACAATCGAGTTGATCGACCAGATCAACACCGCACACAGCGGATAGAGGAAAAACATGGTCACGCTCCACAGCATTAGATGAGGCGCAGTGTACGCTTGTCCGGATTTATCCAGATAGTTAATATCAGACAAAATTAATCGCTCTCCGGACATAATGACCTTACAGATTACCTACCAGCCGCCGCTGGATGCGCCACAGCTGCACTACTTTATGCGTTTCGAACAGGCCAACGCGCATACCGAATATCTGCCGCATGCCCATGACTGGGGACAGCTGATCTTTGTGAAAAGTCACGTGCTGGAGATGCGGGTAGAGGGTGAGCGGCTGCTGACTCCGGCCGATATCCCGGTGTGGATCCCGCCAGGCCACCGGCACAGCAGCTATAACTACCGTCAGGCGCAGTTCCGCACCTTTAACCTCGCCGCCGCGCTGTGTACCGGCCTGCCACAGCGCGCCTGCCTGCTGATTGTCGATCCGATTGTGCACGCCATCATGGATGAGTTTGCCGGGCAGCAGATCGAGCAGCCGGTCACCGAAGCGCAGTGGCGGCTGTGTGAGGTACTACGCGATCGTCTGCCGCTGGCGCAGGTACAGGAGAGCTACCTGCCGACCTCAACCGATAAATTTCTGGCACCGGTGCTGCATGCGCTGGAAGCTAATCCGGGTGATAACACCACGCTGGCCGGCTGGGCAGCGCGGGTTTTTACCACCGAACGCACGCTGGCGCGGCGCTGTCAGCAGCAGTTGCACATGACCTTCGGCGAGTGGCGACAGCGGCTGCGTTTTCTGCGCGCTATCGTACTGCTGGAGCAGGGCGTCAGCGTGCAGAGCATCGCCCACGAACTGGGCTATAGCTCGGCATCGGCGCTGATTGTGATGTTTCAGCAGCAGGCCGGAACCACACCGGATCGTTACCGCGCGCGGTTAGGCTAACGCGTCGCTTTGTGCCAGAATAATGGCCTTCAATGCAACAGACAGGAAAGCCGTGGTGAAGATTCTCGTCGATGAAAATATGCCTTATGCCCGTGAGTTGTTCAGCCGGACCGGCGAAGTGGTGGCGGTTCCGGGTCGTCCCTTGCCGGCGGCGGAACTGGCCGATGCCGATGGCCTGATGGTGCGATCGGTGACCCAGGTCAATGAAGCGCTGCTGGCCGGTAAGCCGGTGAAGTTTGTCGGTACCGCCACTGCCGGCACCGACCATATCGACGAAAACTGGCTGCAGCAGGCGGGCATTGCCTTTTCCGCCGCGCCCGGCTGCAACGCCATCGCGGTGGTGGAGTATGTCTTCTCGTCTTTGCTGCTGTTGGCGGAACGTGACGGCTTCCAGCTGCGTGACCGCACCGTCGGCATTGTCGGCGTCGGCAACGTCGGTGGACGGTTGCAGAAACGGCTGGCGGCGTGGGGGGTGAAAACCCTGCTGTGCGATCCGCCGCGCGCCGATCGCGGTGACGAAGGCGATTTTCTTTCGCTGGAGCAGCTGGTGGAGCAGGCGGATATTTTGACCTTCCATACGCCACTGTTTAAAGCCGGCCGCTATAAAAGCTGGCACCTGGCAGATGCGGCATTACTGATGGCGCTGAAGCCCAATACCATTCTGATTAACGCCTGTCGCGGCCCGGTGGTCGACAATGCCGCGCTGCTGGAAGTGCTGAAGATGCGCGCCGATCTCAGCGTAGTGCTTGACGTCTGGGAACCGGAGCCGGATCTGTCGCTGGCGCTGCTCGACAAAGTAGACATCGCCACGGCGCACATTGCGGGCTATACCCTCGAAGGCAAGGCGCGCGGCACTACTCAGGTGTTTGAAGCCTGGTGTGACTTTATCGGTCAGCCGCAACAGGTCCCGCTCAGCAGCCTGCTGCCGGTGCCGGAATTCAGTGAAATCACCCTGAATGGCCCGCTGGATCAGGCAACGCTGAAACGCCTGGTGCATCTGGTGTATGATGTGCGCCGCGACGATGCGCCCCTGCGAAAAGTGGCGGCTCAGCCTGGCGAATTTGATCGCCTGCGTAAGCAGTATCAGGAGCGCCGCGAATGGTCCTCGTTGCAGGTGATCTGTGACGACGCCAGCACGGCTGAGATGCTGACCCAACTGGGTTTTAACGCAACGCTCTCTTCCCGATAGTTGATGCCCTGGCACAACGGCCTGCGGGCAGGGAAAAATCCGAATCCCTCGGCGGTGAGATCACCGCCTTCTGTTTTTATGTCATTGTCTGGAGTAAACCAACATGTCTGACGGCTGGAATATTGCGCTACTGGGCGCGACAGGCGCAGTAGGGAACGCTGTACTGGAATTGCTGGCGGAACGCCAGTTCCCGGTTGGTGAATTGTATTTGCTGGCCAGTGAAAACAGCGCCGGTGAGATCAAACGTTTTGAAGGCCGCTCGGTGCGGGTTGAAAATGCGGCAGAATTTGACTGGTCGCAGGCGCAGCTGGCCTTTTTCGTCGCCGGCCGCGACGCATCCGCCCGCTTTGCCGATGATGCGGCGAACGCCGGTTGTCTGGTCATCGACAGCAGCGAGCTGTTTGCGCTGTCACCGGATGTGCCGCTGGTAGTGCCGGATGTAAATCCGCATGTGCTGGCCGATTACCGCAACCGCAATATTATCAGCGTGGCGGACAACCTGGTCAGTCAGTTGCTGACCGCGATCAAACCGCTGGTCGATGCGGCTGGATTAGGCCGGTTGCAGGTCACCAACCTGATCTCGGTCTCCAGCTACGGCAAAGTGGCGGTGGATGCGCTGGCCGGTGAAAGTGCCCGCCTGCTGAACGGCATTCCGGCAGATGAACATCACTTTGGTCGTCAGCTGGCGTTTAACCTGATGCCGCAGCAGGTGGACGCGGAAGGCAGCGTTGAAAGCGAACGCCGTCTGGTCGATCAGGTGCGTAAAGTGCTGCAGGATGAAGGCTTACCGATTGCGGTCAGCAGCGTGCAGGCACCGGTGTTTTACGGCAATGCGCAGATTGTCCACATTGAAAACCTGCGTCCGCTTTCGGCTGAAGAGGCGCGTGCCGAACTGGCGCTGGTGTCAGACATCTCGCTGAGCGAAGAGGATTCGGTGCCGACGCCGGTCACCGATGCGTCGGGTAACGGTGCACTGAGCATTGGCGGCGTGCGTAACGATTACGGTATTCCGGAGCTGCTGCAGTTCTGGTCAGTGGCCGACAATATTCGTTTTGGCGGCGCGTTGATGGCGGTGAAAACGGCTGAGAAACTGGTTCAGGAGTATCTGTAACCATGTCCGACGGTCAGACGCAAAAACTGGCGCTCGGCATCGAGTATGACGGCAGCCGCTATTATGGCTGGCAGCGTCAGCAGGAAGTGCGCAGCGTGCAGGAAAAGTTAGAGCGCGCGCTGTCAAAAGTCGCCGATCATCCGGTCAGCGTGTTTTGTGCCGGACGCACCGATGCGGGCGTCCACGGGACCGGGCAGGTGGTGCATTTTGAAACCACTTCGCAGCGGGCGGACGGGGCCTGGACACTCGGCGTCAATGCCAACCTGCCGCCGGATATCGCGGTACGTTGGGTAAAAGCGGTGCCAGAGGCGTTTCACGCCCGTTTCAGCGCAACCGCCCGTCGTTATCGCTACCTGATTTACAATCAGCGGCTGCGTCCGGCGGTGCTGGCGCAGGGCGTGACCCATTTTTATCATCCGCTGGATGCTGAAAAGATGCATCGCGCCGGCCAGTGTCTGCTGGGTGAGAATGACTTTACCTCGTTTCGCGCCGTGCAGTGTCAGTCGCGTACCCCGTGGCGCAACGTGATTCACCTGAATGTGACGCGTCAGGGGCCTTACGTGATTGTCGATATTAAAGCCAACGCCTTTGTGCATCACATGGTGCGCAATATCGTCGGCAGCCTGATGGAGATTGGCTGTGGCAATCAGCCGGAATCCTGGATGGCCACGCTGCTGGCGGCGAAGGATCGGACATTGGCTGCAGCCACTGCCCGGGCAGAAGGGTTGTATCTGGTGGCGGTGGATTATCCATCCCACTTTGCGTTACCACAGCCGTCGATGGGACCGTTGTTCCTCGCGGATTAATTCACTTTTAGGGCTTAAAAGGGCGCGTTATGGAGTTCATCCATTTTCTGGTTGATTTTATTTTGCACATTGATGTGCATCTTGCCGAACTGGTTGCGCAGTACGGTGTCTGGATTTACGCTATTTTGTTCCTGATTTTGTTCTGCGAAACCGGTTTAGTGGTGACGCCATTCCTGCCTGGCGACTCGTTACTGTTTGTGGCGGGTGCACTGGCGGCGTTGCCTGGCAACGACCTGAATGTGCATCTGATGGTGGCGCTGTTAGTGGTTGCGGCGATCCTTGGCGATGCGGTGAACTACACCATTGGCCGTCTGTTTGGCGAGCGGTTGTTCAGTAACCCGAACTCCAGAATCTTCCGTCGCAGCTACCTGGATAAAACCCATGCGTTTTACGCCCGTCACGGCGGTAAAACCATTATCCTGGCGCGTTTTGTGCCGATTGTTCGCACCTTTGCGCCGTTTGTTGCCGGTATGGGCCACATGTCCTATCGTCACTTTGCGCTGTTCAACGTCACCGGTGCGCTGGCCTGGGTCCTGCTGTTCTCCTATGCCGGTTACCTGTTTGGCGATTTGCCGGTGGTGCAGGAAAACCTGAAGCTGCTGATTGTCGGGATTATCCTGGTGTCGGTATTGCCGGGCGTGATTGAAGTCTGGCGTCATCGCCGCCAGGCAAAGCAGCAGAAGCAGCCCTGAGTGGCCGCTTTGCTCAGGGGTAAGACCAGATTTTTATCCACAGTCTGAACGGGTTGTGGTTTAATGAGCGACATTTACCGTCTGCTGAAGCGGTTTTCAGCAGTATCAAGACGACTGGACCAGGTCAGTTTTAAACAGAAAGGTCATCAATGAGCTGGATTGAACGCATTCTTAATAAAAGCAACGTTACGCCTGCGCGCCGCGCCAGTATCCCGGAAGGGGTCTGGACCAAGTGCGACAGCTGTGGCCAGGTTCTCTACCGTGCCGAGCTGGAGCGTAATCTTGAAGTCTGTCCGAAGTGTGACCATCACATGCGTATGCACGCCCGTGAGCGCCTCGGCAGCTTCCTCGATCAGGGCACCCTGGTTGAGCTGGGCAGTGAACTGGAACCCAAGGATCTGCTGAAGTTCCGCGACTCGAAAAAGTACAAAGATCGTCTGGTCGCTGCGCAAAAGGCGACTAACGAGAAAGATGCGCTGATCGTGATGAAAGGCCAGCTGCATGGCATGCCGGTTGTCACTGCCGCCTTCGAATTCGCCTTTATGGGCGGTTCAATGGGCTCGGTAGTGGGTGCCCGTTTTGTGCGTGCGGTTGAGCAGGCGCTGGCGGATAACTGCCCGCTGATCTGCTTCTCTGCCAGTGGCGGCGCGCGTATGCAGGAAGCGCTGATGTCGCTGATGCAGATGGCGAAAACCAGCGCCGCGCTGGCTAAAATGCAGGAACGCGGTCTGCCTTACATCTCGGTACTGACCGACCCGACCATGGGCGGCGTGTCAGCCAGCTTTGCCATGCTGGGCGACCTCAACGTGGCGGAACCGAAAGCGCTGATCGGCTTTGCCGGTCCCCGCGTTATCGAGCAGACCGTGCGTGAAAAACTGCCGCCGGGCTTCCAGCGCAGTGAGTTCCTGATTGAAAAGGGCGCGATTGATATGATCATTCGCCGTCCGGAAATGCGGTACAAACTGGCAAGCCTGCTGGCAAAAATGATGAACCTGCCAGCACCGCTGCACGACGGTGAACAGTCCGCCCCGGCGACGACTGAGCCGGAGAGCAACGAGGCCTGACAGGAGATAGAAAGGCGCGCCCGTCGCGCCTTTCACCAATGCACCGTATACCTCAGCACCAGTCTGTCGGGTATAAATAAGCAAAACGGGACATATGGACAATCTTCACCTCCCTCAAGCCACGTCGCCTTTGGCCACGTGGCTTTATTATCTTGAGCACCTGCACACTCAGGCCATCGAACTGGGGCTGGATCGCATTCGCCAGGTCGCGCAACGTCTTGACCTGCTGAAACCCGCTCCCTTCGTCTTCACCGTCGCCGGCACCAACGGCAAAGGCACCACCTGTCGTACCCTGGAAACGCTGCTGATGGCGGCCGGCTATCGCGTGGGCGTTTACAGCTCGCCGCATCTGGTACGCTATACCGAACGGGTACGGGTTCAGGGGCAGGAGCTGAGCGAAGCGCAGCACTGTGCCAGCTTTGCCGACATTGAAGCCGGACGTGGTGATATCTCACTGACCTATTTTGAGTTTGGCACCTTGTCAGCGCTGAAGCTGTTTCAACAGGCGCAACTGGACGTGGTGATCCTCGAAGTCGGCCTCGGCGGACGGCTCGACGCCACCAATATCGTGGATGCAGATGTGGCGGTGGTCACCAGCATTGCGCTCGATCACATCGACTGGCTCGGTCCGGATCGGGAAAGCATTGGCCGCGAAAAAGCGGGTGTGTTCCGTGCCGGCAAACCGGCGGTGGTGGGTGAGCCTGATATGCCGCACAGCATTGCCGCAGTAGCCAGTGAGAAGGGCGCACAGCTGCTGCAACGCGACCGTGACTGGTGTTATCGTCAGCAGCCGGAAAGCTGGTCGCTGCGTGACGCGCACGGTGAGCTGAACGATCTGCCGCTGCCGCAGGTGCCGCTGCCGAATGCCGCGACGGCGCTGGTCGCGCTGCGCGCCTCCGGGCTGCAGGTCAGTGAGGCGCAGATCCGCGCTACGCTGCCGTTAGCCATGCTGCCGGGCCGCTTTCAGACCATCAGCGAATCGCCGCGGGTGATTCTCGACGTGGCGCATAATCCGCATGCGGCGCACTATCTGGCGTCACGGCTGGCCGCGCTGCCCAAAACCGGCCGGGTACTCGCGGTGGTGGGTATGCTGCACGACAAAGATATTGCCGGTACGCTGGCGGCGTTGTCACCGGCGGTGGATGCCTGGTACTGCGCACCGCTCGACGGCCCGCGCGGCGCGACGGCGGAGCAGCTGCTGCAGTGGCTGCCGCAGGGCGAGGCGTTCAGCACGGTAGAGCAGGCCTGGCAGCAGGCGCGCCAGCAGGCGCAGCCGCAGGACATTGTGCTGGTGTGTGGATCGTTCCACACCGTGGCACAGGTCATGGAATCGATTGAAACGGAGAAAGGACGTGGCAAGTAAGTTTCAGAACCGTTTAGTCGGCACCGTCATTCTGGTGGCCGTCGGCGTGATTGTATTGCCGGGGCTGCTGGATGGGCAGAAGAAGCACTATAAAGAAGAGTTCGCCGCCATTCCGCTGGTGCCGAAACCCGACGATCAGCAGGACAGCGAAATGGTGCCGCCGGTGACCCAGTCGCTGCCGGCCCAGCCGCCGGAAGGCGCAGGTAATGCGGTCAGCAGCAGCAGCGGAAAAACCACCGCAGCGGCTGAACAGGGACGCGCAAAACCCACCGAAGAGAGCGAGCCGGCCGTTGTAACGCCACCGCCGGTGCATCAGCCGACGCCGGTGAAACCGAAACCGGTCGAGCAGCCTAAACCGAAGCCGGTTGAGCAGCCGAAGCCTAAACCGGTCGAACAGCCGAAGCCAAAACCGGTTGAGCCACCGAAAACCGTGGAGCAGCCGAAGCAGGCCGAGACGCCGAAGGCGGCCGAACCGAGCGCACCAGCCGGTCAGGCTTATGTGGTACAGCTGGGTGCGCTGAAAAACGCCAGCAAGGTGAATGAGATTGTCGCGCAGCTGCGACTGTCGGGCTATCGCGCCTTTACCGTGCCATCAACGCCGGTACAGGGACAGATCACCCGCATTTACGTGGGACCGGACGCCTCAAAAGCCAAAATGCAAAGTGCGGTAGGCGAGCTGAAAAGCATCTCCGGGCTGGGCGGCGTCGTGAAGCCGTACAGCGCTCGCTAAACTCATCAATTGGCGCTGCCAATAGCAGTAACAGGCAGCGTCAATTGGGCTAAAGCACGGCGGGTTAAAGCGGATAAACGGGTAAAAAATGACGATTTTCAACGGCCTGACCGTCGGGAAATCAACCGGGCGACGAAGGTTTTTTTCATCGCCTTTTTTATGGATGCAGAACAGGAAAACCGCTACGCAAACGTTTTCTTTTTCTGTTAGAATGCGCCCCGAACTGGATGCAGGGGTGCAATGGCACTGGCGCTGGAAGAGTTCATGATCTGGATTGATTACGTCATTATTGCGGTAGTTGGTTTTTCGGCTCTGGTCAGCCTGATCCGTGGGTTTGTCCGGGAAGCCTTATCTCTTGTTACCTGGGGATGCGCGTTTTTTGTCGCCAGTCATTACTACGCCTACCTTGCAGTCTGGTTTACAGGTTTTGACGACGAACTGGTTCGTAACGGTATCGCCATTGGGGTGTTGTTTGTCGCCACCCTGATTGTCGGTGCGATTGTGAATTACGTGATCGGCTCGCTGGTGGAAAAAACCGGCCTGTCGGGAACCGACCGGGTGTTGGGCGTCTGTTTCGGGGCGTTGCGTGGTGTGCTGATAGTGGCCGCTCTGCTGTTCTTCCTCGATACTTTCACCGGCTTTTCGAAAAGTCCGGACTGGCAACAGTCTCAACTCATTCCCGAGTTCAGTTATATAATCAGGTGGTTTTTCGATTACCTGAAAAGCACGTCGAGTTTTTTACCCCGGTGATGCGACCGGGAGTGCGGCTTAATGAGGAAATGACAACATGTGTGGTATTGTCGGTATCACCGGTTTCATGCCGGTAAACCAGTCGATCTATGACGCGTTAACGGTGCTCCAGCACCGCGGGCAGGATGCCGCAGGCATTTGTACTATCGATGCGCTGAAGTGCTTCCGTCTGCGAAAGGCAAATGGCCTGGTCAGCGACGTTTTCGAAGCACGCCACATGCAGCGTTTGCAGGGCAACATGGGCATTGGTCACGCGCGTTATCCGACCGCGGGCAGCTCAAGTGCCTCTGAAGCGCAGCCATTCTACGTAAACTCGCCGTACGGTATTACGCTGGCGCACAACGGAAATCTCACCAACGCCCACGAACTGCGTAAGCACCTGTTCGAAAAGGGCCGCCGTCATGTGAATACCACCTCAGATTCTGAAATCCTGCTCAATATTTTCGCGCAGGAGCTGGATCGCTTCCAGAACGATCCGCTGGAAGCCGACAATATTTTTGCCGCCGTCGCTGCGGTGCATCAGCAGGTGCGCGGAGCCTATGCGGTGGTGGCGATGATTATCGGTCATGGCATGGTAGCGTTCCGCGACCCGAACGGTATCCGTCCGCTGGTGCTGGGCAAACGCGTGATCGCCGATGGCCGTACCGAATATATGGTGGCCTCGGAGAGCGTGGCGCTGGATACGTTAGGGTTTGAATTCATCCGTGACGTCGCACCGGGTGAAGCGGTCTATGTCACTGAGCAGGGGCAGCTTTCTACCCGCCAGTGCGCCGAAAACCCGAAAAGCAATCCCTGCCTGTTCGAGTATGTCTACTTTGCACGTCCTGACTCGTTCCTCGATAAGATTTCGGTCTACAGCGCCCGCGTGCGCATGGGCACCAAGCTGGGCGAGAAAATTGCCCGCGAGTGGGAAGATCTGGATATCGATGTAGTGATCCCGATTCCGGAAACCTCAACCGATATCGCACTGGAAATTGCGCGCATTCTCGATAAGCCGTATCGCCAGGGCTTCGTGAAAAACCGTTACGTCGGCCGCACCTTTATCATGCCGGGCCAGCAGTTACGTCGCAGCGCGGTTCGCCGTAAGCTGAATGCTAACCGCGCCGAGTTCCGCGATAAAAACGTGTTGCTGGTGGATGACTCCATCGTACGCGGCACCACCTCAGAGCAGATCATTGAGATGGCGCGTGAAGCCGGTGCGAAGCGGGTTTATCTGGCGTCAGCGGCTCCGGAGATTCGTTTCCCGAACGTATATGGCATTGATATGCCAAGCGCCACCGAGCTGATTGCCCACGGTCGTGAAGTCGAAGAGATCCGCCAGCTGATCAAAGCGGATGCGCTGATTTTCCAGGACCTGGATGACCTGATCGAAGCGGTTCGCGAAGAGAACCCGGACATTACCCAGTTTGAATGCTCGGTGTTTAACGGAATTTATGTCACGAAGGATGTTGACCAGCGCTATCTGGAATACCTCCAGTCGCTGCGTAATGACGATGCAAAAGCGGTTGCGCGTCAGAATGAGGTGGAAAACCTCGAGCTGCACAACGAAGGCTAAGCGCCAGCGTTAGGGCAGATAAAGCAGGGCGGGAGCAATCCCGCCCTGTTTGTTTTCAGAAATCCCCAGGCCGCGTTATGATGATGCATCCGGGTAGAGCAAGGTTGGAATATGAAACGACTCATCATTGGCATCTCAGGCGCCAGCGGGGTGATTTATGGCGTGCGCATGCTGCAGGTTTTGCAGCAGGTCGATGAGGTGGAAACGCATCTGGTGATGAGCCAGGCGGCGCGCCAGACGTTAGGGCTGGAGAGCGATTACTCACTACGTGACGTGCAGGCGCTGGCCGATGTGGTGCACGACGTGCGCGATATTGCGGCAAGCATTTCGTCAGGATCGTTTAAAACCCTCGGGATGGCGATTTTGCCGTGCTCAATGAAAACCCTGTCCGGCATCGTCCACAGTTACAGTGATTCACTGCTGACCCGCGCGGCTGACGTGGTATTAAAAGAGCAGCGCAAGCTGGTGCTGTGCGTGCGTGAAACGCCGCTGCACGTTGGCCACCTGCGCATGATGACCACCGCCGCTGAGCTGGGCGCCATCATTATGCCGCCAGTACCGGCGTTCTATCATCGCCCTGAAAACATCGGGCAACTGGTTGATCAAACGGTCAATCGGGTCATCGATCAGTTTGATATCGAATTGCCAGAAGATTTGTTCGCGCGCTGGCAAGGTGCATAAAGTTCCGCTGGCGCACTTATTTAGTGCATAAGCGCGCCTCGGATCACTCTTCGTGCATTTGATGCACCAAAAGTTAACATCATCGCTTTTTCTCTTTTACTTCACTGTTATATTCCCCTCACAAGCTCAGCGTTTTCGGCTGTCGGACGTCACGCTAAGTGCGCGAATAACTTGCAGAACTGGCATGAAACATGCAACTTACTTTGCGCAAACACATCACGTACCACATAACAAAAAGCACTTCACTTGAGGGTAATCTATGAAAAAGCGTGTTCTGGCTCTTTCCCTGATGCTGGGTTTATCCAGTGCTGCCAGCGTATTTGCGGCGGTACCAGGTTCAATCCGTATCGGCACAGATCCAACCTACCCACCGTTTGAGTCAAAAAACGCGCAAGGGCAGTTAGTGGGCTTTGATATCGACCTCGCTAACGAAATCTGCAAACGCATTCATACCCAGTGTACTTACGTTGAGAGCGACTTTGACGCCCTGATCCCCTCGCTGAAAGCGAAGAAAATTGACGCCATCATCTCTTCTCTCTCGATCACAGCAAAACGTCAGGAAGAAATCGCCTTCTCGGAAAAACTTTACGCCGCCAACGCGCGCTTAGTGGCACCGAAAGGGTCTAAAATCGAACCGACGATTGAGTCGCTGAAAGGCAAAAACATCGGTCTGTTGCAGGGCACCACCCAGGAAACTTACGCCAACCAGTACTGGCGGCCAAAAGGCGTGAGCGTGACACCGTACGCGAACCAGGATCTGGTCTATCAGGATCTGAATGCCGGACGTATTGATGCGGCGTTCCAGGACGAAGTGCAGGCGAGCGAAGGGTTCCTGAAGCAGCCGGTCGGGAAAAACTACGCCTTCGCCGGTCCGGCAGTGAAAGATGACAAAATCTTCGGCGTCGGCACCGGTATGGGGCTGCGTAAAGATGACAGCGAGCTGAAAGCGGCCATCGACAAAGCCTTTGCTGAAATGCGTAAAGATGGCACCTACGACAAGATTGCGAAGAAGTACTTCGACTTTAATGTGTACGGCGACTAACCATCCTGTCGCTCTGCCCATGGTATGACGGACCTTAGCAGGCCGGATCGGATGCGGGAAAAGAGAGCGCCAGCTAGCGGCGTTTACTTTACCGGCAATGCACGGTCTGCTGCTGTCCGGAATGGCTGAGCAGAGCAAAACTGCCCGTCGATTGCTGGCGGGCAGCGTTCCGTTTCCACCCCACGACAGGACCCTCTCGATGCTGTATGGCTATTCTGATGTAATTCTTCGGGGCACGCTGGTGACACTGGAGCTGGCGCTGACCTCGGTGGTTCTGGCAGTGCTGCTCGGGCTGATTGGCGCGGGTGCCAAACTGTCACGTAACCGGCTGCTGGCGATGATCTTTGAAGGCTACACCACCCTGATTCGCGGTGTGCCGGACCTCGTTCTTATGCTGCTGATCTTCTACGGTCTGCAGATCGTGCTTAACCAGATTACCGACGCGCTGGGGATGGCCCAGTTTGATATCGACCCGATGGTCGCGGGTATCATTACGCTCGGCTTTATCTATGGTGCCTACTTCACAGAAACCTTCCGTGGTGCCTTTATGGCGGTGCCAAAAGGGCAGATCGAAGCGGCCACCGCGTTCGGTTTCACCGGTTCACAGGTGTTCCGCCGCATTCTGTTCCCGGCGATGATGCGCTATGCGTTGCCGGGTATCGGCAACAACTGGCAGGTGATCCTCAAGGCCACCGCGCTGGTATCTCTGCTGGGGCTGGAAGATGTGGTGAAAGCCACGCAGCTGGCCGGTAAAAGTACCTGGCAACCGTTCTACTTTGCGATTGTGGCGGGCGTGATCTATCTGGTGTTTACCACGCTGTCGAATGGCGTGCTGTGGTGGCTTAACCGGCGCTATACGGTTGGCGTGAAGAGGGCGAGCTATGATTGATATTATTCAGGAATACTGGAAATCGCTGCTCTGGACCGATGGTTACCGCTTTACCGGCGTCGCCATTACGCTGTGGCTGTTGATCCTGTCGGTGGTGATTGGTGGATCGCTGGCGATCCTGCTGGCGATTGCGCGGGTTTCACCGAATCGGTTTATCAGTTTTCCGGTCTGGCTGTTTACCTATGTGTTTCGCGGTACACCGCTCTATGTGCAGCTGCTGGTGTTCTACTCCGGTATGTACACACTGGAAATTGTTAAAGGCACTGAACTGCTGAATGCCTTTTTCCGCAGCGGGCTGAACTGTACCTTACTGGCGTTTACCCTCAACACCTGTGCCTACACCACCGAAATCTTTGCCGGGGCTATCCGCTCGGTACCGCACGGTGAAATCGAGGCGGCGCGGGCCTATGGCTTCTCCACCTTCAAACTCTATCGCTGCATTATTCTGCCGTCGGCGCTGCGCACCGCGTTACCGGCCTACAGCAATGAAGTGATTTTAATGCTGCATTCCACCGCGCTGGCGTTTACCGCGACGGTGCCGGATTTGCTGAAAATTGCGCGTGATATCAACTCGGCGACCTATCAGCCGTTTACCGCGTTCGGCCTGGCCGCGGTGCTGTATCTGATTATTTCTTACGTGTTAATCAGCCTGTTCCGTCTGGCGGAGCGGCGCTGGCTGGCCCACGTCAAACCCTCTTCATCGCATTGAGTAGAACTATGGCTGACAATAAATTAAGCGTCACCGAATTACATAAACGTTACGGTGAACACGAAGTGCTGAAAGGGGTCTCGTTAACCGCTAACGCGGGCGATGTGATCACCATTATCGGATCGTCCGGTTCGGGAAAAAGTACCTTTTTACGCTGCATCAACTTCCTCGAAAAACCGAGCGAAGGCACGATTGTGGTTAATAATCAGCAGATCAACTTAGTCCGTGACAAAGATGGTCAGCTGAAAGTGGCAAACAAAGAGCAACTGCGCGCCCTGCGTACCAGCCTGACCATGGTATTCCAGCACTTCAATCTGTGGAGCCATATGACGGTGCTGGAAAACGTGATGGAAGCGCCGATTCAGGTGCTGGGACTGAGCAAAGCGGAAGCGCGTGAACGGGCAATCAAATACCTCGATAAGGTCGGGATTGATGCACGGGCACAGGCGAAATACCCGGTCCATCTTTCCGGTGGTCAGCAGCAGCGCGTGTCGATTGCGCGCGCGCTGGCGATGGAGCCGGAAGTGTTGCTGTTTGATGAACCCACCTCGGCGCTCGATCCGGAGCTGGTCGGTGAAGTACTGCGCATTATGCAGAAACTGGCGGAAGAGGGGAAAACCATGGTGGTGGTGACGCACGAGATGGAATTTGCCCGTCACGTCTCCAGTCATGTCATTTTCCTGCATCAGGGCAAAATTGAAGAGCAGGGATCGCCGGTGGAACTGTTCGGCAGCCCGAAGAGCACCCGCCTGCAGCAGTTCCTGAAAGGCTCGCTGAAGTAAGTTCGCGTCCGCGTCCGCGTCGTGCTGGCGCGGGCTGCCGCAATGCGGATGCCGCAGCCGCGGTCGATCATCTGTCCCGCCAGCCGGCGCATCACGATAGGGTGCGCCGGCTCAGTCTGAAAATCGCACTCTCGCTGAACTTTTATTGCCGGCCGGACGGTACCAGACACTACTTATGACTGGTACGGATTTCGCGGGTGGTAACGGTGGCTTATCGTCGCGTTCGTGGCGGTTTCGGCCTTAATCTCCGACCGGTAACGGCAATCGGCGCTCTCACTGGCCAACGCTGCGATTGCAGCAGAGTAATCGGCCCCAGCGAAGCCCGATTATCCGCCCGACCCATTCCGCCGCCCGCGTTAATGCTTAATCACATCCTGTAATGCTTGCTGCAGATCATACCAGCGGAAGGTAAATCCTGAGGCTTCCAGCCGTTTAGGCAACACATGCTGCCCACCCAGCACCAGCACCGCTGATTCACCCATCATCAGCTTAATCGCGCTGGCGGGGGTGCGCATAAAGGCCGGACGGTGCATTACCCGGCCCAGGGTCGCTGCAAACTGCTCATTGCGTACCGCATAAGGAGCAACCATGTTGAACGGACCGCGCAGATCGTCATGATCCAGCAGCCAGAGTATGGCGTTGAGCATATCGTCGAGATGGATCCACGGCATATATTGCTTACCGCTGCCGATCGGGCCGCCAATACCCAGTTTGAACGGCAGCTTCATTTTGCTGAGCGCGCCACCTTCTGCTGCCAGCACCACGCCGGTACGTAACAGACAGACGCGGGTACGATCGCTTTCGGCACTGAGCGCCAGTTGCTCCCAGCGGGCGCACAGCTGGTGAGTGAATTCGTCGTGTCCAGGATCCTCTTCGGTCAGCACCAGATCGCCGGTATCGCCATAAAACCCGGTCGCGGAGCCGGAAATCAGCACTGAGGGTGGAGTGGTGCTGGCATTGATCAGCGAGGCGATCTGTTCAGTGATCTGCCAGCGGCTTTCACACAACTGCTGTTTATGCGGTTCGGTCCAGCGTTTGTCGGCAATCGGTTCACCCGCCAGGTTGATTACCGCATCAACATTATTGAGATCGTGCTGTTGCGCCAGACCTGACCAGAGCGCCACGTCGTCGCCCAGCTTTTCACGCGCGCTGACCACATCACGCGTCACCACGCTAATCTGGTGTCCGAGTTGCTGCAGGCGCGGAATCAGATGGCGACCAATTAATCCTGTTCCGCCGGTAATAAGAATGTGCATGTTGCGGCTCCCTTGACGTTTTTGTTATTTGTTCTCTTCAGCATAGAAGAGTGAGGCCAGTGTGAGGTGAGTCGCGTCGCGCTTTCTTGCAATCGGTCGAAACATCGGACCAGCTCAGCGTTGCCTTCAGAAATAAAAATCGGTAAACATGATGCAATCCTGACAGCCAATTGAGGTAACCGATGAATTATCCGTCCATCACCCTGTGGTCAGATTCATCATTTTTCAGTCCTTACGCCATGTCGGCTTATGTTGCTCTCACCGAAAAAGGCATCCCTTTTACCCTGAAACGTGTCGATTTGTCGCAAAACCAGCAGTTCGCTGCGGCCTATCGTGAGCTGTCGTTAACCTGCCGGGTGCCTACGCTGCAAATCGATGATTTTCTGCTGAGCGAGTCTTCGGCCATCAGCGAATATTTGGAAGAGCGGTTTCCGGCACCCGAGTTTGAGCGCCTCTATCCCCGCGACCGTGAGAAGCGCGCCAGGGCAAGAGAGATTCAGGCCTGGCTGCGCAGCGACTTTATGTGGATCCGTCAGGAACGGCCGACGGAAGTGCTGTTCGCCGGCGAGCGATTTTCACCGCTGACCGCCTCGGCGCAGCAGGCAGTGGATAAGCTGGTTACGGCGGTTGAACGGCTGTTACCCGATGGGCAGCAGAATCTGTTTGGTGAATGGTCCATCGCCGATACCGATCTGGCGGTGATGCTTAACCGGCTGGTACTGCACGGCGATCCGTTACCCGCGCGCTTACAACACTATGCTGAGTTTCAGTGGCAGCGTGCCTCAGTACAACTGTGGTTAGCTGAAAGCGGCAAAAATCGATAACTTTCGAGGCTTGCTCAAGCTAACGGAAGTGATTACCTTACGCCACACTATGATAATAACGTGGTAAACAGCGCGTGCATCCGGGCACGCCAAACAGGAAAGGGTTACGGATGGTGGATCACATTGCGGGTGAGGGTGTCGAGTGGGTCGACATCGTCAACGAAGAGAACGAAGTGGTTGCTCAGGCGACACGTGCACAGATGCGTGCTGAATGTCTGCGTCACCGTGCCACCTATATCGTGGTTCATGACGGTATGGGGAAAATTCTGGTACAGCGTCGCACCGAGACCAAAGATTTTATGCCGGGCAAGCTGGACGCAACGGCAGGCGGCGTGGTGCAGAGCGGCGAAGATATGCTGGAATCGGCACGACGTGAAGCGGAAGAGGAACTGGGGATTGCCGACGTTCCGTTTGCCGAACACGGTAAATTCTACTTCGAAGATGAGCATTGCCGCGTCTGGGGTGGACTGTTCAGCTGCGTATCGCACGGTCCTTTCGCAATGCAGGAAACGGAAGTGGATGAGATTATCTGGATGACGCCTGATGAAATCACCGCGCGTTGCGACGAATTTACCGACGATTCGCTTAAGGCATTGTCGCTGTGGATGAGCCGTAACGGCGAGAACCGGGCCTGATATCAACCGGCGACGGTGGCGTATCGCAGACAAAAAAAGGGCATGCGCAGTGGCATGCCCGGTATGACACAGTGAGGCTTAGCCTTCAGCCTGCTGTGACTGAATGGCGGTTAAGGCGATGGTGTAGACAATGTCATCCACCAGTGCGCCGCGAGACAGGTCGTTGACCGGTTTACGCATGCCCTGCAGCATCGGACCAATTGAGATCAGGTCGGCAGAACGTTGTACCGCTTTATAAGTGGTGTTACCGGTGTTGAGATCCGGGAAGATAAACACCGTGGCGCGACCGGCCACCTGTGAGTTTGGCGCTTTGGATTTCGCCACGTCTTCCATGATCGCTGCGTCATACTGCAGCGGACCATCAATCACCAGATCCGGACGTTTCTCCTGCGCAATACGGGTCGCTTCACGGACTTTTTCGACGTCGCTGCCAGCACCTGAGGTGCCGGTGGAGTAGGAGATCATCGCCACGCGAGGGTCGATACCAAAGGCCTTAGCCGAATCTGCAGACTGAATGGCGATTTCGGCCAGCTGCTCGGCGCTCGGGTCCGGGTTAATCGCACAGTCACCGTAAACCAGCACCTGCTCAGGCAGCAGCATAAAGAACACTGACGACACCAGCGAACTGTTCGGTGCGGTTTTGATCAGCTGCAACGGTGGACGAATGGTGTTAGCGGTGGTGTGTACGGCACCCGATACCAGACCGTCGACTTCGCCACGCTCCAGCATCATGGTGCCCAGCACCACGTTGTCTTCCAGTTGCTCCTGCGCCACCACTTCGGTCATGCCCTTGCTCTTACGCAGCTCAACCAGACGCGGCACGTAGTTTTCACGCACCTGAGCCGGATCGACAATCTCGACGCCTTTGCCCAGTTCGACGCCCTGAGCGGCGGCGACGCGCTGAATTTCATCCGGGTTACCTAACAGCACGCAGGTCGCGATGCCGCGTTCGGCACAGATGGCCGCGGCTTTCACAGTACGCGGCTCATCACCCTCTGGCAGCACCACACGTTTGCCGGCTTTGCGCGCCAGCTCGGTCAGCTGATAACGGAAGGCCGGTGGAGAGAGGCGACGACTGCGTTCCGAAGTAGCGGTCAGTGACTCAATCCAGTCAGCGTTGATGTAGCTGGCGACGTACTCCTGCACTTTTTCGATGCGCTGGGTGTCATCAGCCGGGACTTCAAGGTTAAAGCTCTGCAGGCTGAGCGAGGTCTGCCAGGTATTGGTTTTTACCATAAACACCGGCAGGCCGGTCTGGAACGCACGCTCACACAGTCTGGCAATACGCTCGTCAATCTCATAGTTACCGGTCAGCAGGATGGCACCAATCTCAATGCCGTTCATGGCGGCCAGACAGGCGGCAACCAGCACATCCGGACGGTCAGCCGAAGTCACCAGCAGCGATCCTGGACGGAAATGCTCCAGCATATGCGGAATGCTACGGGCGCAGAAGGTGACAGATTTCACCCGGCGGGTCTGAATCTCACCTTCGTTGATGATGCGTGCATTAAGGTGACGGCACATATCGATGGCGCGGGTAGCGATCAGATCAAAGCTCCACGGCACGCAGCCCAATACCGGCAGCGGGCTATCGGAGAACAGCTGTTTCGGATCGATGTTCGCGATGCTGGCTTTTGACGAGTCATCAAAAATTTCTGACAGGTCAGGGCGGGTACGCCCCTGTTCATCCACCGGCGCGTTAAGTTTGTTGATGATCACGCCAGTGATGTTTTTATTTTTCTGTCCGCCGAAGCTGCTTTGCGTCAGCTCAATGCGTTCTTTCAGCTGTGCCGGAGAGTCATTACCCAGCGCCATTACGAAGACGATTTCCGCGTTCAGCGTTTTGGCGATTTCGTAGTTCAGCGCGTTGGCGAACTGATGCTTACGGGTCGGCACCAGACCTTCAACCAGCACCACTTCGGCATCCTGGGTGTTGGCATGATAACGGGAGATGATCTCTTCCATCAGCACGTCCTGCTGGTTAGAGCCCAGCAGAGATTCAACGCGTGCCATCTGCAGCGGTTCAGCAGCAGGAATCGACGAGTTTTTACGGATAATGGTGGTGGTCTGATCCGGTGTATCACCGCCAGAGCGCGGCTGAGCAATCGGCTTGAAGACGCTAAGCCGCACGCCTTTACGTTCCATGGCGCGAATAACGCCGAGGCTGACGCTGGTCAGGCCGACGCTGGTGCCGGTCGGAATGAGCATAATTGTACGTGACACGATTGAACCTCTCAGGAATTGCAGGGTGTCAAAAACAACTCCGTCAGCCTGAGCTGACGGAGAGAAGCGATTACGCGGTCAGACGCGCGGCGTCCTGGGCGATGACCAACTCTTCGTTGGTTGGGATAACCAGCGCCGGGCGGGTGCCCTCTTTATTGATGTAGCCGGACTGACCGAAGCGGGCTGCCAGGTTACGATCGTGATCCACATCGAATCCGAGCAGCGCCAGTTTTTTCAGCGTCAGTTCGCGCACCATCGCGGCGTTTTCACCGATACCGCCGGTGAAGATAACGGCGTCAAGGCGACCTTCCATCAGCGCGGTGTAGCTGCCGATGTATTTGGCCAGGCGATGGCAGAACACATTCATCGCGCGCTTCGCATCTTCTTTAGTGGTGTAGTTTTCTTCAACATAACGGCAGTCGCTGGTCACTTCAGTCAGCCCTAACAGTCCAGACTCTTTGGTCAGCAACTTGTTGATTGCATCAACGCTCATGCCGAGGGTGTCGTGCAGGAAGAAGATGATCGCCGGATCGATATCACCACTGCGGGTGCCCATCACCAGGCCTTCCAGCGGCGTCAGGCCCATTGAGGTATCAACGCATTCGCCGTTGCGGATCGCGGAAACCGAACCGCCGTTGCCGAGGTGACAGGTAATGATGTTGAGCGATGCCAGCGGCTTGTTGAGCATTTTGGCCGCTTCATGCGTCACGTAATAGTGACTGGTGCCGTGCGCGCCATAGCGACGAACGCCGTGCTCTTTATACAATTTGTACGGCAGCGCATAAAGGTAGGACTCTTCCGGCATTGTCTGATGGAAAGCGGTGTCAAATACCGCGACATTCTTATCTGACAGATGCGGGAAGTTTTTCATCGCCTCATCGATACCGATCAGGTGCGCTGGATTATGCAGCGGGGCAAAGGAAGAGGCGTCTTTAATGCCCTGGATCACTTCTTCAGTAATCACCACTGATTGGGTCAGTTTCTCGCCGCCGTGAACGATGCGATGGCCGATTGCAGCAATTTGTGCCGAAAGCGCTGGTTTTTGTGCCAGAATGGTTTTAACAATGAAATTCAGTGCTTCGCTATGCGCTGCGCCGGCACCGAGAGGGGCTTCCTGTTTTTGACCGTCCAGCTTCCATTTGATACGCGCTTCAGGAAGATGAAAGCATTCCGCCAGGCCAGACAAAAATTCGTCACCGCTGGCAGGATTGAGGATGGCAAACTTAAGGGAAGAGCTGCCACAGTTCAGGACCAGAACTAACTTACTCGACATGGAAGTACCTATTTTTAGAGAGTGGCTAAAAAAAACGCAATCAGACTATCAGCGTAGCCCATGAAAGCTGGTAGATTAATGATAAACATCATGCGGTAGTCAGAATTCTGCTTTTCCGCAAAAAATTTTGGTAATTTTACGCAAAAATTTGAAATTTATTTGTCGAAACCTGACCTCTCCTCTTCCCAAAGGCGCTGGTCGCTGCCAGAAAGGTGTCGAAACGGCGTCAGAATAGCTGGAGTCACCTTTAAAGACAAAAAAAATTGAAGGATGTCACGTAAAGTTGTGTAGTTATAACTATTTTTTAATCTTTGCAGTATTAGTTGAGGTGAGCCATGGCGAATGAATCGGGCAGTACCAGTTGGTTCCGGATGTTTCAGCGCGGACAGCACTATATGAAGACCTGGCCGGCTGACAAGCGCCTGGCACCGGTGTTCCCTGAAAACCGTGTCTCATCAGCGACGCGCTTTGCCATTCGCTTTATGCCACCTTTAGCGATTTTCACGCTAACCTGGCAGATTGCCATGGGCGGTCAGCTTGGCCCGGCAGTTGCGACTGCGCTGTTTGCCTGCAGCTTGCCGATGCAGGGCTTGTGGTGGCTGGGAAAACGTTCTATTACGCCGCTTCCGCCCACCTTGCTTAACTGGTTCCACGAAGTCCGCGCAAAGCTGGAAGAAGCGGGTCAGGCGATCGCCCCGGTTGAGGGCAAACCAACCTATCAGGCGCTGGCTGACGTGCTGAAACGCGCCTTCAAACAGCTGGACCGCACCTTCCTCGACGACCTCTGAGTTATACCGGGTTTTTGACTAAAATACCGGTTAACCTGCAGCCAGATCAAAGAAAGGCGATACGGAGATTTCCGTATCGCTAACGCTGTGTGATCATTTCCGCATTGTCTGTTACCTGAGCGGCTCTGGCCGGGAGTGAATGATGGAAATGACCCATGCACAGCGTTTGATCCTTACCAACCAGTACAAAATCATGGCGATGCTTGAGCCAGAAAATGCCGAGCGCTTCCGCCGCTATCAAACCATTATCGAACGCGGCTACGCGCTGCAGATGCGCGAGCTGGACAAAGAGTTCGGCGAACTCAGCGAAGAGACCTGCCGGACCATCATCGACATTATGGAGATGCACCATGCGCTGCACGTCTCCTGGTCGAACCTCAAAGATAGCGGCACGCTCGAGGAGCGGCGTCTGGCGTTCCTCGGTTTTGATGCCGCAACCGAAGCGCGCTATCTGGGCTACGTGCGCTTTATGGTGAACAGCGAAGGGCGCTATACCCATTTTGATTCCGGCACGCACGGCTTTAATGCCCAGACGCCGATGTGGGAAAAGTATCAACGCATGCTGGCTTTATGGCAGACTTGTCCGCGACAGTACCATTTAAGCGCCAATGAAATTGCGCAAGTGATTAATGCCTGATGAGGAGTGACGCGTGACCTACAGTGGTTTTCTATTTGATTTAGACGGCACCTTAGTGGATTCATTGCCTGCAGTTGAACGTGCCTGGAGCCAGTGGGGCGCCCGCCACGGCATTGCAGCGGAAGAGATCCTGGCGTTTATTCATGGCAAACAGGCGATCACCTCACTGCGTCACTTTATGGCTGGTCAGCCGGAAGCGGCTATTCAGGCAGAGTTTATTGCGCTGGAACAAGCAGAGGCAGCCGATACGGATGGCGTTCAGGCCCTGCCTGGCGCCCACGCGTTGCTGAACACGCTGAACGAACTGCAGATCCCGTGGGCGATTGTCACTTCAGGTTCGGTACCGGTGGCGCATGCGCGGCATAAAGCCGCTGGCTTACCGCAGCCGGCGGTGTTTATCACCGCGGAGCAGGTGGCAAAGGGCAAACCGGAACCGGACCCTTATCTGCTGGGCGCTGAAAAGCTTGGCTTAGCGGCAACGTCATGCGTTGTGGTTGAGGATGCGCCCGCCGGGATTTTATCCGGTCTGAATGCCGGCTGTGCGGTGATTGCAGTCAATGCACCGGCTGAAACGCCGCGACTGAATGACGTCACGCTGCAGCTGTCGTCGCTTGAGTCGTTAATCGTCAACCGACAGAGCAGCGGCCAGTTCAGTATTGGGCGCAAGGCGTAATAGCCTCACTGCGCCGCCAGATTCAGAGCGGCGTATCCTGTGAAATCTCATCCAGTGACAGGCTGAAGCTGGGAATGAATACCTCAACGAAGTAATCCATTTCCGGTGAGCGACGTTGCGCCAGCGTCGTTTCCAGCCGCGCCTTCGCCAGCAAAAATTCATTATTGCCGGCGGAGAGCTCTTCCAGACACTTCACATAAGCACAGAGCGCATCGGCCTGCTTCACTACCGCCTGTTCTTCTTCACTGTGCAGATGCTCATCAATCAACGGGCGATAGATCGCCTGAAACTCCTCAGGCAGCATCTCGATCAGCTTCTGCTGGGCAATTTTTTCAATCTTTTTATATTCATGGGCAATCTGCGCGTTGTAATACTTCACCGGCGTCGGCAGATCGCCGGTCAGCACTTCGCTGGCATCATGATAGAGCGCCAGCATAGCGATGCGATCGGCGTTAAGCGTACCGTTGAATTTCAGATTTTTAATCACCGCCAGGGCGTGCGCCACCATCGCCACCTGCAGACTGTGCTCAGAGACGTTTTCGGTACGCACATTGCGCATCAGCGGCCAGCGATTGATCAGCTTAAGGCGGGAGAGGTGGGCAAAAAAGTGGCTTTGAGTCATGAGCGTTCCTGTGAGCCGACAGGGGAGAGACCGGCTCTCCCCAAATAGCGTCAGTATACGCGGCTGAGATTATTGACGGTAGCCTTGCAGGAAACGGCCAAATTTATTGATCGCCATTTCCAGGTCATCGACGCGCGGCAGGGTAACGATGCGCAGGTGATCCGGCCACGGCCAGTTAAAGGCGCTGCCCTGCACCAGCAGAACTTTTTCCTGCAGCAGGAAATCCAGCACCATCTTCTGATCGTCAAAGATGTTGAATTTTTTCGCATCGATGCGCGGGAACATATACAGCGCACCCTGGGGTTTGACGCAGCTGACGCCGGGAATATCGTTAATCAGTTCCCAGGCGCGCTGGCGCTGCTCATACAGACGACCACCAGGCACGATAAATTCACTGATACTCTGGTAACCCCCCAGCGCAGTCTGAATCGCATGCTGAGCCGGTACGTTGGCGCACAGACGCATTGAGGCGAGCATCTCCAGCCCCTCAATGTAGCCTTTAGCATGTTTTTTCGGGCCGTTCAGCACCATCCAGCCCTGACGGAAGCCCGCAACGCGATAGGTTTTCGACAGGCCGTTGAAGGTGACGGTCAGCAGATCGGGTGCCAGAGCGGCGATACAGTGATGCTGGGCTTCGTCGTAAAGAATTTTGTCGTAAATCTCATCGGCGAAAATGATCAGGTTATGCTGACGGGCAATGTCGACAATCTCTAACAGCAGCTCTTTGCTGTAAACCGCACCGGTGGGGTTATTCGGGTTGATGATGACGATGCCGCGAGTGCGCGGGGTGATCTTACTGCGGATATCGTCCAGGTCGGGAAACCAGTCAGCCGATTCGTCACACAGATAGTGCACCGCTTTACCGCTCGACAGCGACACGGCCGCGGTCCATAACGGATAGTCGGGTGCCGGCACCAGCATTTCATCGCCACTGTTCAGCAGGGCCTGCATCGCCTGCACGATTAACTCAGAGACGCCATTACCAATATAGATATCTTCTACGGTGACATCGCGCATGTCACGCGCCTGGTAATGCTGCATGATCGCTTTGCGGGCGGAATAGAGTCCTTTGGAGTCGCAATAACCCTGCGCGCTCGGCAGGTTACGGATCACATCCACCAGAATTTCATCAGGGGCTTCGAAGCCAAACGGCGCCGGATTGCCGATGTTCAGTTTAAGAACCTTGTTGCCTTCTTCTTCGAGGCGTTTAGCCTCTTTCAATACCGGGCCACGGATGTCGTAGCAAACGTTATCCAGCTTACCGGATTTATCAATCTGAAAAGTCATTGTTACCGCCTTAATGGGCAGAATCCTTTTGGCTGCCGCAGAAATCAAACCAGCACAATGTACTCTCCTCACGGACACAAAAGAAGGGTGCCGCTCGGTTTTGGCGCGTTCAGCAACTTTTCCGGTCGCGTGTAGTGCAAAAGATATTTGTTAACGTAATAATTAGTTAAACTATCCACATTAGAATGATTAAACGATATTTTGAGCTAATAATGGGAGGCGGAATCCGCTGTCCTTTCGCACATTATGAAACATTTTTGGAACTTATGGCGGCGGAACCTTTCCTCGCTTTTGAAATACACACTGTGTG
Source organism: Pantoea sp. UYEF8 (assembly GCF_040546285.1). Taxonomy (NCBI): domain Bacteria; kingdom Pseudomonadati; phylum Pseudomonadota; class Gammaproteobacteria; order Enterobacterales; family Erwiniaceae; genus Pantoea; species Pantoea sp. UYEF8. The sequence continues at coordinate 485,623 of NZ_JBEPNM010000004.1, read as the reverse complement.
AAATAGTTAAACGATATTTTATTGATGGTTAAATAATGACCGTTCAGGGCAGGGCGATTTCACTTACGGCTTAAGACTGTTAAAGATTGGTGCGGCTATCACCCTGTGATTCCCGGAGAAGTGCCACATGATCAGGGCCGGATGGCAGCAGATAAGCGCAATTCAGCGTATCGTCTGTTGCTTCTCTGCTGAAATTTTTTTTACCGGCGGGATGAAAAGAAAGCGATACGCTGCCAGGATGTGCTGGAAATGCCTTTAGCACAAAATTTACGGCGGTTTTCACAAAATCATTTCCATTTTGAAGTCAAAAATGATTAAGTATAATTTATTATTTAGTGTGTATGGCCGCTCCGCTTAATGCGTCGCCCCATCACGCATTCTGTCCCGCCTGGCCTTTTTGGGTGGGAATAAGACAACTACGCAGCTTCCTGCATACGCGCACCCCGCGCCTTCGGTTCAGAAGTTGTATCTGTCTTCCGACCCTGTGGATCTTTAGCTTTATAGGGGTCATCAGCGGTCTGTAAACGTTCGTGAAATTTTTTGTGTCAGTCTCAACACAGGACTGTCATTGAGCACCATTACTGTTTATCACTTTGATAAGCTTAGTAATAACACCAGGGTAGTAGTTCGTAAAAATCTAATAAGTGAAGAAAAAACATGACTAATGCAAATCGTCCGATACTGAATCTCGACCTCGATCTGCTGAGAACCTTCGTTGCCGTTGCTGACCTGAATACTTTTGCTGCGGCGGCTGCAGCGGTCTGCAGAACCCAGTCAGCAGTCAGCCAGCAGATGCAACGTCTGGAGCAATTGGTAGGTAAAGAGCTGTTTGCCAGACATGGACGTAATAAGCTGTTAACAGAGCACGGGATCCAGCTGTTAGGTTACGCCAGAAAAATCCTTCGTTTTAACGACGAAGCCTGCACCTCTCTGATGTACAGCAATATTCAGGGTGTGCTGACTATTGGCGCTTCCGATGACACCTCTGACACCATTCTGCCGTTCCTGCTAAACCGCGTAACCTCGGTTTATCCGAAACTGGCGATTGATGTACGGGTAAAACGTAACCCTTTCATGATGGAAATGCTCAATCAGGGCGAAGTGGACCTTGTGGTCACCACCTCCAGCCCGGGCAATTTCACCTATCAGGTGCTGCGCACCTCGCCAACCTTGTGGTATTGCGCGGCGGATTACATCTTCCAGCGTGGTGAAGCCATTCCATTGGTATTGCTGGATGAGCCAAGCCCTTATCGCGATATGGCGATCGATCACCTCAACGAAGCGGGCATCCCATGGCGTATTTCGTATGTCGCGTCGACGCTGGCTGCGGTACGTGCTGCGGTTAAAGCAGGATTGGGTGTGACGGCACGCCCGGTAGAGATGATGAGTCCGGAACTGCGGGTGATGGGCGCAGCGGAAGGGCTGCCGGTTCTGCCGGATACGCAGTATCTGCTGTGTCGTAATCCTGACAGCGATAATGAACTGGCGCTGGCGATCTTTAATGCCATGCAGTCCACCAACGATCCGTACAACCTGAGCGCTAATCCTGACGGTACTCTGTTACTGGATGACGAAGAATAATTTTGCTGCCTCCATGCTGCGCAAATAATGCGCAGAATGCGCGCATCAAAACCCCGATAAAAAAGCCTTTCATTCTGTAAGCAGAGCGAGAGGCTTTTTTTTGCCTGCCGCTACCTTCCTGACCCTCTGAATTTCCCCCTGGATCGTCTTTTTCAATAGTCACCGGTTGCAATTAATTTCATCTTTGCGCTATCTGAAATTTACCCACCAAAAAAACGGACGTTATGTTTCGGCTAGTGCTAAAAAACGGAGAAATTTAACGCAAAAAGGGCAGAAGTGTGTTCTGGATCAAGAAAATACCCCTGCTAAGGGGAAGGAAAACACAGTGATACCTGTCAAAATATGTTTGTTAAATGCACGATCCATGCATGTAAATACCCGCTACACTAAAATTAACCCCACAGACTGAAGCGATTTAGCTGGAAAGCGGGGCATCATTTGTTAATAATATGATGCAGGTGTGAAATAATGTTTGGATACTTTTGTCAAAGTTGACAAAAGGTTATAGAAAGGAGTAAAAAACCCCATAAAATTGCTGTTTATTTAAGAATAACAGCGACGTTTAAAAGGTTTTTATCCTTCCCTTGAATCGATGTGGTCAGTTTGCTGCGGGAAACGCGTGCAGGATGCCAGCGCCACTTTTGATGAGTAAGCAATGAGTATGTCAACTACCACCGAAATCATCGCTCAGCATTGGGCGTTTATCGTATTTATCGTCATCGCATTTGGCCTGTGTGCTTTCATGTTGACCGGAGGATGGCTGCTTGGCGGCAGAGCACGCGCGCGTCATAAAGACACGCCGTTCGAATCGGGCATCGAGTCAGTGGGCGATACCCACATCCGCCTGTCGGCAAAATTTTATCTGGTTGCGATGTTTTTCGTCATCTTCGACGTCGAAGCCCTCTTTTTATACGCATGGGCGACCTCAATCCGCGAAAGCGGCTGGGTCGGCTTTGTGGAAGCCGCAATTTTCATTTTGGTGCTCCTGGCGGGCTTAGTCTATCTGGTACGCATCGGCGCACTCGATTGGGCTCCTGCACGTCGTCGCGTCGTGGTTAAAACCACCACGATCAGTCACACCAATCCTCACAAGCAGTAAAAGAGAGGCAATAAGATGGACTATACGCTCACCCGCATAGACCCGAACGGTGGTGAGAACGACCGTTATCCTCTGCAAAAGCAGGAAATCGTCAGCGATCCGCTGGAGCAGCACGTTCATCGCAGCGTTTACATGGGCAAACTCGAAAATGCCCTGCACGACATGGTGAACTGGGGACGTAAAAACTCCCTGTGGCCTTACAACTTCGGCCTCTCCTGTTGTTATGTAGAGATGACGACCTCGTTTACCGCAGTGCATGACGTGGCACGTTTCGGTGCCGAAGTTATGCGTGCCTCGCCTCGTCAGGCCGACTTTATGGTGATCGCCGGTACGCCGTTTACCAAAATGGCCCCGGTGATTCAGCGTCTGTATGACCAGATGCTGGAGCCGAAATGGGTGATCTCAATGGGTGCCTGCGCTAACTCCGGCGGCATGTATGACATCTATTCCGTGGTGCAGGGCGTGGATAAATTCCTGCCGGTTGATGTGTACATTCCTGGCTGCCCGCCGCGTCCGGAAGCCTATATGCAGGCGCTGCTGCTGTTGCAGGAGTCGATCGGCAAAGAGCGCCGTCCGCTCTCCTGGGTGGTCGGCGATCAGGGGGTTTACCGCGCCAACATGCAATCCGAGCGTGAGAGAAAACGCGGTGAGCGCATTGCGGTCACTAACCTGCGTAGCCCGGACGAAGTGTAAGTTAACCGTATGGATGGCAAACCGCGCCTGCAGCAGAACATCACAATTTAATGCATGGCCCCATCCTGACGCCTTCATTTGAGTGCCTGAGACCAGGCCGGAATGGTGAGTAACGTATGACAGATTTGACCACGCAAGATCTCGCTCAGCCTTCATGGCAAACCCGTGATCACCTGGATGACCCGGTGATCGGCGAGTTGCGTAACCGTTTTGGGCCGGATGCCTTTACCGTTCAGGCGACCCGCACCGGTATTCCGGTAGTCTGGGTGAAGCGTGAACAGCTACTGGAAATCACCGAGTTCCTGCGTAAATTACCCAAGCCTTACGTCATGCTGTATGACCTGCATGGCATGGATGAGCGTTTACGTACCCACCGCGCAGGCTTACCTGCTGCGGATTTTTCCGTTTTCTATCATCTGCTGTCGATTGAACGTAATCGCGACATCATGCTCAAGGTAGCGTTATCTGAAAATGATATGCACCTGCCGACCCTCACCCGCCTTTTCCCGAATGCCAACTGGTATGAGCGTGAGACCTGGGAGATGTTTGGCGTGACCTTTGATGGTCACCCGCACCTGACCCGCATTATGATGCCGCCGACCTGGGAAGGTCACCCGCTGCGCAAGGACTACCCGGCGCGCGCCACCGAATTCGATCCGTTTACGCTGACCAAACAGAAAGAAGATCTGGAGATGGAGGCGCTGACTTTCAAGCCTGAAGACTGGGGCATGAAGCGCAGCACTGCCAATGAGGACTTCATGTTCCTCAACCTTGGTCCTAACCACCCGTCGGCGCACGGGGCCTTCCGTATCATTCTGCAGCTGGATGGCGAAGAGATCGTCGACTGCGTACCTGACATCGGTTATCACCATCGCGGTGCCGAAAAGATGGGTGAGCGTCAGTCGTGGCACAGCTACATTCCTTACACCGACCGCGTCGAATATCTTGGCGGTTGCGTCAATGAGATGCCTTATGTGCTGGCAGTAGAGAAACTGGCCGGTATCGTGGTACCGGATCGCGTTAACGTGATCCGCGTGATGCTGTCAGAACTGTTCCGTATCAATAGCCATCTGCTCTACATTTCGACCTTTATTCAGGACGTTGGCGCCATGACGCCGGTGTTCTTTGCCTTTACCGATCGCCAGAAAATTTATGACGTGGTTGAAGCCATTACCGGCTTCCGTATGCACCCGGCGTGGTTCCGCATTGGCGGCGTGGCGCACGACCTGCCGAAAGGCTGGGAACGTCTGCTGCGTGACTTCCTTGACTGGATGCCGAAGCGCCTGAAGGAATATGACAAAGCCGCCCTGCGTAACAGCGTGCTGGTAGGTCGTTCCAAAGGCGTTGCCGCGTACAACATGGAAGAAGCGCTGGCGTGGGGCACCACCGGTGCTGGTCTGCGCGCCACCGGTCTCGACTTTGACGTGCGTAAATGGCGTCCGTACTCCGGCTACGAAAACTTCGATTTCGAAATCCCAATCGGTTCCGGCATCAGTGATGCTTACAGCCGCGTCCAGCTGAAGATGGAAGAGATGTGGCAGTCGCTGCGTATTCTTGAGCAGTGCCTGAACAACATGCCGGAAGGGCCGTTCAAAGCCGATCACCCGCTGACCACACCGCCGCCAAAAGAGCGGACGTTGCAGCATATTGAAACGCTGATCACCCACTTCCTGCAGGTCTCGTGGGGCCCGGTAATGCCGGCCAACGAATCCTTCCAGATGATTGAAGCGACCAAAGGGATCAACAGTTACTACCTCACCAGCGACGGCAGCACCATGAGCTACCGCACCCGCGTGCGTACGCCCAGCTTCCCGCATCTGCAGCAGATTCCTTCAGTCATCCGCGGCAGCCTGGTATCCGACCTGATCGTATACCTCGGTAGTATCGATTTTGTTATGTCAGACGTGGACCGCTAATTATGCACGATCAACACATTGCCATTAAAACGATCGACCCCAACGAGGTCTTCGTGCTGAGCGCGGAAGAACATCACGCCATTGAGCACGAAAAACACCACTATGAAGATGCGCGTGCAGCCTCAATCGAAGCGCTGAAGATTGTGCAGAAAGCGCGCGGCTGGGTGCCGGATGGCGCGATTCACGCTATCGCTGAGGTGCTGGGCATTCCGGCCAGTGATGTGGAAGGCGTGGCGACATTCTATAGCCAGATCTTCCGTCAGCCGGTTGGCCGCCATGTGATCCGTTACTGCGACAGCGTGGTGTGTCACATCACCGGCTATCAGGGCATTCAGGCTGCGCTGGAACAGAATCTGAATATCAAACCAGGCCAGACCACGGCGGACGGACGCTTTACCCTGCTGCCGACCTGCTGTCTGGGCAACTGCGATAAAGGGCCAACGATGATGGTGGATGAAGACACCCACGTGCATCTGACGCCTGAAGGCATCGCCACTTTGCTGGAGCAGTATCAATGACATTGAAAACTATCATTCGTACTGCTGAAACCCATCCTCTTACCTGGCGGATGCGCGACGACAAGCAGCCGGTGTGGATTGATGAATACCGCAGTAAAAACGGTTATGCCGGCGCTGAGAAAGCGTTAAACAGCATGTCACCTGACGAAATCGTGGCGGCAGTAAAAGACTCTGGCCTGAAAGGGCGCGGCGGTGCGGGCTTCTCCACCGGCCTGAAGTGGAGCCTGATGCCGAAAGATGAGTCGATGAACATCCGTTACCTGCTGTGTAACGCCGATGAAATGGAGCCGGGCACCTATAAAGACCGCCTGCTGATGGAGCAGATGCCTCACCAGCTGGTGGAAGGGATGCTGATCAGTGCCTTTGCGCTGAAGGCTTACCGTGGCTACATCTTCCTGCGTGGCGAATACATTGAAGCTGCGGTGCATCTGCGCCGGGCGATTGCTGAAGCCACCGAAGCGGGCTATCTCGGTAAAAACATTCTCGGCACCGGTTTTGACTTCGAACTGATTGTGCACACCGGCGCGGGTCGTTATATCTGCGGCGAAGAGACAGCACTGATTAACTCGCTGGAAGGCCGTCGTGCTAACCCGCGTTCCAAACCGCCGTTCCCGGCGAGTGCGGGCGCATGGGGTAAACCGACCTGCGTTAACAATGTGGAAACGTTGTCAAACGTGCCGGCCATCCTGGCAAACGGCGTCGACTGGTACAAAGGCATCTCGAAAAGTGACGACGCCGGCACCAAGATGATGGGCTTTTCCGGTCGGGTGAAAAATCCTGGCGTCTGGGAACTGCCGTTCGGCATTACTGCACGTGAAATTCTGGAAGATTACGCCGGCGGGATGCGTGACGGACTGCGCTTCAAAGCCTGGCAGCCAGGCGGGGCAGGGACCGACTTTCTGACGGATGAGCACCTGGATCTGCCGATGGAGTTTGCCAGCATTGGTAAAGCCGGCAGCCGTCTGGGAACCGCGCTGGCGATGGCGGTCGATCATGAAATCAACATGGTTTCGCTGGTGCGTAATCTTGAAGAGTTCTTCGCCCGTGAATCGTGCGGCTGGTGTACGCCATGCCGTGACGGTCTGCCGTGGAGCGTAAAAATTCTGCGCGCGCTGGAGCAGAAGCAGGGTCAGCCAGGCGACATCGAAACCTTACAGCAACTCTGCCGTCAGCTCGGCCCGGGTAAAACCTTCTGCGCACACGCGCCGGGTGCGGTTGAGCCGCTGCAGAGTGCGATTAAATATTTCCGTGAAGAGTTTGAAGCCGGCATTGCGCCGCAGGTGTTCGGTAATACCCGCGCGATTGGCGGGATTCAGCCAAACCTGCTGAAAGCGCGCTGGTAATTCGCCGCAGCACACGGAATCAGGCCTGGTGCCGCCGCCCCGATAATCGCAGTGTGTCGGGGTAAGAATTTGATTAACGCTCGTTTCTGACGAGCCTTACGGAAGCATGTCACTATGGCTACAATCCATGTAGACGGTAAAGAGTATGATGTGAACGGAGCGGACAACCTGCTACAGGCGTGTCTCTCTCTGGGCCTTGATATTCCTTATTTTTGCTGGCATCCGGCGCTGGGAAGCGTTGGGGCCTGCCGCCAGTGCGCGGTAAAGCAATTCCAGAATGCCGAAGATACCCGCGGCCGTCTTGTCATGTCCTGCATGACGCCGGCTTCTGACGGCACATTTATCTCCATCGACGATGGCGAAGCGAAAGAGTTCCGCGAAAGCGTGGTGGAGTGGCTGATGACCAACCACCCGCACGACTGCCCGGTCTGTGAAGAAGGGGGTAACTGTCACCTGCAGGATATGACAGTGATGACCGGCCACAGCTTCCGCCGTTATCGCTTCACCAAACGTACCCACCGCAATCAGGATCTTGGCCCGTTCATTTCTCACGAGATGAACCGCTGTATCGCCTGCTATCGCTGTGTGCGTTACTACAAAGATTATGCCGACGGCAAAGATCTCGGGGTCTATGGCGCGCACGACAACGTCTATTTCGGTCGCCCGGAAGATGGCACGCTGGAGAGCGAATTCTCCGGTAACCTGGTTGAGATCTGCCCGACCGGCGTGTTCACCGATAAAACCCACTCTGAACGCTATAACCGTAAATGGGATATGCAGTTTGCTCCGAGCATCTGCCAGCAGTGCAGCGTTGGCTGTAACACCAGTCCGGGTGAGCGTTACGGGGAGCTGCGCCGCATTGAGAACCGCTACAACGGCACGGTAAACCACTACTTCCTGTGTGACCGTGGCCGTTTTGGTTACGGCTACGTTAACCGCAAAGATCGTCCTCGCCAGCCGATGCTGCTGCGCGGCAACGACTGGGTGACGCTGAACGCAGAACAGGCAGTTAATGCCGGCGCAGATCTGCTGCGTCAGGCGAAAAAAGTGATTGGTATCGGTTCGCCGCGCGCCAGTGTTGAAAGCAACTTTGCGCTGCGTGAGCTGGTTGGCGCCGAAAACTTCTCCACCGGGATGCCGGCTGGCGAACAGGCCCGGCTGGAACTGATGCTGAAAGTACTGCGAGAAGGCGGGATCTACACGCCATCGCTGCGCGAAATTGAAAGCTACGATGCGGTGCTGGTGCTGGGTGAAGATCTGACCCAGGTTGGCGCACGCGTGGCGCTGTCAGTGCGTCAGGCCGTTAAAGGCAAAGCGCGCGACATGGCTGCCGCCCAGAAAGTGGCAGACTGGCAGATTGCAGCGATTCTCAATATCGGTCAGAACGCCAAACATCCGCTGTTTATCACTAACGTCGATGAAACCCGTCTGGATGATATCGCTGCCTGGAGCTACCGTGCACCGGTTGAAGATCAGGCGCGCCTCGGTTTCGCCATCGCCAACGCGCTGGATGAAACTGCTCCGGCGGTGACCGATTTCGACAGCAAACTGAACGGCAAGATGGATGTTATCGTGCAGGCGCTGGCCGGCGCGAAAAAACCGTTAATCATTTCCGGTACCCATTCCGGCAGCAGCGCGATGATCGAAGCGGCTGCCAACGTGGCCAAAGCGCTGAAAGCGCGCGGTGCCGATGTCGGGATTACGCTGCTGGCGGGACATGCCAACAGTGTGGGTCTTGGCCTGATGGGCGGCAATACGCTGGAAAGCGCGCTGGGGCAACTGAGCAACGGTGAAGCCGATGCGCTGGTGGTGCTGGAAAACGATCTCTATCGTCATGCACCGAAAGCGCTGGTTGATGCGGCACTGGCACAGACCACCAACGTGATTGTGGTGGATCATCAGCGTACCGCCACGCTGGAGAAAGCCGGGCTGGTGTTATCGACCGCCAGCTTCGCCGAAAGTGACGGAACCTCGATTAACCATGAAGGCCGCGCACAGCGTTTCTTCCAGGTTTACGATCCTTCCTACTACGACAACAGCATTGTGATGCTTGAAAGCTGGCGCTGGCTGCATTCGCTGCACAGCACGCTGGAAAGTCGTCACGTCGACTGGACGCAGCTGGACCACGTGATCGATGCGGTGGTGAGTCATCTGCCACAGCTGGCCGGCATCAAGGATGCGGCACCGGATGCCAGCTTCCGTATTCGCGGGCAGAAACTGTCGCGTTCACCGCACCGTTCTAGTGGCCGTACCGCCGCGCGCGCCAACATCAGCGTGCACGAACCGCGTCAGCCGCAGGATCAGGACACCATGTTCGCCTTCTCAATGGAAGGCAACAACCAGCCAGGCGCGCCACGTTCGCAGATTCCGTTTGCCTGGGCACCGGGCTGGAACTCACCGCAGGCGTGGAACAAATTCCAGGTTGAAGTGGGCGGTAAACTGCGTAATGGCGATCCGGGCGTACGCCTGTTTGAAGCCAGCGCCGCCCAGCTGCCGTGGTTCAGCAACGTCCCTGCGGCGTTTGTCAGCGAAACGCAGTGGCGCGTGGCACCTTACTATCAGCTGTTTGGCAGTGAAGAGATGTCACAGCGTTCGCCGGTATTCCAGCAGCGCATGGCGCAGCCGATGCTGGTGATTAACCCGGATGATGCGGCGAAACTGAGTGTTAACAACGGCGCAGCCGTTGAGTTTACCTGTGCCGGTGAAACCGTACGTCTGCCGGTCCGTTTCTCAGCGTCACTGCAGGCGGGACAGATTGGCCTGCCGCTGGGCATGCCGGGTGTACCGCCGTTCCTGGCGAACGGAAAAATCGACAAACTGCAGGAGACGGCGCAATGAGCTGGTTAACACCGGATGTTATCGACATTCTGCTGGCCATCGGTAAAGCCATCGTCATTCTGCTGGTGGTGGTGGCCTGTGGCGCGTTCATGAGCTTTGCCGAGCGTCGTCTGCTCGGCCTGTTCCAGAACCGTTACGGACCGAACCGGGTAGGCTGGGGCGGATCGCTGCAGCTGGTGGCGGATATGATCAAAATGTTCTTTAAAGAGGACTGGGTCCCGCCGTTTACCGACCGCTTCATTTTCACCCTGGCACCGGTTATCGCTTTCGTGTCGCTGCTGCTGGCGTTTGCGATTGTGCCGGTTTCGCCGACCTGGATGGTGACGGACCTGAATATCGGTCTGCTGTTCTTCCTGATGATGGCGGGCCTGGCGGTCTACGCCGTGCTGTTCGCTGGCTGGTCGAGTAACAACAAATACTCGCTGCTGGGTGCGATGCGTGCTTCGGCGCAGACGCTGAGCTACGAAGTGTTTCTCGGGCTGTCGCTGATGGGTGTGGTGGCGCAGGCGGGCTCGTTCAACATGAACGATATCGTCAACAGCCAGACGCACCTGTGGAACATCATTCCGCAGTTCTTCGGCTTCGTAACCTTCTGTATTGCTGGCGTTGCGGTGTGTCACCGTCATCCATTTGACCAGCCGGAAGCCGAGCAGGAACTGGCCGATGGTTACCACATTGAATATGCCGGTATGAAGTTCGGCCTGTTCTTTGTCGGCGAATATGTGGCGATTACCACCGTGTCGGCGCTGATCGTCACGCTGTTCTTTGGTGGCTGGCATGGCCCATTCCTGCCGCCGTTCATCTGGTTCGCCCTGAAAACGGCGTTCTTTATGATGATGTTCATCCTGATTCGTGCTGCGCTTCCGCGTCCACGCTATGACCAGGTGCTGTCGTTCGGCTGGAAAGTGTGTCTGCCGTTGACGCTGTTGAACCTGCTGGCGACCGCCGCAGTGATTCTCTACACAGCGCAGTAAGGGGTTAACAAATGACTTTAAAAGATATTGTCGTTGGCTTCGGCACGACAGTCCGCAGTATCTGGCTGATTGGCCTGCACGCCTTCGCCAAACGTGAAACGCAGATGTACCCGGAAGAGCCGGTTTATCTGCCACCACGCTATCGCGGCCGCATCGTGTTAACCCGCGATCCGGATGGCGAAGAGCGTTGCGTAGCCTGTAACCTGTGCGCCGTTGCCTGTCCGGTCGGCTGTATTTCGCTGCAGAAAGCGGAAACCAAAGATGGTCGCTGGTACCCGGAGTTCTTCCGCATCAACTTCTCACGCTGCATCTTCTGCGGCATGTGTGAGGAAGCCTGTCCGACCACGGCGATTCAGCTGACGCCTGATTTCGAACTGGGTGAGTTCAAGCGTCAGGATCTGGTGTACGAAAAGGACGATCTGCTGATCTCGGGTCCGGGTAAATATCCGGAATACAACTTCTACCGCATGGCGGGTATGGCGATTGACGGTAAAGATAAAGGCGAAGCGGAAAATGAAGCTAAGCCTATCGACGTCAAAGGCTTATTACCTTAAGGAGCAAGGCATGGAATTTGCGTTTTATCTTTGCGGGCTGGTGGCGGTGCTGACGACGTTGCGCGTCATTACCCACACTAATCCGGTACATGCGTTGCTGTACCTGATCATTTCGCTGCTGTCGATTGCCGGCGTCTTCTTCTCTATGGGCGCCTATTTTGCCGGCGCGCTGGAGATCATTGTTTACGCCGGTGCGATTATGGTGCTGTTCGTCTTCGTGGTGATGATGCTGAACCTGGGCAAACAGACTGAGAAGCAGGAACGCGAGTGGCTGAGTCCGTCACTGTGGATTGGGCCTGGCCTGGTCTCGCTGTTGCTGCTGGTAGTCATGGTCTACGCCATCCTGACCGCTAACGATCAGGGCATTGACGGCACCATTATCGACGCGAAAGCGGTCGGCATCAGCCTGTTTGGTCCTTACGTGCTGGCGGTTGAACTGGCGTCAATGCTGCTGCTGGCGGGTCTGGTAGTGGCGTTCCACGTCGGTCGTGAAGATCGTCAGGGTGAAGTTCTCAGCAACCGCGTTTCTGACGCAGCGCAAGCGAAAAAGGAGAATGCATGATCCCGTTACAACATGGATTGATACTTGCTGCCGTGCTGTTTGTCCTTGGTCTGACCTCGCTGGTGATCCGCCGCAATCTGCTGTTTATGCTGATTGGCCTGGAGATCATGATTAACGCCGCCGCCTTAGCGCTGGTGGTTGCGGGGAGCTACTGGGGGCAGGCCGATGGACAGGTGATGTATATCCTGGCGATCAGTCTGGCCGCCGCCGAAGCGAGTATTGGCCTGGCGCTGCTGCTCCAGCTCTATCGTCGTCGTCAGACGCTGAACATTGACACTGTGAGCGAGATGCGCGGATGAATCTTCTCTATTTAACAGTACTGTTTCCGCTAATCGGCTTCCTGCTGTTAGCGTTTTCCCGTGGTCGCTGGTCAGAAAATCTGTCGGCCGCTATTGGTATGGGATCGGTAGGACTGGCGGCGCTGACCACGGTGATGGTCGGCATCGACTTCTTCGCCAACGGCCAGCAGGCTTATACTCAGGCGCTCTGGACCTGGATGCATGTCGGCAATTTTGATATGAAAGTGAACCTGACGCTGGACGGCCTGTCGCTGACCATGCTGTCAGTGGTCACCGGCGTCGGTTTCTTCATCCACATGTTCGCCTCCTGGTACATGCGCGGTGAAGAGGGCTACTCGCGCTTCTTCGCCTACACCAACCTGTTTATCGCCAGCATGGTGGTTCTGGTACTGGCCGATAACCTGATGCTGATGTATCTCGGCTGGGAAGGGGTAGGGCTCTGCTCTTATCTGCTGATCGGCTTCTACTACAGCAATCCGGACAACGGCAAAGCGGCGATGAAAGCGTTCATCATCACCCGTGTCGGCGACGTGTTTCTGGCGTTCGCGCTGTTCATTCTCTACAACGAGCTGGGCACGCTGAACTTCCGCGAGATGATGGAACTGGCACCGGCGCACTTTGCCGCAGACAACCACATGCTGCAGTGGGCGACGCTGATGCTGTTGGGCGGCGCGGTCGGTAAATCGGCGCAGTTACCGCTGCAGACCTGGCTGGCAGATGCGATGGCCGGTCCGACGCCGGTCTCGGCACTGATCCACGCCGCGACCATGGTGACCGCCGGTGTCTACCTGATTGCCCGTAGTCACGGTCTGTTCCTGCTGACGCCGGAAGTGTTGCATCTGGTCGGCATTATCGGGGCGATTACCCTGGTGCTGGCTGGCTTTGCCGCGCTGGTGCAAACCGATATCAAACGCGTACTCGCTTACTCCACCATGAGCCAGATTGGCTACATGTTCCTGGCGCTGGGCGTCCAGGCATGGGATGCGGCGATTTTCCACCTGATGACGCACGCCTTCTTTAAAGCGTTACTGTTCCTCTCCTCCGGTTCAGTGATCCTGGCCTGTCACCATGAGCAGAACATCTTTAAGATGGGCGGCCTGCGTAAGAGCATTCCGCTGGTTTATACCTGCTTCCTGGTGGGCGGCGCGGCGCTGGCGGCGCTGCCGCTGATTACCGCGGGCTTCTACAGTAAAGATGAGATCCTGTTTGGCGCACTGGCCAACGGTCACATCAACCTGATGGTTGCCGGTCTGGTGGGCGCTTTCCTGACCTCTATCTACACCTTCCGCATGATCTTCATCGTGTTCCATGGTGAAGAGAAAATTCATGCGCATGCCGGTAAAGGCATTACCCATCATCTGCCACTGATTGTGCTGCTGCTGCTTTCCACCTTCATCGGCGCGCTGATTACGCCGCCACTGGCTGGCGTACTGCCTGCCAATGAGTTTGGTGAAGCCGGTAAAGTGGGACTTGAAATCACCTCTGGCGTGGTCGCTGTGGTCGGCATTCTGATCGCTGCCGCGCTGTGGCTGGGCAAACGTGAGCTGGTAACGAAGATCGCTAACAGTGCGCCGGGCCGTTTCTTCGGTACCTGGTGGTTCGCTGCATGGGGCTTCGACTGGCTTTACGACAAAGTGTTCGTCAAACCTTACCTCGGTATTGCGTGGCTGCTGAAACGTGATCCACTGAATGCCCTGATGAACCTGCCCGCGTTGTTCTCACGTATCGCCAATAAAGGTCTGGTGGTCAGTGAAAACGGGTACCTGCGCTGGTACGTTGCGTCGATGAGTGTCGGTGCCGTGGTCGTGCTGGCCCTGATGCTGGTGATTTAAAGATTGATGAGCGGGGTGGGTTAGCTCACCCCAACGAAGAATGTCAAAATAACCTGAGTAATGAGCGTTATCGTCGTCGCCAGTTTCATCACCGCCAGCGCACAGCAACCGGAGCATACCGAGGTATGTGAGGATTGTGAGCACTGCCGGGGGTGAAAATGGCAAGTAAGATAGCTCAGAAAAGGAAATATAAGGGAAGTGTGCCGTGTTATTACCTTGGCTAATTATCATACCCTTCGTCGGTGGTCTGATTTGCTGGCTGACCGAGCGCCTCGGCGCGAAGGTGCCACGCTGGATCGCACTGATCACCATGGGGCTGACGTTGGCGCTTTCGCTGCAACTCTGGTTGCAGGGAGGCTATTCACTGACGCAGGCAGCGGGCATTCCGCAGTGGCAGTCAAGTTTCTCCGTACCGTGGATCCCACGCTTCGGCATCAGCTTCCATGTCGCCATCGACGGTCTGTCGCTGCTGATGGTGGTACTGACCGGCCTGCTCGGCCTGATGGCGGTGCTCTGTTCCTGGAATGAGATTTCAAAGTATCAGGGCTTTTTCCACCTGAATCTGATGTGGATTCTGGGTGGCGTGATCGGGGTGTTCCTTGCCATCGACATGTTCCTGTTCTTCTTCTTCTGGGAAATGATGCTGGTGCCGATGTACTTCCTCATCGCGCTCTGGGGTCATAAAGCCTCTGACGGTAAAACTCGTATTACCGCCGCCACCAAATTCTTCATCTATACCCAGGCGTCAGGTCTGGTGATGCTGATTGCGATTCTGGGACTGGTTTTCGTCCACTACAACGCCACCGGCGTCTGGACCTTTAACTACGAGCAGCTGCTGAAAACGCCAATGTCGAGCGGTGTCGAGTATCTGCTGATGCTGGGCTTCTTTATCGCCTTCGCGGTGAAAATGCCGGTGGTTCCGTTGCACGGCTGGTTGCCTGATGCACACAGTCAGGCACCGACTGCAGGTTCGGTCGACCTGGCCGGTATTCTGCTGAAGACGGCGGCTTACGGTTTACTGCGCTTTAGCCTGCCGCTGTTCCCGAACGCCTCCGCCGAGTTCGCGCCGATTGCCATGTGGTTAGGCATCATCGGTATTTTCTACGGTGCCTGGATGGCGTTCTCGCAGACCGACATCAAACGTCTGATCGCCTACACCTCAATCTCGCACATGGGCTTTGTGCTGATTGCGATCTACACCGGCAGCCAGCTGGCGTTCCAGGGTGCGGTAGTGCAGATGATTGCGCACGGCCTGTCAGCCGCAGCACTGTTCATCCTGTGTGGTCAGCTGTACGAGCGTCTGCATACCCGTGACATGCGTCAGATGGGCGGCTTGTGGTCACGGATTAAATGGATCCCTGGCCTGTCGCTGTTCTTTGCCGTGGCTAACCTCGGGATGCCGGGCACCGGTAACTTCGTCGGCGAATTTATGATTCTGACCGGCAGCTTCCAGGTGGTGCCGGTGATTATCGTCATCGCCACCTTTGGCCTGGTGTTCGCCTCGGTCTACTCGCTGGTGATGATGCAGCGCGCTTACTATGGCGAAGCGAAATCGAAAGATCCGCTGCCGGGCATGTCGCCGCGTGAGTTTCTGACCATCGGGGTTCTGGTGGTGCTGCTGGTGCTGCTGGGCGTCTATCCACAGCCGATTCTGGATACTTCGCACGCTGCCATGAGCAATATTCAGCAGTGGTTTACCGCTTCAATTTCAACTACAAGGCCGTAATTCGCCATGACAATAACTCCTCAACAATTGATCGCGTTGCTGCCGCTGTTAATCGTCGGATTGACGGTGGTGGTTGTGATGCTGTCCATTGCCTGGCGACGCAACCACTTCGTTAACGCCACGCTAACGGTGGTGGGCCTGAACCTGGCGCTGCTGTCACTCTACTTTGTCGGCCAGGTCGGGGCGATGGATGTCACGCCGCTGCTGCGGGTCGATGGCTATTCCATTTTCTATACCGCGCTGGTGGTACTGGCGAGTCTGGCAACCTGTACCTTTGCTTATCCTTGGCTGACAGATTTCCCCGACAACAAAGATGAGTTCTATCTGCTGGTGCTGATTGCGGCACTCGGTGGCATCGTGCTGGCCAGCGCTAACCATCTGGCGGCGCTGTTCATCGGGATTGAGCTGCTGTCACTGCCGCTGTTTGGTCTGATTGGCTACGCTTTCCGCCAGAAACGTTCGCTGGAAGCGGCGCTGAAATACACCATCCTGTCGGCGGCGGCCTCGTCGTTCCTGCTGTTTGGTATTGCGCTGATTTACGCAGACTCCGGTAACCTGAGCTTCGTGACGCTTGGCAAGAGCCTGACCGACAGCATGATTCAGGAGCCGCTGTTACTGGTGGGTCTGGGCATGATGATCATCGGTCTCGGCTTCAAGCTTTCGCTGGTGCCGTTCCATCTCTGGACGCCGGATGTTTATCAGGGTGCGCCTGCGCCGGTTTCAACCTTCCTGGCAACCGCCAGCAAGATTGCTATCTTCGGCGTGATTATGCGTCTGTTCATGTACGCGCCGGTGACCGACAGTGAAGCGGTGCGGACGGTACTGGGCGTGATCGCGTTTGTCTCGATCCTGTTCGGTAACCTGATGGCGATTTCGCAGAGCAACATCAAGCGTCTGCTGGGTTACTCTTCTATCGCCCACCTCGGTTATCTGCTGGTGGCGTTGATTGCGGTGAAAGATCATCAGCTGTCGCTGGAAACGGCCGGGGTTTATCTGGCCGGTTACCTGTTCAGCAGCCTCGGCGCGTTTGGCGTGGTCAGCCTGATGTCCAGCCCGTATCGTGGTCCGGATGCCGATTCGCTCTACTCCTATCGTGGTCTGTTCTGGCATCGTCCGATCCTGTCAGCCGTGATGACGGTGATGATGCTGTCGCTGGCCGGTATCCCGATGACGCTCGGCTTTATTGGTAAATTCTACGTTATCGCCTCGGGCGTCAGCGCGCACCTGTGGTGGTTAACCGGTGCGGTGGTAGCGGGCAGTGCAATTGGCCTCTACTACTATCTGCGCGTCACGGTGAGCCTCTATCTCAGCCCGCCGGAACTGCATACCCGCGATACGCCTGCTAACTGGGCCTTTACCGCTGGCGGTGTAGTGGTGCTGATTTCAGCGATTCTGGTGCTGCTGTTAGGGGTCTACCCGCAGCCACTGATTACGCTGGTACAGATGGCCCAGCCGCTGATGTAAGTTCGACCCTTACCAGACAATCAGGCCTGCGGGCCTGATTTTTTTGCCCGCAATTTGCCTGCGCGCGGCGGAGATTTGTTCCGCCACAGGTCGATCCGCGCTGACAAGGAGACCCTATGGACATAACCTGGCTGGATAAACATCATCGTGAACTAACCACTACCGAGCTGTATGCGCTGCTGGCACTGCGCTGCGCGGTGTTTGTGGTGGAACAGCAGTGCGCCTATCTGGATGTGGATGGCGACGATCTACAGGGTGACAACCGTCATCTGCTTGGAATGCACGACAACCAGCTGGTCGCCTATGCGCGGCTGCTGGCCCCGGCCGATGCGGCCAGTCCGGTAAAGATCGGCCGGGTAATCGTATCCGATAGCGTGCGCGGTGCGCGGCTGGGTAATCGTCTGATGGAGCAGGCAATCAATAGTTGTCAGCAGCACTGGCCGGGACGGGATCTGTTTCTCTCCGCGCAGGCACATCTGGAAAGTTTCTATGGGCAGCATGGCTTTGTCGCGGTGGGGGAGAACTACCTGGAAGATGGGATCCCTCACGTCGATATGCTGAAGAACGCGCCATAAAAAAGGCGAATAAATCTCAGTCTGGAATAGTGGCATAGCCAAATCAAGGTGAGTCTGGAAGCAATCGATAAGTTTAAGGCGAAGGGAGCAAGGTCAGAAGAGGAAAGCGTCCCGCGGCAGGGACGGCGCGGGCCGAGCAGTCATGGATGACAGCTTTTGCGTCTTTCCGATCTGACCGTGTTCCCTGAGCAGGTTCGATCTCACCGCTAATCGGTGCAGACTTTACCGGTTTGAAAAGGCGAGGCCAGTGCCTCGCCTTTCGGACTTAGCCCGGCGTCATCTGCCGGTCATCAACATATTTGCGCTGGTCCGGTGCGGGCGGGAAGTACTGATAAAGCCAGGTTTCACTCAGAGTTTCCTCCTTGCTGCGCAGGAACAGACGCATATCCACCGGCTGGGTAGAATCGCTGTTTGGATACCAGTCAAACAGAATACGGTAGCCTTTCAGCGGTTCCACGTAGAGGATCTCAACCTGCTTCACGCTGCCGGATGAAACGGTAATCACCGGTTCAATGCCTTTCGGCGCCGCAGCCTGCAGATCGCCACCTATAAAGTCGATGGCGAAGCGACGGCTCCAGGTTTCCGGGAAGTGTTCGCCAGGTGCCCAGCCTTCCGGGAAACCACCCATACCGGTGCGGGTAGCATCGACGCGCGCCAGACCGCTGCGAACCGGCGGCAGACCGCTCCAGTAGAGTTTGTAGGAGAAGTTCAGCTCGCTGCCTGCCTTCACCGGTTCAGCCGGCTGCCAGAAGCAGACGATGTTATCCAGCGTCTCACCGGTGGTCGGGATCTCCATCAGATTGATCGCGCCTTTACCCCATTTACCGACCGGCTCAACCCACAGGCTCGGGCGTTTGTCATACCAGCCAATCACGTCCTGATAATCTTTGAAATCGTGATTAAGCTGCAACAGACCAAATCCGCGCGGGTTCTCGTCTTCATAAGCATTGAATTGCAGGCGCTGCGGATTATTCAGCGGACGGGCAATCCATTCGCCTTTTCCGGTCCACATTGCCAGGCGATCGGAGTCATGAATCTGAGGATGGTAGGTGTTGCACATGCGGCGTTCATTGGTGCCGCAGCTGAACATACTGGTCATTGGCGAGATACCAATCTGACGGATCTCTTTACGGGCAAACAGGTGGTTTTCCACTTCCATTACCACGCGTTTATCTTCGCAGTGGATGATGAACTTATAGGCACCGGTAATGCTGGCCCCATCGAGTAACGCGTAACAGGTAAAGGTGGTGTCTTCCGCTTTCGGCGTTTCAAACCAGAACGCGGTGAAATCCGGGAACTCTTCCTGACCGTTACTGAAGGTGTTGATGGCGACACCACGGGCGGATAAGCCGTACTGGAACGTTTCGTCAACGGCACGGAAGTAGCTGGCACCAAGGAAGGAGACGATATCACGGCGCGCCAGTTCCGGCTTTTTAAACGCCCGGAAACCGGCAAAGCCGAGATCGGTTTTGCCTTCCAGCTGTTTGGTATCAACGTGGGCATTGTTGTAGTTGAACAGCTCAGGACGGAAATGGATCTCACGTGCCTGGCGGCTCTCGCCGTCGACTGAGAACATGCGGATACGGCGTTTAAAGCCCATCCCGACGTGGAAGAACTGAACGTCAAGTTCACGGTCGGGAATGTTGTTCCACAGTGAATGGTTGGCGTCATACTGAATTTCGTTATACGCCTGCGGGGTCAGTGTCGCCAGCGTCTGCGGCAACGCGCCTGGCGCGCCACTCCAGGGTTGCTTCGCCAGGGCGGCCGCGTTCTTCTTCAATACGTCGAAATCGAAGCGTACTGCGGTTCCGTCAGCAATGCCATCTTCTGCCCAGGCGGATTGCGCAAACAGCGTTGACAGGCCGGTCATGCCGCTGACGGCGGAGAAGGCCATTGACGCTTTCATAAACATTCTTCGATTCATGCCAGAGATCATTCCTTAGCTGTTCGAGTTTGTCGTGACTGTCGTGCGAAATGCACTTTTATGGCCCGATAATCACAGGCAACAGGAGGGTACGACAGTCGGGTGACGTGAAAATTCAGTCCGGAGAAAATTTATCAGATTAATCAAAGAAGCGAAGCGAAATTCGATGTTTGCCGCGGCGTCTTACACTTCTTTGCGAAAGCACAGCTGTTATCCTGCTGGTCTGGATGGCGTTAGCAAATGAATTATCAGGTGATTCCTGGTGCGGTAAACCGGCAGAGCGCCAGATTGGGGCTATAGTTAATGGACTGCTTTGCAATTCACACGGAGGAAATGATGGTAAATCAGACTGATCAATTCGAAACCAACCTGGATGATGATATTACGCTGCTGACCGAAACGCTGGAAGAAGTGTTGAAGTCATCAGGTGATCCGGCGGATCAAAAATATATCGAGCTTAAAACCAAAGCGGAACAGGCGCTGCATGACGTTAAAGCCCGTGTCAGCCAGGCGTCCGACAGCTATTACTATCGTGCTAAACAAGCGGCCTACCGTGCCGATGATTACGTGCATGAGAAACCGTGGCAGGGCATCGGTATCGGCGCGACTGCCGGTCTGGTACTCGGCCTGCTGCTGGCGCGTCGCTGATTACCTCTGACGGCACCGTAACAGCATACTGATGATAAAAACGGCGGGCGATCCCCGCCGTTTTTGTTGTCGTTTCCGCCGTGCCTTGTCGACTCCCGCTATCAGCTATCTCCCCGCCGTGCCGCCAGCGTGCGACTCCCTCGCGGTCAGACCGTCAGCGCCGTTGGTGGTCAGCGGTCAGCGATGCTGATTGTGTTTCATCTGCGGACTTCCTACAGTAAAGCGACCGGCATAAGGAGAACCAACGTGATCAGAGTAGAGATGCTTTCAACCGGGGATGAGGTGCTGCACGGCCAAATCGTCGATACCAATGCGGCCTGGCTGGCCGATATTTTGTTCCAGCACGGTTTACCGATGACCAGCCGCACCACGGTTGGCGATGCCCTTGAATCGCTGGTGAGCACGCTACAGGCGCGCAGCCAGCAGGCGGATGTGCTGATTGTTAATGGTGGGCTGGGACCGACCAGTGACGATCTCAGCGCGCTGGCTGCGGCGCAGGCCTGCGGTGTTGAGCTGGAGCTGCAACAGGCGTGGCTGACGCAAATGGAAGCCTGGTTCGCCAGTCGCGGCCGGGTGATGGCGGCCAGCAACCGCAAACAGGCGGAGATCCCGGCCAATGCCGAGCTGATTGATAATCCGGTCGGCACCGCCTGCGGCTTCGCCCTGCAGTTGAACCGCTGCTGGATGTTCTTCACCCCTGGCGTGCCGTCTGAATTTAAAGTGATGGTTGAGCAGCAGATCATTCCGCGTCTGAAAGCCCGATTTTCCCCGCCCGAGCCGCCAATCTGTCTGCGCCTGACCACTTTTGGTCGTGGCGAAAGCGATCTCGCGGCGGAGCTCGAACCGCTGAGCTTACCGGAGGGCGTGGTGATGGGTTACCGCTCCTCAATGCCGATCATCGAGATCAAATTGACCGGTCCGGCCAGTCAGCGGGTGGCGATGGAGCAGGTGTGGCAGCAGGTGCGGCTGCAGCTGGCGGAGTGCACCCTTTATGAAGGCACCGCGGGATTGCCGGCACTGCTGGCCCGCGAGCTACAGCAGCGTGATTATCAGCTGACGCTCAGTGAGCAGTACACCGCCGGCTTGCTTAACTGGCAGCTGGCCGCAGCCGGCGTGCCGCTGCGTGGCGCACAGATTCTGCCGCCGCAGCAGGAAACGCTGACGCAACAGGTGGCGCGAACCCGTGAACTGGCGACGCAGCAACAGGCGACGCTGGCGCTCTCGGTTGGCGACCTGCAGCAGGAGGAGATTGCGGTGGCGTTGCATACGCCCGCAGGCAGCTGGGGCCAGCGCGTGAAGTTCAGTACCGGCCGGCATAATCTGGAGACGCGGCAGAAGGTGGTGGCGATGATGGCGATGAATATGTTGCGACGCTGGCTGCACGGCAGTGAAGTCACTACCGGTCACGGCTGGATTGATGTGATTGAAACGGTCAGGCAGTGATTTCAGTGAAAACAAAACGGGCACCTGAGGCGCCCGTTTTGTTTCAGAATGCTGACCAACTTAACCCAGGTGGCTGTAAGTCCGGGGAACGCCGCTTCAGTTATAACTCAAGCTCGATCTCGCCTTTGGCTTTGCAACAGCAGGGCAGGATCTCGTCCTGCTGAACAAACGCCAGCGGCCTCTGCGGGTAGTGCACTTCGCCTTTCAGCAAACGCATCCGGCAGGAGCCACAGTAGCCTTCCCGACACTGAAACTCCACGCACAGGTTGTTAGCTTCCAGCAGGGTCAGCAGATTAGGGTGATCGTCTGCGCTCTCCAGTCGGGCACCGGAGCTGCGCAAAATAACAACGGCACGGCTCATGATTACAGCTGGAAGTCGTCGAAGTCGTTCTCGCCCACTTCTGAATCGATCTGACCGACCAGATAGGAGCTGACTTCCACTTCCTGCGGCGCGACCTGCACGTTGTCAGAGACCAGCCATGAGTTGATCCATGGGATCGGGTTAGAGCGCGTCTGGAACGGCAGATCAAGCCCGACCGCCTGCATGCGGATATTGGTGATGTACTCAATGTACTGGCAGAGAATATCTTTGTTCAGGCCGATCATTGAACCGCCGCTGAACAGATATTCCGCCCACTCTTTTTCCTGCAGAGCGGCTTTCTTAAACAGTTCGAAGCACTCTTCACGGCACTCCGCCGCAATCTCTTTCATCTCCGGATCGTCTTCACCACTGCGCAGCAGGTTCAGCATATGCTGAGTGCCGGTCAGGTGCAGCGCTTCGTCACGGGCGATCAGGCGGATGATTTTCGCATTGCCTTCCATCAGTTCGCGCTCAGCGAAGGCGAATGAACAGGCGAAGCTGACGTAGAAGCGGATCGCTTCCAGCGCATTAACGCTCATCAGGCAGATATAGAGCTGCTTCTTCAGGGCGCGCAGGCTGACGGTGACCGATTTGCCGTTGACCTGATGGGTGCCTTCGCCCAGCAGATGCCAGTAGTTGGTCATCTCAATCAGATCGTCGTAATAGCGTGAGATATCCTGGGCACGGGCCAGAATCTGCTCATTGGTGACGATATCGTCAAACACCACCGCCGGATCGTTAACGATGTTGCGGATGATGTGGGTGTAGGAGCGCGAGTGGATAGTCTCGGAAAATGCCCAGGTTTCGATCCAGGTTTCCAGTTCAGGAATGGAGATCAGCGGCAGCAGCGCCACGTTCGGGCTACGGCCCTGAATCGAGTCCAGCAGGGTCTGGTATTTCAGGTTGCTGATGAAGATGTGTTTTTCGTGGTCCGGCAGCGCCTGATAGTCGATGCGATCGCGTGAGACATCGACCTCTTCCGGACGCCAGAAGAAGGAGAGCTGCTTTTCGATCAGCTTTTCAAAGATGTCATATTTCTGCTGGTCGAAGCGCGCCACGTTTACCGACTGACCGAAAAACATCGGCTCTTTCAGCTGGTCATTTTTGTTCTGTGAGAAAGTGGAGTAAGCCATAAAAAATGTCCAAAAGTGAACGAAGCGAAGCCGCCCCGTGAAAGGAGTGGGGCGGGAGTTTCTCCCGCCCGCCCGTTAGATCTTACATGCGCCGCTTTCGCAGCCATCATCCTGGATAGAAGGTGCCAGATCGTCCTGCGCATCTTCAGCACCGTCACGGGTGTTCTGGTAGTAGAGCGTTTTCACGCCAAATTTGTAAGCGGTCAGCAGATCTTTCAGCAACTGTTTCATCGGCACTTTACCGTTGGCAAAGCGCGACGGATCGTAGTTGGTGTTAGACGAGATCGCCTGGTCGATAAACTTCTGCATCAGACCCACCAGTTGCAGGTAGCCGTCGTTGTTCGGCATTTCCCACAGCAGTTCGTACTGATCTTTCAGACGCTCATACTCCGGCACCACCTGACGCAGAATGCCATCTTTCGAGGCTTTAATGCTGATGTGACCGCGCGGCGGTTCAATGCCGTTGGTGGCATTGGAGATCTGCGACGAGGTCTCAGACGGCATCAGTGCAGAGAGCGTTGAGTTGCGCAGGCCGTGAGTTTTTATCTCTTCACGCAGGCTTTCCCAGTCCAGATGCAGCGGCTCGTTGCTGATGGTGTCGAGATCTTTCTTGTAGGTGTCGATTGGCAGGATGCCCTGCGAATAGGTGGTTTCGTTGAACCACGGGCAGGCACCTTGCTCTTTAGCCAGCGCGTTTGAGGCTTTCAGCAGGTAATACTGAATGGCTTCAAAAGTTTTATGGGTCAGTCCATTGGCGCTGCCATCGGAGTAACGCACACCGTGTTTCGCCAGGTAGTAAGCGAAGTTAATCACGCCGATACCCAGGGTACGACGGCCCATCGCGCCACGTTTGGCGGCCGGGATCGGGTAGTCCTGATAATCGAGCAGCGCATCAAGTGCACGTACTGCCAGGGTAGCCAGCTCTTCCAGATCGTCGAGGCTGTCAATCGCGCCAAGGTTGAACGCCGACAGCGTACACAGGGCGATTTCACCGTTTTCGTCGTTAACGTCTTCCAGCGGTTTGGTCGGCAGCGCGATCTCAAGGCACAGGTTAGACTGGCGAACCGGCGCAATGCTGGCGTCAAACGGGCTGTGGGTGTTGCAGTGATCGACGTTCTGAATGTAGATGCGGCCGGTAGAGGCACGTTCCTGCATCATCAGTGAGAACAGATCGACTGCTTTAACCCGCTGCTTGCGGATGCTCTGGTCCTGCTCATATTTGGTGTAGAGGCGTTCAAACTCATCCTGATCGGCGAAGAACGCATCATACAGGCCCGGCACATCAGACGGGCTGAACAGGGTGATATCTTCCCCTTTCAGCAGGCGCTGGTACATCAATTTGTTGAGCTGTACGCCGTAGTCCATGTGGCGTACGCGGTTGCCTTCAACGCCACGGTTGTTTTTCAGCACCAGCAGGCTTTCAATTTCCAGATGCCACATCGGGTAGAACAGCGTTGCTGCGCCGCCACGAACGCCGCCCTGTGAGCAGGACTTGACCGCCGTCTGGAAGTGCTTATAGAACGGGATACAGCCGGTATGGAATGCTTCACCACCGCGGATTGGGCTGCCCAGCGCACGGATACGACCGGCATTAATGCCGATACCGGCACGCTGAGAGACATATTTCACAATCGCGCTGGAGGTGGCGTTGATAGAGTCGAGGCTGTCGCCGCACTCAATCAGGACGCAGGAGCTGAACTGACGCGTTGGCGTCCGCACGCCGGACATGATAGGCGTCGGCAGCGAGATCTTGAAGGTTGAGATCGCATCATAGAAACGCTTGATGTAATCCATACGCGTGTCGCGCGGATAGCCCGAGAACAGGCAGGCGGCGACCAGAATATAGAGGAACTGCGCGCTCTCGTAGATTTCACCCGAGACGCGGTTCTGCACCAGATATTTGCCTTCCAGCTGCTTCACTGCGGCATACGAGAAGTTCATGTCACGCCAGTGGTCGAGGAACTCGTCCATCTGAGCAAATTCTTCTTCGCTGTAATCTTCCAGCAGGTGGCGGTCATATTTGCCCATGCCGACCATTTTAACCACCTGGTCATACAGCTTCGGCGGCTCAAACTGGCCGTAGGCTTTTTTGCGCAGATGGAAGATCGCCAGGCGTGCGGCGAGGTACTGATAATCCGGGGCTTCGCGAGAGATGAGGTCTGCTGCGGCCTTGATGATGGTCTCATGAATGTCAGATGTTCTGATGCCATCATAGAACTGAATGTGGGAGCGCAGCTCCACCTGCGATACCGAGACGTTGTTCAGCCCTTCGGCTGCCCAGTCCAGTACACGGTGAATTTTGTCGAGATCAATGCGCTCCTGGCGGCCATCGCGTTTAGTAACGAGCAGACTTTGGTTCATGTCGCGTTTTTACCTTTGCGTGAGTATCCAAAAATTAAAAGAAATCCCGGTTTATACACAGCATATTCATTGTGAATAATTTGTGGATAAACACAACATCTAGGGGGTGTTGGCAAAAGCCATAACAATATGGAGGCATATTTTAGTATTTTACTGCCGCTTAACAAGAGGAAAAAATGATGTCAGGAGGGGTTGTAATTTCTGCGATATTTCCTGGCCCGCGTCTTATAAGGCCCGCCATCATGTCAACCCGATCCTACTTTTTTTTCTTAATTTGATCGGACGCGTATTTCTTATTCAATC
Source organism: Pantoea sp. UYEF8 (assembly GCF_040546285.1). Classification (NCBI taxonomy): domain Bacteria; kingdom Pseudomonadati; phylum Pseudomonadota; class Gammaproteobacteria; order Enterobacterales; family Erwiniaceae; genus Pantoea; species Pantoea sp. UYEF8. Next base: position 459,476 of record NZ_JBEPNM010000004.1, on the reverse strand, counting down.
CTTTGCGCCAGGTCCTGGAAAGGGTGAAAAACCGCCAAAACCCGCTAGCGGTTGTGTGGCAGGAAATGCGGGAAAAGAGAAAATCTGAACCGCTCAGTATGTGCCCAGCCTAACCCGTTGGCAGACAACAGAATGATGCCGATCGGTTTCTGCAGCGCCAGTCTGGCCGGTCGGCTGTGGCTTATCCGACTAGCTTATCGCCTGTCAACAGCCAGAGGCATAGGCGACAGATCAGCCCGATAAGCATAATAAAGGAGGAAGCAGAGCCCAGCGGGAGCCGGGCAGGCGCAGCGAGGTGCTGAGCCATCCGGCCAACAAGCGCAGCACGTCGCCCGCCGGATTGCCGACGGGCAGGGCGCTTAAACGGCGCGGTGGGTATGCACCATATAATTGACGTCGGTGCCCGGTGCCAGCCTGAAGCGATTGGTCAGCGGGTTGTAGTGCAGGCCGATGATGTGACGTTCACGCAGCGCGGTTTCATCTACCCAGCTCAGCAGTTCAGATGGACGAATGAATTTCTTCACGTCGTGGGTCCCGCGCGGCACCATGCGCAGCACATATTCAGCGCCAAACACCGCCAGCAGCCAGGCTTTTGGATTGCGGTTCAGGGTAGAGAAAAAGACTTCGCCGCCAGGTTTCACCAGTTGCGCGCAGGCGTGAACCACCGAGCGCGGATCGGGCACGTGCTCCAGCATCTCCATGCAGGTCACCACATCGTAGTGGCCAGCATACTGTTCGGCGTGAGCTTCTACCGTCTGCTGGACATAGTCGAGCGTTACGCCGCTCTCCTGAGCATGCAGACGCGCTACGGCCAGCGGTTCAGCACCCATATCCAGCCCGGTGACGATAGCGCCTTCACGCGCCATGCTTTCGGCTAAGATGCCGCCGCCACAGCCGACGTCGAGCACTTTTTTACCAAACAGACCGTTACTGCGCTGGGCGATATAGCCCAGTCGCAGCGGGTTAATCCGGTGCAGCGGTTTAAATTCACCCTCCAGATCCCACCAGCGCGAGGCAACGGCCTCAAATTTGGCAATTTCCTGCGCATCGACGTTCTGCTGATGATTCTGCGGTTGTGCATTCATTGAATCGTAACTCCTGACAAAATGTGCCATCAGTATAAACGCTTAACCGGTTATGGCACACCTTTCAGGCGTAAGGAAAAGCGGCTGAAATCGGTGGTTAACGTTCACCAGAGCATTGCAGTGTGATATACTTTCGCACCTTTAAAATCCGGGATTAAGTAGAGGGATAGCGGCTCCATGAGCGACCTTGCGAGAGAAATTACACCGGTCAATATCGAAGAAGAGTTAAAGAATTCTTACCTCGATTACGCCATGTCGGTCATCGTTGGCCGAGCTTTACCCGATGTGCGTGACGGCCTGAAGCCGGTGCATCGTCGCGTACTCTTTGCGATGAGCGAACTGGGTAACGACTGGAACAAACCCTATAAAAAATCTGCCCGCGTCGTCGGTGACGTTATCGGTAAATATCACCCGCATGGTGATTCCGCCGTTTACGACACCATTGTACGTATGGCCCAGCCTTTCTCCCTGCGTTACATGCTGGTGGACGGTCAAGGCAACTTCGGCTCCATCGACGGCGACTCCGCTGCGGCGATGCGTTATACCGAAGTCCGCATGTCCAGAATCGCCCACGATCTGTTAGCTGACCTGGAAAAAGAGACCGTCGATTTTGTCCCTAACTACGACGGCACTGAGCAGATCCCTGAAGTTCTGCCGACCAAAATTCCAAACCTGCTGGTTAACGGTTCCTCCGGTATCGCCGTGGGTATGGCAACCAATATCCCGCCGCATAACCTGCGTGAAGTGATCAACGGCTGCCTGGCTTACATTGAAGATGAGAACATCAGCATTGAAGGGCTGATGGAGCATATTCCGGGACCTGATTTCCCGACCGCTGCCATCATCAATGGTCGTCGTGGCATTGAAGAAGCTTACCGTACCGGGCGCGGCAAAATTTATATCCGTGCACGTGGCGAAGTCGAAGCGGACGCCAAAACCGGCCGTGAGACCATCATCATTCATGAGCTGCCTTACCAGGTTAACAAGGCGCGTCTGATTGAGAAAATCGCCGAGCTGGTGAAAGAGAAGCGTGTCGAAGGCATCAGCGCGCTGCGTGATGAATCCGATAAAGACGGCATGCGCATCGTGATTGAGATCAAGCGTGATGCGGTCGGCGAAGTGGTGCTGAACAATCTCTATTCACTGACTCAGCTGCAGACCTCGTTCGGCATCAACATGGTGGCACTGCATCAGGGCCAGCCAAAGATTATGGCGCTGAAGGAGATTCTGGAAGCCTTTGTCCGCCATCGTCGTGAAGTGGTGACCCGCCGTACCATTTTCGAACTGCGTAAAGCCCGTGACCGTGCGCATATCCTTGAAGGTCTGGCGATTGCGCTGGCTAACATCGATCCGATCATTGAGCTGATTCGTCGTGCACCAAGCCCGGCGGAAGCGAAAGCGGGTCTGGTGGCACAGGCATGGGATCTGGGTAACGTTTCCGCGATGCTGGAGCGTGCCGGTGATGACGCCGCACGTCCGGAGTGGCTGGATGCGCAGTTCGGTATTCGTGACGGCCAGTACTATCTGACCGAGCAGCAGGCTCAGGCGATTCTGGATCTGCGTCTGCAGAAACTGACCGGCCTTGAGCATGAAAAACTGCTGGATGAGTATAAAGCGCTGCTGGATCAGATCGCTGAATTGCTGCATATCCTGTCAAGCGCCGAGCGTCTGATGGAAGTGATTCGCGAAGAGCTGGAACTGATGCGCGATCAGTTTGGTGATGAGCGTCGTACCGAGATCACCGCCAATACTGCCGACATCAATATCGAAGACCTGATCAATCAGGAAGATGTGGTCGTGACGCTGTCGCATCAGGGCTACGTGAAGTATCAGCCTCTGACCGATTACGAAGCGCAGCGTCGTGGTGGTAAAGGCAAGTCGGCCGCGCGTATCAAAGAAGAAGACTTCATTGATCGTCTGCTGGTTGCTAACACCCATGACACGATCCTCTGCTTCTCAAGCCGTGGCCGTCTCTACTGGATGAAGGTTTACCAGCTGCCGGAAGCGAGCCGTGGCGCACGTGGACGTCCGATCGTCAACCTGCTGCCGCTGGAAGCTAACGAACGCATTACCGCGATTCTGCCGGTACGCGAGTACACCGAAGGCTTCAACATCTTCATGGCGACCGCCAGCGGTACCGTGAAGAAGACCGCGCTGAAAGAGTTCAGCCGTCCGCGCAGTGCCGGTATTATCGCCGTCAATCTGCGTGACGACGACGAGCTGATCGGCGTGGCGCTGACCAACGGCAACGACGAAGCCATGCTGTTCTCGGCTGCCGGTAAAGTGGTGCGCTTCGCGGAAACCGCGGTCCGTGCGATGGGCCGTACCGCATCCGGTGTGCGCGGCATCAAGCTGGCCGAAGGCGATCGCGTGGTGTCGTTGATTGTGCCGCGTGAAGAGGGTGCAATCCTCACCGTGACGCAGAATGGTTACGGCAAACGTACTGCTAACAGCGAATACCCAACCAAGTCGCGTGCGACGCAGGGTGTTATCTCAATCAAGGTTACCGATCGTAACGGCCCGGTGATTGGTGCGGTGCAGGTTGTCGATGGCGATCAGATCATGATGATCACCGATGCCGGTACGCTGGTACGTACGCGGGTTTCAGAAGTCAGCGTCGTGGGTCGTAATACCCAGGGTGTGATTCTGATTCGTACGGCTGAAGATGAAAACGTGGTCGGGCTGCAACGGGTTGCTGAACCGGTTGAAGAAGAAGAGCTGGATTCAATCGACGGTAGCGTAGCTGAAGGCGAGGATGATATCGCGCCAGAAGCGGAGCTTGATGACGAAGAGATCGCGCCAGAAGCGGATATCGATGATGAAGATGACGCGGCGGCAGACGACGAAGAGTAATTCTTCGGGCGCTAGCTGAGTACGTTGTCGAAACGGCAGGTCAGGGGAAACCCGGCCTGCCGTTTTTTTTGGGTGATCGGACGAGGTTGTAAAGCATTAAGGGGCGCTGCGGTGAGTGGGGTGCGGCGAAAGGCCCGCACTGCCCGATCGCCAAGGAAACCCGCTTCCCTGCGGATCGGCCGCGCCTTCCGTGGCGCGGACGCTTTGCTTTTCGGGCAGAGCGGGCCTTTCTTGGTAGGCGATTGTGCGCTGGCGGCTGTGGTGTCTGCTGATTGTGGTGGGAAAGGTGACGGGTGGTGAAGTGGAAAGTGGAGCGGCGGTGAGAAGGGGGCGGCGAAAGGCCCGCACTGCCCGATCGCTAAAGAAACCCGCTTCCCTGCGGATCGGCCGTGCCTTCCGTGGCGCGGACGCTTTGCTTTTCGGGCAGAGCGGGCTTTTCCGGGTGGCGGCTGTGCGCTGGCGGTTATGGTGGCTGCTGATTGTGATGGGTAGGGAGACGGGTAGAGCGGGCCTTTCCGGGTTGGCGGTTATGCGCTGGCGCTTTAATGGCGGCAGTAATGGGGAATATCGGGTATTGCAGTCTGAAAACCGGGCTGGCTGTTTCAGGGATCGCCGCAAAGTGTGATGTTGCTCGCCGTCTTCGTGCCGGGTGCTGCTTCAGAAACGATAGCAACGCGCCGTTAAAAGATTCCCAAACCGGGTGCTAAGCCCGCGTCCGACTGGCTTTTTTTGCCCGATAAAGCTAGTGTATGGGCATTAAAAAATGACGATGCGACTAACCTTGCCAACTGCGAGTTCCACTTGAAATATCCTGTCTCTTTCCGCACCACGCTTCGCATCTCGCGCTATCTTTTTCGCGCGCTGGCGCTGCTAATCTGGACGCTGGGCGCCGTGCTGACCGCCTTTTACATCATCAGCGTGTTGCATGAAAAAGAGACCCAGGTCCGCCAGGAGTTCGCCAGCAATTACGGCTCAATCGAGTGGTATGTCCGGCATTCAGCCGACATGATGCGAGAGCTGAAATATATCACCGAGAACCGTCTGACCAATGCCAGCAGCGGGCTGGATGTGCTGACCGGCATGATGCCGGGCAAATCGACCCAGCCGCAGTTTACCCCGCTGTTTTCCGACGGAGACTGTACCTCGATGAGCAATACCTGGCGTAACTCGCTGGATTCGCTCAGTTACTACATTAATTACTGGAAAAGTAACTTCGCTTCGTCGTACGAGCTGAATCGGGTGTTCTTTATCGGCGGTGAAAATCAGTGCCTGGCCGACTTTACTATCGGCAGCAGCAATGCCGATCGTGAACGCAGTCTGAAATCCCTGCGCGAAAACGTGCTGCGTTACCGCAACAGCAATGAAGAAGAGCGCCGTAATCCGATGTACTGGATTAACAGCACCACGCAGCCAGGCGTGGGCACCTTCTATATGGTGGTGCCGGTTTATGTCGCCAACAAATTGCAGGCGCTGCTGGGCGTTGAGCAAAATATCCGTCTGGATGAGTTTATTCAGCCCGGCAGCCTGCCGGTTATCGCCTCCATCACTGATGAAAATTACCGTCCGCTGATCAATTCACGCCGTGGCGGTCTCGGTTTTTCGCTGGATGATCTGCCTGACGATAAGACCTGGTTTGGCTACCTCAACGGCTATCGTCAACTGGTCCTGAAAAAACCGCTGCCGCCGTCCGATCTCAACATCGTCTGGTCGATTCCCACTGACGTGGTGGTCGATCAGTTAAAACTGATGATGATTAATGCGCTGCTGCTGAATATCTTCAGTGCCGTCATGCTGTTTACGCTCGCCTGGCTGTTTGAGCGGCGGATGTTTCTGCCCGCCGAAGAGAATGCGCACCGGCTGGAAGAGCATGAGCAATTTAACCGCAAGATTGTCGCCTCAGCGCCGGTCGGTATCTGTATTTTACGCACCAGCGACGGTACCAATATCCTGAGTAATGAACTGGCGCACAACTATCTGACGCTGCTGACCCAGGAAGATCGTCAGCGGCTGAACGAAATCATTGGCGGTCAGCAGGTGAATTTTGTCGATGTGCTGACCGGCAGTAACACCAACCTGCAAATCAGCTTTGTTCACTCACGCTATCGCAATGAGAATGTGGCGATTTGCGTGCTGGTGGATGTCTCGGCGCGCGTCCGAATGGAACAGTCGCTGCAGGAGATGGCGCACGCCTCCGAGCAGGCCAGCCAGTCGAAATCGATGTTCCTCGCCACCGTCAGTCACGAACTGCGTACGCCGCTGTATGGCATCATCGGTAACCTCGACCTGTTGCAGACTAAGCAGTTGCCAAGCGGCATTGATTCGCTGGTAACCGCGATGAATAACTCCTCCAGCCTGCTGCTGAAAATCATCAGCGATATTCTCGACTTCTCTAAAATTGAGTCGGAACAGCTGAAGATTGAGCCACGCCCGTTTGCCCCGCGTGAAATTGTTACCCATATCGTCGGCAACTATCTGTCGCTGGTGGTGAAAAAACGGCTGACGCTCTACTGCTTCATCGAACATGACGTGCCGCAGGTGCTGGATGGCGATCCGTTGCGTCTGCAGCAGGTGATCTCGAATCTGCTGAACAACGCAATCAAGTTCACCCATACCGGCTGCATCATCCTGCATGCCTACGTTGCCGAGGGTTATCTGGCGTTCCGCGTTCGTGATACCGGCGTCGGCATTCCGGCCAAAGAGCTGCCGCGGCTGTTTGATCCGTTCTTCCAGGTGGGCAACGGCGTGCAGCGTAATTTCCAGGGTACCGGACTGGGGCTGGCGATTTGTGAAAAGCTGATCAACATGATGGACGGCGATATTGAGGTCGACTCTGAGCCGGGTATGGGCAGTCAGTTCATCGTGCGTATCCCGATCTACAAAGGACAGCAGCCTGCGCTGCCGTTGCTGGAAGGAATGCAGGATAAGAAAATCTGGCTGGCGATGTGCAACGAATACCTGGCGGAATTTATTGCGCGCCAGTTACGTCAGCAGGGCATTCAGGTGGCTGAGTACCACGGCAAGCCCGGTCCGGACGATGTGGTGATGACCGACCACGAACTGGATATTGACTTGCCGCTGCGGGCGCTGGTGACCTTTGACGGATCGCATGTCGATATGCCGCGTGAACGCCAGCCGGGACGCTGGATCCATTCTACCGCCACGCTGCACGAAGTACCGACGCTGCTGGCGCGCATCTATCGCATCGCGCTGGACAGCGACGCGGCAGACGCGCTGCTGCTGGCCGGACCGGTGGAAGAGAAAGTGCATAACGATGACATCATGGTACTGATTGTGGACGATCACCCAATCAACCGCATGCTGCTGTCAGAACAGCTCGGTACGCTGGGGTATCAGGTCAAAACGGCGCAGGATGGCGTCGATGCGCTCAACGTTCTGAGCCGCAATGAGATTGATATCGTGCTGACCGACGTCAATATGCCGAACATGGATGGTTACCGACTGACGCAGCGGCTTCGTCAGTTGGGACATCTGTTCCCGGTGGTTGGCGTTACCGCGAATGCGCTGGCTGAAGAGAAGCAGCGTTGTATGGATGCAGGCATGGATAACTGTCTGTCGAAGCCGGTGACGCTGGATGTGCTGAAGGTAACGCTGGCGATCTATGCGGAGCGGGTACGTAAAACGCGGGCAGGATAGAGCAGAGGGCAGAAGTAAAGGCGGTGCCGCTGGCACCGCCTCGTGATACTAGTCTTTTTCGACCTGAGTCTGGCTGACAGACGACAGGTAGTTCAGCAGCGCGATATCGTTATCCACGCCCAGTTTCATCATGGCTGATTTCTTCTGGCTACTGATGGTCTTAATACTGCGGTTCAGTTTCTTGGCAATTTCGGTAACCAGGAAGCCTTCAGCGAACAGACGCAGCACTTCGCTCTCTTTCGGTGACAGGCGTTTGTCGCCGTAACCGCCAGCGCTGATCTTCTCCAGCAGTTTCGCTACGCTTTCCGGCGTATACTTTTTGCCTTTCTGCAACGCGGCCAGCGCTTTCGGCAGGTCGGTTGGCGCGCCTTGCTTCAGTACAATCCCTTCAATATCGAGATCCAGTACCGAGCTCAGAATTGCCGGGTTATTGTTCATGGTCAGAACGATAATCGACAGATCCGGATAGTGACGTTTAATATATTTAATCAGCGTGATGCCATCGCCATACTTCTCACCGGGCATAGAGAGATCGGTGATCAGGACATTCGCATCCAGCTTAGACAGATTGTTGATCAGTGCTGTTGAGTCTTCGAACTCACCTACAACGTTAACCCATTCAATTTGTTCCAGAGATTTTCGGATACCGAAAAGAACAATTGGATGGTCATCGGCAATAATTACGTTTAAGTTATTCATCTTATTGGTTACCTTGCTGCAGCAGTTGATTGACGTAAGCGTCAATATCACTGGTGGTATTTGTAATGTTTGAATCGTCACACGCTTTAATGTGGTGTTCTAACTCTTCACAAAGCTGTTTGCCGGGAGTCAGATTAAGCATGGCAAACACGCCCTTAAGGCGATGCGCTGTCTGAGCAAGCGAGGCGTAGTCCTTTTCCGCCGACTCAGTATACAGTCTCTTTACATCAACCGGTACTGTCTCAGTAAACAGCTGGAAATAGCCGCCGCTCATCAATGGCGTGGCCGCTTCTTCTTCAGCGTCATCTTCCATCACATCGTGTGACAGTTGCTTCTCAATCAGCGCCAGCAATGCATCGAGCAGCGCATTACTGAGATTGAAATTAACCCGAAACTGCTGGTCATTCAGCGCGTGATGACCGGGTTCATCCCCGGCCAGCAGCAGTGACCAGCCGCTCAGTTTGGTGGGATCATCGGTTATCAGCACATCGTGATCCTGACCGGAAATACGCTCGTCTGGTGTCAGACAACGCGCACCCCAGTTTTCCAGATGGCGGCAGACGATCTTGTGCACGTCTTCCACAGCGATCTCCACCAGTGCGGTGACGCCATCAAGAATTTTTTCCTCTTCCTCTTCAGTTTTCTGTTCCAGCACCAGCGGCAACTGCATGTTGTAGCGGGTGCCGATATCGGCTTTTGCCACGATATCCAGGCTGCCGCCCATCTGCTTGCACAGCTGTTTACACAGGAAGAACGCCATACCTGACGCCTGACCATAGCGATCCTGGCTGGTATCACCGAGGAATGGGAAGTCGACATTCGCCAGTTCATCGACCGTCAGGCCGGCACCGGTATCGACCAGTTCAATCATCAGCCGGTCGGCCTGCTTATCGGCCGCTTTGACCTCCAGCGTGATTTTGCCCCAGCGCGTGGTGGTCAGCGCATAGTGCATCAGGGTAATCAATACCTTACGCAGTGCCCGGCGATCGCCAAACCGCATCTCGTCGTTCGCCAGATGGTTATTCACCACCAGCGACAGTCCTTTACGGCGCATCAGTGGCAGGCTTTCCAGCGCAATCTCATCCAGCAGTTCCTGCAGGCTGAACACCGTCGCATCCGGTGACCAGTCGTGCGCCTCCAGTCGGTTAAGCAGCACAATATCGTCAACCAGTCGCGCCAGACCCTGGCTCTCATCCAGCACGTCCAGCACCGTTTCATCGCTGTCACGCTGGCTGAGCTGCACCAGCTGGGCCACGATTTTCTCCAGCGGCTGATTCAGGGCATGGCCAAGGTTATGCAGCAGCTGCTGACGCATCTGGTGATTACGATCCAGTACCTGCTGCGCTTTTTGCAGCTTCTTGTTGACCAGCAGCTCACGATCCTGGTCGCGCATCATAAACAGCTGAGTATGTGGCGACAACACGCTGCGGGCGTGGCGGATCTCATACACTTCGTTATTGATGGTCGCCTGCAGCACGCCCTGATGCTGGTCGGACATATTAATGATCTTCTGCAAATTAAGGTGTGGCAGAAGGTGTTCTGCGATCTTATTACTCAGCAGGGTACGGTTACTGGCAAAGTCGTAGACCAGCAGGCCGACCGGCAGGCTGGCCACAATCTCTTCATTCAGAACCCGCAACGAGTCCAGTTCAGCGCTCTGGTTCTCGCTGGGACGCAGTGACTGCTGGCGCAGCAGCACCATGCCGGCCAGCGACAGCAGGAAAAGCAGCAGATTGATCAGCAGTGGCCACAGCAGGTTATGCAGGGTATCGATAATCAGCCGGCTAATCGGTACCCGATAGACCAGCTGCAGCGAGGTGCTCGGCAGCGTCGCGGCGATTTCCACATTCGGATTCACCAGCGAAATCTGGGTATCTTCCGTCTCCTGCTGATCCGTGGTGGTGGTACTCACCGAGCTGTCCTGCCGCAGCTGGAAGTTTTCCAGTGGCATGTTTTGTGGGATCAGATCGTTGACCGGCAGATCAAAGGCCACCACCGTCGCCAGATGGCCGGGCTGATTAAAGGTGGTACGCAGGGTAAAGTAGTGATCGTTTTGAAAGGCGAGATGGCGCAGCGCCGAGAAACTTTCGCGTTCATCCAGCGCATTAGCCTGCTGCAGCATCTCCGCACGACGGGCATCCACCATGGAACTGATGGCGCTCTCTTTATAGCGGGTCGCCATATCTTTCAGCGGCAGGGTAGAGATCATGATCAGGCTGTTATCCTGACCATTCAGAAAGTACATCGACCAGGTCGGATTTTCGGCGCCCCACAGCGTGTCGAGATAGTTCGACATCCGCATGGTCATGTCCAGCGTGCTGCTGTCATGCGATCCAAAAATTAACGCCTCGGTTTTGCGGCGGGTTTTTTCCAGATAATAGACGTCAGGACGCAGTCGCGTCTCTTGCAGATTGGCGCTGGGTGCGGCACCCGCGGCGCTGGTTGAAAGGTTTTCATAAATCTGCCAGGTGGCAAAACGATAGGCGTCGATGCGTTTCTGCACGTCGCGCGCCAGATCGGTCATGGCGTAACGTTTGCTGGTCAGCCAGGCATTGACCGAGTTATGCACCATAAAGCCCAGCGCCAACAGCAGCACCAGATTGAAAACCACAAAGAAGCGGGTGACATTGCCGGATGTCAGGGGAAACTTATAAGGCAACATAGCGTGTCTGATACCTGAATTATCGCGCAACTTTTCGCGCACTGGCGGCCACAGCTAACAGCAACAGCGCGATTAATAAAAATGCGCCGCTGAGGCTGATCCATTGTGATATGAATCCGATTAAGGCCGGACCTGAGAGAATACCCGCATATCCCAGCGTTGTCATGGCAGAAATCGCCAGGTTTGCCGGCATATCCTGTTGATTCCCCGCCGCATTGAATAACATCGGCACGGTATTCGATAAACCGAAACCGACCAGCAGAAAAGCCAGTAGCGCCATCTCCGGCCACGGCAGCCACACTGCCAGGCTCATGCCCGCAGCGGCCGTGAGCGCGCCAGTCAGCATCACCGGATAACGACCGAAGCGGTGAATGATTTTATCGCCGCCAAACCGGCCCAGCGTCATCGCCGTTGAGAACAGTGCATAGCCCAGACCGGCATGGGTCGGCGACATGGCCGGGTTCTGCAACAGCAGCAGCGCGCCCCAGTCCAGCACCGCTCCTTCCGCCAGAAACAGGATAAAGCAGAGCGCACCCAGAAAGGCGACCCAGCCACGTGGGATCACCAGCCAGGGCTGATCGGGCTGATGCAAACGCTGGTTCATTAAGCCGGGCAGACGCCACAGTAACAGCAGCAGCATCACCGCCATGATCACCATCACGGCGCTCAGCGGCGTAAAACTCAGGCTTAACAGCAGACTCACCGCGCCAGCGCCCAGAATGCCACCGAGGCTGAAAAAACCGTGAAAGCCAGACATCATCGGCTTGCCGGCCGCTTTTTCGACCTGAACTGCCTGGTAGTTCATTGCCACATCCAGCATGCCCAGACCGGCACCAAAACACATCAGAGCTGCGGCCATTACCAGATGGGAATCAGCCGTGGCCAGCAGCGGCATCATTGCCAGCACCAGCACTGTCGAAAGACACATCACCCGCCGGCAGCCAAATCGCGCAACTAATGTGCCGGTGATCGGCATCGCCGCCAGCGAACCAATGCCCAGACAGAGCAGTAACGCGCCCAGTGAGGCACCGTTAAGCTGCAGGCGGTCGCGCGCAAACGGCACCAGCGGTGCCCAGGCTGACATGCCTAAACCATTGATTAAAAACACCGTGCGGGTGCCCCAGTTCAGGCGGCTATCGGGTTTATTTTGCTGTGCAGCGTCCAGTGCAGTCATAGGTCAGATTCATCAGTGGCAAAGCGAAAAAGTGTAGCATTGCGGCCATGAAAACTGGCACCCGCCGCGCCATTTATTACCGGTGTGGTGCAGCGGCAGATGCGTAACAAAACCGCGAGTTTACCGACTTTTAGCGGTGCGCGGATTTTTTCCAGAACTTTCCTGGCTAATCTCGCAGCACGTAACGTGACTTAAGCCAAATTTGATCGCCATTTTTCAACCACTTGTCAGCGCAAATGGCGATCAGGGCCAGCGATAAATGATGGCTGAATCGCTTAATTAAGAAATTCTTTTTTCCGCTCTAAAGTTCAGGTGGAGGTTATTTTTTAACCTTTTTAACCCAATCATAGAAACTTCCCGCAACAAATTGACATGTAAAAACAACGATAAAGCAAATTTGCTGAAAGCCTTATTGCAAGTGTTGCTTATGAAAAGAATGTTAAAACATAATAAAATCTGCACATTAAAATTGATTTTTATCTCCCTTGCGTTAAAGATTAAGCAGGCGAAACCGCTGCGTTTTGCGTATAACTACACACAAATAATCCAATAAAAATAGCGCCACGCCGGGAATTTTCCCCGGTGTGTAGCGTCACCTGGCTTTACTGCCTTTGGATACACCGGGCTAAGACACTTTCTGTCTGACAGAAGGTGAAGGAATGTGTGAATACTATAAGCATAAAAATATTTTATGTTTTTAGATTCAGTATATTAGCCAATCTGGTGGAGTAGAGGTTACAAATGGCAGAACTCACGCAGGGCCGGGTCGATATCATTTCGCGCGAAAACGGCACGCTTATCTCGCAGAGTACAGGCGGTTCATCACAAACCATTAACCTCACCGAACCCAGCGTGGTCCGCATTAGCGGCACGCGCGCAATGGTGGCGCAGTACGAACGCCAGGGAAACGATCTTGTTCTGCATATGCGTGATGGCAGTACTGTCCGCTATCAGAAATTTTTCTTTGATGATGCCGAAGGCGAACACAGCGAACTGGTTTTTGATGATGGGGTTAATCCACCGGAACACGCCCTGTTTCCGCAAACGGCAGAAGGGGCCGAACTGGCCTCTAACGCGGTGACACCGACCTATGAATCGCTCGACAGCGTAGAGCCGCTGTTGCTGGCGGATAACACCAACTCGTCAATGGGTGTGATTACTGCCGGCGGTCTCGGCGTGCTGGGCCTGGCCGGTCTGGCGATTGGCGCAGGGGGTGGCGGTGGTGGTGGCGGCGGCGGCGGTGGTGATAACAACAACGGTGTCGATCCCGGCACGCCGGGTAATCCCCCGACGGCTGGCGCGCCGACCATTACCCTTAATCCATTTGCCGGCGATGACGTGCTGGATAACGCGGAGAAATCAACCGCCCAACTGCTGAGCGGCACCACCAGCAACGTTGAAGCAGGTCAGATTGTAACCATCACCCTCGGCGGCCAGACCTACAATGCCAGCGTCGGTGCCGATGGCAGCTGGAGCGTCAGTATTCCGGCCAGTGCCCTGGCGGCGCTGGCGGCAGGCAGCACCTCCATTTCAGTCATCGTGAGTAACGCCGCCGGCACCGCCGCCGCGGCCAGTCTGGGGATCACCGTCCAGCAACCCGATACCACGCCGGATGCCCCGACAATCACCATCAACCCGTTTGCCGGTGACGACGTGCTGAGCGGCAGTGAGAAAACCACTGACCAGACGCTGAGCGGAAGTACCAGCAATGTTCAGGCGGGCCAGATCGTCACCATTACGCTGGGCAGCCAAAGTTTCAACGCCACGGTCGGTGCCGACGGAAGCTGGAGCATCACTTTGCCTCCCGCCACGCTTGCGGCACTGACGCAGGGCGCTCAGACGATTACCGCCACCGTCAGCAATCAGGCGGGTACCCAGGCCAGCGAAAGCCGTCCGATTCAGGTTCAGGCCCCGGTCACCGAGCCGGGTATGCCGGGGGTGGAGATCGACCCGTTTACCGGTGATAACGTACTGAGTAACGCCGAAAAAACCGCCGACCAGACCCTGAGCGGCACCACCACCAACGTCGAAGCCGGTCAGGTTGTCACCGTAACGCTCGGCGGCCAGAACTACAGCGGCAGCGTAGCAGCCGATGGCAGCTGGAATATCACCGTGCCAGCTGAAGCGTTAGCGGCACTGGCGTCGGGCAGCACCACCATTACCGTCAGCGTGGCCAACGCGGCAGGCACGCCAGCCACCGACAGCCTGGCGATCAGCGTTGACGCGCCGCTCACCCAGCCAGGCGCGCCAGTTATCGCCATCAACCCGTTTGCCGGCGACGATATCCTGAGCAATGACGAAAAAAACAGTGACCAGACCCTGAGCGGCAGCACCAGCAACGTGGAAGCGGGGCAGGTAGTTACCATCACGCTCGGCGATCAGACCTACAGCACTGCGGTGGGTGCCGATGGTAGCTGGAGTATTAGCGTACCGGCCCAGGCACTGAATGGGCTGGCTGCGGGTAGCCTCGCTATTTCGGTTGTCGTCACCAATCAGGCCGGCGTTGAAGCCAGCGAAAACCGCGATATCAACGTGGAAACTCCGGTGACGCCCGGCGCGCCCGGCGTGACGCTGGCTGATTTCGCCGGCGATAACCAGCTAAGCAATGTCGAAAAAACCACCGATCAAACGCTCAGTGGCAGCACCAGCAACATTGAGGCCGGACAAACCGTCACGGTGACGCTGGGCGGTCAGACTTACAGCACCAGCGTGGGCGCAGATGGCAGCTGGAGCCTTACCGTGCCTGCCGCCGCGCTAACGGCGCTGGCAGCCGGTGAAACCACCATCACCGTATCGGTCAGTAATGCGGCCGGCGACACCGCGACCAGCGCGCTGCCGATCATCGTTGACGCCCCGGTTGTCCAGCCGGGCGAACCGTCCATCTCGATTGGTCAGTTTGCCGGAGATGACATCCTTAGCAATGCTGAAAAGGGCACCGCCCAGACGCTCAGCGGCAGCACCACCAATGTCGAAGCGGGTTCAGAGGTGATTGTGAACCTCGGCGGGCAGAACTATATCGGCATCATCGATGTAGATGGCAACTGGCAGGTGATTATCCCGGCGGCGGCGCTGGGCAATCTCCCCGCCGGTTCGAATGCCATTACTGTGGCCGTCACGAACCTGGCGGGAACCACCGTCAATGAAACACGCGATATCGCGGTTGAGGCAGCGGGCACCGGTCCGGCCATCCCGACCCTGACCATCAACGATTTCGCCGGTGATAACCTGCTCAGCAACGAAGAAAAAGGCGTTGATCAGATCCTGAGCGGCACCACCAGCAACATCGAAGCGGGGCAGGTCGTCACCGTGACGCTTGGCGGCCAGGTTTACAGCGCCAGCGTCGATGCTGACGGTGGCTGGAGCCTGACGGTGCCGTCCGCGGCACTGACGGCGCTGGCCGCTGGCGAGACCACCATCACGGTATCGGTCAGCAACGCTGCCGGCACCACGCTCAACGACACGCTGCCCATCAGCGTCACGGCACCGGTCACCTTACCGGGCGAGCCAACCGTCGCCATCAACCCGTTTGCCGGGGATGATATTCTCAGCAACAGTGAGAAAACCGGCGATCAGCTGCTGAGCGGCACCACCAGCAACATTGAAACCGGTCAGCCGATCACGGTAACGCTCGGCGGTGAGACGTTCAGCACCACCGTGGCCGCAGACGGCAGCTGGAGCGTCACCATTCCGGCCTCAACGCTGGCAGCCTTAGCCGCTGGCAGCGTTACGTTGAGCGTATCGGTCAGCGATCTGGCCGGCACCACGGTGAGCGAAACCCGTGATATCGCGGTAGAAGCCCCGGTGACCGCGCCGGGTACGCCGACCCTGAGCGTGGCGGCGTTTACCGACGATAACCTGTTAAGCAACGAAGAGAAGCTGGACGCGCAGGCGGTGTCCGGTACCACCACCAATGTCGAAGCGGGCCAGATCGTTACCGTGACGCTGGGCGGAGAGTCCTACAGCGGCACCGTCGGCGACGATGGCAGCTGGAATATCAGCATTCCGGCCGATGCGCTTGGCGCGCTGGCGAGCGGTTCCACCACCTTGTCGGTCACGGTCAGCAACGCAGCAGGCATCACCGCCAGTGACAGCCTGCCGATCACGGTTGAAGCCCCGGTCACCGTGCCGAATGCACCGGTTCTGACCATCAATCCGTTTGCGGTCGATGATGTGCTGAGCAATGACGAAAAAGCCAGCGACCAGTTGCTGAGCGGCAGCACCACTAACGTTGAAGCCGGTCAGATTGTCACCGTCACCGTTGGCGATCAGACCTTCAGCGCCGCGGTAGATACGGACGGTAACTGGAGCCTGACCCTGCCAGCCAGCGCACTGGCCGCACTGCCTGCCGGCAGCGCCACCATCAGCGCTACGGTCTCCAGCGTGGCAGGTACCGGGGCCAGTGAAAGCCGCGGTATCGCGGTAGAAGCTTCGCCTGAACCTGGCGTACCAGCGATTACGGTCAACGTTTTTGCCGCAGACGATCTGCTGGATAACAGCGAAAAAGCGGTCGATCAGACCCTGACCGGCAGCACCAGTAATGTCGAAGCGGGCCAGACGGTCACCATCACGCTGGCTGGCGCAACGTACACTACACAGGTCGGGCCTGAGGGGAACTGGAGCGCTCTGATTCCGTCTGCGGCGCTCAGCGCGCTGGCCGCGGGCAGCACCACACTTACGGTGAGCGTCAGCAACGCGGCAGGGACCGCTGCCACTGACAGCCGCGAGATCAACATTACACCCGCGCCAGGTGAGCCGGGCGTTCTGACCATCAGCGAACCGTTGAGCGGCGATGGCTTCCTAAACCAGCAGGAGGCTGGCAACGATCTGGTGATCTCCGGTTCAGCAGTTGGCGTCGCCGCAGGACAGTCGGTGCTGGTGGCCTTTAACGGCAGCACCTACAGCGGCGTGGTCGGCAGCAACGGATTCTGGAGCGTCACCGTTCCGGCCAGCGATCTGACCGATATTACTGACGGCGTCCAGGCAGTGTCGGTGACCGCCATCGATGCCAATAACACCCTGCTGACCGATTCAGCGCAGCTCAACGTGGTGGTCAGCAATCAGCCACAGATCACGCTTAACGACAGCGCGCTCACGGATGGCATTCTCAACCGCGCTGACGCCAGCAGCGATCTGGCGATCGGCGGCAGCACCGGCAAAGCGGCGGCGGGTCAACAGGTCGAACTGGAACTGAACGGTAAAACCTACAGTGCCACGGTCAATCCTGACGGCAGCTGGAGCCTGGCCGTGCCTGCCAGCGATCTCGCCCTGCTGCCACAGGGGAGCAACAGCCTCAATATCACGGTGATTGATGAAGCAGGCAACCGCGTTGAGGACACGCTGGACTTCAGCGTCGATACCCGGTTGCCGAACCTGATTGTGGCACCGGTGGCCGGTGGCGATGGCATTCTCAACAGCAGTGAAGTGGCGGCCGGGCTGCCGGTCAGCGGATCCGGCGCTGCGCCGGGGGAATTGGTTTCGGTCACGCTGAATGACCAGACATATACCACCACCGTGGATGGCTCCGGCAACTGGACGGTGACCGTGCCGTCTGACGCGCTGCAGGCGCTGGCGGATGGCAGCAGCTACCGTCTCGACGTCAGCCTGACCGATGCCAGCGGCAATATCATTACGCAAACCCAGCCGCTGGCGGTCAGTACCCAGTTGCCTGAGGCAACGGTGGCGGCACCGGGCGGTGACGGTGTGCTCAGCAACGGCGATCTGACGCAGCCGCTGCTGTTCAGCGGTACCGGCACGGCGGGCGATACGGTGTCGGTGGTATTGAACGACAAAACCTACACCGCCACGGTGGATGGCAACGGTAGCTGGACCGCGTCGGTGCCGGTGTCCGATCTCGGCGCACTCACTGACCAGACCTATCCGGTGAGCGTTACCGTCACCGATCCGGCCGGTAACAGCAGTGACCTCTCGACCGAGCTGCGGGTAGCTACCGCAGTGCCAGCTTTAACCGTCAACCCACTCACCGATGATGGCGTGATTAACGTTGCCGATGCGCAGCAGCCGCTGAGCGTCAGCGGCAGCGGTGATGAAGGCGATATTATTCGCGTCTCGCTCAACGGCCAGACCTACAGCGCCGTGGTGGCGCAGGAGGGGAGCTGGAGTATCACTGTTCCTGCTGCCGATCTGGCTCTGGTGCCGAACGGTGCCCAGGCAGTGACGGTGGTGGCCACCGACAGTGATGGCAACGTCAGCCAGACGACGGATTTAGTGACCTTTGCCACCACGCCACCGCTGCTCGAAGTCTCAACCCCAGCCAGCGACGGCTATATCAACATCGCTGAGCACAGTCAGGATCTGACCATCGATGGCCGTGGCGGCAGCGCAGGCGATGCGGTGTCGGTCGACTTTAACGGCACGGTTTATACCGCGACGGTCGATACCAGCGGCAGCTGGAGCGTCACGGTGCCGGCTGCGGTAATCAGCCAGCTGGCAGACGCTATCTATCCGGTTAACGTGTCGATCAGCGATACGTACGGCAACAGCAGCAGCGTGCTGTCGGATGTTACCGTGCTGGCGGCGACCCCGCCGGCGCTGACCATTGATCCGGTCACGGCGGATAATCAGGTCGATAGTGCCGAACAGCTGAGTGATATTCAGGTTACCGGCACCGTCACCGGCGTACCGGCCGGGCAGCCGGTAGTGCTGGCGATTAACGGTCAGTCTTACGATGGTGTGGTCCAGGCAAATGGCGTCTGGAGCGTCACGCTACCGGCCGGATCGCTGGGCGCGGCCGGGGAGAAAACCTTTACCGTGGCGATCCTCGATGTCGCCGGTAACCCGGCGCAGCCTGCCAGCGGACAGTTCACCGTCATCACCACTAACGCACCGCTGCTGTCGATTGCGCCAATCGCCGAGGATAATCAGCTCAACGCGATCGAAGCGCAGAGCGATCTGACCCTCAGCGGCAGTTCAACCAACCTGGCCGTCGGTAGCGTGGTCAGCGTTACGCTGGTGCCGGGCGGCACCGTTTACAGCGGTACCACCGACGAAACCGGGGCCTGGACGATCACCGTGCCAGCCGGCGATCTGGCTAATCTGGCACAGGGCACCACCACGGTAACCGTGACCTCAGGCGAGGTTTCCAGCAGCCAGACGCTGCTGGTCGCCACCACGCCGCTGACCGCACCGGTCATCAATACGCCGTTTACTGACAGCATACTCAACAGTGAAGAAGCCAGCGCGGCGCAAACCCTGACCGGCACCACGACGCCGGGCCAGGCGGTTAGCGTCAGCGTGGGCGGCAGCAGCTATCCGGCAACGGTGGCGGCGAATGGCGACTGGAGCGTGGTTCTGCCGCCGTCGGCGCTGCAAGCGCTGGCGCAGGGCAGCAATCCGATCACCGTCACTACCACCGATCTGGCCGGCAACAGTGCCAGCACCACGGTGCCGCTGACGGTCGATACCGGCACACCAACGCTGGTGGTTAATCCGATTGCCACCGATGGCATTATTAACGGCGCAGAAGCTGACGCCGATCTGCCGATCAGCGGCACCGTCGCCCCGGGCAGCAGCGTGAGCCTGCTGCTGAACGGCGTCCCCTACGATGCCATTGTTGCTGACGATGGCCGCTGGACCGCCACCGTACCCCGCGCCGATCTGCAGGCGCTGACCGATGGCCGCTACGATCTCAACGTCACGGTGACCAGCGCCGGTGGCAACAGCAATACCAGCGCCTTGCCGCTGACCGTCGATACTGCCGCACCGGACTTCAGCCTCAATTCACCGGCCGGTGATGGGGTGCTGAACGGCGCAGAACAGACGGCGGGCATCAGCTTCAGCGGAACCGGCAGTGAAGGCGATCGGGTCAGCCTGACGCTGAACGGCGTGACCTATACCGGCACGGTCAATGCCGACGGTAACTGGTCACTGGACGTGCCGCCAGCCGCCCTGGCGGGCCTGACTAACGGCAGCAGCTATCCGGTAGTGGTGACCGTCAGCGACACGGCGGGCAACAGCAGCAGCCAGAGCAGCACGCTGAACGTTGCGACCGCTGCACCGTTGCTGGTGGTCGATCCGATCAGCGGCGATAACGCCCTGAGCGTCAATGATCTGACGCAGCCATTGGTAATCAGCGGCACCGGTCAGAATGGCGATCGGGTTACAGTTGAATTTAACGATACGCTCTACAGCACCACCGTTGGCGCCAACGGTCAGTGGTCGTTGCAAATCGCGCCGGACAATCTCACCGGGCTGCCGTCTGGCAGCAACCCGGTAACCGTCACCGCCACCGACGCCAATGGCAACCAGACCAGTCAGACCATCGATCTGAATGTGGTGAACGCACCTGAACTCCAGCCAACGCTGACCGTAGACAGTGATGCCTTTTCCGGCGATGGCGTTGTCAGCGCTGCCGAACAGCTGCAGCCGATTACCCTGCGCGGCACCTCCACCAACGTGGAAGCAGGACAGCAGGTCACCGTCTCTCTCAATGGAAGCAACTACAGCGGCGTGGTCGAAGCCAGCGGCAGCTGGAGCATCGTGCTGCCGGCTGGGGCGCTGGCCGGTCTGGCGGAGGGCAGCCAGACCCTGAACGTCAGCGTGATCAATGCGGTCGGCAACACCAGCAGCAGCCCGCTTAACTTCAACGTGGATAATACCCAGCCTTCCGTTGCACTGGCCCCGATCACCGGCGATAACTACCTCAACGCCAGTGAACTGACTGGCGATGTGCTGGTCAGCGGCAGCACCAGCGGTCTGCCACAAGGCAGCATCGTAGAGGTGACCGCGAATGGCACCACCGTCACCACCACCGTGGCGGCCGACGGTAGCTGGAACCTGACCTTACCGGCTGGCACATTGACTAATGTCGCCGACGGCCCGCTGACCGTGACCACCACCGTCACGAATGCCGACGGTACGCCACTGGCGACTACCGACACGGTGGTGACGGTGATCGCCACCGCGCTGCCGGTTGCCACCCCAGGCGACGCGTTCGGGGACGGGGTGCTTAATGGCGCGGAAGCGGCGACCAGCGGCACCATCACCGGCACGACCGGCGTCAGCGGCGATGGCCAGGCGGTCAGCGTGACGCTGGATGGCGTCAGCTACAGCGGCACGGTCGATCAGGCCGGCAACTGGCAGGTGACGATTCCGGCTGAAGTGCTGTCAGCGTTACCGCAGGGTGAAACACCGTATACCGTGGTGGTCAGCGATGTGGCCGGTAACAGCAGCCAGGCGGGCGGAACGGTTGCGGTTGATACGCTGCCTCCGCCGCTGAGCCTGAATACGCCGTCAGGTGGCATCATTAATGCCGCAGAGAGCCAGCAGCCGCTGGCGCTGACCGGCAGCAGCGAAGCCAATGCCCTGATCGTCGCCAGCTTCAACGGCAGCAGCGCCAGCACCACGGCAGACGCGAAAGGCAACTGGAGTCTCGATCTGCCCGCCACTATCTACAGCGGGCTGGGCAACGGCAACTATCCGCTGACCGTTACCGCCAGCGATGCCGCCGGCAACAGCACCAGTAGTAACACCAGTCTGGCGCTGAAAGTCGATCCTGCCAGCCTGCCAACCCTGACGCTGGATACCTTTGCCGGCAACAACGTGGTGGATGGTGCAGAGCGGCTGACCGATCAGCGTCTCTCCGGCACCGTCAGCAACGTCGAGCCAGGGCAACTGGTGACCGTGACGCTGGACGGCAACGTCTACAGTGCCGCGGTGCAGGCCAGCGGCGCCTGGAGCCTGACCGTACCGGCGGGCGCGCTGAGTGCGCTTAATGACGGCAGTGCCAGCTTCACGGTGGCCGTCAGCGACGTGGCGGGCAACACCGCCACCAACACCCTGGCCTTCGACGTTAACAGCAACGCTTCCGGCCTGGCGCTCAATGCACTGAGTGGCGATAACTACCTGAATGCCCAGGAACTGGCTGAGCCGCTGATCGTAACCGGCAGCTCGGTCAATGTGCCGCAGGGTGGCACGGTGACGGTATTGCTTAACGATGTCAGCTACACCGCGCAGGTCGCGGCCAACGGCAACTGGAGTCTGATCGTACCGGCCAACGCGCTGGCCGGTCTGGCGGATGGTGCTTACACCCTGACGGTGACCGCTACCGACAGCGGAGGCGCGACGCTCAGCAGCGCGGCGACGCTCAACGTACTGGCCACCAATCTGCCCGATCCGACCATCACCAGCCCGTTTGGTGACGGCACGCTCAACAGCAGCGACATCACCAGTACGCAAACCCTCAGCGGGACCACCGGTGCCAGCGGAGACGGCCAGAGTGTCAGCGTAGTGCTGAACGGCAACACCTATACCACGACGGCCGACGACAATGGCAACTGGACGGTTTCTGTCCCGGCGGTCGCCCTGGCGGATCTGCCGGAACAGACCGTCGGCTATACCGTGACGGTACAGGATGCGGCAGGCAACACTGCCAGCACCGACGGCAGTGTCGTGGTGGATCGCACGCCACCGGTGTTAACCCTTGATGCGGTGGCGGGTGATGACATCATCAACATCGCCGAAAGTACGGCACCGGTTATCCTGAGCGGCAGCAGCGACGCCGGTGAAGGGCAGCTGGTTACCCTGACGCTGAATAACCAGATCTGGACCACCACCGTCAACGGAGAGGGCAACTGGAGCCTGACGCTGCCGGCGGGCGCACTGACGGATATTCCGGCCGGTCTCTATACCGTCACCGTCACCGTGCGTGATACCGCGGGCAACCCGGTCACCGAAACGCGGGAGATCAATCTGGCGACCGCCTCGTTGTCGGTCAGCATTGACACGCCATTCGGCGATGGCTATCTGAGCCGCAATGAAGCTGACTCCAGCCAGACGCTGAGCGGTACCACCGGATTACTGGGCGCAGGCCAGACGGTGAGCGTGACGCTGGGCGGCGAGAGCTATTCAGCGGTGGTTGATGCCCAGGGCAACTGGACGGTGACCCTGACGCCAGCCCAGTTGCAGACCCTGAGCGACGGTATTAATACCCTGGAGGTCAACGTCAGTGATGCCGCAGGCAACAGTGGCTCACTCGCCAGCAGCGTCACGGTCGATTTCACCCCGCCAGCGCTGAACGTGAATGCGATTGGCGGCGACAACACCATCAACTCACTGGAGCTGTTGCAGGATGTGGCGGTCAGCGGTACCGCCTCGGTTGCTGATGCCGGACAGATTGTCACCGTCAGCTTCCAGAATGTGGATTACCAGACCCAGGTGCTGTCAGACGGCAGCTGGCAGGTGACGCTGCCCGCCAGCGTGCTGCAGGGGCTGACGGATGGCAGCTATCCGGTCGGGGTCTCGCTGACCGATGCCGCAGGCAACCAGACCAGCATCAGCCAGACGCTGACCCGTGATGCCGACAGCGCGACGCTGCCGACCCTGACCATCGGGCCTGTCAGCGGTGATAACTACCTCAATCAGGCTGAAGCAGGGCAGGATCTGACCGTCAGCGGCACCAGCACCAACCTTGCCGAGGGACAGGTGGTGACGGTCACGCTGAATAATATCGACTACAGTGGCACGGTCGCGGCCGGTGGCGGCTGGACGGTGATCGTACCGGCGGCCGATATCGCTACTCTGCCGGATGGTGAGCAGGCGCTGGTGGTGGTGTCCGCTGATGTCGCCGGTAACCCGGCCAGCAGCAGCACCAGTCTGGTGGTGGTCGCCAGCGATCAGGCCCAGCCGACGCTCAGCGTCAACGTGGTGGCCGGTGATGATGTGATCAACGCCACTGAAGCGACCGGCGACGTGGTGGTCAGCGGCACCAGCACCCAGCTGGCTGGTGGCACCGCGGTCACAGTCACTTTCAACGATGTCGATTACAGCACCACGCTCGACGCGAACGGCAACTGGACGGTGACCGTGCCCGCGACGGCCTTCAACGGCCTGCCGGCAGATTCCACCCAGACCTTCAGCGTGCGCGCCAGCGATGTGGCCGGCAACCCGGCCACGGCAACCCATGATGTCACGGTCAATACCACCTTGCCGGTGGTGACGGACATTGCGCTCAGTGCCGGCAGCAGCCTGAACCTGGCGGAGTCGTTGCAGGATCTGACCATCACCGGTAACACCGCAGAAGGTCTGCCGGTGGCGGTCACCTTAAACAACGTCACCTACACCACCACCGCCGGAACGGGCGGGAACTGGTCGGTCACCATTCCGGCCGCCGATCTCCAGCAGTTAGCCGATGGCTCACAAACCATCAGCGTGACGGTAACCGACCCAGCAGGTAACGTCACCACCGATACCACTACCTCGCTGGATGTCGCCTTTAATACCCTGCCGACCATCAGCCTGGCGGCGCCGTTTAGCGACGGGCTGGTGAGCGCCGCCGATGCGGCCGGCGAGCTGTCGCTGAACGGCAGCAGCAGTGTGACCCCAGGCACCATTGTCACGATCCAGGTCGGTGAGCAGACCTTCAGCACCACCGTGGGCCAGGACGGGAACTGGTCGCTCTATCTGGCACCTGGCGCGCTGAGCAGTGAGCCAGACGGCCTGACCGAGGTGGTGGTCTCCACCGTTGATGCCGCCGGTAACCCGGCGCAGGCTACAGCCGGGATTGAAATTCTGCTGACGCCGCCGGTAACGCCGACCTTCGCCACCACGCTGTTTGGTGACAATGTGATCAACAGCAGCGAAGCGGCAACGGTGCAGGTTATCAGCGGCACCACCGCGGTGGGCGACGGTCAGACGGTCAGCGTGACGGTCGGAAACGACAACATTCCGTTGTCGGTCACGGTTGATGCAGATGGCAACTGGACCGCCAGCCTGACGCCGGAATACATCGCTATTCTCGGCAACGGGCAGCACACCCTTACCGTGACCACCACCGATCGGGCGGGTAACAGCACGGAAGCGACCCAGAGCTTTATCACCGCCACGACGCCGCTTGTTGCGCCTACGCTGGATACGCCATTCACTGATGGCCGTATCAACGCTGACGAGGCGGCGGCAGGCGGTGCACTGAGCGGCACCATCAACGTCACCAATCCGGCGTCGGTGCAGGTTACCGTTAATGGCACCGTCTATTCCGCCACCCTGAGCGACGGCGATAGCCGCTGGACGCTGGATCTGCCACCGGCGGTATTGCAGTCGCTGCCGGATGGTAACTGGCCGGTCACGGTGACGGTCACCGATGTTAACGGCAACAGCGCCAGCGTGGGCGGCAACGTGCTGGTCGCGGTGAATAACCTGCCGGACGTTACCCTTAATCTGCCGTTTGGCGACGGTGCGCTCAGTGCGGCTGATGCGGCAAGCGAGCAGGTGCTGAGCGGCTCGACCGGGCTTAGCGGGGCCGGACAGACGGTCAGCGTGCTGATCTCAGGTTTTAATGGCGATCAACCGCTGACCGCGACAGTACAGACCGATGGCAGCTGGTCGCTGACGCTGACACCTGCGCAACTGGCGACTTTCAGCAGCGGCAGCCACACCATCACGGTCACCGCCAGCGATCTGGCCGGTAACACCGACAGCACGGCGCTCAACGTGGTGACCGAGGTCACAGCCCCGACCCCAACCTTTAACGACGGTGCATTTGGCGCTGACAGTGTGCTGAATATCAGTGAAGCGGCGGCGGGCGTTACGCTGACCGGCTCCACCGGTAGCATTGGTGATAATCAGGCCGTGAGCATCACCGTCGATCTGAACGGTTCGCGTTACAACGGCGCGGTGGATGGTGCAGGTAACTGGGTGGTAAACATTCCGGCCAACGCGCTGAGTTCACTGGGTGATGGCGCGCATACTCTGACGGTTAACGTGGTCGACGCGGCGGGTAACACTGGCACCACGGAGCTGGCCTTTACCGCCGATCTCACTGCACCGCAGCCGACCGTTGATGCTCAGTTCCTCGATGGCTACATCAATGCCGCCGATGTTGCAGCGGGCTTTACCCTGAGCGGCACCACCGGCGAAACCGGTGCTAGTCAGACGGTGCGGATCACCATGGGTGATGCGGTGTACAGCACGCTGGCCGATGCCGCTGAGCAACGCGGATCTCTCGGTGTTCACTGACGGTAGCTATCCGGTCACCGTGACGGCAACCGATGCGGCCGGTAACAGCAGCACCATCAGCAGTTCGCTGGTGGTTGATACCACGCCGCCGGTGCTGACTGTCGGCACCTTTGCCGGCGATGGCGCGCTCAGCTATAGCGAGAGCATCCAGCCGCAGCTGCTGAGCGGCATGGCTGCCGGTGCCGAACCGGGCACCGTGCTCAGCGTCTCGCTGGGCGCGACGGCGCTCGGAACGGCGGTGGTCGGCGCGAACGGCAGCTGGAGCCTGACCCTGACGCCAGAACAGATGGCCACCTTCAGCCAGCCGACGACGACCCTGGCGTTAAGCGTCAGCGACCTGGCGGGCAACACCACCAGCCAGGATCTGACCTTAAACGTCAATCTCACGCCACCTCCAGGACCGCTGGTGACGCTGGGTACTATTTCAGGCGATAACATCATCAGTACCGCCGATCAGGCGGGCGGGGTAGTGGTGAGCGGCACCTCGGCTAATCTTGGTGCGGGCGGCGCGGTCACGGTAGTGATTAATGACATCAACTATTCCACCACCCTGAACGCCAACGGTAGCTGGTCGACCGTCGCCCTGCCGGTCAGCGATTTCGGCAATGCTGACGGCAGCGTCGCCATTACGGTCATCGCTAACAATGGCACGACCTCGGTATCCACCAGCGGCAGCGTGCAGATCGATCTGACGCCACCGACCCTGACGCTCAACACCTTTGCTGGCGACAATCGGGTCAACGGCAGTGAAAGCGCCACCAGTCAGGTGATCAGCGGCACCGCCGACAGCGCCGAAGTCGGGCGCACGGTGGTCGTCACCTTCAATAACAAAAGCTATAACGCCATCGTACAGAGCAACGGCAGCTGGTCCACTACCGTACCGGCCAGCGACATGCAGGCGCTGCAGGATGGTGCTGCACCGGTGATTACGGCGCAACTGTCCGACGCGGCGGGCAACGTTACCACCGTCAATGAAACGGTGACGGTGGACAACACGGCACCGCTGATCCTGATTGACGCCTTCCTCGGCGACAACCTGATCAACGCAGCGGATCTGCTCGTCAACCAGGTGCTGACCGGCAGTGCCCAGGGGGCTGAAGGGCAAACCGTCAGTCTCTATCTCGGTGACGGCGCACCGATTGCCACGGCGGTGGTCGGTGCTGACGGCCGCTGGAGTCTCGATGTCGATCCACAGGTGCTGTCGAGCCTGAATGATGGCGCGCTGGTGTTTGGCGTGCGGGTTAATGACGTCAGCGGTAACCAGACTGACGCCACTCTGACCGTGAATAAACTGGTCAACAGCGCGCTAACCCTGGTGGTCGATTCGGTCTTCGGCGACGGAACGCTGAGCGCCATCGATACCACGGTGGCACAAACCATCAGCGGCGTGGCCACCTCGGCAGGGGTTGGCGCGACGGTCTCGGTAGTACTGGGCGGAACCACGCTGTCAGCCGCCGTGGGCCAGGATGGTAAGTGGGCGATTGTGGTACCGCCTTCCGTACTGGGGCTGCTGAGTGATGGCGATCTGGCGCTGAACGTCACCCTGACCGATGCGGCCGGTAACGTCCGTAGCGTCCCGGAAACCGTGACGGCGATTGTCAATGCCGTGCCGGTCGTTGGTACCCTGACCGGGCTGTTTGGTGGCGATAATCTTCTTAACATTGCTGAAGCGGCAACCGGTCAGGTGGTCGGCGGGGTGATTCAGAACGCCGCCGCCGGTTCACAGGTCACCGTCACCTTTGGCAGCCATACCTACACCACCACGGTGCAGGCGGGCGGCACATGGAGCGTTAACCTGCCGGGCGGCGATCTTAGTTCACTGCTGGATGGCAACCTGACGCTGGGCGTGAGCGTCACCGATCGGGCCGGTAACGTCGCTTCTAACAGCGCGACCATCGGCATCTTCACCCAGACCCCGTCGATCAGCCTGACCTCACTGTTTGGTGATGGCGTGCTGAACCTGGCGGACATCGCCACCGGCCAGGTGATCAGCGGTGTGGTCAACAATGTGGCGCAGGGATCGATCGTGACGCTGAACATTGGCAGTAGCCAGCTCACCACCACGGTCGGCGCAGGCGGTGCCTTCACGGCGACGGTCACGCCGGATATTCTGGGCACGCTGGCGCAGGGCAACCTGACGGTCGGTGCCTCGGTCACCGATCCGGCGGGCAATACCGCCAGCACCAGTGCCGGGATCCGGGTCGATACGCTGCTGCCCACCATCACCGTTAATCCGCTGTTTGGCGACGGCCTGCTTAACGTGGCGGATGCGCTGGTCACCCAGGTGATCGGCGGCGTGGTTGGCGGGGCAGAACCGGGCTCGCGTGTGGTGGTCTCTGTCGGATCGCAGCAGTTCATCACCACCACCGATGCCAGTGGCAACTTCAACGTTTCGCTGACGCCAACGCTGTTGCAGGGCATTACCGATGGCAATCTCACCGTCGGCGTCAGCGTTACAGACAGCGCGGGCAACACCAGCAGCACCTCGGCGGGCGCGCTGGTCGGCATTCACAACCTGCCGAAAGTGACGCTTAACCCGCTGTTTGGTGACGGCGTGCTGAACCTGGCAGAATCGCTGGTGACGCAGACCATCAGCGGTACGGTATCAGGCGTGGCGGCGGGCAGCAGCGTCCGGCTGGCGATTGGCAATACCACCGCCACCGCGCTGGTTAACCCGGATGGCACCTTCTCTGCCACTGTATCGCCTGCCATTCTTTCGACGCTGCTGAGCGGCAACTTCACGGTCAGCGCCTCGGTCACCGATCCGGTGGGCAACACCAGCAGCACCAGTGCCGGTGTCTCGCTGGGGCTGATTCAGCCGACGCTGTCGGTGAACACGGTGTTTGGCGATGGCGTGCTGAGCGCAGCGGATCTGGCCTCCAATCAGACCATCAGCGGCAGCTCAAGCCTGGCGGCCGGATCAACCGTCAGCGCCACGCTGAACGGGCTGACCTACACCACTAAAGTGGTGAGCGGCGGTAGCTGGAGTATCAGCGTTCCGAAAGCGGATCTGGCGGCAATCACCGACGGCAGCAAAACTGTGACCGTGACCGGCACCGACGCCTATGGCAACGTGGCGAACAGCAGCGGTGCGCTGAGCGTGATTGCGCATACTGCGCCGACGGTCGCCATCACCTCACTGTTTGGTGACAATGCGCTGAGCGCAGTGGATGTCAAAACGGCGCAAACCATTAGCGGCAGTACCACCAATGCGGAAGGATCGGTGGTGCGCGTGGCGCTGGGCGGACAGACCTACAGCACCACGGTGAACAGCAACGGTAACTGGAGCCTGTCGATTCCGGCGGCCAGCCTGGCGGCAATTGCCGATGGTCAGTACACCGTCACCGCCAGCGTCACCAATGGCGCGGGCAGCAGCGGCAGCGGCTCGGCCGTACTCGGCGTAGTCAGTCACACCACGCCGACGGTCAGTCTGGGCAGCTATTTTGGCGGTGACGGTTACCTGAATATTGCCGAAGCCAATACCGCCGAAACCATCAGCGGCACCAGCACCAATGCCGCTGGCGGCACGGTAACGGTTAACCTCGCGGGCAATATCCTCACCACCACCATTGGCGCGAATGGGGCATGGAGCATCAGCGTACCGTCAGCCACCCTGAAAGGGATCTCTGATGGCAGTCATCCGCTGACCGTAACGGTGGCTGATATTGGCGGCAATACCGTCACCAGCAGCAGCTCCTTTACCGCACTGTCACACAATTCACCGCTGGTGGGCGCCGATCCGGTGCTCAGCATCGTGACGTCGTTGCTGACCGGACTGACGGTGCAGGGCGGCTCGCTGAATGCGGCGCAGGGATCGAAAGTCAGCGTCACGCTGCTGCTCGCCAACGGCAGCAACGGACCGACGATCAATACCACCACCGATGCGCTGGGGCGTTACTCCGCTAACTTCGCGCCGTCGTTGTTGTCGGTTGGCGGCCTGCTGCTGTCGCTGGGTACGCTGGCAAAAATCACCATCACTGATGTGGCAGGCAACAGCTATTCGACCACCAATACTCTGCTGTTAGGGTCATTGTTGCCGATTACGACTGCCGCCACCGAATCGGTGGCACTGTTCCCGGTGGCCGATGACAGCGCCACGGTGGCCAGTGCCGGCGGTGAAACGCAGCACAACACCAGCAGCAGTGAGGAAAACGTCACCCATGCTGCGGTGGTCTCGACCCTGACCACCGACGCGGATATCACCGCGCCGGCCAGCAGCAGTGAAAGCGCTTCCGCACCGGAAACCGTTGCCGCCGCTGCGCCAGCCGGGGAGGCCAGCTACACCATTGGTGGCGTGGTGATCACGCTGGCTGATGGCAGCACGGTGGAAGGTGCAGCGGTTACCGGCAGCAGTGGGGCTGATACCGTGACGGTCAGTGATCTCAACTTTACGCACATCGATGGCGGCGCAGGCACCGATACGCTGGTGCTGAACGGGGAGCATCTGAATCTGGATCTCACCTCGCTGGGTCTGAAAGTCGAGCACATTGAAGTACTCGACCTCGGCAAAACCGGGACTAACTCGGTGAAACTCGATCTGAATGAAGCACTGAGCATTACCGACCAGCAAAGTGATGATTTGATCATCAAGGGTGCCGATGGCAGCCAGGTGACGCTGGCGAACAGCAATGGCGGCATCTGGGCGGTAACCGGCGAGCGTACCGTGCAGGGGCAAACCTTCGAGGTTTATCACAATTCGGCGCTGACCAGCGATAACACGCTGGGCGATGTGCTGGTGCAACATAACCTGCAGGTGCATATCGTGTAGTGCGGCTAAAATATCAGTAAGCCTGATGGAATCAGCGGGTGTGTGAGCGCCCGCTGATTTTTTATTTTCCGGCCGTGATAATTCCATTTTCCAGATTTTCGCCACTATTCATCAGCAGGGTGAAAGATTAGGGTAGGGGCAGCAAACGGCGCCACGCCGGTTAATGCAGAAAATCTGACATCTAAAATTCTTTAGCGGCTTTTTTAGCAGCCTATTCATTAATCCTTGTTACCTGCGGGTAACCGGTTCCGACCAGCGGAAACGGGCAGCTTACGCTTGCCTGACATAACTGCGCCAACCTTAACGATCAGTTTATCTGATGGTTTGCGCCTGCGTTTCTGTTCTGAATTGAGGTTACCTATGTCCCAGCGTGATACGTTTCGTGCCGTCCGGCTCGAATCCATTTTTCAGGCGGCGGTGAGTGAATTTGCCGTTCCCGATAACACCGCGCGCAGCCTGGCCCCGGCAGTGACGTCCACCATCGCAACGCCGTCTGCCGATCTCTTCACCGACAGCGCGCTCAGTCCGGCGATTGGGCTGACGACGCTGGCGGTTACCGCGGCCGCAGATACCCAGCCGCCCGCCGCGCTGCGGCCGTATGAACCGATCGCCAGCGATGGGGTGATCGCCAACTGGGAAGTGCAAAACCCGGTCCATCTGCGCGGTCAGGCGGTGGGGGAGGCGGGATCAACCGTCACCCTGACCTTCAACGATCAGAGCTGGCAGAGCACCGTCAATCAGTGGGGCTACTGGAACGCCTCGATGCCCGCCGAGGTGCTGAACGGGCTGCCGGACGGCAATCACACCCTGACGCTGACCATCACCGATAAAGCCGGTAACAGCACCGACACCACGGTCGATTTTGGTCTCTATGCCGACCGCAGCCTTAAGCCGACTCTGACGGTGGACACCATCAGCGGCGATAACGCGGTTAACATTGAGGAGAGTGTGTATGGCGTCGACATCAGCGGCAGCGGCACCCATCTGCCTGCTGGCTCACGGGTAACTCTGACGCTGGGCAGCATCACCACCACGGCGATTGTTGGCGGCGACGGCAAATGGACCGGCACCTTTCACGAGAGCGATCTCAAAGCGCAGCAGGATGGCGTCTACAGTCTGAGGGTTAGTGCGGTTGATCCGAATGGCAACACCACCACTGAATCTCACCCGCTGACGCTGATCACCCACCTGAGCAGCCTGCCGCAGATTAGCTTTGATAAGGTGACGGCGGATGATGTGATCAATCTGGCGGAAACCCAGCAGGATTTACGGCTGAGCGGCACGCTGTCGACCGTGATGCCAGGCCATCGGCTGGTGATCACCGGCGCCAACGAGAAAGATTATGCCGCCACGCTGAGTGAGGATGGACACTGGCAGGTGGTGATCCCGGCGGCGGATGTGCAGGCTTTTATTAATATCGGCGAGATCCGCGCCTGGTCGATTGACGGTGCCAACAACTATACCGACGCCAGCCATGAGCTGAACATCAAAACCGGCTTTATCCCGATCTATGTCGAAATGGATATCGGCGGCGATATGATCCTCAACTATCAGGAAGCGCAGCACGATCTCAGCCTCTATGTTGAGGGCGCTAACGAGCTGGTGATCAATGGCAAAACCTACCAGCCGGACGCGAAGGGGATGGTGACCCTGAGCGCCAGCGATCTGCAGGCGCTGCCGGAGGGACCGGTCGCCGTCACCTATCATCGCTGGGATGAGTATGGCAACAGCGACACCCAGACCAACAGCAGCCTGTTCACCGTGGCTACTCATCAGCGTCCGACCCTGACGCTGGATACGCCGTTCGACGACAACGTGATTGACGCTGCGGATGTTAACAGCTGGCATCTGATTCAGGGCAGTTCGACCCACCTTGAGCCAGGCAGCCTGGTGCAGTTAACCCTCGGCGATCAGCACTACAGCGCCAGCGTGAAAGCAGACGGCGGCTGGGCGCTGACCATCCTGGCCGGACAGCTGGCGCCGCTGGATGATGGTGAATATCAGATGACGGTGAGCGCCAAAGACAGTGCCGGCAATCTGGCCAGTGCCAGCCAGACCGTGACGGTGGCCTCACATACTGACGCTGCTGCCACGCTGAATCTGCTGTCGGTCGATCAGCTACTGGATAACCTCAGCCCGACAGCGGCAGCCGAAACGCTGCCGGCGGCGAAGGCGTCTGCCGCTGTTGCTGCGCCGCACGACAGCAATCTGGTGACCGATTCCCCTTACACGCTCGCCGACCACTTATGGCAACACCCCGCCGTTCATCCGCTAGTCTGACCTGAAACACATTAGTTAACGTACTGCCTTCCGGACGGGTTTGTTAAGCCCGTCTGGATTGGCAGGCGTAACATCATCGATTAAATTTTGCGCGATTGAGAAAATAATTAATTATTTCATCGATATTTAGCAGGAAGAAGCGCGGGATATGATCTAATAATGTTAAAGGTCGTTTAGCGTCTGGCTTACGAACCATAAATTAATTGACGCAGTCTGATGAGGCGCAAGCCCGCAACGGCGCACCGTTTTGCACTCTTTGTTCACCGGGAAAACACCATGCTGATAAGAACCCCTGTTGGTAAACATAATGAACAAAGTGCGATTGACCTTTTTGTTATGCGCCCTGAATGGCGTAGTGTTGCCTGCGGCCATTGCCGCCCCCTTGCCCAAAGCTGAATTTAACTGGCGTGCCGCCCCCAGCGAAGAACAGATAGCCACCTTAACGCTGCGTGACGCCATTCTCCGCGCCTTCGCCCGTAATCCGAAAATCTCGCAAGCGGCGGCTCAAATCCACGTTGGCGAAGGCGATCTCGACGCCGCCAAAAGTGCCTGGTATCCGCAGATTTCCCTACAGGGCGCGGCAGGCCGATCGCATCAGACCGATTCCGCCGGCAGCCTGAATAACAATGGCTCCGGCGGCATTATGCTCAGCCAGCTCCTGTACGATTTTGGCCGCACCGGCGGTGCTATCGACGAGCAGCACGCCTTGTCAGAGGCCTACCTGTTTGGCCTGTTCGACTCAATGACCACCGTGGCAGAAGATACGCTGCAGGCCTATCTCGAAGTCAAACGTTATCAGGCGCTGGCGGAAACTGCCCACACCAATATCGCCTCACTGGAGCGGATACGTGATATCGCCCGCCTGCGCGCCGACGCCGGACTCAACTCGCAGTCGGACGTGTTACAGGCGGAAACCCGTATCGCCGCGATGCACGCCACGCTGGAGCAGTATCGGGCGCAGCTGCGTTCAGCCAAAGCCCAGCTGACGGTGCTGACCGGCGTGGTGCCGGCGGCCCTGCCTGAACTGCCGCAGGCGTTGCTCAATCAGCAGATCACCCTCGATAAAATCGCTTACGCCAACAGCGCCGCGGTGCGCAGCGCCCAGGCGAAGCAGGAAGCCGCGCGCGAGCGGGTGCGTCAGGCGCAGTCCGGCCACTGGCCAACTATCAAAGTTCAGGCTGGCCGGACCCGCTACGAAAACGATCGTCAGTCTTACTGGGACGATGAGGTCCAGCTGCAGGTTGAAGCGCCGCTCTACCAGGGCGGCATGGTCAATGCTAAAACCCAGTCCGCCGAGGGCGATCGTGAAGCGGCGCAGGCGGCGGTTCAGCAGGCCAAACTCACTATCAATCAGAATGCCTCCACCGCCTATGCCGACATGATTGGCGCGCAGCAACGCCAGGCGGCCGGTGAAGTGCAGCTGGAAAGCGCCGACCATACCCGCAATGTCTATGCCGATGAGTACCGGCTCAGTAAGCGCAGCCTGAACGATCTGCTGAGCGTGGAACAGGATGTGTTTCAGGCGGACAGTTCACGCATCACCGCGCTTTACGATGGCTGGGATGCCACCGTGCGCTATGCCGCTGCGGTCGACAATCTGCTCGATATCCTGGGTATCGATCGTCAGCGCAGCAGCGGCGATCTCCTTCCTTCGCTGCAATAGCGAGCTTTCGCATTAAAAGGCATTAACCATGAGCGCACAAAACCTGAATACCGATAACTGGATTGCCGCCATGCTGCGCGTGGCTGCGCGGTTCGGTAAACCTGCCGACGGCAAAACACTGCGCCAGCAGATGCGTTGGTTTGAACATCTGCCGGTGGCGCAGCAGCTGGAACGGCTCTCCGGGCTGCTCGGGCTGCATCTGACTATGGTGCCGCAAAATAAGCTGCGCTGGCGTCAGGAGATCACCCCGGTAGTGCTGGTACTGGAAAACAGCAGCGTGGCGGTACTGGAAGGAATCGACCCGGACGGCAGCGCACGCTACTGGCTAAGCGAAGGCGGCGACGTGGTGCGTGAAGGCGCGCTGTCTGAACTGCTGGCCCGCGCACAGGGCGAAGTCGGGGTGATTGGCGTCGCAGCGCGCGGCCGCGATGCGCGCATCGATGAATTCGTCCAGCCGTATGAACCGCACTGGTTCTGGAAGAACTTTCGCGGCATGGGCCGGCGCATCACCGAGATTTCGTTGGCGTCGGTGATCAGCAACGTGCTGGCGCTGGCCGGCATTCTGTTCTCAATGCAGGTCTACGATCGGGTGATCCCGGCGCAGTCGCAGGCCACGCTGTGGGTGCTGTTTGTCGGGGTGCTGATTGCGGCGGCGATTGAGTATCTGATCCGCCTGATGCGTACCCAGGTCTCCGACTTAATGGGCAAGCGCATCGACCTGAAAGTCTCTGCCATGCTGTTCGCCCGGGCGATGAGCATTCGCAATGAAGCACGACCCAAATCGACCGGTTCGTTCATTTCGCAGCTGCGTGAAATCGATCAGGTACGTGAACTGCTGACCTCCACCACGGTGGGTGCGGCCGCCGATCTGCCGTTTGTTATCCTGTTCCTGGTCATCATGTCATTTATCGGCGGCTGGCTGGTGCTGATTCCGCTGGCGGCGATACCGCTGATCGTGATCCCTGGCATGCTGGTGCAGATCCCGATGGCGCGGCTGGCGAAGGAGGGGCTGCGCGAAGGGGCGCTGCGTAATGCGGTGCTGGTGGAAACCATTGAAGGTATTGAAGATATTAAAGCGCTGCAGGCGGAACCCTATTTCCAGCGCCAGTGGGAACAGACCCATGAGGTCAGCGCCGCTATCAGTAATCAGCAACGCTTATGGGGCGCCCGGCTGACCGGCTGGGCCGCCACGGTGCAGCAGCTCACCTATGCCGGCATGCTGGTGTTCGGCGTCTATCTGGTTCTCGATTCGCAA
Source organism: Pantoea sp. UYEF8 (assembly GCF_040546285.1). Lineage (NCBI taxonomy): Bacteria > Pseudomonadati > Pseudomonadota > Gammaproteobacteria > Enterobacterales > Erwiniaceae > Pantoea > Pantoea sp. UYEF8. The sequence continues at coordinate 423,415 of NZ_JBEPNM010000004.1, read as the reverse complement.
ATCACCACCGGCACCCTGGTCGCCTGTAGTCTGCTGTCGTCACGCACCATCGCGCCGCTGATGCAGCTCACCATGGTCTTTTCCCGCTGGCAGCATGCCAAAATGGCGATGAAAGGGCTGGATGAGCTGCTGAAGAAGCCGCTCGATCAGCCCGACGCGGCGACCCTGGCGCACTGTCCGACGCTGACCGGCCAGTACGATCTGCGTAACGTGCATTACAGCTACGACGAAGAGAATGAAAAGAACGTCCTCAACGTGCAGCAGTTGCAGATCAAACCGGGCGAGAAGATTGCCATTCTGGGTAAAGTCGGTGCCGGAAAATCAACCCTGCTCAAAATTCTCGCCGGTCAGGCGATGGCGAGCCAGGGCAAGGTGATTGTTGATGGCGTGGATATTGAACGCATCGATCCGATCGATCTCCGCCGCCAGCTCGGCTGGTTGTCACACGATTCGCGACTGTTTTTTGGCACGCTGCGGCAAAACCTGATGCTGGGCAATCCGCACGCCAGCGAACAGGAGATGTTACAGGCGCTGCGCATCAGCGGCGCGCTATCGCTGGTACAGCAGGATGCGGCCAGTCTGGATCGTATTATTAATGAAGGCGGGCGCGGCCTGTCCGGCGGGCAACGTCAGATGGTGATGCTGAGCCGGATGATCCTGCGTCAGCCGCAGGTGGTGTTGCTGGATGAGCCGACCGCCGCCATGGATGAGCAGCTGGAAGAGCATGTGATCCGTCAGCTTCAGGGCTGGATCAGCGGGCGCACCCTGATACTGGTCACGCACCGTCCGGCGCTGCTGAAGATGGTCGACCGCATTGTGGTGATGGATAACGGCCGGATTGTGGCCGATGGGCCGCGTGACGAGATCCTGCGCCGCGCCACGACTCCGGCCGCCCAACCGGCGGCAGGGCCGAATAAAGGAGATGCTGCATGAGCCTGGTGATGATTGATAAAGATCTGGCACGACATGAACGCCGTACGTCCGCCATTATCTGGCTTTGCACGGCAGCGCTGGCGATATTCCTGATCTGGGCGCACTTCGCCATTCTGGATGAGGTAACCGTCGGCACCGGCAAAGTGACCCCTTCCAGCCGCGCACAGGTTATTGACAGCCTGGATGGCGGCATCGTCAAACAGCTCAACGTGCATGAAGGCGATATTGTCGAGAAAGGGCAGATACTGGCGACGCTGGATCCAACCCGCTTCCAGTCCAACTTCGGTGAAGCGCAGGCTAAAGTGCGCACCCTGCGCGCCTCCTCGGAGCGGCTGGATGCGGAGCTGTCAGGCACGCCGCTGCAGTTCAGCGCGGAAACCCTGAAGGAGCCGCAGCTGGTGACGCGGGAAAGGCAGCTGTATGAATCCCGGCGGCGCAACCTGACGGAAACCATCAGCAACCTGCAGCAGTCGCTGAAGCTGGTGCAGGATGAGCTGCGCCTGACCGAGCCTCTGGTCGCTAAAGGCGCGGCCGGTCAGGTCGAGGTGATCCGTTTGCGTCGCCAGGTCAGCGACCTACGCGGCAAAATTGACGAGGCGCGCAATGACTATCTGGTGCGCGCCCACGAAGAGCAGGTGAAAAACAATGCTGAACTCGATGCGCAGCTGCAGGTGGCGGCGGGGAAAGAGGACCAGCTGACGCGCGCCACGCTCTATTCGCCGGTGCGCGGCATCGTTAAGGATATTCAGGTGACCACGGTGGGCGGGGTACTGGAGCCGGGCGGCAAGCTGATGGAGATTGTGCCGCTGGAAGATCAGCTGCTGATTGAAACCCGCATTAATCCGCGCGATATCGCTTACATCCGTCCCGGCCTGGCGGCAATCGTCAAAATCACCGCCTACGACTCCTCTATCTATGGCGATCTGCCGGGTGAGGTCGAAATCGTCTCGCCGGATACGCTGCAGGATGAGGTTAAGCGGGATCAATACTACTACCGGGTCTATGTTCGCACCCAAAAAGCGGAACTGACGAACCGTGCCGGCCGTAAATTCCCGATCGTGCCCGGTATGGTGGCCAATGTTGAAATTAAGACGGGTCAGAAATCGGTGATGGATTACCTGCTTAAACCGCTGAATAAAGTTAAAGAATCAATGCGCGAACGCTAAAATCACGGTCCGGATATTATCGCAGTGTGCTTAGTTACGGTGATAAATTAAGTGGGCGGATATATCGCCAGATAAGCGGCAGGCAGTGCGGAAATTAACCTTCTGTGCGGCAAAATAATAAAGTTAATTAATCGCCGGAAACCATGTTTACATAAAACGAATCGCAACGGCGGATCGCAGGCAAAAAAAATGCCGGACAAACATGTCCGGCGGGAAATTAGGGTAAACATCTCATTCGGAGTGAATGAAGGTAATAATGAAATAAATGATGATAGCGGGCTCTATTGTATTACCTGATGACGCATAAGTTTTATCATTCAGTGCTTCAGAGCATTCCGATGTAACGTGTTGATAACAAACGAGGCGAAATTCGATTAGCTTTTTGTGCCATATTTTTTATCGATATGTGCTGGTTATTAGTTCCCCAAAACTTACATTCAGAAATAACTGTTTCGAACTATGAAACAGTTTTGGAAATTTAGTAGCATTTTCGTGATGGATTATTGCCCGTTATAAAACAACAATGGCTTGCCGGCTGAATTTTTAATCATTCAGTTCGCAGTGGCAAATAATAAAGGCACATTACAGAGGGTAATAAAATGAAACGTCGCGTTCTCTCCCTGATGATCCCTGCGTTGCTGGTCGCAGCAGGATCAGCAAACGCAGCTGAAATCTACAATAAAGACGGCAACAAATTAGACCTGTTTGGTAAAGTCGATGGTCTGCACTACTTCTCTGATAACGATGGTTCTGATGGCGATCAGTCTTACGTCCGCTTTGGCTTTAAAGGCGAAACCGAAGTCAGCGATCAGCTGACCGGTTACGGCCAGTGGGAGTATCAGGCGGCGCTGAACAATGCAGAATCTGAAGGTACAGCTGACAGCTATACCCGCGTCGGCTTTGCCGGTGTGAAGTTTGGCGATGCAGGTTCATTCGATTACGGTCGTAACTACGGCGTAGCCTATGACATCGGCGCATGGACCGACGTGCTGCCAGAGTTCGGTGGTGATACCTATGGCGCGGATAACTTTATGTTCCAGCGCGGCAACGGTATGGCGACCTACCGCAACAGCAACTTCTTCGGCCTGGTCGATGGCTGGAACTTTGCGGTGCAGTATCAGGGCAAAAACGGCAATGGGGATGAGTCACCAAACGGTCGTGATGTGCTGGGCCAGAACGGTGACGGCTGGGGTCTGAGCACCACTTACGATCTCGGTTCCGGTTTTGGTATCGGTGCGTCGGCTTTCCAGTCTGACCGTACCAACGATCAGAACGGCAACCAGGCGGGTATCCTCGGTCGTGGCGACAAAGCAGAAGCCTACACCGGCGGTCTGAAATACGATGCCAACAACATCTATCTGGCAGCGATGTACACCAAGTCTTACAACGCAACCCGCTTCGGTAGCAGCGATTCGCCGGTGTTTGGTTATGCGGATAAAGCGGAAAACTGGGAGCTGGTGGCACAGTATCAGTTCGACTTCGGCCTGCGTCCATCACTGGCGTATGTCACCTCACGCGGCACCGATGTGCAGGGCTGGGGTAAACAAAACCTGAAGAAATACATTGATGTAGGCGCGACTTACTACTTCAACAAAAACATGTCCACCTATGTGGATTACCAAATCAACCTGCTGGATGACAACCAGTTCACCGACCAGGCCGGTATTAATACCGACGACGTGGTGGCACTGGGTCTGGTTTACCAGTTCTGATTTGTGCAGGTGCGCAGCGCTGGCTGCGCACCTGAGTCATTAATCCTTTTCCTTTATCTCATCTGCCGTTCGCCACTTTTTCGCTTTCGCAACTGCCGTGACCGGTGAGACCACACTGCCAAATCGGGCACCTTCAAATGCCACGCCCGCCAGAGAAAAGGCTGAAAAGCTCAGCCACTGATGCCAGGCTGCCTGCAGGTTCTGTGACGTTTTCATTCTGCACCTCTCAGAGATAAACACTGTTTCAACAGTGCAGAATTCATGCCAGCTTTACCGCTCTGATAGCCACGGCCCTGCCGCCGCTTCTGGTAAACTTGCCGCGCACGCTGAGAGGGTCATTGCCCCGTTCAGGTGCAGCGCTGCGGGTTAATGGCGCGGCCGTGACAGCGCCATGTGACGATGGCGGCGCTGATGCCAGACTTTGTAGCTGCTGTAAATGAACAGGCCCAGGGCGATGGCAAGAATCACGTAGATCATCTGCTGCTCCTTAATTAAACCAAACCGTTAAACGTAAATCGCCCGGTTACGGGCGGATGCATAGTAGATGACCGGTTGATACTGGCGTCATTGACTGAAGGATTCAACCCTCTTTTACGCTCTTTACCAGCGATTTATGCTTTGTAGCAGGAATAGATAAATTTTTACAAGTGAGGATTAATGAGATATCAGATTAATCTGCTGTCTTTGCCGTTTGCCATCCTGTTGTTAGCCGGTTGTGATAAGCCAGCGGCGACGTCATCAATGGTGCTGGAAGGCAAAACCATGGGCACGGTCTGGCGGGTCAGCCTGGCCGACGTCGACAGTGGCCGCAAAGCTGCACTGCAGCAGCGCATTCAGCAGCAGCTCGACAGTGACGACGCCGAACTCTCTACCTGGAAGCCCGATTCGGTGCTGTCGCGCTTTAATCAGAGCCGTGCGCTGACGCCGCAGCCGGTCAGCGAGAATATGGCGGACATCGTCACGCTCGCCTTGCGCATTGGTGCTAAAACCGGAGGGGCGATGGATATCACCGTCGGACCGCTGGTCAATCTGTGGGGCTTTGGCCCGACAAAACAGCCGAGCCATACGCCGGATGAGGCGGAAATAGCGGCGGCCAAAGCGCAGACCGGTCTGCAGCATCTGCGGGTAGTGCAGGGCGCGGGTGGCCAGTGGCTGCAAAAGGATCTGCCTGGCTTGTATGTTGATCTCTCAACGGTAGGCGAGGGCTTTGCCACCGATCATCTGGCGCGCCTGATGGAGCAGCTGGGGATTAATAATTATTTGGTGTCGGTTGGCGGGGCAGTGCTGAGCCGCGGGCTTAACGCCCAGCACCAGCCGTGGCGGGTCGCCATTCAGAAGCCGACCGACCGTGAGAATGCGGTGCAGGCGCGGGTTGATCTACAGGGACACGGCATCAGCACCTCGGGCAGCTATCGCAACTATTATGAACTGGACGGCAAGCGCGTTTCTCACGTGATCGACCCGCTTACCGGCCGACCGATTGAGCATAAACTGGTTTCGGCTACCGTGATCGCGACCACCGCGCTGGAGGCCGACGGCTGGGATACTGGCCTGATGGTTCTGGGCAGTAAAAAAGCCAAAGCGCTGGCAATCCAGCAGCAGCTGGCGGTCTATCTGATCAGTAAAGAAGGCGATGGTTTTGTGAGCTGGATGTCACCGCAGTTTGCCGCCTTTGTGATTAAACCCGAGTCGACAGGAGCACCCTGATGTTAGATCTGTTTAGCGAAGAGCAACCGTGGCAGGAACCGCTGGCTGACGGCGCGGTGATCCTGCGCCGCCGGGCGCGCGATGAGGCTGAAGCGTTGTATCAGCAGATTCTGGCCATCGCCGACCAGAATCCGTTTGCGCATCGCATTACGCCGGGCGGTCACCGCATGTCGGTGGCGATGACCAACTGCGGCGACTTTGGCTGGTCAGTGGATTCACGCGGTTATCAGTATCAGCAGCAGGATAACCTCAACGGGCGCAAGTGGCCACCGATGCCGCCGCTGTTTCGCAGTCTGGCGCAGGCCGCAGCGCGTGAAGCGGGCTTTCCCGATTTTAACCCTGATGCCTGCCTGCTCAATCGCTATGAACCTGGCGCGAAGCTGACCCTGCATCAGGACAAAGATGAGAAAGATCTGCGTCAGCCTATCGTCTCGGTCTCGCTGGGATTACCGGCGGTATTCCAGTTTGGCGGTTTTGAACGTGGCGACACCACCCAGCGGGTGCTGCTGGAGCATGGCGATATTGTGGTGTGGGGCGGGCCGTCACGCCTGCGTTATCACGGCATCCTGCCGCTCAAGCCGGGCGTGCACCCGTTGGTCGGCGCGTGGCGCTATAACCTGACTTTCCGCCGCGCCTTTTAATTCGCCATGCGGTGCGCGGCGCAGTGCGAATAACTATTGCTATCATTTTGCATCACATTACACTGCAGGCTGTTTTTTGACTGCTGGATTGCCTGCATGACGTTGTTAAGCGTTGTTTTTCGCCAGTTTCGCTGGCCTTTTATCGGGGTTATTGCGCTGACGCTGCTGAGCGCAGTGTTGGGTATTGGCATGATCGCCTTTATCAACCGCGAAATGATCGTCGCGATCAATACTTCCTATGCGGTACTGCCGCAGTTTCTGTTGCAGCTGGTGGTACTGATGGCGGTTACGCTGGCCTCCCAGCTGGCGCTGACGATGCTGGGCCATCAGTTTGTCTGGCGGATGCGCGGTGAATTTATCAAACGCATTCTTGATACCCGGGTGGAGCGGATTGAGCAACTCGGCAGCGCGCAACTGCTGGCGGGTCTGACCAGCGATGTGCGTGCCATTACCCTGGCCTTTGTGCGTCTGCCGGAGCTGATTCAGGGCGTCATCATCACTCTGGGTTCAGCGATCTATCTGGCCTGGCTGTCACCCAAAATGCTGCTGGTGACCAGCGGCTGGCTGGCCGTGACGCTGGTGGGTGGCTGGATGCTGGTGTCGCGCGTTTATCAGCACATGGCGAAGCTGCGTGAAATCGAAGATCACCTCTATCGTGACTACCAGACGGTGATTGACGGACGCAAAGAGTTGCAGCTTAACCGTGAGCGCGCCCGGCAGATCTATGAAAGCGTCTATCAGGAAGATGCCACCGCCTGGCGACACCATATTGTGCGGGCCGATACCTATCATCTCAGTGCGGTGAACTGGTCGAATATCATGACGCTGGGCGCCATCGGCATGGTCTTTTTTATGGCCAACAGCCTCGGCTGGGCCAACACGGCGGTGGCGGCGACTTTTTCCCTGACGCTGCTGTTTCTGCGAACGCCGCTGCTGTCGGCAGTCGGCGCTTTGCCCACCTTGCTCAGCGCGCAGGTGGCATTCCGCAAACTCAATGCCTTTGATCTGGCACCTTATCAGCCCGAATTCCACGCTTCTCCGTCCAAAGCTGACTGGCAGACGCTGGAGCTGCGGGATGTCTGTTTTCACTACGGTGAAAATGGCTTTAAGGTCGGCCCGATCAACCTTACCCTGCGCCGCGGTGAACTGGTGTTTCTGATTGGCGGCAATGGCAGCGGTAAATCTACCCTGGCGATGCTGCTGACCGGCTTGTATCAGCCGCAGTCCGGCAGTCTGCTGCTGGATGGTCAACCGATTGACGCTGACGGGCTCGATCACTGGCGTAAACACTTCTCGGCGGTATTCACTGATGTGCATCTGTTTGATCGGCTGATTAGCCACGAAGGCATTCCGGCGAACCCGGCGTTAGTGCAGCAGTGGCTGGAACGGCTGAAGATGCAGGACAAACTGAAGATCGAAGGTAATAAAGTGCTGAATCTGCAGCTCTCCAAAGGGCAGAGCAAACGGCTGGCACTGCTGCTGGCGGTGGCTGAAGAGCGGGATGTGCTGCTGCTGGATGAATGGGCCGCCGATCAGGACCCGCATTTCCGTCGTATCTTCTATCGTGAACTGCTGCCGTGGTTGCAGGCGGCCGGCAAAACGGTATTCGCCATCAGCCACGATGATCACTACTTTATTCATGCCGATCGACTGCTGGAGATGCGAGAAGGGCAACTGAGTGAACTGACCGGCAGCGAACGCGATCTGGCCACGCTGGACTCGGTAGAACGCACCGATACCGGGCTTTGATGCAGGCTGGCAAAGCTTAGCAAAAAGGCATATTGGCGGCCTGCGCGGCTACCACGTTATGCTGGAATTCAGCAGAGAGCAGGCTCTCTGCCATCCTGAAACTTCTTCTGTCGTCATGTGTTTACCCCGGCTAAGCCGCATTGCTTAGCCGGTTTTTTTATGCCTGCTGCGTCAGCAGGGTAATCACCTGATCGTCCTGCCACAAAAACTGCGCCTGCAAGCGGGTCCCTGTTGTGAAGCGATCGCTGAAATGATGAGTGAGCTGTAAAGTGGCGCACTGACGCCGGAGATCGACCGTTTCCAGCGCCGCCTGCTGAAAATCCATCGGCTGATGCAACTGGGGCCACAGCGCCTTATAAAGTGATTCTTTCAGAGAAAACAGCAGAGTGGCGGCAGCGTTGAAGCTGATGGGCAGCGCCCGCAGCAGTTGCTGCTCCTGAGGATTCATCAGCAGGTCAGCGGTTTCATTGGCCGTTGCGTCTGACATCAACTGTTCGACATCCACACCGACACCACCGGGCTGACGGGTTGCTGCCAGCACCACTACGCCTGCGCTGTGCGACAGCGAAGCCTGCACGCCGGCGGGCCAGCAGGGCGAACGATCGGCGGCGTTGGTCAGAATAAAATCATCAATACCGAGACGCGCCATCACACAGCGGGCCAGCAGCCGACTGGCGAGATATTCGGCACGGCGCTTATTTACCGCCCGCTGCAGGCGATCGGGCAGCGGTAGTCCCCATGCAACAGCAAGCGCATCACTGTAGTGTTGCGGATCAAAGCGGCTCACCGCCAGCCAGGGATCGCTGTCGCTCAGATGCTGAGAAAGGATAAAGCCGCCTGCAGGAGGCGGCAGCGGAACGTCGGGATAGCGCATGCGGTGCCGTAATCAAAGCCAAAAGGGCATTAAATCAGGCGTAGGAAGCCGGGGCAAGCCGACCGCAGGGATCAGTCGTTCGGGGGAATGGCAAAACTTTTCAGTGAAACGACAAAATGGTGGTGACCTTTGCTGATGCGAGCGCCGCGGTCGCACCAGTGGCTCGCCAGACGAAAGAAATCGTCGCTGCCAATGTCGTACGCCAGTTCCACTTTGCTAATGCCTGAATGCAATAATGCTTCTGCATCCTTCAGGCTTTTCGCTTTGATCGCCATAAAAATTATCCATCAATTTCAGGGGAGTCCAGAGTAGGCAATTTCTGTGACATTTTTGTTTCAGTTTGATGAATTGGCGTCGCGTTGTGCTTATTTTGTGAGGCAGACTGGATTTCGCTGCAACAGGTAACTGCCTGAAAGCGTGCAGGATGTTGTCTGGCTGAACGGGAGGTTATGCGGGATGAGCCGGGCGATCGGGCGACATCTGACAGAGCTTAGCGGCAACCGCCATAGAAAAGGCCGCGTCTGGCGCGGCCTTAGTGGGTTACTTCTTGTCTGGCGGTGTTTGTTGCTTATCGCCGGACTCTGGTGCTTCGGTTGGATCGTCTTTTTCGATTACTGTCATGAACTCTCCTATCGTTACCCACACGCTTTTCAGTATAGATCGGAATCCTCAGAGCGCGAGCTACGTGACCGTTTGATGACAAAATTTAAAGAGACAGTTTTACGGATACCGGAGTCAATGGTCTGACTGGCATCAACAATGCTGAAGGACATTGTTCAAGCGATCTTATAGATTCGATCGTCCTTTCAGCCGCTAGCAAAAAACGCATCCTGAGTATTCGATTAGACGTAAGCATGCATACTCATGGTGCTTTCCTTAAATTGATTCAGGGCTGAATTTATGAAAATCAGCTTTTCAGTATAGATAATTGTATTGTAAGTCTCATGTAGGTCTTTATTTATATCTGCCAGTGAAAAGTATTCAATGCATGTGGATGCTTTCAGGTAAGATAAGGGTGCTTTACTTCAGGGAGAAAATATTTATTTTCAAGAAGATGTTTATCTTTTTCTGCTTTTTTGTAAATGGAATGGATGGTATAAAGGCAAGTAAGCATATAGAACAAAGAAAGAATAGGCTTGTTAAAAGGTTGTAATATTAATAATATATCACATTCTCATTTTTCACGATTGCCACGCGTACTTACATAGCAAATCTACCTGTGCTTTTTAACGCTTCGAATGCTCTGCTCTGCTCTGCTCTGCTCTGCTCTGCTCTGCTCTGCTTTGGTCTGGTGGTAATAATCTCTAATAATTCTGGGTAAATGTGAAATGATTATGTTGAGGCTAAGCGTGAATGATTCGACTTTGAAGGTTTTATATGTCTAAGCTGAGAAAGCTGATTAGTTCTGCGTTAAACAACTCTAATGCCAACGAAGCCGCTCAAGCACTTAAAGTTGCTGCTTCTTTAATGCAAAGTGAAGGCATTAATCCATCGTCAGTTTTACAAGACAAGGTTAGCCAGGATTACTTTAATCCTATAAATAATAAACAGTTACGGGAAGCTGAAGAGTTAGCTATCAAGTGGCGTAGAGTGGCTACGGCACAAGAGGAACAAATTAGAGAGTTAGTTGTAACCGCTGTGGAAGCTCAGGAATCGGTATTGCGTATTTCTCAAGATGTTTTCAAGTACAAAAAAATAGCCAGGGCTCTGGGGTTTTTTTTTTGCTATTTCTTTGACTGCAACATTAGTTCAATACAGTCTTCTCTCTGATCAACATTACGAAGTTTCTCAGCTTAAAAACTCACGCGATGATATGTATAGACGTGCTGAAAATTTACAGAAAGAATTAAAGGACTTGAAGAGCAAGTTTTTTGCATTGAATAGCAAGCCAGCAGTTTCTATTAAACCATCTGTGAAACCGCAGTCACCTGGTATTACTTCTGTTAATCAAGCTCTGGGACAGAGTAGCGGAATATACAGTCTTAAATCCAGTTGTAAATTTAGAGGTATAATTGTTCATCCTGTCTTTCGAATCAATACCATCGATTCAACATCGAGTGAAGTTACTAACCTCCTGGCTGGCGTTTATAATTTGTATCTGCCGTCAGGTGGAGCACCAGCTAAAGGACATAACTTTAAAATCAGATTCTCAAATGGTGATATAGCTAAATGTAAGGTTACCAATATGTGGGAATGACATTAAAAATTGGAAAAAACTAATCCAAAGCACGCATAAGGATATATGCTGTGCCTGTCGTCAGCAGCGGCATCAGGATAATCGGTGTCTCGTGTAATGATTATGTGTAAAGCGGGAAGGTTAAGTGGATGAAGCCGGGACTGATGGTCAGTGCTCTGACCTCAGTGGAGAAGAAAGGAAACGCTCTCGCCTCATATTGACCTTGAGAAACAAAAAAAGCAGCCTTTTGGGCTGCTTCTTCAGGGAATTTGGTCGGCACGAGAGGATTTGAACCTCCGACCCCGGACACCCCATGACCGTGCGCTACCAGGCTGCGCTACGTGCCGAACTCTGGACAATCAGTCTACTGGTTCTCGCCATGAATGCAAGACGCCAGCCAACTATTTGCCTCATTATTAATCAGTTAGCGATAAATCGCTTCTCTTCTGTCAGCACCTGTAACAGCAACGCCAGCTCCGGTTTATGATCTTTTAACGCTTTGCCCTGCGCATCATAGGCACGGTAGCTGCCGTTATTGTTCAACACCAGCGTTACCTGCGGCGTGGTAATCACCAGCTTGTTCTCTTCGCTGCTGGCAACCCAGTCGTGACGACGGCGCGCGGCAAACAGATCTTCACCCTGTGAATAGTTAACCGGGTTGGTGCGGACATGCAGCAGGCGCTGCATCAGCGTTGCCATCACATCCTGATGGTCAGAAAGACGATCCACCGTTTGTGCAGGGGTATCTGGCCAGTGAATCACCAGCGGCACCTGCAGGGTTTCGCGATTACTGGCGCTGTCAGGATTCCCTTCCAGCGCCAGTCCACGCTGGGCGGTAATCACCACCACGGTATTTTTCAGCAAATCACGCGCCTGCAGCGTGTTAAGCACCGCGCTAATCTGCTCATCAACCGCCGGTGCCTGACGCAGATAGCTGCGCTGACGTGCTTTTGCGTTGTCACCGGTGACGTTCGGGCCATTCAGCGCCACCCACGAGAACCACGGATTGCTGGCATCGTGCTGTCTGTCCAGCCAGTTCTGCCACTGGGTGACGGTGCTGGCATTCGGTTGACTGTTGCTGGCAGGCAACGAGTAGTCGGTCAGCAGCGCCTGGCGATAGAGTGGGGGATTAAACCCTTCTGACGAGAACAGGCCAAACTGATAGCCCTGGGTGCTGAGCGCACCAAGCAGGGCGGACGGCGTGCGGGACGCCAGTATTCCGTTCATGTAGCTGGAAGAGATACCGTAAAACAGGCCAAACAGCCCTTTTTCCGGCGTATCACCGGCGCTGTAGTGCTGGGTAAAGCGCACATTTTCACTGGCAAATTGATTCAGCTGCGGCAGTGCTTTTGCCAGCGTGGCGTTGTTCAGGCCATCGACGGTCAGCACCAGCAGGTTATTGCGGGTCCCGGCGTCGCGGAAGGTAATCTCACTCAGCGGGTATTCAACCGACACCGCTTCCGGATCGCCTTGCTGCACCAGACGGCGCTGATACTCCTGCGCATCCAGTAAGCCGTGTCGCTCAAGGAAGCGACGGGCGGTCATCGGATAGGAGAGCGGCAGGTTAGCGCGCTGCATAGTAATCGGGCGATAGAAGTTGGCATCGGCCCAGATATACATCAGATGGCTGGCAAAGAAGGCGCTGATAAACAGCGCGGCAACCGGTTTACCAAATGAACGGCGATTGAGGCTGCGCAGCTTCTGCCAGCTCCAGGTGGCAAACAGCATCTGGACCAGGAAGATCAGTGGCACGCTGATAAACATCAGCTGCCAGTCACGCGCCATCTCGCTCTGGTCGGGGTTGATCACCAGCTCCCACACTACCGGATTGAGGTGCAGGTGGAAGCGGCTGAATACCGCACTGTCGACCATCACCAGCGTCAGCCCGGCGGTGGCGACCACCGCCGAGATCACCCGCAACAGCCGTTGCGACATCACCACAAAGGTTAGCGGGAAGATGATCAACAGATAGGCGGCAAAGACGATAAAACTGAAGTGGCCAACCCAGCTGCTATAGGCGTAGATACGCCCCGCCAGCGAAGAAGGCCAGTCAGCGACCAACAGGTAGCGACTGCCTAAAATCAGCGCGAAAAGGATGTTAAACAGAGCAAACCAGTGCCCCCAACTGATCATCTGGGAGACTTTTTCGCGGTAGCGCTGCCGGTTGGTTACCATATTATGAGATCAAATCAGCAAATTAATGGGCGTTATCGTCACGTACCGACGCCTGCAAGGCATCAGCGAAAGATCGGGCCAGTGAACGACGTTGCGCAGGGGCGACATCGCTGTTTATCAGGTTGGTCACCATGTTTCCCAGTACCATCAGGGAGAGATCGGTCGGGGCTTTGTCCTTTTGCAGGATTTGGGCCATTTCCGCGAGGAGTTGTTCCACGCGTTCATCACTGTAACGGGAAGATTGTGGCATATCGTTATCTGAGCTCATTTCAAAAGGCGATATATTACCGGAACAGCGACCTTTTTTCCGCAATTTTATCGAAAGCGCACTGTTCGCTTTACGCATTGAGTTGAAAGCCGATGCCGGCGGTGTTTGAATACGCGCCTGTGCTAAAAGGAGAGTCTACCATGAGTCTGGATATCGACCAGATTGCCCTGCATCAGTTAATTAAACGCGATGAAAACCAGCTTGAACTGGTGCTACGCGATTCGCTGTTACCCGCCACCAACACGGTTAACGCCATGGTGGAGGAGCTGCACCGGGTTTACAGCGCGAAAAGCAAAGCCTATGGCCTGTTTACCACAGAGAGTGAACTGGCGGACGCGCTGCGTAATTGTCGCCAGGGCAACGATGATTTTCTCGCTTTTAGCCGCGCGGCCACCGGTCGCCTGCGCGATGAGCTGGCAAAATATCCGTTTGCCGAAGGCGGTGTGGTGCTGTTTGTTCACTATCGCTATCTGGCCGTGGATTATCTGCTGATTGCGGTGCTCAACAGCCAGTCGAGCATGCGGGTTAACGAGCAGATGGACATCAGCAGTACCCATTATCTCGACATTAATCATGCCGATATTGTGGCGCGTATCGACCTGACCGAATGGGAAACTAACCCGGAATCAACCCGTTACCTGACCTTCCTGCGTGGCCGCGTCGGACGTAAAGTGGCTGACTTCTTTATGGATTTCCTCGGTGCTGAGGTGGGCTTAGACACCAAAGCGCAGAACCGCGGTCTGTTACAGGCGGTGGATGATTACTGCAGCGAGTCGAATCTCGATAAGCAGGAGCGTCAGAACTACCGTCAGCAGGTCTACAGCTACTGCAACGAGCAGTTGCAGGCGGGTGAAGAAATTGCGCTGGAAGATCTGTCGGGCGAGCTGCCGCCGCTGGGCGAAAAAACCTTCCAGACGTTTACCCAGGAACAGGGTTACGAGCTGGAAGAGAGTTTCCCGGCCGACCGCAGCACGCTGCGGCAGTTAACCAAATTTGCCGGCAGCGGCGGGGGACTGACGCTGAATTTTGATGCAATGCTGTTAGGTGAGCGCATTTTCTGGGATCCGGCCACCGATACCCTGACCATCAAAGGCACGCCGCCGAACCTGCGCGATCAGCTTCAGCGCCGGACCAGCAGCAAATAAAAAAGCCGGGCTGAGCCCGGCTTTACCTGCGCGCCACCGTTTTCACCTGGCCGCGCCAAAAGAAAAGGGCCGGTTTCGCAACCGGCCCTTCTGCTTTCAACGAAGCTCGCGATTAAGCGCGAACGAAGTCGATGTGAAACAGTTTTGGCTTGAACGGGTGACGCTGAACAGCCTGAACTTTCACTTTGGTTTCTTTACCGTCAACAGACAGGGTCAGCACTTCGTCGTAGAAACCTGGCTTAGCTTGCAGGTTCATTACGGAGTCGTGATCCAGGTCGATGGCAACAGCCGCTTCAGAACCACCGTAGATGATGGCCGGGAAACGGTTTGCTGTACGCAGGCGGCGGCTCGCACCCTTACCCTGCTCTTTACGTTCTACTGCATTGATAGTGAGCATTAATATATCTCTTTATTTAATTCCTGCTACAGGCGACCCAGTAACAGGCAGGTTATTCAATACCGCTGATGCACATGCAAAAGCGGGCGGCAGTATAGCCGTTATGCCAGGTGGTAGCAAACGATATACCCGCCAGTCGGGTTCGGTATCCGGTTAGCCGGATCCGATAGCGCTCATTAGCGCAGCTCATTGGCGCGACGGAAGCGCCCCTGATAGTCAAACATCTTCTCGCGGATCTGCCAGAACTGGCCTTTGGCCCGCGCTACCACAAAATCGGGATGGCGCAGTAACGGCTGCAGCGCCAGCACGTCGGCCGCGGTTTGCCAGCCAAGCGGCACGCCCGGCGCGCGCTGGTGTGGGCGCATAAACAGCTGTTCAAACGCCTTGCGCTGGGCTGGCGTCTGCAGGCGGAAACGTTCGCTGACGCTGGTGCCTTCCTCATCGTAATAGGTCGCTTTCAGCCATTCACCTTTGGCATCGCGGCCCTGTTCCAGCGTCATTCCGCCGCAGCGCAGCACCAGCGCATCTTTTAATTTCAGCGCGGCCTTCAGCATGTCGTCCGGATCGACCAGAATTTTGTCGCACTGGTGACAGCGTCGGGCGGCGATATCATTTTCTGCACCGCAGTCGGGGCAGCTTTTGAAGCGGAAGCGGAAGTCGCACTGCTCGCGCTCACCGTCGTCATCTTCCAGCACGCCCTGACAGCGGCGGCCAAAATGCTCAATCACCATGCCGTCGGCGGTGGCTTTGCCCCAGAAGGTATTGGCAAAGCCGCAGGCGGGGCAGAACACCTGTACCGGCTGATTATCACTGGCACCTTTGGGCGCGCCCACTTCCGGGGTAAACAGGTCGTGCGGGTTACCGGCGTAATCAAGGATCAGGCAGTCGGTTTTGCCCGGCGACAGCCGCAGGCCGCGGCCCACAATCTGCTGATACAGGCTGACCGATTCGGTCGGGCGCAGAATGGCGATCAGATCAACGTGTGGCGCATCAAAACCGGTCGTCAACACCGCCACGTTAACCAGAAACTTCAGCTGCTGCGCCTTAAACGACACAATCAGCGCATCGCGCTCTTTGGCCGGGGTCTCCGCTGATATCAGGGCGCTGTTGTCGGGTAACAGTTGCAGAATTTCACGCGCGTGCTCGACCGTAGAGGCAAATATCATCACGCCGTGTCGATCTTCTGCGAACTCGACAATCTGACGGATGATATGCGGCGTAACGCGCTGCTGCTGTTTCAGTTCGCGGTTGAGATCGGCTTCACTGAACAGGCCGTTGGACTGTGCCGTCAGGCGGCTGAAATCATACTGCACCACCGGCATATCGAGCCGCTCCGGCGGCACCAGAAACTGATGTTTAATCATGTAGCGCAGCGGCAGCTCGTAAATACAGTCACGAAACAGCGCCTTTTCATCGCCGCGAACCATGCCGTGGTAGTGAAACTGGTAAATCCAGCCCTTACCGAGACGGAACGGGGTGGCGGTCAGGCCGAGCAACCGCAACTGCGGATTGTGCTGCCGCAGATGGTTAAAAATCTGCTGATACTGGCTCTCTTTGTCATCGCCAATGCGGTGACACTCATCGACAATCACCAGCGAAAAGGCGCTGTCGAACTGGTCCAGGTTGCGGGCGACCGACTGCACGCTACCAAACACCACTTTGCGCTGACTCTCTTTTCGCTGCAGGCCAGCGGCAAAGATATCGGCTTCCAGCCCGTAGGCCTGATATTTACTGTGATTCTGCGCTACCAGTTCTTTCACGTGCGCCAGCACCAGCACCCGGCCGCGTGCCAGCCGGGCCAGCTCGGCAATCACCAGACTTTTTCCGGCACCGGTCGGCAGCACAATAACCGCAGGGTGGTGATGACGACGGAAATGCGCAACGGTGGCATTGACCGCGTCCTGTTGATAGGGGCGTAAGGTAAAAGACATGGCTATCACTTTTGGCAAACTGAGGGTAATTATGCCACGAAAGCGCGGTAAACGCGCTGTCAGGCGGGCGCGGATCACGCTATACTTCCCGTACATTTTCAACGGTTAACCAGGCCGTTTCAGGTTCCCTCCGCAGTAACAGGCAAAACGAATTCATGCGACTCGACAAATTCATCTCTCAGCAACTGGAAATCAGCCGTGCCATCGCCCATCGTGAGATCCGTGGCCAGCGTGTCACCGTCAACGGTGAAGTGGTGCGCGACACCGCCTTCAAACTGCTGCCCGACCACGAGGTCGAATATGACGGCAACGTACTGCAGATGCAGACCGGGCCACGCTACTTCATGCTGAATAAGCCGCAGGGTTACGTCTGTTCAACCGACGACCCCGATCATCCGACCATTATCTATTTTATCGAAGAGCCGATGGCATTCAAACTGCACGCCGCCGGTCGTCTCGACATTGATACCACCGGGCTGGTGCTGCTGACGGATGACGGCCAGTGGTCACACCGCATTACCTCGCCGCGCCATCACTGCGAAAAAACCTATCGGGTGACGCTGGAGTCGCCGGTCAGCGACGATACCGCCGCGCAGTTTACGGCCGGCGTGCAGCTGCACAATGAAAAAAGCCTGACTAAACCGGCGCAGCTGGAGGTGATTACCCCAACAGAGGTACTGCTGACCCTGAGCGAAGGGCGTTACCATCAGGTGAAACGGATGTTTGCTGCCGTCGGTAATCGGGTCGTGGGCCTGCATCGCGAGCGAATCGGTGATATTTCGCTGGATACAGATCTGGAACCGGGTGAATACCGGCCGTTGACCGCCGAAGAGATCGCCAGTATCGGCGTGCCGAAAGAGCTGCAGGCAAAATAACAGAGCAGGCTGACTGCAAGCGCGCAGCGGCCGATCGGTTTAATCAGCAAGGGCAGGAGAGGCTGTGCGCAAGGAAAAGAATTCGCCGGTAGGATTGGTGGTAATCCTCGGTCTGTTAGCGATGTTGATGCCACTGTCGATTGACATGTATCTGCCGGCGATGCCGCAAATTGCGCGTGAGTTTGGCGTTTCTGCCGGCAGCGTGCAGATGACGCTCAACCTCTACATCCTCGGGTTCGCCATCGGCCAGTTGATTTACGGCCCGCTGGCCGACAGCTACGGCCGCAAGCCGGTGATTGCCCTCGGCACGCTGATTTTTGCCGTTGCTGCCGCAGCGTGTGCGCTGTCGCAGACCATCGATCAGCTTATCGCCATGCGTTTTCTGCATGGATTATCGGCCGCCGCCGCCAGCGTGGTGATCAATGCCCTGATGCGTGACAGTTACTCGAAAGAGGATTTCTCGCGCATGATGTCGTTCGTGATGCTGATTACCACCATTGCGCCGCTGCTGGCTCCGATTATTGGCGGCTGGCTGCTGTTGATCTGGAACTGGCACGCCATTTTCTGGGCGCTGTCGGCGGCGGCGGTGGTCACCACCGTGCTGGTTACCACGCAGATTCGGGAAACCCTGAAACCCGAGCAGCGACAGCGTTTCCATCTGCGCACCACGCTGGGAAATTTCGTGATCCTGTTCCGGCACAAACGCGCCTTCAGCTACATGCTGTCGAGCGGATTTTCGTTTGCCGGGCTGTTTACCTTTCTCAACGCCGGCCCCTTTGTCTATATCGAGCTGAACCACGTTTCACCGCAAAACTTTGGCTATTACTTCGGCCTTAACGTGGTGTTTCTGTTCATCTTAACCCTGATTAACAGCCGGGCAGTGCGCCGTTTTGGCCCGGTGGCGATGTTCCGTCTGGGTCTGTTGATTCAGTTCTGCATGGGCATCTGGCTGCTGATCGTCAGCGCCTTTGATCTCGGCTTTTTACCGCTGGTGATGGGAGTGGCGATGTTTATCGGCTGCGTGTCGATGGTCTCATCGAACGCGATGGCGGTAATCCTTGATGAGTTCCCGCATATGGCGGGTACCGCCTCCTCGCTGGCCGGCACGCTGCGCTTCGGCGTGGGTGCGTTTGTCGGCGCGCTGCTGTCGCTGGTCAGTTTTAACAGTGCCTGGCCGATGGTTGGCACTATTGCCCTGTGCGCCACGCTCTCTCTGCTGCTGTTCTTCTACGCTTCCCGTCCCCGTCACGCCACACATTAAGCGCGTTCAATCGATCAGGCCGTCCCGGTTATCCCGCACGGCCCGATCTGTTGCGCCACTTTGTTTCTATATTGTGAAAATATTTAGCTAATAAAGTAACCACATTGCGTCTAAAATGATTGTTAAGTGCTGCCGAACGCGGTACATATAGCCTGAATTGCGATACCACTCGCAAAAAATAAATTCAGCGATTCGCTTTAGTGGGAAATGAGAAGCCGGGCCTTGACGTCCGGACACTGATGCTGGCAAAGCGGGCGTCAGCCACTGAGGGGATGGCGAAGTAAAACTCCTGGGGACATTGATAATTATGCTGCAACTTTCGATTGTGCATCGCTTACCACAGCGCTTTCGCTGGACCAGCGATCATCACAGTGCCATCGAAGCGGATGACACCACGCTGGACGATCAGGATTTTATCGCGCTGCGGTTAATCAGCCACGACGGCATTCCGGCCTGGGAGATCCTGCAGCAGCTGAAAGAGGTGCTGGCTGACATCCAGGTCGACTGTAAAGTCGCCGAGTGCGAAGGGCAGCCTTGCCTGTTTATCCAGCGCCGCGACGAAAGTGCCACCAACTGCTGCCTGAAAAATCAGGGCGTGGCGATTGCCGAAACCTTTATCCCTCGCTAAGTTGCGCTGAGCGCAGCAGTTCGCGGGTGTATTCCGCCGCGGGCGAGGCAAACAGCGTTTCACACTCTCCCTGTTCCACCACTTCCCCCTGACGCAGCACGATAAGCTGGTGGCACAGGGCGCGCACCACCTCAAGATCGTGACTGATAAACAGATAGCTCAGCTGACGCTGCTGCTGTAACCGACGCAACAGCGTCAGGATCTGTTTCTGTACCGTGCGATCCAGCGACGAAGTCGGCTCATCCAGCACCAGCATCTCCGGTTCAAGGATCAGCGCCCGGGCGATGGCGATGCGTTGCCGCTGACCGCCGGAGAATTCAGCCGGATAACGATGACGGCTCTCCACATCCAGCCCAACCTCCTGCATCACCGCGATAACCCGCTGTTCCTGCTGTTGTGCCGTCAGCTCGGGCTGATGCACCGCCAGCCCTTCGGCGATAATCTGTTGCACCGTCATCCGCGGATTGAGCGAAGAGTTCGGATCCTGAAACACCACCTGAATGCGCCGACGCAGCGGCAGCAATTGCCGCCGTGACAGTTGATGCAGCGGCTGGTCGTCAAACCAGACCTCGCCGCCGGCCTCAATCAGCCGCAGCAGCGCCAGGCCGGTGGTGCTTTTACCTGAACCGGATTCGCCCACCAGCCCGAGACTTTCGCCGCGCCGCAGCGTAAAGCTCAGCGCAGAGAGCGCCCGTTTTTCACCCACCTGGCGGCGGAACAGGCCACGGCGCAACGGGAAGCTGACCCGAAGCTGATCGACCCGCAGGATCACCGGCGCATCGGCGGGCAGCGGCAATGGCCTGCCTTCCGGCTCTGCCGCCAGCAGCTGTTGGGTGTAGGGATGCTGCGGCTGACTGAGCAGCGTCCGACAGCGATTCTGCTCAACCACCTTTCCCTGACGCATCACGCTGACGCTATCCGCCAGCTGACGCACAATATTCAGGTTATGAGTGATAAACAGCATCCCCATATTGAATTCGCGTTGCAGCTCGCGCAGCAGGGTCAGAATCTGTGCCTGCACCGTCACATCCAGCGCGGTGGTCGGCTCATCAGCTATCAGCAGCGCTGGCCGGGTTAACAGCGCCATAGCGATCATCACCCGCTGACGTTCGCCGCCCGACAGCTGATGCGGAAAATCGTGCAGCCGGGCGGCGGGCTGGCGGATCCCGACCCGATCCAGCACGCTGAGAATTTCGCCGCGCGCTGCCGCAGGCCGCATACCGCGATGCAGCGACAGCACTTCGTACAGCTGCTTCTCCACGGTATGCAGCGGGTTCAGCGACACCATCGGCTCCTGAAAGATCATCGCGATCTGATTGCCGCGAATGCCGCGCAGCCGCTGCTCACTGGCGCGCAACAGATCCTCACCGTTGAACAGGATCTCCCCGCCTGGCCAGGCGACCGTCGAGGGAGGCAGCAGCCGCATCACTGACAGGGCGGTGACACTTTTGCCGGAACCCGATTCGCCCACCAGCGCCAGCGTTTCACCGGCCTCAACGCGTAATGAAACCTCATCCACCACCCGATGCAGCTGCTCGCCCTGACGAAAGGCGACCGAAAGATGGTTGATAGCAAGCAGTGGCGCAGCCATTCAGACTCCTTTGCCCGGACCGAAGGCGTCACGTACCGCTTCGCCGATAAAAATCAGCAGCGATAACAGGATCGCCAGTGAGAAAAAGCCCGCCAGGCCGAGCCACGGCGCCTGCAGATTATTTTTACCCTGCAGCAGCAGTTCCCCCAGCGACGGCGAACCGAGCGGCAATCCGAAGCCGAGGAAATCGAGCGAGGTCAGCGTGGTAATCGATCCACACAAAATAAACGGCAGAAAGGTCAGGGTGGCCACCATCGCATTCGGCAGCATGTGGCGCAGCATAATCCGGCTGTCACTGACGCCCAGCGCCTGTGCCGCACGGATATAGTCGAAGTTGCGGGTGCGCAGGAACTCGGCCCGCACCACGCTGACCAGGCTCATCCAGCCAAAGGTCACCGTCACCAGCAGTAGCCACCAGAAACCAGGCTGAATCACGCTGGAGAGCAAAATCAGCAGAAACAGCGACGGCATGCCGGACCAGACTTCAATCAGCCGTTGTCCAATCAGATCAACCCTGCCGCCGAAATAGCCCTGCACCGCGCCGACCACCATGCCGATCACGCTGGAAAACAGCGTCAGCAGCAGGCCAAACAGCAGTGAAATACGCGTGCCGTACAGCAGGCGCGCCATCACATCACCGCCGGTTGCGTCGGTACCCAGCCAGTTCTGCGCCGAAGGCGGGGAAGGGAAGGGCACCTGGGTAGCAAAATTGATGGTGCTGTCACTGAAGCGGATCGGCGCCCAGATCGCCCAGCCTTGCTGATCTATCCGCTGCCGCAGCCAGGGGTCCTGATAATCGGCGGCGGTTGCCAGCACGCCGCCGTAATCGGTCTCGCTGTAGTCAAACAGCACCGGCAAATACCAGCGCTGCTGATAATGCACCAGCAGCGGCTTGTCGTTGGCGATCAGCTCGGCAGCCAGCGACAGCAGGAAAATAAACAGGAAGATCCACAGCGACCAGTAACCGCGTCGGTTATGGCGAAAGCGCTGCCAGCGCTGCTGATTCAGGGGAGATAAGCGCATCAGCGGCCCTCAAAATCAATACGGGGATCGACCAGCGTATAGGTTAAGTCGCTGAGAACATTCATCAACAGGCCGATCAGGGTGAAAATATAGAGCGTACCAAACATCACCGGGTAGTCGCGCTGCAGGGTCGCGTCATAGCCGAGCAATCCGAGGCCGTTAAGTGAAAATATTACTTCGATCAGCACTGAACTGGTGAAGAACATGCTGATAAAGGTGGCGGGGAAGCTGGCAATCACCAGCAGCATCGCGTTGCGGAACACGTGATGATACAGAATGCGGCGCTCCGGCACCCCTTTGGCGCGGGCGGTGACCACGTACAGTTTACGGATCTCATCCAGAAAGGCGTTTTTTGTCAGCATGGTCAGGGTAGCAAAGCCGCCAATCACCGTTGCCAGCACCGGCAGTGCGATGTGCCAGAAATAGTCGAGCACCTGACCGTACCAGGGCAGGCTGTCATGCTGGGGTGAGGTGAGGCCGCGCAGCGGGAACCAGTCGAGATAGCTGCCGCCGGCAAACAGCACGATTAACATGATGCCGAACAGAAAGGCCGGAATCGAGTAGCCAATAATGATGAAGGTGCTGCTCCAGATATCAAAAGCGCTGCCGTTGCGTACCGCTTTACGGATGCCGAGCGGGATCGACACCAGATAGATAATCAGCGTGCTCCACAGACCCAGACTGATCGACACCGGTAAACTCTCTTTAACCAGCTGAAGCACCGAGGCGCTGCGGAACAGGCTGTCGCCAAAATCAAAGCGGGCATAGTCCCACAGCATTTCGCCATAGCGTTGCCAGATCGGCTTATCAAAGCCGTAGCGCTGCTTAATCTCCGCAATCACTTCGGGATCCAGCCCGCGCGCGCCGCGATACTGATTATCCGCCGGGTTAAGTGCATTCAGGCTGGCGCGGGACCCCGCGCTGTCGGCACCGCCGCCCGCCAGACCCGTGGTCTGACCGAACTGGATATTGGCCAGCGCCTGATCGACCGGACCGCCCGGTGCAATCTGTACGATAAAAAAGTTAAGGGTGATGATCGCCCACAGAGTGGGAATAATCAGCAACAGCCTGCGCAGAAAGTAAGTTGCCAACGGTCCACTCCTTAGCGTTTGCTGGCCGGCAGCCGGGCAGCTTTGTTCACGTCATACCACCAGTTTTCCAGCCCGAGGCTGTAAGCCGGTTTGCCGGCCGGATGGGAAAACTTATCCCAGTACGCCAGCCGTTGCTCTGCGTTGTACCACATCGGAATCATATAGGCATTCCACAGCAGAATGCGATCCAGTACCTGTGCCAGCGGCCGAAGGGCAGGGAGATCGCCCTGATGCGCCACAATCTGTTTGACGAAATGGTCGACCAGCGGATCTTTAACCCGCGCGGTATTCCACGACGAGGCGATGTAGTCCGACTGCCAGTAAATCTGCAGGCTGGAGGAAGGGATCGGCATAGCAGAATAGGCGGTGGCGATCATGTCATAGTCGCCCTCACGCAGCCGCCGCAGATACTGTGAACTGTCCACCTGGCGCAGAGTGAGGGTGATACCGAGCCGCGCCAGATTGTGCTGCAGCGGAAGCGCCCATTCCGTACTGGTACCGCTGCGTAACAGCAGTTCGACGCTAAACGGCTGACCGGTTTTCTGGTTCACCAATCGGCGATGGTTAATCTGCCAGCCCGCCTGTTTCAGCAAGGAAAACGCCTGAAGCAGACGGGCGCGATCGTAACCGCTGCCGTCGGTAACGGGCGGGTGATAAGGCTGGGTGAACAGTTCAGGCGGCAACTGCGCCCGCCACGGAGCCAGCAATGCCTGCTGCTGCGCATCGGGCACCCCGCTGGCGGCAAACCCGGTATTCTGGAAATAGCTGCTGGCGCGCTGATAAGCACCATAGAACAGCGCCTTGTTCATCCACTCAAAATCAAACGCCAGCGTCAGCGCCTGGCGGACCCGGCGATCGTGAAACAGCGGTTTTTGATTGTTAAACGCCAGCCAGCGGGTATCAATCGCGGCCTGATTGGGCAACGTCTCTTTCACTATGCTGCGATCGTCGAAATGGCGGCCGCGATACTGGGTGGCCCATTTTTTGGCGGAGGTTTCCTCCCGTAAATCGAACGCGCCCGCTTTAAAAGCCTCAAACGCCACGTTGTCATCCAGATAATAGTCGTAGCGGATACGATCAAAATTAAACCGTCCGCGGTTAACCGGCAGATCGGCTGCCCAGTAATCTTTTACCCGGCTGTATTCAATGAACTGGCCGAGCTTCCATTTAGTGATGCGATAAGGGCCGCTCGACAGCGGCGGCGAACTCAGGGGTTCGTTGAACTTCTTATCGTGCCAGAATTTTTCAGCCAGCACCGGCAGCGTCAGTAATCCCAGCATCCGATCTTTGTCCGGCTGCTGCGCATCAATTCGCACCGTCAGCCGATCCAGCGCTTTTACGGTCACGCCGCGATAGGCGACGCGAAACTGCGGCACCCCTTCAGTCATAAATTTGCCAAAGGAAAAGGCCACGTCCTGAGCGGTGATTGGGCTGCCATCCTGGAAGCGGGCCTGCGGTTTAAGGCGGACTTCGATCCAGCTAAAGTCGCTGGCGTAGCGGGCAGAGTGGGCAATCAGCGGATAGTAGCTGCCGGGCTCATCATCCGAGCTGGTATAGAGCCCGTCATACAAGGCTTCAGTGTAGATGCCCGGATTACCGCGAGAGGCATAGCGGTTAAAGTTGTCGTAGGTACCGACCACCGCCATGGTGATGCTACCGCCTTTGGGTGCCTGCGGATCGGCATAATCATAATGGCTGAAGTCCGGCGGATATTTCGCTTCGCCGGCCTGCGTAAAGGCAAAGCTCTGTTGAATGCTGGCGGCCAGCAGCGGGCCGCTCAGGACGCCGCATAGCAATAATAATCCAGCACGAAGCAGCACCACGTTTACGCTCTCCTGTGATTTTTTCGATTCCGCGCGTCAGGCATTGTGACGCTGAAAATAGTCTATCAGCGTTTCAGGACGCAGCGGACGGCTAAAAATGTAACCCTGCAGATGCGTCACGCCACGATTGATCAGCCAGGCGGCCTGCTCTCCGGTTTCGACGCCTTCCGCCACGCTTTTCAGATTGAGCTTTTTCGCCAGCTGCAACACCGTATCCAGCACCGGTGAGGTCAGGGTATCGGTCCCGATGCTCTGCACAAAACCGCGATCGATTTTAAGGTAATCAAACGTGTAGCGCTCCAGATAGATCAGCGCGCTGTGTCCGGTGCCGAAATCATCAATCGCAATATTAATCTGCTGCTGATGCAGCCAGTCAAACAGTTCGCCGACATTCTCATCGCGCACCATCGCACGCTCGGTGATTTCAAATACGTAAGTGAAGTGGGCCGCGGGCATGGTGTCGAGCCAGCGCAGCACGTCCTGACGAAAACAGCTATCCGCCAGGTGCAGCGGAGAAATATTCAGGCTGAGGCTGGCATGGCGGGGAATGGTGTGACAGAGCAGGTGGGCATCACGCGCCACCAGCTGGAACAGATGGCGGGTCAGCGGAATAATCAGGTTTTGCGCTTCGGCGTAGCTGATAAACACATCCGGCGGGATCGGCCCCTCGGTCGGGTGAGTCCAGCGCAGTAGCGCTTCCATGCCGTAGGGCTGACCATCATGTGAGGTCACCAGCGGCTGATACTCAATATGAAACTCGCCACGCTTCATCCCCTGTATCAGATCTTTTCCGGGGCGCTGATAGGCTGACAGCAGCAGCCAGCAGCAGCCGGTCACCAGCAGGGAGAGCAGCAGGCTGCTTAACAGAATATTTTGATAATCGCTGAGCGACAGGGTCGAGCCATATAACACAAACTGCAGCGGGTAACCGGCCAGGGACTGCTGCAGTAACGGCGGTGGCAGCCCGTGGTTTTCCACCACGCCGGGCTGCCAGCTGGTTAACGCCGTGCGCTGCGCCACCAGCGCCATGCCGGTAATCTCCGGCTGGCGCGACGCCAGCAACAGATAGGGATTCAGTGTGATATTGAGGGTGGCGAACACCCCGGACTGAACGCTGCCAGGATTCCTGATCCACAGCGCCAGCGCCGGTTTATTGGGCTGCAGCGGCGTGCCGCGCATCAGTTGCAGATCGATGTCGCGCGTCGTATCACTCTGCGGCGCAATAACGCTGAGCGGCAGGCTAAAGCTGCCGGTGGCAGAGGAGCAAAACGCGTTACCGTCATTAATCAGCAGAATGGCGCGCAGATTACCGGCAAAAGCGGCGCGTGAGGTCAGTTCACGGTTGATGGTCTGGCAGGGAGTTTGCGTAAACGGAAGCAGAGGGCTGAGCGTGCTGTTAATCAGAGAAGAGAGCGTTTGCTGCAGGGCCGTTCGACTATTCTCTACTAATTGCTGGTGCTGTCGATCGCGCTTATGCCAGAGATGGTTAAACGACAGCGCTGTAAAGAGTAAAAAGAACAGGCAGCCGACCATCGCGCTACTCCATGCGATTCGACGAGGATAGGTTGCATGGCGCATCAGCGCCCCCGACAGTGGCATGAGGTGCTTCCTCTGATAAAATTATTATTATGTTATTGCGCACGACTGCTTCGGTGTAAGCGACCGAGAATATAACGAGAAGGCGGGGAATGTCTCGTTATTCTTCTGAAAGGCAATGGTTTTTAAGCCATCAGTCTGAGGCGGGCAATGGCAACAGACGAAAAAAAACGCTGCGTAAGCAGCGTTTCATATTCTCTGGCTGAGAAGGAGATCAAAGTCGGTAATCAGGTCGGGTTACGACTTAATACGCGTCGCCCTTCACGATAACGCTTTTTCCAGTAATCGTCGTTCAGGTTGGAGATCATCACACCACTGCTGGTGGAAGCGTGAACGAAGTTATCATTACCGAGATAGATGCCAACATGACGGCCAGTGGAGCCGGCGCGGAACAGTACCAGATCGCCAGGACGCAGTTTAGTGCGTGAAATCTCTTTACCGGTGCCCTGCTGCTCTGAGGTAGAACGCGGCAGTTCTAAGCCAAATTGATCGCGGAAGGTGCGTTGTACAAAGGCGGAACAATCGATACCGCGTTTGGTATCGCCACCCAGGCGATAGCGCACGCCTTTCCAGACAGCGTATTGATCCATGATGCGTGACTTAACGTCAACGTTACGCACCATTTCTTCAAACTCATCCTGAGACGCCTGAAGTAAAAAACCATTGTGGTTGTTAACTTCATGATTCTCGTTATTCGCGTTTTGACCGTTATGGGTACTGCTACAAGCTGAGAGGAGAGTTGCCAGTGCCACTGCAGGCACGATTCGCCAGATATATCTCAGTATTGGTTGAGACTTGACCATTATTCGGGTTTTCCTTCGATGTCCTTACGACAAGATTGTCGCCAGCCAGATGACAAAACAGGGAGATTAATAAGCGAAACAGACTAAGACAATTCCTTAATTACTAAAATGTGTTAATGGACACATTTTTACTGTAAAAAAAAGCGAATTTGCTGCTGCTGTTACCCCACAGCGACTGAGGTTAACCGATTACAGACGCCGTGGCGAGTGCTTTCCGTTAAATTCTTATAGGTTTTTCTGATGTGAAATCAAACCTTAACACACTGACTACTTTAGCAACAATTGTGGGGAAATGATGGTGAGAGCAGGGGGTGAAAAGGGCGCTAATTCCGCCTATAGCCTGCTGTTTGGGAATTTTCTTTATGGACAATCAGAAGTGGCGGTTATTTAACCAATCAAGCCGGTCATAACCTTTTCTTTTAATGGATTTAATTAGCATGCTAATAATGTACTGGCTTTTTTTATAAGCGCGGGCGGTTAAGAATAACGCCATTATTACGCCCGCGCTTATCATTCAGCTTAGCGGCTTATATTTGCCCGGTAATTTGCGATAAAACCAATTTACCAGCGCCTCACTGGCCGGGGTTAATAACCACCAGCTTAATCCGACTAATACTACCGACAGTGAACCCACGGCAATATCGGTGAACCAGTGCGCGCCAGCCATAACGCGAGGCAGCGAGAAAATAACCACAATCGCCGCCGCAATTAAAAAACGACCGAAGCCAAAATAACGCCAGATAAAGCAGGCGAAGATCATCAGCATCATGCCGTGGTCGCCAGGGAAACTGTCTTTCGATGCATCCTTAGCCGGAATACCGGTCAGCTCACTGACCCGATGTACGTTTTCGAAGAACAGCGTCGGGCTGGAGTGTTTCACCGGCAGCAGGTGACCGAGCTGGTTAAGGACCACCGCGGTTAATAGCATGGTGATGCCGATAGCCAGCATACGACGCCGCGCCTGCGGGGTTTCACCGCGCCAGATCGACAGATAGAGCAGGCCCATCGCCAGCAGCGAGACGGCATCAAAACCACGATAGTTGGTGATCGCCACCAGCAGCGCAAAGCCGGAGTGAATGATCATCTGACTATTAAAGCCAAAGAAAATCGCTTTATCGATACCGAACCAGAAACCATGTTCAGGCGGCAGATACCACGACAGGAATAGCACCACACCCAATGCATTAAGCAGCAGGATGGTAATAAGGCGAGTTACGCGCATAGTTAAACTCATGATTAAAAAAATAACCGCCGACAATACCCTTGTCAGCGTAAACGGCACTTCAACAACGCCGATTGTAGTCTATTCCAGTCAGCCTGCTGCGAATCAATGATCTCAATACGGCTGTCGGCGGGCGGCTGCGATCGCGTTTCAATTTGCAGATCGTCGCCCTGACGATTAATCGTCAGCGATCCTGCCTCAATATGCATTACCCCTTTAATTCGATCGCCCGGCGCCTGGCGCACCCATTCCAGCAGCGCCGCCCGGTCAAACTGCGTTTCGGCGTCGAACAGCCAGCCACAGGCGCTGTAGTCCTGTCCCTGATTCAGCGCCCGACGCCAGCGCGCCGGATGATCAAGCCGCATGACCGCTACGCCACTGGTCGGTACGGCGGCTGGGTGATGATGTTGTGGCACCGGCAGCTCACGCGGCTGACCGCGCGGCGTATCGAGCAGCGCCAGCGGAATCTGACCAAATTCGGTGGCGATAAAAGGACGCTGATCCAGCGCATCACGCTGCCAGTCCGCCAGTCGCTGATGATCTTCCGGCTGCCAGCGATCCTGCTTGTTGCCGATAATGATGTCAGCCGCCGCCAGCTGATCGCGGAAATTTTCATTGGCGACGACCCGCGGATCGGCAAGCTGGCGCGCATCCAGCAGGGTGAGGGTAGCGTTGAGTTGTAGCCAGGCGTGGTAGGTCGGCGAACTTAACAGCTGCAGCAACTGGCGCGGATGGCCCAGCCCGGTCGGCTCAATCAGCAGCCGATCGGGCTTGTTCTGCAACAGCCGGTTCAGCCCGATCTGCATCGGCAGGCCATTGACGCAGCACATGCAGCCGCCGGGGATCTCTTTCAGGATGGCACCGCGATCGGCCAGCAGCGCGCCATCGACCCCAATCTCACCAAATTCATTCACCAGCACCGCCCACTGTTCGTTAGCGGGCTTTGCGGCCAGCAGATGGCATAACAGCGTAGTTTTGCCGCTGCCCAGAAATCCGGTTATCAGATTTACCCGCGTCATCAATCAGGCTCCTGTCAGTATTTGCCGTGGAAGATGTTACTTTATAACAGTCAGCGCCACGGCAACGTTCAGGAAGTGCGGTTAGTCGGCACGGCCCATATAACGGCGTTCAGCGACATGAATGCGGATGCGGTCGCCGTTACTGAGGTACTCAGGTACCTGAACCACCAGGCCGGTACTCATGCCTGCCGGTTTGGTGCGGGCGCTGGCCGAGGCACCTTTGATGCCAGGCGACGTATCGACAATTTCCATGTCGACGGTCTGTGGCAGCTCCAGCGCCAGCACCTGTCCTTCCATCGTCAGCACCTGAATGCCCGGAATGCCGCCTTCAGGAATGAACAGCAGTTCCTCTTCGATCTGCTCTTTTTTGAAGCTGTAAGGGGTGTAATCTTCGTCATCCATAAAGACATACTCGTCACCGTCTATATAAGAAAAGGTGACGCTGCGGCGGCTGAGCGAAATCGCATCAATAATCTCATCGCCCTTGAAGCGTTCTTCGACCTTCATACCGGTGCGTACATCGGTGAAGCGCATCTTATACAGGGTGGCGGCACCGCGTGCGCTTGGGCTCTGGACATCAATATCTTTAACCAGCAGCAGTTTTCCGTTGTGGGTAACGGCCATTCCTTTTTTGATTTCATTCGCTTTTGGCATTGCTGTTCTCGCTATCTCTGAAGTGAAGTGCGCGCCACGTTACTCGCGCCGGTGAAAACTGGCAATATGGCGAGAATGAAATTTTAGCCCGGGCGGCGGCAGACGTGGTAATTGTGGCGGCGGACTGCTATTGTCGCCGCGACTTTCTCTGCTGGAGCGCAGCATGCAATGCCGTAGCCACTGCGGTGCCTGTTGTACGGCGCCCTCCATCTCTTCGCCGATTCCCGGCATGCCCAACGGCAAACCCGCCAACACGCCCTGCGTTCAGCTCGACGACGCCTTACGCTGCAAACTGTTTGGCTCTGACCTGCGTCCCGCGGTCTGTGCCGGCCTGCAGCCGTCGCACAGCATGTGCGGCGATTCGCGCCAGCAGGCGATGATCTATCTATTGCAGCTGGAAGCGGACACCGCGCCCTGACGCGCTGACGTTGCTGAAATGCTGACTAAGTTTATCCCAGGCTTACAGCAACCGCGTCAGCTGGCAGGCAGCAAAATCTTAAAATGTCGATGAAATGTGCGTAACATCAAAAATCTGCTACGCCGTTTGCGCATTTTCTTGCCTGCTGAAAGGTGCTGTACCACAATCCTTGAAACGTTTCAGCGGTGACCACGCCACCTGTTTTGCGACAGATGGCGTAATAATTTCCCCACTGGCTGAAACGATTCAATCTCAGCAAGCGAGGAGAATTATGTTCCAGCTCGAATTGCAGGCCATCCATACCGGAGCCAGCGCCCAGAACAAAGAAGAGGCCATTCGCCAGGTTGCCGCAGCGCTGACCGCTGCCGGTAATGTGTCCGAAGGCTACGTCAACGGTATGCTGGCGCGTGAGCAGCAAACCTCCACCTTTCTTGGCAACGGCATCGCGATTCCGCACGGCACCACCGATACCCGCGATCTGGTGCTGAAAACCGGCGTCCAGGTGTTCCAGTTTCCACAGGGCATCAGTTGGGGTGACGATCAGACTGCTTATGTGGCGATCGGGATTGCCGCCAAATCGGATGAGCATCTGGCGCTGCTGCGTCAGTTAACCCACGTTCTGAGCGATGACAGCATCGCTGAACAGCTTAAAACTGCCTCTGCTGAAGATCTCCGTGCGTTGCTGATGGGCGAGAAACAGGCCGCCGAATTCAGCTTCGACACCTCATTAATTACCCTGAATGTCGCCGCCAGCGACCTGATCACCTTACAGGCGATGAACGCCGGTCGGCTGCAGTCAGCGGGCGTGGTTGATGCCAGCTACGTCGCTGACGTGGTCTCTAACGCGCCGCTGAGTCTCGGGCAGGGGATCTGGCTGAGCGACAGCAGCCTCGGCAACCTGCGCAGCGGCGTCGCCGTTAGCCGGGCGGCCCATCCGTTTGACCATCAGGGCGAATCCGCTGCGCTGTTAATCAGCGTCGCCGCCGTCGATGAACGTCCGCTGGAGGTGCTGGGTTACCTCAGCGCCCTGTTGCAGCAAGGCAAAGCAGACCGTCTGCTGAAAGCCGATGCCGCAGGCGTCTATGCGCTGCTCACCAGTGAAGTTGACGAGCAGGCCGAGGTGCTGACCGCCGAGTTCACCATCCGTAACGAACACGGTCTGCATGCCCGTCCGGGCACCGCGCTGGTCAGCGTGATCAAGCAGTTCAACAGCGACATTACCGTCACCAACCTCGATGGCAGCGGCAAACCCGCTAACGGCCGCAGCCTGATGAAAGTGGTGGCGCTCGGCGTGAAGAAAGGCCATCGCCTGCGCTTTACCGCCAGCGGTGAAGATGCACAACAGGCGCTGAATGCGATTGAAGAAGCAATCACCAGCGGACTTGGCGAGGGGGCAGCATGAGCAGACGTGTCGCGACTATCACGCTGAATCCGGCGTATGACCTGGTGGGCTATACCCCTGAAATTGAACGCGGCGAAGTCAATCTGGTGAAAACCACCGGTCTGCACGCGGCGGGCAAAGGTATTAACGTTGCGAAAGTGCTGAAGGATCTGGGCATCGACGTCACCGTCGGCGGCTTCCTCGGCAAAGAGAACCAGGATGGCTTTCAACAGCTGTTCAGCGAGCTGGGCATTGCTAACCGTTTTCAGGTGGTGCCGGGCCGTACCCGAATCAACGTCAAACTGACTGAGCAGACCGGCGATGTCACTGACCTGAACTTCTCTGGTTTTCAGGTCAACGGTCAGGACTGGGATCGCTTTACCAGCGACTCACTCACCTGGCTGGGCCAGTTCGATATGGTCTGCGTCAGCGGCAGCCTGCCGGAAGGCGTCGATCCTGACGCCTTTACCCGCTGGATGACCGAGCTGCGTACCCATTGTCCGTGCATTATTTTTGACAGCAGCCGCGACGCGCTGGTGGCCGGGCTGAAAGCCGCGCCCTGGCTGGTTAAACCCAACCGTCGTGAACTGGAAATCTGGGCCGGTCGCAAACTGCCGACCCTGCAGGATGTGATTGATGCTGCGCACCAGCTGCGTGAGCAGGGCATCGCCCACGTGGTGATCTCGCTGGGTGCTGAAGGTGCGCTGTGGGTCAACGCCTCAGGTGAATGGATTGCCAAACCGCCGGTGTGCGAAGTGGTCAGCACCGTGGGTGCCGGCGACTCGATGGTCGGCGGGCTGATTTATGGCCTGTTAATGCGTGAATCCAGTGAACACACGCTGCGTCTTGCCACGGCAGTGGCGGCAATGGCCGTCAGCCAGAGCAACGTTGGCGTTTCCGATCGTACCCAGTTGGCCGCAATGATGGCGCGCGTCGACTTACAACCCGTTAACTGACAGCAGGAGAGCGATAATGAAAACGCTGCTGATAAAAGATCCTTCATTGGGACTGGCTTCCGCTTATATGGCGCAACAGCGCCTGGCTGCCGCCGCTGCGGCGGCTGGCCTGACGCTGACTGATCATCCCGCCGAGGCCGAGCAGATCATCGTGCTGGGGAAAAACGTACCGGACGACGCGGCGCTGAATGGCAAACCGCTGTGGCAGGGCGATGTTCAGCTGGCGATCCGTGAGCCAGAAACCTTCCTCAACCGCGCCAAAGCCGAGGCTAAACCGTGGCAGGCCGCCGTGCCGGTTGCGGCACCAGCAGGTGCGCCTGCGTCAGCTCAGGCTGGCGCGCAGAAACGTGTGGTTGCGGTTACCGCCTGTCCGACCGGCGTGGCGCATACCTTTATGGCCGCAGAGGCGATTCAGGCTGAAGCGACCCGTCGCGGCTGGTGGGTAAAAGTTGAAACCCGCGGTTCTGTCGGTGCCGGTAACGCCATCACCCCTGAAGAAGTGGCAGCTGCCGATCTGGTGATCGTGGCGGCTGATATCGAAGTCGACCTGGCGAAATTCGCCGGTAAGCCGATGTACCGCACCTCAACCGGCCTGGCGCTGAAGAAAACCGCTCAGGAGCTGGATAAAGCGGTTGCTGAAGCGAAACCGTATAAAGCAGCGGGTGGACAGAGCAGCGACAACCAGAATGAGAAGAAAGAGGGCGCAGGCGCTTATCGTCACCTGCTGACCGGTGTTTCTTACATGCTGCCGATGGTGGTAGCGGGCGGTCTGAGTATCGCGCTCTCCTTTGCCTTTGGTATCACCGCATTTAAAGAGCAGGGCACGCTGGCTGCCGCGCTGATGCAAATCGGGGGTGGCAGCGCCTTTGCGCTGATGGTGCCGGTACTGGCGGGCTTTATCGCCTTCTCGATTGCTGACCGTCCAGGTCTGACCCCAGGCCTGATTGGCGGCATGATCGCCACCAGCATTAACGCCGGTTTCCTCGGCGGGATCATCGCTGGTTTCATCGCCGGTTACGCTGCGAAGCTGATCAGCGGCAAAGTGAAACTGCCGCAGAGTATGGAAGCGCTGAAGCCGATACTGATCATTCCGCTGTTTGCCAGTTTGATCACCGGCCTGCTGATGATTTATGTAGTGGGTAAACCGGTTGCCGGCATCATGAACGGCCTGACGCACTGGCTGGCGAACATGGGTACCGCTAATGCGGTGCTGCTGGGCGCGATTCTGGGCGGCATGATGTGTACCGATATGGGCGGCCCGGTCAATAAGGTGGCTTACGCATTCGGTGTCGGTTTGCTGAGTTCACAGACTTATGCGCCGATGGCGGCGATTATGGCGGCCGGTATGGTGCCACCGCTGGCGATGGGTCTGGCGACGCTGGTTGCCCGTCGTAAATTCAACAAAGGTCAGCAGGAAGGGGGCAAAGCGGCGCTGGTACTGGGCCTGTGCTTCATCTCTGAAGGTGCGATTCCGTTCGCGGCCCGTGACCCGATGCGCGTTCTGCCTTGCTGCATCATCGGCGGCGCGACCACCGGCGCTATCTCAATGGCGGTGGGGGCCAAACTGATGGCACCACACGGTGGACTGTTTGTCCTGCTGATCCCGGGTGCGATTACGCCGGTGGTCGGTTATCTGGTGGCGATTGTGGTCGGTACGGCGATTGCCGGTCTGAGCTATGCGGTACTGAAACGTCCGGAAGAGCAGCTGGCGAAAGCCTGATTTGCTGACGTTAAATAAACAGGGAGCCATCTGGCTCCCTGTTTGCTTTTTCAGACGGTGAATAATGTTAAAGCGATGGATGAATACGCCTGGAGTAAAGCGTTGCGCCGCCGGGATAAAACGCCGGGAGCGTTTTTTGAACAACGTAAAGCGTTGGCCCGGAAACTGGCCTGGTTCAGGCAGTATAGCGTCGCATAGCAATAAGCAAAAAAGGGGCGCCTGCGCGACTGATGTTCGGCAGTTAAGGTTAAATTTGCAAAGGCTGTCGCGGTCAAACGTGGCAGCTTTTTTTCTACGCGAGCGTGCCGGAGTGCGGGCCTGAGCGCCTCTGCTGCTGCCGGGCAGTCCTCGCGCCGCTGCGCTGCGGGTAGCCCTTTCAGCAGCAGAGGCGCTCAGGCCTCTACTCTCGTGCCCTTTTAAGCAGGCTGGGTTCGGGCAGGGGCAGACAATCCGCAGCGCTGAACAGAATGAGTCGGCCAGGAGAGCCCGCAGGACGCGGGCGAAAGGCGGGGCGGCACAGGATGTGCCATCCCCAGCGGTCCGTCAGGCAGAGGAATGAAGTGAATGGACCGCGCAGAGGCGCGAGGACCGCCAGCCCCTGCCTGCACCAGACTGCGTTATCACCGGTCCCTTAACCGATCGGCATTAAGCCAGCAGGCTCCCTTTTTTATCCCTGCTGTTCTGACTTCAGCCAGGCAATCTCATCTTTCCAGATATCCGGGTTGATGGTTTCGAGAATCAACGGAATCCCGTCAAAACGCGCATCCTTCATCATCCAGCTAAATACGGTTTTGCCGATGTTGCCTTCACCAAGGCTGTGATGGCGGTCGACACGGCTGCCAAAAGTGCTTTTCGCATCGTTGAGGTGCATGCCGCGCAGATAGCGAAAGCCGACAATGCGCTCAAATTCAGCAAAGGTGGCGACGCAGTCCGCTTCGGTACGCAGATCATAGCCGCCGGCAAAGGCGTGGCAGGTATCCAGACAGACGCCGACGCGGCTCTTATCCTCAACCTGGTCGATAATTTCCGCCAGATGCTCAAAGCGGAAACCGAGGTTGCTACCCTGACCAGCGGTATTTTCAATCACCGCTGTGACGTTACGGCTCTGGTCGAGGGCGATATTGATCGATTCGGCGATGCGTTTCAGGCAGGCCTGCTCATCGATCTGATGCAGGTGGCTGCCCGGATGGAAGTTCAGCAGCGTCAGGCCGAGCTGATCGGCGCGTTGCAGCTCATCAATAAAGGCGGCACGGGATTTTTCCAGCGCCTCGGCCACCGGGTGGCCGAGGTTGATCAGAAAACTGTCGTGCGGCAGGATCTGCTGCGAGCTGAAGTGATATTTCTCGCAGGCGGCGCGAAAGGCATCAATCACCTCAGTGGAAAGCGGGGCGGCTTTCCACTGCCGTTGATTTTTAGTAAACAAGGCGAAGGCGGTGGCGTCTATTTCATGGGCGCGAATGACTGCCTGATCCACACCACCTGCCGCACTGACGTGTGCGCCGATATATTTCATGCCGTTCTCCTGAAGGGGCTATGCACTGACGAGCAGGCATGATACCCGATGCGGTTAGCCCATGAAATGTTGCACCAGCAGATTGATGGCACCGCCACCGACGATCAGCCAGACAGCGACCATGGCACCCAGCAGCAGCGGTTTCACGCCCGCTTCACGTAACGCGCTGAAACGGGTAGTTAATCCCAGCGCAGCCATCGCCATCGCCAGCAGCAAGCCAGCCAGTTGATTCAGCATCGCTACCAGGCCAGCGGGGAGCAGGTGCAGCGAGTTAAACAGCGCGACGGCAATGAACAGCAGCGCGAACCACGGGAAGGTCACCGGACGCGATGCGGTCGCCGCCGGGCTCTGGCGGCGCAGCACGCCACTGAGACACAGCAGGAACGGGGCCAGCATCATCACCCGCAGCATTTTGGCAATCACCGCGCTGTTCTCGGCATCCGGGCCGATACTGTGTCCGGCCGCGACCACCTGAGCCACTTCATGAATGGTCGATCCGGTAAATACGCCGAACTGCGCCTGATCAACACCAGGCAGCAGGGTATTCACCAGCGGCCACAGCAGCGGATAGCTAAAAATCGCCAGGGTACCAAACAGCACTACCGTCGCGATGGCGACCGCGACTTTTGACGGTGCCGCTTTGACCACCGGTTCGGTCGCCAGTACCGCCGCCGCGCCACAGATGCTGCTACCGGCACCAATCAGCCAGACGGTATCGCGATCCAGCTTCAGCAGGCGCATCCCCAGCAGGCAGGTAATAAAGAAGGTGCTGCTCAGGGTCAGCGCATCAATCAGGATACCGCTGACGCCGACGTCAGCAATCTGTTGCAGCGTAATGCGGAAGCCGAACAGAATTACCCCCAGCCGCAGCAGTTTCTGCTTGGCCAGCACCACCCCGGTGTCACAGCGTGCGGCCAGCGGCGCGTAGACGCTGTTGCCGATGATGATGCCCAGCACAATTGCCAGCGTCAGCGATCCCAGCCCCCACGAGGCAATCGCCGGCTGGCCAGCCAGCCCGCTGGCCGCAGCGGCAATCAGCGCGGTCAGTAGCAAACCAGGCAGCCAGCGCGGAATCGGATTGTGGGTTTTAGTCATGCTCAGATCAGCCATAGTGGTCCCTCCCTCTGATTGAGACCCGATCATGGCGCTGACTGGCTTAAAAGTGAAATTGATAATATATTTATAATTGACCAGAATAAACGATAAGGCGGCAATCATGCTATTTTCGCGTCTGCGCCGATGGGCGACGCTGATCAAACGGGACGTGGTGGTGCTGTGGTTTGCCTTTCGCGATCCGCGTACCCCGTGGTGGAACAAACTGGCGATGCTGGGACTGGTTGCCTATGGCATCAGCCCGATCGATCTTATTCCGGATGTGATCCCGTTTGTCGGATTACTGGATGATGCGGTGATTATTCCCTCCGGGGTAATGATTCTGCTGCGCCTGCTGCCGCGTGAGGTGCGTATCAGCAGCAGCCAGCGGGCGCAAACCCAGCGTTCGCGCGGCAAAAAGATTGCTGGCGGGATTGCGCTGATTGCGCTGATCTGGCTGGCGGTGGTGATCTATCTCATCAGGCAATAAATGACTTAAGGAGTGCCGATGCACATTACGTTGCGGCAGATAGAAGTGTTCACGGAAGTGTTAAAAAGCGGATCGACCACCCAGGCATCGCAACTGCTGGCGCTATCGCAGTCGGCGGTCAGCGCCGCGCTGGCCGATCTGGAAAACCAGCTCGGGGTACAGCTGTTTGATCGGGTAGGCAAGCGGCTGGTGCTGAATGAGCATGGGCGATTGCTCTATCCGCGCGCGGTGGGTCTGCTGGAGCAGGCGGGTGAAATTGAGCAGCTGTTCAAAGAGGACAACGGGGCGATTCGCATCTTTGCCAGCAGCACCATCGGCAACTATCTGCTGCCCGGCATGATGGCGGCCTACCGGCGTGATTTTCCCGGTTTGCCGCTGGAGCTGAGCGTCGGCAACAGTCAGGATGTGATCAATGCGGTATCCGATTTCCGGGTTGATGTCGGGCTGATTGAAGGGCCCTGCCACATGACCGAACTGGTGAGCGAACCGTGGCTGGAGGATGAGCTGGTGGTGTTTGCCGCACCGGATGCGGCGATTCTGCAACAGCCGGTGACGCTGGAAACGCTGGCGGCAGCGCCGTGGATCCTGCGTGAACGCGGATCCGGCACCCGTGAAATTGTGGATTATCTGCTGCTGTCGCATCTGCCGACCTTTCAGCTGGGCATGGAGCTGGGCAACTCCGAGGCGATCAAACATGCGGTGCGCCACGGAATGGGCATCAGCTGCCTGTCACGACGGGTGATTAGCGATCTGCTGGACGCCGGCACGCTGGTCGAACTGGCGCTGCCGCTGCCGCGTCTGACCCGCACTCTGTACCGCATTCACCACCGGCAAAAACATATCTCGAAGGCACTGACGCGTTTTTTATCCTATTGTCGCGAGTGATTACTAATAATTCTGGCGCGATCATGAACGTAACTTATAACAGCGCGGCATTCGCTATACAGCGCAGGCTTAGCTGCTACAATCGCGCCTCATTTTTACCCAGCGTAGCGTTTACACATGCATAATGACTCAAATACAACACAACAACCTGCGTTACGACGTGCGTTAAAAGCGCGTCATCTGACGATGATCGCCATTGGCGGTTCAATCGGTACCGGCCTGTTTGTCGCGTCCGGCGCGACCATTGCTCAGGCAGGTCCTGGCGGCGCGCTGCTCTCCTATATCCTGATCGGACTGATGGTCTATTTTCTGATGACCAGCCTCGGTGAACTGGCGGCATTTATGCCGGTATCAGGTTCGTTCGCCACCTACGGCGCAAAGTACGTTGAAGAGGGCTTTGGTTTCGCGCTCGGCTGGAACTACTGGTACAACTGGGCGGTGACCATTGCGGTTGACCTGGTCGCCTCGCAACTGGTGATGAACTACTGGTTCCCCGACACGCCTGGCTGGATCTGGAGTGCGCTGTTCCTCTGCCTGATGTTCCTGATGAACTACATCTCGGTGAAGGGCTTTGGCGAGGCGGAATACTGGTTCTCGCTGATCAAAGTAGCGACCGTGATCATCTTTATCGTGGTGGGCGTGCTGATGATCACCGGCATCATGCGCGGTGCAGAGCACGCAGGCTGGCAGAACTGGCAGGTCGGTGACGCACCGTTTGCCGGCGGCTTTGCGGCGATGATTGGCGTGGCGATGATTGTCGGATTCTCCTTCCAGGGCACCGAGCTGATCGGTATCGCGGCGGGCGAATCTGAAGATCCGGCCAAAAACATCCCGCGGGCGGTGCGGCAGATTTTCTGGCGTATCCTGCTGTTCTATGTGTTCGCCATCCTGATTATCAGCCTGATCCTGCCGTATACCGATCCGCAGCTGCTGCACAATGATATCAACGATATCAGCGTCAGCCCGTTCACTCTGGTGTTCCGTAATGCCGGTCTGCTGTCGGCGGCGGCGGTGATGAATGCGGTGATCCTGACGGCGGTGCTGTCAGCCGGTAACTCCGGCATGTATGCCTCCACCCGCATGCTCTACAACCTGGCGAGCGAAGGCAAAGCGCCGCGGATTTTTGCCCGGCTGTCAAAAGGCGGCGTGCCGCGCAATGCACTGTGGGCCACCACCGTGGTGGCGGGGCTGTGCTTCCTGACCTCAAAATTTGGCAACCAGGAAGTGTATCTCTGGCTGCTAAACACCTCGGGCATGACCGGCTTTATCGCCTGGCTCGGTATCGCCATCAGCCATTACCGCTTCCGTCGCGGCTATGTGGCGCAGGGGCATGACGTGAACGCGCTGCCTTACCGTTCCGGCTTCTTCCCGCTGGGTCCGATCTTCGCCTTTGTGCTCTGCCTGATCATTACCCTCGGTCAGAACTACCAGGCGTTCCTCAATGATCGCATCGACTGGTACGGCGTGGCGGCGACCTACATCGGTATTCCGCTGTTCCTGATTATCTGGTTCGGTTACAAGCTGACGCGCGGCAGCCGTTTCGTGAAGTACAGCGAAATGGAATTCCCGATCCATAAAGATTAATGCTGCGCTGAAGCGTGGTGCCTTCCGTCGTTTTGGATGACCGCAGTAAAACGTAATGCGACGGGAGCATACGCCTGTAACAAAGCAGCGCGGGCCAGGGACAAAAACGCAACGCGTTGGCCCGGCTACCGGCGCACCTCAGGGATGAGGTGCGTAATCGCGCGCGCTGAGCCTGCCACGGATGGCGCTTTGGCGTCTTTGCGAAAGGCGTATTTTCCCTGAGTCAGTATCCTGCCTGTTAGCGCGCTTTTTTCTGCTTTTTTCACGCCTCGCTTATGCTCACGAATTGATAATTATTATCACCTGCACTATTGTGGCTGCGTTTTCTGACCGGATAGTCACAACAGGGTTAAACATGACGACAGAATCTTCGCTGCTGACAGGCACTGAATCGCCTGAACACAGCGTGCAAAACTATCATCAGGTACTGCGGCGTCGCATGATGTGGATTGGCGTGCTGCTGCTGGCGATTCTCGCCTCTCTGATCCTCGACTTCACCCTCGGTCCGGCGGGCCTGTCACTGCAAACGCTGTGGAACACCCTGCTTAGCCCGGAGAGCGTCGATGCCGGAACCCGGGTTATCGTCTGGGACATTCGTCTGCCGTATGCGCTGATGGCGATCGTGGTCGGCCTGTCACTCGGCCTGGCAGGGGCAGAAATGCAGACCATCCTGAATAACCCGCTTGCCAGCCCGTTTACCCTTGGCGTCTCGTCTGCGGCAGCCTTTGGTGCCGCGCTGGCAATCATTCTCGGCATCGGTATTCCCGGCGTCCCGGATCAGTGGCTGATTTCCGCCAACGCCTTCGTGTTTGCGCTGTTTGCCGCCCTGATGCTGGATGCGGTGACCCGCTGGACGCAGGTGTCGTCAGCCGGTGTGGTGCTGTTCGGTATCGCGCTGGTATTCACCTTTAATGCGCTGGTCTCGATGATGCAGTTTATCGCCAGCGAAGATACGCTGCAGGGTCTGGTGTTCTGGACCATGGGCAGCCTGGCGCGTGCCTCGTGGGAGAAACTGGGCGTGCTGACCGTGGCGCTGGCCATCCTGCTGCCGTTTTCGCTGCTGAGCAGCTGGAAGCTGACGGCGCTGCGCTTAGGCGAAGACCGCGCGGTGAGCTTTGGCATTGACGTGCGCCGCCTGCGGCTGGCGACCTTATTGCGCATCAGTATTCTCTCTGCGCTGGCGGTGGCCTTTGTCGGCCCGATCGGCTTTATTGGCCTGGTGGCACCGCATATCGCCCGTATGATGTTCGGTGAGGATCACCGCTTTTATCTGCCGGCCAGTGCGCTGGTGGGGGCGCTGGTGTTGTCGCTGGCGTCAGTCGCCTCGAAGAACCTGATCCCCGGCGTGATCATTCCGGTCGGCATTGTCACTTCGCTGATTGGCGTGCCGTTCTTCCTGAGTATTATTTTGCGTCATCGGGGGACAGTCTGATGCAACAGGGTCTGACCTTACGCGGTTTTAGCGCCGGTTATCCTAAACACAAGGTGATTGAAAACCTGAATATCGCGCCGCTGCCGCGCGGTGAGATTACCGTGCTGCTCGGGCCAAACGGCTGCGGCAAATCGACCCTGCTGCGGGCGCTGGCCGGCCTGAATAAAGGCCGTGGCGAAATGTGGCTCAACGGCGAAAACCTGATGACCCAGCCGTTTGCACAGCGGGCAAAGCATGTGGTCTATCTGCCGCAGTCGCTGCCGGCCGGGGTGCATCTGCACGTGCTGGAGTCGATTATTGTGGCGCAACGCGCCTCCGGTGGCCTGCACAGCGCTAACAGCGAAGCGGAAGTGATGCATCTGCTGCAACAGCTGGGGATTGCCCATCTGGCGATGCGCTACCTCGATCAGCTGTCGGGCGGGCAGAAGCAGCTGGTCGGGCTGGCGCAGTCACTGATCCGTCGCCCCTCGCTACTGCTGCTGGATGAACCGCTTAGCGCGCTCGATCTGAATTACCAGTTCCACGTGATGGATCTGGTGCGGCGCGAAACCGCACTGCGCAACATGGTCACGGTGGTGGTGGTGCACGACATCAATATCGCGCTGCGTCACGCTCAGCATGCGTTAATGCTGAAACAGGGCAGCCTGGTCGCCGAAGGTCAGCCGGATCGGGTGATTACACCGGCCACGCTGGCTCAGGTGTATGGCGTTGAAGGACGGATTGAGCACTGTAGTCGCGGAATGCCGCAGGTGATGATCGACGGACTGGTGCACGACGCGCTGGTGTAATCAGGTGCGAGAGGGCGGTCAGCAGCAAGGGAGAAGCACCTCATCCTCCCGGCGCGGGAAGATGAGGTGAAGATTAGCGAGCCAGCAGATGCTGCGCGTGGAAGCGCAGGTGATCTTCAACAAAACTGGCGATAAAGAAGTAGCTGTGATCGTAACCCGGCTGAATACGCAGGGTCAGCGGGAAGCCCGTCTCCTGCGCCACCGACTCCAGCCGCTCCGGCTGCAGCTGATCGGCTAAGAACTGATCGCTGTCGCCCTGATCGATCAGCATCGGCAGCCGATGCGAGACCTGCGCCATCAGCTGACAGCTGTCATATTCACGCCAGGCGGCGCGATCGTCGCCCAGATAAGCCTGAAACGCTTTCTGTCCCCACGGCACATCCATTGGATTCACAATCGGCGCAAAGGCGGATGCCGAGGCAAAGCGGCCGTCCAGACGCAGCGCCAGCATCAGCGCGCCATGTCCACCCATCGAATGACCCATAATCGACTGACGCTCGCTGACCTTGAAGTTATCAGCGATCAGCGTCGGCAGCTCACTGCTCAGATAATCGAACATGCGAAAATGGCTGGCCCACGGCTGCTGTGTGGCGTTGAGATAAAAGCCCGCGCCCTGACCGAGATCGTAGCCCTCATCATTTGCCACCCGATCGCCGCGTGGGCTGGTATCCGGCATGATCAGCACCAGGCCCAGTTCGGCGGCAACCCGCTGCGCCCCGGCTTTGGTGGTGAAGTTCTCATCATTGCAGGTCAGCCCTGCCAGAAACCAGACCACCGGCGGTGGCGCATCGCCGTGCGGGGTCGGCAGATAGATGCTGAACGTCATCGGGCAGTTCAGCACCGCCGACTGATGACGCCAGCGCTGCTGCCAGCCGCCAAAAATGCGATGTTCTTCCAGAAGCTCCAGAGTGGATGCCATAACGCCTCCTGATTACTTGTTAAAGTGCACTACCGAGCGGATCGATTTTCCTTCGTGCATCAAATCAAAGGCGTCGTTAATCTGTTCCAGCGGCATGGTGTGGGTGATGAAATCATTCAGCGCAAACTTGCCGTCGAGATAATCCTGCACGATGCCGGGCAGCTGTGAACGGCCTTTAACGCCGCCAAACGCCGAACCGCGCCAGACGCGACCGGTCACCAGCTGGAAAGGACGGGTCGAGATCTCTTCGCCCGCGCCGGCCACGCCGATAATCACGGATTCGCCCCAGCCCTTGTGGCAACACTCCAGCGCGGAGCGCATCACGTTGACGTTACCGATACATTCAAACGAATAATCGACGCCGCCATCGGTCAGCTCGACGATCACTTCCTGAATCGGCTTATCGTAATCTTTTGGGTTAATCAGATCGGTGGCACCCAGCTTGCGCGCCAGATCGAACTTACTGGTGTTGATGTCGATGGCAATGATGCGACCGGCTTTCGCCATTTTGGCACCGATGA
This sequence comes from Pantoea sp. UYEF8, assembly GCF_040546285.1. Lineage (NCBI taxonomy): Bacteria > Pseudomonadati > Pseudomonadota > Gammaproteobacteria > Enterobacterales > Erwiniaceae > Pantoea > Pantoea sp. UYEF8. Next base: position 379,256 of record NZ_JBEPNM010000004.1, on the reverse strand, counting down.
CCGCAGACAGGCCAATGCCGCCGAGACCGAAGATCGCCACGGTATCGCCTTCCTTCACTTTGGCGGTATTCATCACCGCGCCCATGCCGGTGGTAACGCCACAGCCCAGCAGGCAGACTTCTTCCAGCGGCGCTTCTTTGCTGATTTTCGCCAGTGAAATTTCCGGGATCACCGTGTATTCAGAGAACGTGGAGGTGCCCATATAGTGGAAAATCGGCTTACCGTCTTTATAGAAGCGGGTGGTGCCGTCGGGCATCAGACCTTTGCCCTGGGTAGTACGAATCGCCTGGCAGAGGTTGGTTTTGCCAGACAGGCAATATTTACATTTGCCACACTCCGGCGTGTAGAGCGGAATCACATGGTCGCCGACTTCGACGCTGGTGACGCCTTCGCCGACGGCTTCAACGATGCCACCACCTTCATGGCCGAGGATCGCCGGGAAAACGCCCTCAGGATCGGTGCCGGACAGGGTATAGGCATCGGTATGGCAAACGCCGGTCGCCACGATACGTACCAGCACTTCACCTTTCTGCGGCGGCATTAAATCCACTTCTTCAATTTTCAGCGGTTCGCCAGCAGCCCAGGCAACAGCGGCACGGGTTTTGATCATATTCATGCAATCCCTCTTCCAGTCAGATTGTGACGCGCAGGGGCGTCCGGTTGGTGGTGATGATTCAGAGCCTGGCTCACCAGGCTATCTTATTTGCCAGTCTGAACCCGGGCAGTGCTCACAATCCTCACGTACTCCGTGTACGCTCCGGTTGTTCCGCGCTGTCCGTGTTCAGGCTGCCTGCAACAATTACGCCTGGCTCACCAGGCTCTTAAACATAGCGCGGAACGCTTATTCCGCCGCCGCTAAGGGGTGGATCAGTTCGTCGTTGAGCGGACGATCGTCAAATTGTTCAATGATCAGGTACTTCAGAGCTTCAACGTTCGGGGTGAACGCGTCGCGTCGCCACATCAGCCAGGTTGCCGTATCGCGGTAGCCCGGCGGCAGCGTGTGCGCCTGCACCCGTGAGCGGTCCGGCATCTGCTTCAGCACCGAGGCCGGGATCATCGCCACCCCCGCGCCGCCCGCCACGCAGGCCAGCATGGCGTGATAGGACTGAATCTCCATCACATTATCGGGCGCGGTCTGGCTGTCGCGATACCAGGTCTCCAGCTTCACCCGATAGGAGCAGCTGTTGCGAAAGGCAAACAGCGTGTCACCCTGCACGTCGCGTGCGCTGTTAATCGGCGCGTGATCGAGACCGGTAATCAGCACCATCTCCTCGCGAAAGGCGATACAACCGTTGAGATCGTCATGCGAAACCGGACCGTCAACCAGCGCTGCCGCTAAGGTGCCTTCACGCACCCGATCGATAATCTCGCCAGAAGTGCCGGTGATCAGCGACAGCGCCACTTTCGGAAACCGCTGGTGATAGGCTGCCAGCAGGCCGGGCAGCCGCGTGGCGGCAGTGCTCTCCATGGAGCCGAGCGCGAAGTTACCGGCCGGTTCGCCGGTGCGGGTCATGCTCATCGCTTCGTCGCTCAGCGCCAGGATACGTTGCGCATAATTGAGGAAATTATGACCCATTGGCGACAGGCGAATGCGTTGCTTCTCACGAATAAACAGATCAACGCCTAACTCTTCTTCCAGTTGACGCAGCCGCGTGGTCAGATTAGAGGGCACGCGATGCAGCTGTTCTGCCGCGCGCGCCAGCGAACCGCTTTCGGCGACGGAACAGAACATACGTAGCTGAACTAAATCCATATCTTCTCTTACCGTAAACAACTTGGTTAATATTATTCACTTTCCGTGAGTTTAAACATCCTGCATGCTGTAAGCAAGTCAGAAAAGATCCCAGGCCATCACGACAGGAGTTCAGCAATGGCGGTACGCGTCGCGCTTAGCGCATTTTTAACCTTATTTGTGGCGATGGGCATCGGGCGATTCGCCTTTACGCCACAGGTACCGCTGATGATTCAGGAGCACCAGCTGACGCTGACCAGTGCCAGCCTGGTGGCGGCGTTAAACTACCTCGGTTACCTGTGTGGTTCCTTCGATGCGATGCGCGCGCACCGCCGGGTAGAACTGCGGTTACTGGCTGGCGTCTGGGGAGCGGTGATCCTGACGCTGCTCTCGGCCTGCGTCAGCGGTCCCTGGCTGCATGGGGCGATTCGCTTCCTGATTGGCTGGGCCAGCGGCTGGGCGATGGTGCTGGTGGCCGCCTGGAGCAATGAGCAGCTGCACCGGCATGGCCGGGCCGGCTTATCGGCGGCGGTGTTTGCCGGTCCCGGCTGCGGTATTTTTGTCAGCGGGCTACTGGCAGTGGTACTACACAGCTTCCAGGTATCAGCGTCGCTGGCATGGGCCGCTTACGGCGTGCTGGCGCTGCTGCTGATTGCGCTGATTAGCCGTAATCTGCCGCGTCGGGGCGAATTGCATCGTCCGGATCAGGCACCTGAACCGCTGGTGCTGAACCGCAATCTGAAACGGCTGGTGCTGAGCTACAGCCTGGCGGGCTTCGGCTACATTTTGCCTGCCACCTTTCTGTCGCAGATGGCGGCGGCACGCTTTCCTGATGGGGCATTCGCGCAGTTCGTCTGGCCGATATTCGGCGGAGCGGCGATGGTCGGGATTGTGATTGGCATTATGACGCGGCGCTGGGGTAGCAGCCATGCACGGCTGGCGCTGGTGCTGTGGGCGCAGGCGCTGGGCGTACTGGCGGCAGCGCTGTTGCCGGGCTTCAGTGGCTTGTTGATCGGCGCGCTGCTGGTCGGTGGTGGCTTTCTCAGCGTGGTGCAGCTGTCGCTGCTCTATGCACGTGAACTGGCGCCGCAGCATTTGCGTTACATGGCCGGTTTACTGACCACCGGTTATGCGGTCGGGCAGCTGGTCGGCCCGCTGCTGTCGTTTCTGTCCACTGCGCTGCTGCACCGGCTGGAACCGGCGTTGTGGGTAGCCGGAGCCAGTCTGGTATGGGCCGGCCTGCTGGTCTGGCGACGTGCAGCCTGATGCGGGTTGATCACCAATCTGATTGATTGCTGGATTCCCCGCAAAGAAAGTTTCACAATACGCGCTCAGTAACAGGGCCCGCTGGCATTAACCGGCGGGCGCAACACCAGCCGGAGAAGAGTACGATGAGCACCTTAAGTCAGGAAGCTGCCCTGGTCCATGAAGCGCTGTTAGCGCGTGGCCTGGAAACGCCGTTACGTGCACCGACGCGCGACCTCGATGACGAAACGCGTAAAAGCCTGATTGCAGGCCACATGACCGAAATTATGCAGCTGCTGAATCTCGATCTGCAGGATGACAGCCTGATCGAAACCCCGCACCGCATTGCCAAAATGTACGTTGATGAGGTGTTCTCCGGTCTCGACTACGCCAACTTCCCAAAAATCACCGTCATTGAAAACAAAATGAAGGTTGATGAGATGGTGACCGTGCGTGATATCACCCTGACCAGCACCTGTGAACATCACTTCGTGATCATCGACGGCAAAGCGACCGTCGCTTATATCCCGAAAGATACAGTGATTGGTCTGTCGAAGATTAACCGCATTGTGCAGTTCTTTGCCCAGCGCCCGCAGGTGCAGGAGCGTCTGACGCAGCAGGTACTGGTCGCGCTGCAAACGCTGCTGGGTACCAACAACGTCGCGGTATCGATTGACGCGGTGCACTACTGCGTAAAAGCGCGCGGCGTCAAAGATGCCACCAGCGCCACCACGACCACCTCGCTGGGTGGTCTGTTCAAGTCCAGTCAAAACACCCGCCAGGAATTTCTGCGCGCGGTACGCCATAGTTGAGTCAACGGCGGGCGCAATCAGCGGCCCGCATCGTCAATTCAGGGTGCCGCATGCAACGCTATCTTGCGCTGGATTTCATACGTGGATGTGCCATTCTCGGCATCCTGCTGCTTAATATTGTCGGTTTCGGTCTGCCGTCAGCCGCCTACCTGAATCCTGCCTGGCAGGGCAGCGTCACGCTGTCCGACGCCTGGACATGGGCGGTTTCTGACGCGCTGGCACAACTCAAATTCCTGACCCTGTTTGCGCTGCTGTTTGGTGCGGGCCTGCAAATGCAGCTGCCGCGCGGCAGTCGCTGGCTGACGGCACGCCTGACGCTGCTGGTGTTTATCGGTTTCCTGCACGGCGTGTTGCTGTGGGAAGGCGATATCCTGCTGGATTACGGCATCATCGGCCTGGTGGTGTGGCGGGTGTTGCGGGATGTGCCTTCGACCCGCAGCCTGATGAATACCGGTATTCTGCTCTATCTGGTGGGCTGTGGCGTATTGCTGGTGTTCGGATCGATTTCCGATCATCAGGCGACCCGATCCTGGCTGCCGGGCGCGGCCGATCTGCAATATGAACAATACTGGAAACTGACCGGCGGCTGGGAAGCGGTGAGTAACCGGCTCGACCATCTCTCGTCAGGTCTGATGGCGCTGGCAGCGCAGTACGGCTGGCAGCTGGCCGGCCTGATGATGATTGGCGGCGCACTGCTACGCAGCGGCTGGCTGACGGGCGAATTTTCAGCGCAGCATTACCGTCAGGCGGCAGCGCTGCTGCTGACAATGGGGCTATCGATTGCGGTGGCCGGGGTCGCGGCGCAATGGCTGTTACATTGGGAGTTTCGCTGGACCGGCTTTTATCTGCAAACCCCGCGCGATTTGGCCAGCCCGCTGATCAGCCTGGGCTATGCCGCGCTTTGTCTCGGTTACTGGTCGCGGATTAGTCGCTGGCGTATTAGCTATGCGATTCAGTGCGTTGGCCGCATGGCGTTAACCAATTACCTGCTACAGACCCTGATCTGTACCACGCTGTTCTATCGCTTTGGGCTGTTCATGCACTTCACTCGCCTGCAGCTGGTGATGATGGTACCCGCGGTATGGCTGATTAACATTCTGTTTTCACTCATCTGGTTACATTACTTTGCCCAGGGTCCGCTGGAGTGGCTATGGCGGCGCCTGACGCTGCTGGCCGCCGGTAAACCAGCGGTTACTGACAACGCCAGATAATGACCGCCATCACAAAGGTTGCAGAATTGTATGTAACCGTTTTCATTGATGTGACGCAATTCACGCTGCCTGCCTCCCGCCCCTGACAAAATAGCGCCGGTGTTCAACCCGGCGTGATGCCTTATTCTTCCTCTGTGGAACTGCTGCATGATAACGATTCGTGATGTTGCCCGTCAGGCTGGCGTGTCGGTGGCGACCGTCTCGCGCGTACTCAATAACAGTAGCGCCGTCACCTCTGATACCCGTGACGCCGTGTTACAGGCCGTTGATGCACTGGGATATCGTCCAAACGCCAATGCCCAGGCGCTGGCCACCCAGGTCAGCGATACCATCGGCGTGGTGGTGATGGATGTCTCCGATCCCTTCTTCGGCGCGCTGGTCAAAGCGGTCGATACCGTGGCGCAGCGCGTGCACAAGCATGTGTTAATCAGCAACTCCTGGCATCAGGAAGAAAAAGAGCGCCACGCGATTGAGGTATTGATCCGCCAGCGTTGCAGTGCGCTGGTGGTGCACGCGAAAACGCTTTCAGACCAGGAGCTGGCTGAGTTTATGCAACATGTACCGGGCATGGTGGTAATCAACCGTATAGTACCGGGTTTTGAACATCGCAGCGTCAGCCTCGACAACGTTACCGGGGCGCTGATGGCTTCAAGAACCCTGTTACAACAGGGACATAGCCGGATCGGCTACCTCTGTTCCAGCCACCCGATTGAAGATGTCGCCCAGCGCCGCGAAGGCTGGCTGCAGGCGATGGCGGAGCAGGGCATGCGGCCTCAGGAGAGCTGGATCGCCAGCGCCGAGCCAGATATGCAGGGCGGTGAAGCCGCCATGGTCGAACTGCTGGGACGTAACCTCAATCTGAGCGCGGTGTTTGCCTATAACGACGGCATGGCAGCGGGCGCACTCACTGCGTTGAAAGACAACGGCATTCAGGTTCCACAGCATTTTTCTGTCATTGGCTTTGATGACATCCCGATTTCACGTTACACCGATCCACAACTGACCACCGTTCGCTATCCCATTGTTTCAATGGCAAAACTGGCGACAGAGCTGGCGTTGCAGGGCGCGGCAGGGCTGCTGGATGACACCGCAACGCACATCTTTATGCCGACGCTGGTGCGCCGTCATTCAGTGGCGCAACGGCAAAATGTGGAGTCCGTCACTAATTCAGGCGATTCAGCCATGTAACCGTTTTCAATCTGTGATTACATTCACAGTTAATTAACATTGCCCTCACTATGATGGCAACGTCTTACCGGACTGAAACATTATGTAACGCCCGCTTAACCGCATCAGGCACCGTCTCAGTCGCTGGATGAAATGGTTCACAACATATTTATATTCACGGAAGCGTTTGCGTACAGGGAAGTCAGATTTTGGACGGCGGTCCAGCGGCTTAGCGTAACGTTGTGTCTATTCCGCGTCGCCGATCAGTTTTACCGATTGTTCTCCCGCCTCTGAAGCGCGGCAGAGCTAAAAAGACCCTGCATAAAAAAACCGGAGATACCATGAATAAGAAGGTTTTCACGCTCACAGCACTGGTTGCCAGCATGATGTTTGGTGCAACCGCTCACGCAGCTGACACCCGTATCGGCGTGACCATTTATAAATATGATGATAACTTCATGTCGATGGTACGCAAAGACATCGAGAAAGAAGCGAAAACCATCGGTGGCGTTCAGCTGCTGATGAATGACTCGCAGAATGACCAGTCTAAACAGAACGACCAGATCGACGTGCTGATGGCGAAAGGCGTGAAAGCGCTGGCGATTAACCTGGTTGACCCGGCTGCAGCAGCGGTAGTGGTAGACAAAGCGCGCGCAAATGATGTGCCGGTCGTGTTCTTCAACAAAGAGCCGAACGCCAAAGTACTGGCCGGTTATGACAAAGCCTATTATGTCGGTACCGATTCTAAAGAGTCCGGCATCATCCAGGGTCAGCTGATTGAGAAGCACTGGAAAGCGACCCCGGCCTGGGATCTGAACAAAGATGGTCAGATTCAGTTCGTGCTGCTGAAAGGCGAGCCGGGCCACCCGGACGCTGAAGCGCGTACCAAATATGTTATCGATACCCTGAACAAAGATGGCCTGAAAACTCAGCAGTTAGCGATGGACACAGCGATGTGGGATACCGCGCAGGCGAAAGACAAGATGGATGCCTGGCTGTCAGGCCCGAACGCCAAAAAAATCGAAGTGGTCATTGCCAACAACGATGCGATGGCGATGGGTGCGGTTGAAGCGCTGAAAGCGCACAACATGAGCTCCATCCCGGTGTTCGGCGTCGATGCACTGCCAGAAGCGCTGGCGCTGGTGAAATCGGGCGCACTGGCCGGTACCGTGCTGAACGATGCGGAAAACCAGGCGAAAGCGACGCTGGATATGGCGAAAAACCTGGCTGACGGCAAAGCCGCCACCGAAGGTACTAACTTCAAGATGGTCGACAAAATCGTCCGCGTACCTTACGTACCGGTTGATAAAGAAAACCTCTCACAGTTCCAGAAATAATATCGATTACGGGCGCGGCGAGTGTCGCGCCTTTTTTACGTCACCACCGTTTTTTAGCCAGGTAAATTATGGCCAGTGATAATACGACCGCGCAGCGAGAATATCTGCTGGAAATGACCAATGTCAGTAAATCATTTCCCGGCGTTAAAGCGTTAGATAATGTGAATTTAAAAGTGCGGCCTCACTCTGTTCATGCATTAATGGGCGAGAACGGCGCCGGTAAATCCACTTTATTAAAATGTCTGTTTGGTATTTATAAGAAAGATACCGGCAGTATTTTGTTTCAGGGTAAAGAGATCGATTATAAAAGCTCCAAAGAGGCGCTGGAAAATGGCGTGTCGATGGTGCATCAGGAATTAAACCTGGTATTGCAGCGTACCGTGATGGACAACATGTGGCTGGGGCGTTATCCCCGTAAAGGCTTCTTTGTCGATCAGGATAAAATGTATAACGACACCAAGGCGATCTTTGACGAGCTGGATATCGATATCGATCCCCGCGACAAAGTGGCGCATCTTTCCGTGTCGCAAATGCAGATGATTGAAATTGCCAAAGCGTTCTCTTATGACGCGAAAATTGTGATTATGGATGAGCCAACCTCCTCGTTAACCGAGAAAGAGGTTAATCATCTGTTCACTATTATTCGTAAACTGAAAGATCGCGGCTGCGGCATTGTGTATATTTCGCACAAGATGGAAGAGATTTTCCAGCTGTGTGACGAAATTACCATTCTGCGTGACGGACAGTGGATCACTACTCAGCCGCTGGACGGGCTGGATATGGACAAGATCATCTCGATGATGGTCGGCCGTTTACTGAACCAGCGTTTTCCGGACCGCACCAACGTGCCGGGTGAAACCATTCTTGAGGTGCGTAACCTGACGTCATTGCGTCAGCCATCGATTCGCGACATCTCGTTTGATCTGCGTAAAGGGGAGATTCTCGGCATTGCCGGGCTGGTGGGTGCCAAACGTACCGATATCGTCGAAACGCTGTTTGGCATTCGCGAAAAATCGGGCGGCACCATTAAACTGCACGGTAAACCGATTAATAATCACAGCGCCAACGAAGCCATTAACCACGGTTTTGCGCTGGTAACGGAAGAACGTCGTTCGACCGGGATTTATGCTTTTCTGGATATTGGTTTTAACTCGCTTATTTCCAATATTAAAAAATATAAAAACAGTATGGGGCTGCTGGATAATAAACGCATGAAGAGTGATACCCAATGGGTTATCGATTCAATGCGGGTAAAAACGCCAGGCCATCATACGCAGATTGGTTCGCTTTCGGGTGGTAACCAGCAAAAAGTGATTATTGGTCGCTGGTTATTGACCCAGCCTGAAATCCTGATGCTTGATGAACCGACACGCGGGATTGACGTCGGGGCAAAATTCGAAATTTACCAGCTGATTGCTGAGCTGGCGAAAAGAGAAAAGGGCATCATTATTATCTCTTCCGAAATGCCGGAGCTGTTAGGCATTACCGACCGTATTCTGGTGATGAGTAATGGTCTGGTAGCCGGCATTGTTGATACCAAAACCACCACGCAGAACGAAATATTGCGTTTAGCGTCATTACACCTTTAATGAAGCAAGGGCTGTTAACATGAAAGCGACTACAAAAAAGAATGCGCTAACCTGGTTAAAAGAGGGCGGCATTTATGTCGTTCTGCTGGTATTGCTGGCTATTATTATTTTCCAGGACCCCTCATTTTTAAGTTTAATGAACCTGAGTAACATTCTGACCCAATCTTCGGTGCGCATTATTATTGCACTGGGTGTGGCGGGGCTGATTGTTACCCAGGGTACTGACCTGTCGGCCGGTCGTCAGGTCGGTCTGGCAGCGGTGGTCGCGGCCACGCTGCTGCAGGCGATGGACAACGCTAACAAGGTGTTCCCGACGCTGGATACGGTGCCAATTCCACTGGTGATCCTCACCGTCTGCATCATCGGCGGCGTGATTGGTCTGGTGAACGGCGTGATCATTGCTTACCTCAAGGTGACGCCATTTATCACCACTCTGGGCACCATGATCATCGTCTACGGCATCAACTCGCTCTATTACGATTTCGTTGGCGCATCACCGATTGCCGGTTTTGATACCGGTTTCTCGAAATTCGCTCAGGGCTTTTTACGCTTCGGTGACTTCAAGCTCTCTTTCATCACCTTCTACGCGGTGATTGCGATTGTGTTTGTCTGGGTGCTGTGGAACAAAACCCGCTTCGGTAAAAACATTTTTGCTATCGGTGGTAACCCGGAAGCGGCGAAAGTGTCCGGCGTTAACGTGCCACTGAACCTGATCATGATCTATGCGCTGTCTGGTGTGTTCTACGCCTTCGGCGGGATGCTGGAAGCGGGTCGTATCGGCTCGGCAACCAACAACCTCGGCTTTATGTATGAGCTGGATGCGATTGCTGCCTGTGTGGTCGGCGGCGTCTCCTTCACCGGCGGTGTCGGTAGCGTGGCGGGCGTGGTGACCGGTGTACTGATCTTCACCGTAATCAACTACGGCCTGACCTATATCGGCGTCAACCCTTACTGGCAGTACATCATCAAAGGCGGCATCATCATCTTCGCCGTGGCGCTCGACTCGCTGAAATATTCGCGCAAAAAATAATGTGCAGGCGATAACGTCAGAAAAAACAAAGCGACCTTCGGGTCGCTTTTTTTATGGGAAAAAGTGCTGGCGTTGTTGCGTCTTAGCGGCAGGCGTATGCTGCCTGAAGCCTGCTCAGCGGTGAGACCGGGGCTGCTCAGGGAACAAGGGCAAATCTGAAATTGGATCAGGTCTGGCAGCCGTCTGAAGCGACTTTCTGAGCGTCTGAAACTGCTCCCTGAGCCAGGCGCGTGACTACCAGACCACAGCATTGGAGTAACAAGTGTCAGCACAGCATAAACAAGCCCGCAGTGCGTGAGCTATTTACGCAGCTTCTGCTCCAGCTCCAGCAGCTGTTCCGGCGTGACCGCCGGATAACTTTGTGCATCCTCCGGCACTTCACGCACCGCCGGAATCGGCACCAGCGGCCCAAGGAAGCGTGGCTCTCGCTTCAGCAGGAACAGGTCAGCCAGCGCGCCCAGCCGCGCACCGACCTCACGGAAACGCACGCTGAGCATGTTTTTCGGCGAAGGCACGGCATAGCACTGCGCCTGAATGCCGAGCTGCAGGGCAATAAACAGCGCCCGCTCACAGTGGAAGCGTTGGGTGATGATAATGAAGTCGTTGGTATCGAACACTTTGCGGGTGCGAACAATCGAATCCAGCGTCCGGAAACCGGCATAGTCCAGCACAATATCCGCCGGATCGACGCCTGCCTTGATTAAATCGCGACGCATGGTCATCGGTTCGTTGTAGCTTTGTAGCGCATTGTCACCGCTCAGCAGCAGATAGTTCACTTTGCCGCTGTTATAGGCGTTGAGCGCGCCCTGCATCCGATAAAGGTAATACTGATTGATCACCCCGGTACGATAATATTTAGCGGTGCCCAGCACCACACCCACCTGGCGGTGCGGCAGCGAAGAGACATGCTCGTAGATAAAGGGCGCAGTTTTCCAACTGATCCAGCGATCAAGGCCAAGCGCCGTCGCCACCATCAGCAGGATGATGAAAAGCAGTCCAATGAAAACGCGTTTCAGCATGCGCCTGGAGACTCGATGTCAGAAATTTGAGATGGCACAAGGCTACTTGAGCCGCCGCAGCGAAGCAAGTTAGTGCCGGTTGGCTGGTCTCTTTTTGAGCATTGCCGGACCAGAATCGGTCCGGCAGCGCACAATTAGATCGAGGTACGACGATAATGACGGTATTGCGGCAGCCAGAAGTTGTTGGCAATCGCCTGCGACAGCACATCTTCGGAGGTGACGACGGCGACACCCGCCAGCTGCGCCGCTTTGCCGACTTCCATGGCGATGATTTTCGACACGCCCTGGATATCTTTGATTTCCGGCAGTACCGGACCTTCACCATCATTCACCAGCGGCGAGCAGTCGGCCAGCGCCCGGCTGGCGGTCATCAGCATGGTGTCGGTGACGCGGCTGGCGCCTGACGCGATAACACCCAGACCAATTCCCGGGAAGATGTAGGAGTTGTTGCACTGGGCGATCGGGTAGGTTTTACCGTTCCAGCTGACCGGCGAGAACGGACTGCCGGTAGCCACCAGCGCTGCACCGTCGGTCCAGGCAATGATATCGGCTGGCGTGGCTTCAACGCGTGACGTCGGGTTCGACAGCGGCATCACAATCGGGCGTTTGCAGTGTTTGTGCATCTCGCGGATGATCTCTTCGGTGAACAGCCCTGGCTGACCCGATACCCCAATCAGAATATCCGGATGGGCGTTGCGCACCACGTCGAGCAGCGAAATCGCGTCACTGGTGACATCCCAGTGCTGAAGGTTTTCGCTCTTCTGCACCAGTCTGCTCTGGAAGTCGAGCAGGTTAGGCAGCTTGTCGGTCAGCAGACCAAAGCGATCCACCATCATCACCCGGCTGCGCGCTTCTTCATCGCTCAGGCCTTCCGATTTCATCTGGGCAATAATCTGTTCGGCGATGCCACAGCCGGCGGAACCGGCACCGAGGAACACCACCTTCTGTTCGCACAGGCGGCTACCGGCTGCGCGGCTGGCGGCGATCAGCGTACCCACGGTAACCGCGGCGGTGCCCTGAATGTCGTCGTTAAAGCAGCAGACTTCATCGCGGTAGCGGTTTAGCAACGGCATGGCGTTCTTCTGGGCGAAGTCTTCGAACTGCAACAGCACTTTCGGCCAGCGACGTTTAACCGCCTGAATAAAGTCATTAACGAAAGCGTCGTACTCTTCGCCGGTAATACGCGGATGACGCCAGCCCATGTAGAGCGGATCGTTCAGCAGCTGCTGATTATTGGTACCGACATCCAGCACCACCGGCAGGGTATAAGCCGGACTGATACCGCCACAGGCGGTGTAGAGCGACAGCTTACCGATCGGGATGCCCATGCCGCCGATGCCCTGGTCACCCAGACCCAGGATGCGCTCGCCATCGGTGACGACAATGACCTTCACGTTCTGTTTGGTGGCGTTCTGCAGCATATCTTCGATGCGGTCGCGGTTCGGGTAAGAGATAAACACCCCGCGTGCCCGGCGATAGATTTCAGAGAAGTGTTCACAGGCGGCGCCGACGGTTGGGGTGTAAATGATCGGCATCATCTCTTCGAGATGGTTGTCCAGCAGGCGATAAAACAGCGTTTCGTTGGTGTCCTGGATGTTACGCAGGTAGACGTGCTTATCGTTATTGTTTTTGAAGTCCTGGAACTGACGCCAGGCACGCTGCGCCTGTTCTTCAATCGACTCTACCGCTTCCGGCAGCAGACCATTGAGATTAAATTCGTTACGTTCTTCGATGCTAAAGGCACTGCCTTTGTTGAGGAGGGGGAATTCCAGCAAAATCGGGCCAGCGTAAGGGATGTAGAGCGGACGTTTACTTTCGTAGTCGAGTTCCATGCAGTGATGCTCCGGTTGCAGTGTTGTCTGGCGTCACGCCGGAAAGGTAGCGCCAGTTTACTTACCCGTTATAGCTCAGGCTGCAGGAGCAGTGCAGCGGCAGGTCACCGCTGCGAATCATTCACGTACTTGCTGCCATCCTGCAACCCGAATTATTCAGAGTAATTTGTCATGACGTGAATTCTGGCGCCAGATCCTATGAAATTTCCCGCAGAAGTACAGCATTTGTTCATAAAAGGTCACAAAACTGTGGCCTTTCTGACAGTGGGTTATGCTTTGTGCAATCTCACCGACAGCAGCTCACTGCAACCAAAAGTCTGTAAGGTTGCCTGCGTGGCGGCAAACTGGCTCAGCGTGGCATTTTCTACTTCTGCCAGCACCGCTCTTTTTATCTGACCACTGTGCCCGCCCTGCATATTCAGCAGCACCAGCGCGGCCTGAAGCGGCGGAAAGCTGGGGTTAAACGCGGCATTCTCAGCATAGCGACCGGTCACAATGGTGCCGGACTCGGTTTCCAGCGCTACGCCGCTGTGTGACTGGCTGTACGGCGCGTGGCTGGCATTGGCGGCGGCCACGGCGGCCTGCACCAGCGCATCTCCCTCAGCGCTGTAACCGTGGTCGACCGCATCCATCAGCAGGGTTGTGATGTCGAGATCGCGCGGGCCAAAGGAGTCTGGCAGATAATCGGCCAGGGTACTGATGGCGCGCTGCGGCAGCGAAATACGAATCCCGGTACCGCTGTTGAGTTCATTCATAAACTGACGGCAATGGCCGCACGGGGTGTAGTTAACCGTGATGGTTTCCAGCTGGCGTTCGCCGCGCAGCCAGGCGTGGGTAATCGCGCTCTGCTCAGCGTGCACCGTCTGTTGCAGTGGGGTGCCGACAAATTCCATGTTGGCGCCGAAGTACCAGTTACCACTGGTGCCGCGGGCGATCGCCCCGACGTTAAAGTGCGACACCGTGGCCACCGCACAGGCTGCTGCCAGCGGCAGCAGCGCCAGCGCCAGCGCATCGGCGTCCATCTGAGTCTGTTGCTGCAGCGATGCGATCTGGTCGGCGCGCAGCACTGCCTGAAAGTCAGGCGCGTCCAGCAGCGGAGCCAGCGCGGTTTGCAGAGTTGACGGCAACGCCTCGAAGGCGGAGAGGAAACGTGAATGCATGAGAGCCTCATTAAATTCAGCAGGACGATATGCCAGTCACCGGTTTATATGTGATCCCCGTCGCTCTGACAATGCAACCTGTGTTGCATATTTCAACTTTGCGAGATCTATCGCAAAGTTTTAGCCAAACCAGTGCAGCAGTAGCGGAAAAATAAACGGTGCCAGCAAAGAAGTAATGATGCCGCAAATCACCAGCGCCAGTGAACTGAACGCCCCTTCCTGATAATCGACTTCAGCCGCCCGGGCGGTTCCGAGGGCATGGGAGGCGTTACCGATGGCCAGACCGCGCGCCGCTTTCGATTTGACGCCCAGCAGGTTCAGCAGCATATGCCCAAACACCGCCCCCAGCACGCCGGCGATCAGTACACAGATGGCGCTGATCGCCGGGATGCCGTGCAGCGATCCGGAGACCGCCATTGCGATGGGCGTGGTGACTGATTTGGGAATAATGGTAGCGGCAATTTCCGGCGTGGCGCCCAGCCACAGGGCGATAGCGGTGCCCGATATCATGGCGGTCAGGCTCCCGATAAAGCAGACCCCAATGATCGACTTCCAGCGGGCGCGAATCTGATGCATCTGCTCGTACAGCGGCAGCGCCAGGGCGACCACCGCCGGTTGCAGCAGCTGGTTAAGAATCTGACTGCCGGCAAAGTAGCGCGAGTAGGGCAACTGCAGCAGCAGCAGGATCGGGATGATAATCGCCATCGCCACCAGCAGTGGATTGAGCAGCGAGATTTTCAGGGTCAGCGCCAGCTTGCGCGCCAGAAAGAACGCCGCCAGGGTCAGCGGCAGAGACCACCAGATATCACTCATCGTTTGGCTCCCGGAGCGGACGACGGCTGTGCAACTGGTGGGCGCTGACGCCGACCACCGCCAGCACCACAAAGGTACTGACGACGCAGGAGATGACGATCGGACCAAACTGGGCGCTGAGAATATCGGTATGGCTCATGACGCCGACGCTAATTGGCACAAACAGCAGCGCCATATAGCGGATGATCAGATGGCAGCCCGGTTTCACCCAGTTGACCGGCAGGATTTGCGACGCCAGCAGGGCAAACAGAATCAGCATCCCGAGAATACTGCCAGGAATAGTGATCGGCAGCAGCGAGGCGATGCCGTTGCCACTGTATAAGCAGAGATAAATGATGATAAAGGCACGAAGGTAGCGCCCGCAGACAGACAGCACGGTGAGCATGACAGGCTCCTGTTTTCACTGTTGTTCATCATACGCATTAACCGCTTAGCGTGCTAGCGATCACATAAAAGCCCGACAGACCGATGCCCGGATCAGCAGGTTTAGCGGGACATCAGCAAAGCAGGGGGAAGCGGCGCGGGGGAAAACGTGACGGCTGAAATCGCAGAGATAAAGCAGAATCTCCCCTTACACCGGCAACCTGGCGTAAGGGGAGTGAAGCATGAGGGATTATTTAACCGGCATGCCCGGTACCGCACCGCTGTCTACCGACAGTACAAACAGATCTTTACCGCCCGGTCCCGCCGACAGCACCATCCCTTCGGAGATGCCAAAGCGCATTTTACGCGGCGCCAGGTTAGCAACGATGATGGTCATCTTGCCGACCAGCACGGACGGATCGGGATAGGCCGCACGAATGCCGGAGAAGATCTGACGCTTCTCGCCACCCAGGTCGAGTTGCAGACGCAACAGCTTGTCTGAGCCATCGACCAGCTCCGCCTGCTCAATCAGCGCTACCCGCATATCGACTTTGGCGAAATCGTCGATGGTGATGGTGTCACCAACCGGTGCATCCGCCAGCGGACCGCTAACCGCCGGGGCGCTGGCCGCTGCGGCATCCTCTTTCGACGCCTCAATCAGGCCTTCGACCTTCGCCATTTCAATCCGGCTGTAGAGCGCTTTAAACGGCGCAACCTGATGATCCAGCAGCGGCTGTGGAATCGCATCCCAGCTCAGTTCGCAGTTAAGGAAGCCTTCTGCGCGCGCGCTCAGCGACGGTAGCACCGGCTTCAGCCAGGTCATCAGCACGCGGAACAGGTTAATCCCCATTGAGCAGATTGCCTGCAGATCGGCGTCACGGCCTTCCTGCTTCGCGACTACCCACGGTGCCTGCTCATCAACGTAGCGGTTTGCCAGGTCGGCCAGCGCCATAATTTCACGGATTGCGCGGCTGTATTCGCGGCTCGCCCAGGCTTCACCGATCTTCTCAGACGCATCAACAAAGGTCTGATAGAGCGCCGGATCGGCCAGTTCAGCCGCCAGCTTGCCGTCAAAGCGTTTGGTGATAAAGCCGGCGTTACGTGATGCCAGGTTAACCACTTTATTGACGATGTCAGCGTTGACGCGCTGAACGAAATCTTCCAGGTTCAGGTCGATGTCGTCGATGCGCGAAGAGAGTTTTGCCGCGTAATAGTAACGCAGGCTGTCAGCGTCCAGATGCTGCAGCCAGGTGCTGGCTTTAATAAAGGTGCCGCGTGATTTCGACATCTTGGCACCATTGACCGTCACATAACCGTGGACAAACAGGTTGTTCGGTTTGCGGAAGTCGCTGCCTTCCAGCATCGCCGGCCAGAACAGGCTGTGGAAGTAGACGATATCTTTACCGATAAAGTGATACAGCTCGGTGGTGGAATCTTTACGCCAGAATTCGTCGAAGTCGATATCGCCACGCTTGTCGCACAGGTTCTTGAACGAGCCCATGTAGCCAATAGGCGCATCCAGCCAGACGTAAAAATATTTGCCTGGCGCATCCGGGATTTCAAAACCGAAATAGGGCGCGTCACGTGAGATATCCCACTGCTGCAGGCCTGATTCGAACCACTCCTGCATCTTGTTAGCGACCTGATCCTGCAACGCACCGGAACGGGTCCAGGCCTGCAGCATGGCGCTGAACGATGGCAAATCAAAGAAGAAGTGTTCCGAGTCGCGCAGCACTGGCGTCGCACCGGAGACCACCGACTTCGGATCAATCAGTTCGGTCGGGCTGTACGTCGCGCCGCAGACTTCACAGTTATCACCGTACTGATCGGCAGACTTACATTTCGGGCAGGTGCCTTTAACAAAACGGTCCGGCAGGAACATCCCTTTTTCCGGATCGTAGAGCTGAGAAATGGTGCGGTTCTTAATAAAACCGTTCTCTTTCAGGCGACCGTAAATCAGCGCCGACAGCTGGCGGTTCTCATCACCGTGGGTCGAGTGATAATTGTCATAGCTGACGTTGAAACCGGCAAAATCGGCTTCATGCTCTTGTTTCATTTCAGCAATCATCTGCTCTGGCGCAATGCCCAGCTGCTGTGCTTTCAGCATAATCGGCGTGCCGTGCGCGTCATCAGCGCAGATGAAGTAAACCTGATTGCCACGCATTCGCTGGTAACGCACCCAAATGTCTGCCTGGATATGCTCGAGCATATGGCCGAGATGGATTGATCCGTTCGCGTAAGGCAGCGCGCAGGTTACCAGAATTTTTTTAGCGACTTGAGTCATAGTTTGCGTAGCTTTCTGTTGATTGAAAAAACGGGCTTAGATGGTAACCGAAGGCTCCGCTGGCGTAAACACAAGGGATTCGCCACCGGCAGTCGCCGCGAAACAGTGGCCATCTGATATCATTGAAAATACATCGCTGAAGCACAGCGTAAGAACAGCATAAAAAAGGAGTGGGGGATGACAGTACAATCCCGGGAACCGCATACGCCTGAAGCCCTGCGCGCCATCGTGGTCGGCGTACTGAGAGGCTTTGAGCATCCGACGCTGCAACAGAATCTCACTGCGCTGAAAGCGTTGCATCACGTGGCACAGCTGGACGGTAAGCTGCATATCGAACTGATCATGCCGTTCGCCTGGGCCAGCGCCTTTGAAGAACTGAAAGCGCAGACCAGCGCAGAGCTGTTGCGCCTGACCGGCACGCGCGCGATTGACTGGCGTTTAAGCCATGATATCGCCACCCTGAAGCGGGTGAAAAACCACCCTGGCGTTAACGGCGTGAAAAATATTATCGCCGTCAGCTCCGGTAAAGGCGGCGTGGGCAAATCCAGTACCGCCGTCAATATGGCGCTGGCGCTGGCCGCAGAGGGCGCGCGCGTCGGCATCCTCGACGCCGATATCTATGGCCCGTCGGTGCCCAACATGCTGGGCACCGAACATGAACGTCCTACCTCGCCCGATGGGACCCATATGGCACCGATTATGGCGCACGGGCTGGCCACTAACTCGATTGGCTATCTGGTGACTGACGATAACGCCATGGTGTGGCGCGGGCCGATGGCCAGTAAAGCGCTGATGCAATTGCTGAACGAGACGATGTGGCCGGAGCTGGATTATCTGGTGCTGGATATGCCGCCGGGCACCGGCGATATCCAGCTGACGCTGGCGCAGAATGTTCCGGTGACCGGCGCGCTGGTGGTCACCACGCCGCAGGATATTGCGCTGATCGACGCCCGTAAAGGCATCGTGATGTTTGAAAAAGTCAGCGTGCCGGTGCTGGGCGTAGTCGAGAACATGAGCCTGCACATCTGCAGCCAGTGCGGCTTCCACGAACCGATTTTCGGCACTGGCGGGGCGCAAAAGCTGGTGGCTGATTACCACACGCAGCTGCTGGCCCAGCTGCCGTTGCACATTAACCTGCGTGAAGATCTGGATGCGGGCCAGCCGACGGTAATCCGCCGGCCGGACAGTGAATTCACCGCGCTCTACCGCCAGCTTGCCGGACGGGTCGCCGCCCAGCTTTACTGGCAGGGCGAGGTCATTCCTGGCGACATCGCCTTCCGCGCACTTTAAGCCCGACCCGACCCGCTGGTGTATTCAGACGCCAGCGGGTAGTGCATCAGCACATAGCCTCCCTGTTCCCCTTCGCCCTGCGCAATCATCTTCCAGCCATGCTTCAGATAAAATGCCTGCGCCGCTTTGTTCATCGTCAGACACTTCAGCGCGCCGGTCGAGGTGAAGCGCGCCTGAACCGCTTCCAGCAAGGCACTGCCTGCACCGCGGCCCTGCCAGTCGGGGTCGACATACAGGCTATGCAGGAAATTATCATTCTCCAGCAGGCCGGCAAATCCGACGCGCTGCCCGTCACAGTCGGCTACCAGTACGGTTTCACCGAGGATAACGCCATCAAAATCTTCCAGCTGCCAGTCGCTGCCATCCAGCCAGCGCCAGTTATGCCGCCGCGCCGCCAGAAACAGCGTACGCAAAAAAGGCCGATCGGCTTCAGTAAACGGACGAATCTCCACAAGTCAGCTCCCTTTATCTCTGGTCTTACAAAGCTAGCAGCGATTGGCCGAAAAGATTTGAAAAGTATAAAGCGGGTTAATTGTCCCGGCATTCCCTGTACACTGCCTCGCGGGCCAGAGAGCATCCCGCTTTCCGCGTTTGATAGCTTTCGTTTATTTGATTGATAACGACTGCATATTAGATGTTGGCCCGAAAATTCTGTAACGTACATCACATAATTCAACGGAGGCCATCAGATGTCTATTATCAATACCAAAATCAAGCCGTTCAAAAACGCAGCATTCAAAAACGGCGAGTTCATCGACGTAACCGAGAAAGACGTTGAAGGTAAATGGAGTGTGTTCTTCTTCTACCCGGCTGACTTCACTTTCGTTTGCCCGACCGAACTGGGCGACGTGGCCGATCACTACGAAGAGTTCCAGAAACTGGGCGTAGATATCTACTCCGTTTCAACTGACACCCACTTTACCCACAAAGCCTGGCACGGTTCTTCAGACACCATCGCCAAGATCCAGTACGCAATGATCGGCGACCCGACTGGCGCGCTGACCCGTAACTTCGAAATCATGCGTGAAGCGGAAGGCCTGGCTGACCGTGGTACTTTCATCGTTGACCCGGAAGGTATCATCCAGGCGATCGAAATCACTGCTGAAGGTATCGGCCGTGACGCCTCTGACCTGCTGCGTAAAGTGAAAGCGGCACAGTACGTTGCTTCTCACCCAGGCGAAGTGTGCCCGGCGAAATGGAAAGAAGGTGATGCAACACTGGCTCCATCTCTGGACCTGGTTGGCAAAATCTAATCCCGCTTCGGCCTTTCGATCTTTCTCTCATCGGGTGCCACGGCACCCGATTTTTTGACCAGGATATCACTATGCTCGACACAAATTTGAAGACGCAACTCAAGGCCTACCTTGAGAAATTAACCAAACCTGTTGAGTTGATTGCCACTCTGGACGAGGGTGCCAAATCAACCGAGATCCGTGAGCTGTTGGTCGACATCGCAGGCTTGTCTGATAAAGTCAGCTTCCGCGAAGAGAACGATCGTCAGGTCCGCAAGCCGTCGTTTTTAATCACTAACCCAGGCTCGAACAGCGGTCCGCGTTTTGCCGGTTCGCCACTGGGTCACGAATTTACCTCACTGGTGCTGGCGCTGTTGCAGACCGGTGGGCATCCGTCAAAAGAAGCGCAGAGCCTGCTGGATCAGGTTGCCGCGCTGGATGGCGATTTCCATTTCGAAACCTACTATTCGCTGTCATGCCACAACTGCCCTGACGTGGTACAGGCGCTGAACCTGATGGCGGTGCTGAATCCACGCATCAGCCACACCGCGATTGACGGTGGCCTGTTCCAGAATGAAATTCAGGAACGCAACGTGATGGGCGTGCCGGCGGTTTACCTCAACGGTAAAGAGTTTGGTCAGGGCCGCATGAGCCTGGCGGAAATCGTCAGCAAAGTTGACACTAACGCCGATAAACGTGCCGCAGAAGAGCTGAACAAGCGTGACGCATACGACGTGCTGATTATCGGTAGCGGCCCGGCGGGCGCAGCAGCAGCCATCTATTCTGCCCGTAAAGGCATTCGCACCGGTCTGATGGGCGAGCGTTTTGGCGGTCAGGTGCTGGACACCGTTGATATCGAAAACTATATTTCTGTGCCGAAAACCGAAGGGGCAAAACTGGCGGGCTCACTGCGCGCTCACGTCGATGATTACAATGTCGATGTGATTGAGAGCCAGAGCGCGATCAAGCTGATCCCGGCGGCTGCTGTGGGTGGCCTGCATGCGGTTGAAACTGCCTCCGGCGCGGTACTGAAGTCACGCAGCATCATCCTAGCAACTGGCGCACGCTGGCGTAACATGGGTGTGCCGGGCGAAGAAGAGTACCGCACCAAAGGCGTCACCTACTGCCCACACTGTGATGGCCCGCTGTTTAAAGGCAAGCGCACCGCAGTGATCGGCGGCGGTAACTCCGGCGTTGAAGCGGCGATTGACCTGGCCGGTATCGTTGAACATGTGACGCTGCTGGAGTTTGCCGGTGAAATGCGCGCTGATCAGGTGCTGCAGGATAAACTGCGCAGCCTGAAAAACGTGGATGTCATCCTGAATGCCCAGACCACCGAAGTGAAAGGTGACGGCAGCAAGGTAACCGGTCTGCAGTATATCGATCGTACCAGCCAGACTACACACGAACTGGCGCTGTCCGGCATTTTCGTTCAGATCGGTCTGCTGCCTAACACCCCATGGCTGGAAGGCGCGGTTGAGCGCAACAAAATGGGCGAAATCATCATTGATGCCAAGTGCGAAACCAGCCTGAAAGGCGTGTTCGCGGCGGGTGACTGCACCACGGTTCCGTACAAGCAGATCATCATCGCCAGCGGCGAGGGTGCGAAAGCCTCACTGAGCGCCTTTGATTACCTGATTCGTACCAAAGCGGCTGAATAAGTTTTGCGATAGCCACGCAACAGCCCCTCGACTGATGTTGAGGGGCTTTTTTTTTAATATCCCGCCAGTGTCATCAGCATCATCCACAGCGGCGTCGTCACCGCAGCAAACAGCGTCGAAAACAGCATGCTGGCGGCAGCCGGGCCGGTAATCACATTAAACTTCTGCGACATCAGGTAGACGTTGACCCCGACCGCCATCGATCCCAGCAGCACCACCACTTTACTCTCCAGCGGCGGCAGGCCGGTCAGCCAGGCAATGGCCCACACCGTCATCGGTTGCAGCACCAGCTTGAGCAGGCAGAGGGTATAACTCTCTTTCAGTCCTTCCCGCACCCGGTAATGGGCGAGGCTCATGCCAAGGGTAACCAGCGACAGCGGGGCGGCGATCGATCCCAGCATCCGCAGCGGTTCAGCAGCCAGCAGCGGCAGCGGACGCTGCAAAAAACTCCAGCCGGTACCGCTGAGAATGCCAATAATCAGCGGGTTCTTCAGCACGCCGATCGCGGTGCGCCCCAGCCCCTGCAGCGAAAAGCTGCCCTGTTTCGCCCACTCAACCGAGACCGTCAGCAGGGTCCAGAGGATCAGGCTGTTAAACACCAGTACCAGCGCCACCGAGGGCAGGGACGCGGGCCCCAGCAGTACCGTCGCCACCGGAATGCCGAGCATCACGTTATTGGAAAAGATGCCGCCCAGCGCGAAGACCGAGCCAGCAACGCCATCCAGCTTAAACAGCTTTTTGGCCACTATCCGGCCGACGATAAACACCAGCAGGCAGCTGCCAAAGAAGGCCAGCAGCAGCCGCGCATCAACCGGCGGGCTTTGATAAAAATGGCTCATCACGCCAAACAGCATGCAGGGCAGCGCGACGTTGAACACGAAGCGGTTCATCCCTTCGCTGATGCTGGCAGGCCATTTACCCAGTCGCGTCAGGCCGTAGCCCAGCAGGATCAGAATAAACAGCGGTGCGGACAGATAGATTTGATGGCTTAAGCTTTCAAACAGCAGTGGCATAGAGAGAGTCTGGTCAGACGATGATTAATTACCAGACTAACAAATTGCTAACTAACTGTTAACTTTAACGGTGTCTGAACCGCTCGCCGTCAGGACAGTTATCCCAGCCAGCGGCGCGCCTGTTGATCGCTGATATCCCGGTAATAGACACGATGAATTATTTTGCCGCAGCGCAGACAGCGGGCGGAAATATAGGTGGAAAGATAATGTCTGCCATTTGGTGCGATAGCACCGTGACGTTCGATAGTAATGTCCTGCCATCGATGGCGGTGAGGAATAAGCGCTGACAATCGCATCATACATCCTGAATAGTATGAAGTTCCGCTCCTGGAGTAGTTTAACTCCATGAAATGAGGTGTTTTTTTCGGCGATGCTGTAAGCAGGCTTATTATTATGGCTGGCTACCGTTTAAGGGTGGAAACCGATGCCGCGATCGGCAGCACCTGATCTCTGGCTTAAATGGCTACCTCGAAAGGGGTAGTTTTATGGCCCGCAGCATTAAGCCTGTTTTTGCTGCGGCGAGAATTGATCAGGATCATGTGAAGTGTCACCAGCGCGAGGATGGCTGACGCAGCTCTGGCTTGCTTTCGCGACGCCACCTCCTTATGCTGCAGGCTGTAACACGACTCGGGGTGCCGCTTTCCGTCAGGAAAGGGCTGAGAAAAACCCGCTGACCTGAACTGGATAATGCCAGCGTAGGGAAGTCTGATGCCTGACCGCATTCGCCTTCTTATTCGCCGGTTGGGAGCTATGATGACAGATCAATCTCAACGCCTTTCTGCTGCGCAATTCGCGCCCATTCTGCACCGTTTCCGCCGTCAGTCACCGCTGGTGCACTGCATGACTAACGACGTGGTACAAAACTTCACCGCCAATGTGCTGCTGTCGCTCAACGCTTCACCGGCGATGGTGATTGATGCGGAGGAAGCCGCGCAGTTCAGCGGCTTTGCCGATGCCTTACTGATTAACGTCGGGACGCTGACCGCTGAGCGCCAGCAGGCGATGCAGGCGGCGGTCACGGCCGCCAGGCAGGCGGGAACGCCCTGGACACTGGACCCGGTGGCGGTCGGAGCGCTGACGCTGCGCACCACCTTCTGCCAGCGGCTGCTGAGCCAGCAGCCAGCGGTGATCCGCGGTAACGCCTCAGAGATCCTGGCGCTGGCGCAACAGGCCAGCGGCGGACGCGGAGTGGATAGCCTGCATCAGGCGGATGCAGCGCTGGAGGCCGCCCGGCAGCTGGCCCGCGACTATCAGACGCTGGTGATTGTGACCGGCGAAGTAGACTACGCCACCGACGGTCAGCGCACCTTTGCCATTCGCGGCGGCAGCCCGTTAATGACGCGGGTGGTCGGTACCGGCTGTGCGCTGTCGGCGGTGGTGGCTGGCTTCAGCAGTCTGAGCGGCGATCGGCTGCTCAACGTCGCCAGTGCCTGTCAGGTGATGGCGCGGGCCGGTGAACAGGCGGCGGCAAGCTCAGCCGGCCCCGGCAGTTTTGCCACGGCGTTTCTTGATGCGCTCTGGACGCTGGAGGTGGACCATGAAACGCATTAATGCACTGACCATCGCCGGGACCGATCCCAGCGGCGGGGCAGGGATCCAGGCCGATCTGAAAACCTTTTCCGCGCTGGGCGCGTATGGCACCAGCGTGATCACCGCGCTGGTGGCGCAAAATACCCATGGCGTCCAGTCGGTCTACCGAATCGATGCTGACTTTGTGGCCGCCCAGCTTGATTCGGTGCTGGACGATGTGCGTATCGACAGCGCGAAAATTGGCATGTTGTCAGAAACCGCCATCGTCGGGCAGGTTGCGGCCCGGCTGAGACGTAGCGCGATTCCTTTCGTGGTGCTGGATACGGTGATGGTGGCGAAAAGCGGCGATCCGCTGTTATCCGCCGATGCGATTGCCAGCGTCCGCGAACTGCTGTTACCACAGGTGTCGCTGATTACGCCGAATCTGCCGGAAGCAGCAGCGTTGCTGGGGTGCGCGGTGGCGGAGAGCGAAGCGCAGATGCGGGCGCAGGGCGAGGCGTTGCTGGCGGCGGGATGTCAGGCGGTATTGATCAAGGGCGGTCACCTGACGGCTGATAACAGCCCGGACTGGCTGATCACCCCTTCGGGCCAGCAGCGGTTCAGCACGCCGCGGGTCAATACCCGTCATACTCACGGCACCGGCTGCACGCTGTCAGCGGCGCTGGCGGCTTTGCGTCCGCGTCACGCCGACTGGGCTGATACGATCACCGAAGCGAAAGCCTGGCTGCAGCAGGCGTTGTTACAGGCGGATTCACTGGAGGTCGGTACGGGAATCGGGCCGGTGCACCATTTTCATCAGTGGTGGTAGCGGTGGATGTGCCATCCCGCGCTGAGGCGGCGGGACGGCACCGTTGCCGGGTCAGGGTGCTTCAAACCATGCGCTGTTGCGCTCGGCAATAGGGGTAATTGAGAAAATCATCTCCTGCAAATGACGGCGCATCGCGGCTTCGGCGGCGTCTGCGTCGTGATGTTTCAACGCTGCAAAAATCTCCTCATGCTGCTGAATCAGGCTTTCCGGCGGTGAAACCTCACTCAGGGTCAGAAAACGAACCCGGTCCATCGCCGCTTTAATGTTCTCGACGGTTTCCCACGCCAGCTTGCAATCAATACTTTCGGCAATCAGCCGGTGAAACTCATCATCCAGGCTGAGAAACGCCTGGCTGTCATGCCGCTCAGCCGC
This sequence comes from Pantoea sp. UYEF8, assembly GCF_040546285.1. Lineage (NCBI taxonomy): Bacteria > Pseudomonadati > Pseudomonadota > Gammaproteobacteria > Enterobacterales > Erwiniaceae > Pantoea > Pantoea sp. UYEF8. The sequence goes on along the minus strand of NZ_JBEPNM010000004.1, from coordinate 353,756 downwards.
CATGCGTTGCAGCTGCAGGTTGTGTTCCAGCATCATCAGCGCCGGGTCGCCAATCTCCAGCGCCGCACGGCGCACCACGGAAACCTCCACCGCTTCACGGATGAAGCGGCCGTCCGCCACCCGTTTGGCGGAAATTTTACGCACAAAGGTGCCGCGTTGCGGCAATACCTGTACCAGTCCGGCTTCGGCCAGCTTGATGAACGCTTCGCGCACCGGCTGGCGTGAGACGTTAAAACGCGCAGAGACCTCTTTTTCCGACAGCAGCGAACCCGGCTGAATCACACAGGTCACGATATCTTTGCGCAAAAACCGGTAAATCTGCTGATTCACCGGTTCGCTGGTGGTAATGGTATAGGCGATCGACATGCAGCAATATCCATATTACGGCTGGCTGGTGCCAGCCCGAAGGGAAAGGGTCAGTCTAATCAGCACGCTGCGTCTGCGCCAGTGCTTTGTCATCATCGCATCAGGCGCGGGTCATGTACTGCTGCACCGTCGCACGCGCACCCTGGGTAGTCAGCTGCTGATAACAGGCGGTCAGCCGGGCGACCAGATCGGCGTTGTCTGCCAGATCGTCGCCGAAGATCTGGCGCAGGCCGAGTAGCGCACGCACGCGCGCTTCACCTTCTTCGCTGCTGGCCACGCATTCTGCCAGCGTCGTCTTCAGCGGATCGCGAACCTCAATCGGCTGACCCTGTTCGTCGGTCCCCCCGACATAGCGCATCCAGCCAGCCACGCCGAGCAGCAGCAGTTCACAGCGGCTGTTATTACTCAGATGCCAGCGCAGACTGTCCAGCAGGCGCTGCGGTAATTTTTGCGATCCGTCAGTGGCGATTTGCCAGGTACGATGTTTGATGGCGTGGTTTTCGTAGCGGGCGATCAGCGAATCGGCATAGGCTTCAAGGTCCACGCCCTGAGTGCGTAAGGTGGGTGCCTGCTCATCGACCATCAGTGAACGGGCAGCGGCGCGGAAGTGCGGATCGGCCATGCAATCGCTGATGTGCTGATAGCCGGCAAGGTAGCCAAGGTAGGCGAGAAACGAGTGGCTGCCATTCAGCATGCGCAGTTTCATCTCTTCATACGGCAATACGTCGCTGACCAGTTCTGCTCCCGCCTTTTCCCACGCCGGACGACCGCTGACAAAATTATCTTCGATGACCCACTGAAAGAACGGTTCCGCTTCAACCGCTACCGGGTCACGGGAGCCGAGCCGCCCGGCCAGCGCGTCAAACGCCGCCTCCGTCATCGCCGGCACAATCCGGTCAACCATGGTTGAGGGAAAGGTCACCTGCTGCTGAATATACTCCGCCAGCGCCGCATCCTGCCGTTGTGCCAGCTGCACAATCACGTTGCGGGTGACGTGGCCGTTCTCCGGCATGTTATCGCACGACATCACGCTGAAGGGTGGCAGGCCGAGCTGCCGACGGCGATTAATGGCGGCCAGAATCAGGCCTGGCAACGAACGCGGCGTCTGCGGATTGTCGAGGTCATGCACGATATCGGGATGATCCGGGTTCAGATTGCCGCTGGCTGGCTGATGGCAATAGCCTTTCTCGGTCACGGTCATCGAAACAATTGCCACCTCGGGCTGACACATGGCGTTGATCACCGCCTCAATGCCGTCGCCTTTGCCGTGCAGCGCCGCAGTAATCACGCCGATCACGCGGGTCTGCAGCGAATCATTCGCCATTTCGGTCAGGGTATAGAGCAACTGCTGTTCACGCAGCGCCTGAATCAGTTCGCCGCTGTTGAGGTTAACTTCGCAGTAACCCCAGTCACTGCCGTGTTCGGCGGCCAGCTTATCGCTGCACAGCGCCTGATGCGCGCGGTGAAAGGCACCAAAGCCGATATGTACCATACGGGTTTTAAGCTGGGCCCGGTCATAGGCAGGGCGCTGGATCTCAGCGGGCAGGCGATCGATCTGTAACATAGTCCGTCCTTATGGCAAACGGGGCGCGAGGCGCCCCGAAATCAGTGATCATGTTGCGTGATGAGGATTACACCGAAACTGGCTTATCCTGGGTCTTCGGGCTGCGGATCACAAACAGCACCAGGAAGGCACCCAGCGCAGCGACAGCGCCGGCCAGCACAAAGGCGCTGTCAAACTTACCGGTATGCTGGACGATAAAGCCGGTCACAATCGGTCCGATGATGCCGGAAAGGCTGCCGACCAGGTGGATAAAGCCGCTGATGCTGCCGACACGACTCTTGTGCACCACATCCTGAATAATCGCCCAGTAGATCGCGCCGGTAATGTAGAGGAAGAAGATCGATACCGACATCATCATCACCGCAGGAACCACCTCTTTTATCGTACCTGCCAGCGCCACACAAATTGCCGCCGCCAGCAGTGAGACCACCAGCACAATTTTACGTGACAACAACAGTTTGCCGGTGATGTTGAAGATTTTATCGGAGATCCAGCCGCCCAGCGCCAGGCCGACGAAACCCACAATCCACGGGATCATGGTGGTAATGCTCATCGACTTAATATCCAGACCATGGGCCTGCACCAGATAGGCCGGGAACCAGCTCAGGAAGAAGAACAGGATGTAGTTGTAGCAGAAGAAGGCAAAGGCGGTCACCAGGATGATTGGCTGACGCAGGTAGTAGCCAAACGGATGGGCAGTTTCTGACAGATCGGCTTCATCGTTAGGGTTAGCCGCTTTCAGGCGTTCAATTAAGAGACGTTCCTCTTCGCTGACCCGTTTGCTTTTCGCCGGGTTGTCCGCGGCAAAGAACAGCCAGAAGGTCATCCACACCAGACCGATGCAGCAGACGATGATGAAGGCCGGACGCCAGCCGTACGCCAGCGCCAGATAACCGATGATCGGACCGGCAACCGCGCCACCCAGTGGCGAACCGGCGCTGAGTAAGCCCATCGCGGTGGCTGCCTGTTTTTTGGGAAACCAGCCGTTGATCGCTTTATTCGCCGAGGCGCAGATCGGGCCTTCAGCCATGCCGAACAGCACGCGCAGGATCAGCAGCGACCAGAAGCCGGTCGCCAGCGCAGTCATGCCGCAGAAGATAGACCAGGCGCCTACCGCGACGGCCAGCACGATTTTCGGGCCGAACCGGTCAGTGGCGAGACCGCCGACGAAGTTAAACAGCGCGTAACCGAAGAAGAAGCTACCAAAAATCATGCCGAACTGCTCAGCATTGATCGCCAGATCTTTTTCCACCAGCGGCACCGTCAGTGACAGGGCAACACGATCGAGGTAATTGATCATGTAAACCAGGAACAACAGCAAAACGAGGGTCCAGCGCAGATTCTTGAACATAAAAACTCCGTGATCTGTTTTCTCTTTGTAATAAGCCGGCGGGTACGCACCGGCTGAGGACACCTGGTGTTCAGTGGGCATTAACCCATTTGAAGGATCACTTTGCAGCAGGTGCGCGGATCTTTTTCGAACAGCGTCATGGCGCGTTCAATCTCCTGCAACGGGAAATAGTGGGTGACCAGCTTCTCTGGCTGGATTAACCCTTTTTCCATCCAGTCAATCACCTGCGGAAAGCGGTGGCTGTTGAGACGTGAGGTAAACAGCGACAACTCTTTACTGGTGAGACTTTGCTGGGTAATGCTGCAGGGTTCGCCGGAAAAGCCCAGCAGACCGATGCGCGCCGCCGGAGAGGCGAGGGCAGCCGCTTCTGCCAGAATGGTGGGATGGCAGGCCGCGTCGATAATCAGCGTCGGCTGAATGCCTTCCAGCTGCGCCGCCAGCGGGATCTCGCTGTTGTTAAACAGCCGATCGGCACCGTTCTGCTGCGCCAGCTCCAGCCGTTCCGGCAGACGATCCACCACCATCACCTCTCTGACGTTGTAAACGCCCTTCAGTACCTGGATGGCGGTCAGTCCCATCGGACCGGCCCCGTAAATCAGCGCCACATCCTGCGGTTGCGGCTGCAGGAAAGCGGTGATGTTAGCCGCGATGGTGAACGGCTCGACCAGGCTGGCCAGCCGGTCGGGGATCGCATCCGGCAGATGATAAGCGTTGCTGGCCGGCGCCAGCGCATATTCGCTAAAGCCGCCGTCGCGATGCACGCCAATCACCTGCAGTGAGGTACAGACGTTGGGGCGACCCACCGAGCAGGGGTAGCAGTGACCGCAGCTGACCACCGGATCGACCGCCACGCGCTCGCCCAGCCGGGCCGGATCGACGCCTTCACCCAGCGCATCAATCACGCCGAAAAACTCATGACCAATCACCCGCGGATATTTAGCGAACGGGTTGTGGCCGTGCCAGATATGCACATCAGAACCGCAGATGCTGGCATAGGCCACTTTGACCCGGACTTCACCGGCCGTCGGTTGCGGCAGAGGACGTTCAGCCAGCACCAGCTCGCCCGGTTGTTCAATCACCACACTTTTCATCAGGCTCTCCTTACCAGTTCCACAGCGTACCGTCTTCCAGACGGGCCACCGGCAGATAGGCGGGTTCATAGGGATATTTCGCAGCCAGCTTCTCGTTGAACTCAATGCCCAGACCCGGTTTATCGCCAGGATGCATGTAGCCCTGATCGAAGGTCCAGTTCGCCTCGAACAGCTCCATCATCTGCTCAGAGAAGCCCATGTACTCCTGCACACCGAAGTTCGGTACCCAGAGATCGAAGTGCAGCGCCGCCGCCATGCAGATTGGCGAGAGATCGGACGGACCGTGTGAACCGGTGCGCACCTGGTAAAGTGAGGCGAAATCTGCGATGCGGCGCATGCCGGTAATGCCGCCCGCATGGGTGATGGTGGTGCGGATATAGTCAATCAGCTGCTCTTCAATCAGCTGTTTACAGTCCCAGATGCTGTTAAACACTTCACCGACCGCAATTGGCGTCACGGTGTGCTGACGGATCAGGCGGAAGCACTCCTGGTTCTCAGCCGGCGTCGGATCTTCCATCCAGAACAGGCGATAATCTTCCACGCTCTTGCCGAAACGCGCCGCTTCAATCGGCGTCAGGCGATGGTGCATGTCGTGCAGCAGATGTTCATCGAAGCCAAATTTGTCGCGGATCGCTGCGAACAGTTTTGGCGTGAAATCGAGGTATTTCTCGGTGGACCAGAGCTGCTCTTCCGGCCAGTTGCCTTTGGTCGCCGGCTCGTAGGCCAGACCTTTGCCTTTGGCCATGCCGTAGGTGGTTTTCATGCCTGGCACGCCGCACTGGGCGCGAATCGCCTTGAATCCCAGCTCTTTGTGCTTCGCGTAGTCGTCCATCACTTCATCAATCGAATGACCGGTGGTGTGGCAATAGACCATAACGCCGGTGCGCGATGCGCCGCCCAGCAGCTGGTAAACCGGCATGTTGGCGGCTTTGCCTTTGATATCCCACAGCGCCATATCCACCGCCGAAATGGCTGACATGGTGACCGGACCGCGACGCCAGTAAGCGCCTTTATAGAAGTACTGCCAGATATCTTCGATTTGATGCGCATCGCGGCCAATCAGCTGCGGGCAAACGTGATCTTTCAGGTAGGAGGCGACCGGTAATTCGCGGCCATTCAGCGTGGCATCACCAATCCCGGTCAGGCCCTGATCGGTGGTGATTTTGACGGTGACAAAGTTTCTGCCTGCGCAGGTAACAAATACTTCAGCGTTAACAATTTTCATCCTGGTAGCCTTCAGTCAGCATTCAATGATGAAAAAATACGCGCTTTAATACTACCATACAAGTTGGCCGGGCAGAGTTGTGAAGGCAATCACAAAGCATTTACATTTGCCCAAAAAAAGGGGCTTTCGCCCCCTTGTCTGCGTATCAGGCCAGCAGAGGACACTGCGGCGGCAGGCGACAGCTCAGCGCGCCCGCCAGCACTTCAATCACGAACTCGCGCCCGGACAGCGGTTCGCCATCAAGGTTAAAGGTCATTTCATGCGGCGAACGGATGGTCAGCGACTCCAGCTGGGTCGTGACGATACCCGGATTGTCATCATCACCAGTCAGCGAATGCAGCAGGGTAGGCAGCAACTCCTGCGCGGTAACGATGCTGACATCCAGCCGGCCATCATTGATCAGCGCCGACGGACAGAGGCGCTGTCCGCCGCCCGCCTGACGGCCATTGCCGATACCGATCACCAGCGCATCCCCCTGCCACTGAAAGTCAGGTCCGCTGATTTCACAGGTATCGGGCTTCAGGGTATCCATCCGCATCAGACCGTGAATAAAGTAGGAAACGCCACCGAGGGCGGACTTGAGCTTTTCCGGCGTTTCAGTGGTGATACGGGTGCCAAAACCGCCGGTCGCCATATTAATGAAGTAGTGAGTCTGATTAACCCGTGCCAGATCGATGGTGCTGGCTTTGCCCTGGATCGCCAGCCGCAGCGCCGGTTCCATCTCTTCGGGAATGCCGACGCTGGTGGCGAAATCGTTGGCGGTGCCGAGCGGCAGAATGCCCAGTACCGGACGATGGTCTGCCTCAGACGCCGCCAGCGCGGTGGCGATTTCATTGATGGTGCCGTCACCGCCGCCCGCGACTACGGTCTCTGCCTGCAGCGCAATCGCCTCTTTGACGTAGCGGTCGCCGTCCCCTTTTTCAAAGGTCACGCGCACTGCGATATCAAAGCCTTCTTCACGCAGCGAGCCGATCGCGGCACGCAGATCGTCATTGCCTGCGCCTTTTCCATTCAGGATCAGCAGCGTAAGCGATTTTTTATCCATTATCTGTTCCTTGAAGATCACCAGAGTGAGAGGGGGGTTATAACACAGCTGACAGCTGAAAATTATTGGCGAAAGTGAGAAAAAAGAAAACCCGCACGGGGGAGCCGGGCGGGTGAATGAGGTGGTTCCAGTAATAACCTGCTGATTATTGTTACTCGTTAGCAGCAGGCGGGACTATAAGGCAGTGGCGCGCAGGGGTCTGTGATCCTGTTCTAACTTCGTCAAAATGTTTCAGGTGGTAAACGATTTGCATGCGGATCGCGGGTGTCCTGACCGTGATCGAAGTTGCGCAGCAGCAGGCCGAAACGCAAATCAACCTCCTCCGGCACCCGCAGCCAGACGCGGTGGCCGTCGCCCGGCGCAACGTCAATTGCCTCGCCGCGGCCGTTTTGCAGCGCATCGAGCTGGCACAACAGATTCCCGGCGGGCGTCATGATCTCCAGCGTATCGTGCAGCATAAACTTGTTTTTCACCGCCACTTCCGCCCAGGCATCCCGTCGTTCACCGGTGAATTCACCGACAAACTGCTGACGATCGGAGACCGAAAAGCCCTGCTGATAGTTCTGGTAGCTGTCGTGGGTATGGCGACGCAAAAAGCCTTCGGTATAGCCACGATGCGCCAGCCCTTCCAGCGTCTCCAGCAGTGAGGGATCGAAAGGTTTACCGGCGGCGGCATCGTCAATCGCCCGGCGATAGACCTGAGCGGTGCGGGCGCAGTAATAGTAGGACTTGGTGCGGCCTTCAATCTTCAGCGAATGAACGCCCATCTGACTGAGACGCTCGACGTGTGCCACCGCGCGCAGGTCTTTGGAGTTCATGATATAGGTGCCGTGCTCATCCTCGAAGGCGCTCATCACTTCGCCCGGTTTCATCTTCTCTTCCAGCAGAAAGACTTTATCCGTCGGCTGACCTACGCCGAGGGTTGGCGTCACATCCTGCACCGGGATCGGCTGGTGAATACCGACGATGTTACCCACATCATCCTGCTGGCCTTCAGCCACCTTATACTCCCAGCGGCAGGCGTTGGTGCAGGTACCCTGATTGGGATCGCGCTTATTCATGTAGCCGGAGAGCAGGCAGCGACCGGAATAGGCCATGCAGAGCGCGCCGTGGACAAACACCTCCAGTTCCATCTCCGGCACCTGCTGACGGATTTCGGCAATCTCCTCCAGCGACAGTTCACGAGAGAGAATCACCCGGCTCAGCCCCATCTGCTGCCAGAATTTTACCGTCGCCCAGTTAACCGCATTGGCCTGTACCGACAGATGAATCGGCATCTGTGGAAAGGCCTCCCGCACCAGCATGATCAGGCCCGGATCGGACATGATCAGTGCATCGGGCTGCATCGCCACCACCGGGGTTAAATCACGAATAAAGGTTTTCAGCTTGGCGTTATGCGGGGCAATGTTGACCACCACATAAAACTTTTTGCCCAGCGCATGCGCTTCATCGATCCCTTTGGCGAGATTTTCATGGGTGAATTCGTTGTTGCGCACCCGCAGGCTGTAGCGCGGCTGGCCAGCGTAGACCGCATCGGCACCGTAGGCGAAGGCGTAACGCATGTTTTTCAGCGTGCCGGCAGGGGAAAGCAGTTCGGGTTTCATCGGGTTCTCACTGATGTCAGGTCAGTATGCCGCCTCAGGCGACAGCGGCAGGGCCGGTTGATGGCCCTGCTAAAGGTGCGGAATTGTAGGCAGGGAGAAAACGGAAGTAAATTGATCGGGATCAAACTAGATCAAATGACAGACGTCAGCTTCCCAGCGATAACCCATTCCGTAGACGGCGCGGATAAAGGGTTGTTCACTGTCGAGGCTCTCCAGCTTGCGGCGCAGGTTTTTAATGTGGCTGTCGATGGTCCGATCGGTCACTACCCGATAGTCGTCATACAGGTGGTTGAGCAGCTGTTCGCGCGAAAAGACTTTGCCCGGCTCCAGCGACAGGGTTTTCAGCAGGCGAAATTCCGCCGGCGTCAGATCCAGCGGCCGATCGCGCCAGCTGGCCACGAAACGGCCCTCATCAACCGTCAGCAGAGAGCTGTCCGGCACCGCTTCCGTGGCGCGTTTAACCCGTCGCAGAATAGTTTTCACCCGCGCCACCACTTCGCGCGGGCTGAACGGCTTGCAGATATAGTCATCTGCACCGATCTCCAGCCCGAGCAGCCGATCAATCTCTTCAGTACGGGCGGTAACCATGATGATCGGCAGTTCAGAATGACGGCGGATCTCGCGGCACAGCGTCAGCCCGTCGGTGCCGGGCAGCATTAAATCCAGCAGCATCAGATCGGGCGGCGACTGGCGAACGTAGTCCAGTACCGCATTGCCATCGGCAATATGGTGAGTGCGATAGTTAGAGGCGTGCAGATAATCGATCATTAACTGCGCCAGTTTGGGTTCGTCTTCGACCACCAGAATCAGCGGGTCGTGGTTTTCCTGGCTCATAAGCGCTTACACAGAGGGAACGTAGCGCAAGTGTAGCGCGATTTTCAGTCCACCTAAATCAGAGTGCTCTGCAGCGATGCGCCCGCCGTGTGCGTCAACGATGTTTTTACAGATCGCCAGCCCCAGTCCCGACCCGCCGCTGGCGCGGTTACGTGACCCTTCGGTGCGGAAGAAGCGTTCAAAAATCTGGCTCTGATGTTCACCGTCAACGCCAGGCGCGCTGTCTTCCAGATCGATGCGCCAGTAAGGGGCTTCATACCAGAGTTTAACCTCGACCCGGCCACCGCTGTCGGTATAGCGCAGGCTGTTTTCCAGCAGGTTGGTGAACAGTTGCATCAGCCGGTCAGGGTCGCCAAAGAACGGCGCTTCATCCGGTAAGTTGAGTTTCAGGCTTAAGCCGTAGGCGCGATAGCGTTCAGCAAAGCTGCCGGCGGTCACCTCCAGCAACTGCACCAGATCGGTTGCCTGCTTGCGGTAGGCGAGGGCGCCCTCATCAGAGAGTGACAGCTGATGCAGATCGTCCACCAGCTTGGTCAGCACCACCACTTCGCTCTGCAGCGAGGCGATCGCTTCCGGCGTCAGTTTACGCACGCCATCCTGCATCGCCTCCAGCTCGCCGCGCAGAATAGCCAGCGGGGTGCGCAGCTCGTGCGAGATGTCCGCCATAAACGCGCGGCGCATGCTTTCATTCTTTTCCAGCGAACTGGCCAGCAGGTTGAAGTCACCGGCCAGCTGGCCGAGTTCATCCTGACTGCCCACCTCAACCCGGGTCGCAAAATTACCGGCCGCCAGGTGATGGGTGCCGTCAACCAGCCGTTTGACCGGTGCCAGCAGGCCGCGCGCCATCAGCCAGGTGACCAGCGCGGCCAGCAGCGTCGACAGCGCGACGATATACCAACTGGTACGCCGCTGCTGTTGATCAAAGTTGATGTCGGTGCTGCGCGTCAGCCGCTCCGGCGGCGATCCGATCACCCAGCCAACTACTTTGCCGGTGCTGGTGGTGATATTACGCCGCGACCCCTCGGGCGGAACCGGTGAGCGCGGGCCGACCATCACTTTATATTGCTGATCGAGGATCCAAAACTGGGTGCGCCAGCCGTGCGGCGGTAGCTGATTATTGCTGTCGGGATTCTGCTCCAGCGATCGCAGAATATTGAATACCAGCCGATCGTTGTGGCGCAGGAAATCCCAGTTGCCGTGCTGCTGATACTGATCGGCCAGCGCGTCACTCAGCAGGCTTAACCGCTGCTCGTTGCCGCGTTTAATATAGTCAACAAAGCCGTGCTCGAAGCTCAGACGGACGCCCCAGTGCATGGTGATCAATACCAGCATGCAGGTCGAGAAGATCGCCATAAACAGTTTGGCGCCAATGCCAAGGCGCAGGTTAACCCTCATGACTTTCTCCGGCGTCGTAAGTCGACGTTTTTACTTACCTGCTGCGGAACACGCCAGAACACCAGCGCGGGCAAGATAATGATCAGCGACATGCACAGGTAGGCATAAATAAACATCTGGTGTTCCGCACTGCTGTCGCTGGCGGCATCCTGGGCAAACGCACCCAGCAGTAAGCCCGCCAGCGTCACGCCGATACTCATCGACAGCTGCATAATCATCGACAGCAGGCTATTGCCGCTGGAGGCGAGTTCATCGGGCAACTCTTTCAGCGTCAGGGTATTCATTGAGGAGAAGCGAATGGCGTTGACCATCCCCTGCAGAAACAGCACCAGCGGCAGCAGCCAGACCCTGCCCATGATCGCCACCAGCGGGAACAGCAGCACCACCAGCGCCAGTGCAATGGTCGAAACCACCAGCACGTTGCGATAGCCAAACAGGTTAACGATGCGCACCACAATGCGCTTCATCCCCATGTTGCCGAGCACCATCGGGATCATCATCAGCCCGGCGTGAAACGGACTGTAGCCCATGCCGACCTGCAGGAAAATCGGCGTCATAAACGGCAGCATGCCGCTGCCGATGCGGCCGGTAAAGCTGCCGAGCAGGCCAATCGAATAGATGCGGTTATCAAACAGCTTCAGGCTGAACAGCGCATTGTCATTGCTGCGCGCATGCATCAGATAGAACAGCAGCGAGAACATGCCGATCAGGATCATCGCCCCGAGCAGCAACGGTGAACCGCCACTGCTGCGCTGACCATCCAGCGCCAGGGTTAAGGTCGCCATGCCAGCCGCCAGCAGGATAAAGCCGGTGAAGTCGAATCGTCGGGTCTGCATCGCGTAGTCAGGCATCAGCATCAGGGTCGCGACGGCACCGGCAATGCCGACCGGAATATTGATCAGGAAAATCCAGTGCCAGCTGGCGTACTCCACCAGCACGCCGCCCAGCGCCGGACCCAGCAGCGGCCCGATCTGCCCCGGCAGCGTGACAAAGGTCATCGCCGACATGTACTGCTCGCGCGGCACGATTTTCATCACCGTCAGGCGACCGACCGGCACCATCATCGCGCCGCCAATTCCCTGCACTACCCGCGACAGCACCAGCTGGTCGAGGGTGGTAGAGAGCGCGCACAGCAGCGATCCGAGGCTGAACAACACAATCGCGCTAAAGAAGATGTTACGCACGCCGAAGCGATCTGCCAGCCAGCCGCTGACCGGCAGCATGACCGCCACCGTCAGCACGTAATAGACAATCACCGAGTGCATATGCAGCGGACTGACGCCTAAATCGTGCGCCATCGCCGGTATAGCGGTGTTGACAATGGTGGTATCCAGCGTCTGCATAAAGAAGCCGATGGCGACTATCCATAATTGCCAGCGGACGTTTGCGCTCTGTGTACTCATCATTCAGTCCCGAAATCGCGTCGCTTCGTTCTTCACCTCGCGCGACGCTGCGGCGTCGCACACCCCGTTATTGCTGTTGCGCCAGCGCCAGCGGACGCTTTTTACGCCGTAGTTTATCCATCATCAGGTAGACCACCGGCGTGGTGTAGAGCGTCAGCAACTGGCTCATCACCAGACCGCCGGCGATGGTAATGCCGAGCGGCTGTCGCAGTTCCGCGCCGTCACCGCTGGTCAGCACCAGCGGCAGCGCGCCAAACAGCGCCGCCAGCGTGGTCATCAGAATCGGCCGGAAGCGCAGCAGGCAGGCCTGAAAAATCGCCTCGCGCGCGCTGAGCTGGCCGTTGCGTTGTGCCTCAAGGGCAAAATCTACCATCATGATAGCGTTCTTTTTCACGATGCCGATCAGCAGCAGAATTCCGATCAGCGCAATCAGGCTGAACGGCGTATCGAACAATTCCAGCGCCAGCAGTGCGCCAACCCCGGCCGACGGCAGCGTCGACAGAATGGTGAGCGGATGGACATAGCTCTCATACAGCATCCCCAGCACGATATAGACCGCGCCAATGGCCGCCAGCATCAGCCACAGCTGGCTGCTCTGCGACTGCTGGAATACCTGCGCTGTACCGGCAAAACTGCCGCGTACGCTGGAAGGCACCCCGAGCGAGGTCATGGTGCGCTCAATTGCCTCGGATGCCTGCGACAGCGACACGCCTTCCGGCAGGTTAAACGAGATGGTCGAGGCGGCAGAAAGCCCTTCATGATTGACCGACAGCGGGGCGTTGGCGGGCTGCCAGTGCGCAAACCACGACAGTGGAATTGCTTTGCCTTCGCTGTTGATAACAAACATCTGCGACAGGGCGCTGATATCCTGGGTATAGCGTGGATCGACCTCCATCACCACCTTGTACTGGTTAAGCGGCTGATAAATAGTAGAGATCTGGCGCTGACCAAAGGCGTTATTCAGCAAGGCATTCGCTTCAGCGACGTTAATACCGAGTCGCGCCATACTTTCACGATCGTAGGTCAGGGCCATTTCGCTGCCTTTATCCTGCTGATCGGAGTTGACGTCCGCCAGCTGCGGCAGGGCGGCGAACGCCTGACGGATTTTCGGCTCCCAGCTGCGCAGGTCGTCGAGATTGTCCGACAGCAGCGAGTACTGATAACCGGCATTCGATTCACGGCCGCCGACCCGCAGATCCTGCACCGCATTCAGGTAGAGGTTAGCACCCGGCTCTTTTGCCAGTTTAACCCGCAGCCGGGCGATGACCGCCTGCGCGTTCTCTTTGCGCTCTGACAGCGGTTTCAGCGAGATAAACATCGAGCCGCTGTTGGTGCGCATCCCACCGGTAAAGCCGACCACGCTCTCTACCGCCGGATCGGCACCGACGATCTCCATAAAATCCTGCAGCTTACTGCGCATCGCCTGGAACGAAATGCTCTGGTCGGCCGAGATAAAACCGGAGAGCCGGCCGGTGTCCTGCTCCGGCATAAAGGTTTTCGGGATGCTGATAAACAGCCAGACGGTGAGGGCGATGGTGGCGAAAAACAGCAGCAGCACCCAGCGGGCATGGTTCAGCACCACATTGAGCGAGCGGCCATAGCCCTGCTGAATCGCCAGCAGCAGCCGGCCCGATCCATGCCGACGGGGCTGGCTGCCGGGTGCCGACGGTTTCAGCAGATATGCACACATCATTGGCGTCAGGGTTACCGAGATAAACAGCGAGATCACAATCGCCACCGACAGGGTGATGGCAAACTCGGAGAAGAAGCGGCCAATCAGCCCGCCGATCATCAGCAGCGGCAGGAAGACCGCGATCAGTGACAGACTCATCGACAGTACGGTAAAGCCGACTTCACGTACCCCTTTCAGCGCTGCGGGCAACGGCTTCATGCCCGCCTCGACGTGGCGGGCGATGTTCTCCAGCACCACAATCGCATCATCGACCACAAAGCCGGTGGCGATGGTCAGCGCCATTAGCGACAGGTTGTTGAGACTAAAGCCGCACAGGTACATCGCGGCGAAGGTGCCAATCAGTGAAACCGGCACCGCCACCGCCGGGATCAGCGTGGCGCGACCCGAGCGCAGGAAAACAAACACCACCAGAATCACCAGCGCCACGGCGATCACCAGCGATTGCTCCACTTCATGCAGCGAGGCACGAATGGTGGGTGAGCGATCCTGAGCGATCTGCAGGTCGATGGCGGCCGGGATCACCTCATGCAGCAGCGGCATTTCGGCGCGGATGCGGTCCACCGTATCGATGACGTTAGCTTCAGGCGTTTTGCGGATCAGCAGCAGCACCGCCGGTTTACCGCGTGACATCCCGGCATTACGCACGTCCTGAACCGAGTCTTCGACTGTCGCCACGTCCGACAGCCTGACCGCCGCGCCGTTGTTGTAATGCACTATCAGCGGCTGATACTCAGTGGCGGTCTGCAGCGCATCGTTGGTACGCAACTGCCAGCGCTGCTGCGAATCATCCAGTGCACCCTGCGGCCGTCGCTGATTGGCGTTGGAAATGGCGGTGCGCACCGCATCCAGCGATACGCCCTGATTAAACAGCGCCTGTGGATTCAGTGCCACGCGGACCGCAGGCAGCGAGCTGCCGCCTACGGTGACGTCGCCGACGCCCTCGATTTGCGACAGTTTCTGCGCCAGCTGCGTCGAGGCGTAGTCATACAGCTGACCCGGATTGTAGCTGTCCGAGGTCAGCGTCATGATCATAATCGGCGCATCTGAAGGGTTCACTTTGCGATACGTCGGGCGCGACGGCATCCCGGTAGGCAGCAGGCTTTGCGCCGCGTTAATCGCGGCCTGAACATCGCGCGCGGCTCCGTTGATGTCACGATCAAAATCAAATACCAGAATGATGCGGGTGCTGCCGAGTGAACTGGTTGAGGTCATTTCACTGACGCCGGCGATGCGGCCCAGCGAGCGCTCGAGTGGCGTGGCGACCGACGACGCCATAATCTCCGGCGCGGCACCTGGCAGCGAGGCCGAAATCACGATCACCGGAAAATCGACCTGCGGCAGCGGTGCCACCGGCAGCAGGCGAAAACCGAGGATGCCAGCCAGCGCAATTGCCAGCGTCAGCAGGGTTGTGGCGACCGGCCGATGAATAAACAGGGCAAAAAACTTCACTCTGCGGCCTCCGTGCGGCCGAGGCGACGGCGGGTGGCGTGCGCCAGCTGATCAAACAGCAGGTAGATCACCGGCGTGGTGAACAGCGTCAGCACCTGACTGACAATCAGACCGCCGACCATCGCAATCCCCAGCGGGTGACGCAGTTCCGCGCCGACCCCGGTGCTGAGCATCAGCGGTAATGCGCCGAGCAGCGCCGCCAGCGTGGTCATCAGAATCGGCCGGAAACGCAACAGGCAGGCCTGATAGATAGCATCGTAAGGCTGCATCCCCTGTTCACGCTCAGCCGCCAGCGCGAAGTCGATCATCATGATGGCGTTCTTTTTCACGATACCGATCAGCAGAATGATGCCGATGATCGCCACAATATCCAGCTCGTTGCCGCTGAGCATCAGCGCCAGCAGCGCCCCGACGCCCGCGGTTGGCAGCGTCGACAGTATGGTGATTGGATGGATAAAGCTCTCATACAGCACCCCGAGCACGATATACATCGCTACAATCGCCGCCACAATTAGCCAGACGGTGCTGCTCAGCGCCGCTTCAAACGCCAGCGTGCTGCCCTGGAACTGGGTCATCATTTCGGCGGGCATACCGAGCTGCGCTTCTGCCTGCGATACCGCTTTGACCGCATCTTCCAGCGAATAGCCGTCAGCCACGTTGAACGAGAAGGTCGCCGACGGGAACTGATCGAGATGGTTGATACTGAGCGGTGTATGACGCTGTTCAATACGGGCAAAGGTGCTCAGCGGCACACTGCCGCCGTCGCTGCTGGCCAGACGAATGCTCTCCAGGCTTTGCAGGCCCGGCGTGGCGCGGTTGTCCTGCTCCAGCACCACACGATACTGATTAGCCTGGGTATAAATGGTAGAGATCAGGCGCTGACCAAAGGCGTTATACAGCGCGTTATCCACGTCCGCCATACTGATACCCAGCCGGCTGGCGCTGGCACGATCGACATTGATATAGGCTTCCAGTCCCTGATCCTGCCAGTCGCTGCTGACATCCCGCAGTTGCGGCAGGGTATTCAGCTCGGTCAGCAGCGCCGGCACCCAGGTGGTGAGTGAAGCCAGCGAACCCGATTGCAGCGTAAACTGATAGGGCGTGCGGCTCGCCTGGGTATCAATGGTGAGATCCTGTACCGCCTGCAGCCACAGCTGCACGCCCGGAATCTGGCTCACCTGCTGTTGCAGCCGTTGCTGAATCACCGGGATCCGATCTTCACGCTGGTCGAGCGGCTTGAGGTTGATTTGCAGCCGGGCGCTGTTCAGCGCGGCATTAGTGCCGTCCACCCCGACAAATGAGGTCATGCTCTGCACCGCTGGATCTTTCATGATGATTGAAGCCACATCGCGGGTACGCTCGGCCATGCTGGCGTATGAGACGGACTGCGGCGCCTGCAGCGTGCCCTGAATAATGCTGTTGTCCTGCTGCGGGAAAAAGCCTTTCGGGATCATCATCCACAGCAGGACGGTCAGCACCAGGGTACCGAGCGCGACCGATAAGGTCAGCCACCGATGATTAAGCACCCGGCGTAACCCGCGACCGTAGACGGCAATGATGCGCTCAAACATCGCTTCGCTGGCGCGTGAGAAACGGTTCTGCTTACGCAGCGACCCGGCGCTCAGCATCCGGGCGCACATCATCGGCGTCAGGGTCAGCGAGACCACTGCCGAGATCAGAATCGCCACCGCCAGCGTCACCGCAAACTCGCGGAACAGGCGGCCAATGACATCGCCCATAAACAGCAGCGGGATCAGCACTGCAATCAGTGAGAAGGTCAGCGAGATGATGGTAAAACCGATTTCGCCTGCGCCTTTCAGCGCCGCGGTTAACGGTTTTTCCCCTTTTTCGATGTAGCGGGAGATGTTCTCAATCACCACAATCGCGTCATCGACCACAAACCCGGTGGCAATGGTCAGCGCCATTAAGGTCAGGTTGTTGATCGAAAAGCCGAGAAAATACATCGCCGCAAAGGTGCCGATCAGCGACAGCGGCACCGCAACCGCCGGGATCAGCGTGGCGGGCACATTGCGCAGGAACAGGTAGATGATCATCACCACCAGCGCCATCGCCAGTATCAGCTCATACTGGGTATCGCTGACCGAGGCGCGGATATTGGTGGTGCGGTCGGTCAGCAGTTTGACCTCGACCGATTTTGGCAACGCCGCCGTCAGCGCGGGCAGCATGGCGCGGATATTGTCGGCGGTAGCAATGATGTTGGCACCCGGCTGACGCTGCACGTTGAGCACAATCGCGGCGTCGCGGTTGGCCCAGGCACCCAGCCAGCTGTTCTCTGCGCCTTGCTCAATGGTGGCGACGTCACCCAACCGCACTGGCGCACCGTTGTTGTAGCTGATGATCAGCTGACGGTAATCTTCCGCCGATTTCATCTGGTCGTTGGCCGACAGGGTAATCGAGCGCGTCGGCCCATCCAGGCTGCCTTTAGCCGAATTGACGTTGGCGTCGCTGATGGCGGTACGCACCGTCTCGCTGGTCAGGCCAAGCGCCGCCAGCGCCTGGGCATTCATTTTGACCCGCACCGCCGGACGCTGACCGCCGGACAAGGTCACCAGCCCGACGCCGCTGACCTGAGAAATTTTCTGCGCCACCCGGGTTTCCACCATGTCCTGAACCTGGGTCAGCGGCATGCTGCGGGTGGTAACGGCCAGCGTCATGATCGGCGGATCGGCCGGGTTCACTTTGCTGTAGACCGGCGGATTAGGCAGATCGTTGGGCAGCAGGTTGGTGGCGGAGTTAATCGCCGCCTGCACTTCCTGTTCCGCCACGTCGAGCGGCAGGCTGAGCTGGAACTGCAGCGTCACCACCGATGCGCCGCCCGAACTCTGCGACGCCATCTGCTTCAGGCCCGACATCTGGCCGAACTGACGCTCCAGCGGCGCGGTAATGGATGAGGTGACCACATCCGGACTGGCACCCGGATAGAGGGTAACCACCTGAATGGTCGGATAATCAACTTCCGGCAGCGCCGAAACCGGCAGGAAGCGATAGCCCAGCACGCCTGCCAGCAGAATGGCAATCATCAACAGCGTGGTGGCTACCGGACGCAGAATAAACTGGCGCGACGGTCCACCGCTGTGATCGGGAGGCATTACCTGCATTACTCACGCTCTCCCTTCGACGGCAGCGCCGCACGGCTACTGCGCGGTGCGGTACTTTGCGCCGCGACAATCTCAACTTTCGCGCCTTCGGTCAGGCGATCCAGACCATCGGTCACCACCCGTTCGCCCGCTTCCAGCCCGGCGCTGATCACCACTTTCTGGCTATCCTGCAGGCCGGCAATCACGCTTTTCTTGCTGACTTTATTATCGCTGTTGACCACCCAGACGAAGTGGCCTTCATTGCCCATCTGCAGCGCGGCGGCCGGAATAACAATCGCATCCTGCAGGGTATTGACCTTCAGCCGGACGTTAACGAACTGATTGGGGAACAGCGCACCGTCCTGATTATCGAAGCGCGCTTTGATCTTAATGGTGCTGGTGGTGACATCAATCTGGTTATCGAGGCTCAGCAGTTTACCGCTGGCAATCAGCGCCTGATTGCTGCGATCCCAGGCTTCGACCGGCAGCGGCTCACCGCTTTTCTGCGCCTTCAGAATCTGGCTGATGTTGTTTTCGGCGAGGGTGAACACCACGTCAATCGGCTGGGTTTGGGTGATCACCACAATGCCGGTGGTGTCTCCGCTGGTAACGTAGTTGCCGACGTCCACCTGCTTCAGACCGACCCGGCCGTCGATCGGCGCAGTAATCCGGCTGTAGGTCAGATTAAGCTGGGCGCTGGCGACGCTGCCCTGGTCCGCTTTCAGGGTGCCGAGGGTTTCGCTGACCAGCGAGCGCTGCGTATCCAGCTCCTGCTGTGACACCAGCGAACTTTTCGCCAGCTTTTCGAAACGCGCCAGGTCGCGGCGGGCGTTCGCCAGCGTGGCCTGATCTTTTGCCAGCTGGCCCTCGGCCTGAGTTAACGCCACCTGATACGGACGCGGATCGACTTCTGCCAGCAAATCGCCGGCCTTAACCTGCTGGCCTTCGGTAAAGTGTATCGCCACCAGATCGCCATTAACCCGGCTGCGCACCGTCGCGGTATTGGCGGCGGTGACGGTGCCTAATCCGCTCAGGTACTGCGGGACGCTCTGGCTGGTGGCGCTGGCGGCCTGAACCGGGGCGAGAGGACGACGGGCGCCGTCAGCGCCGCCTTTGCCGCGCGGCGTGCGTGCGCCACTCTGCTGGTCGGTCTGCGGCTCAGCAGCGTGCTGCCACCAGTAATATCCGCCGACGGTCGCGGCAATCACCACCAGCACAATCAGGCTCTTTTTCATAACAGGATGTCGGGTGCTCATTATTTTGCTTGCTCTCCAGCAGTGATGTAGTCCCAGGCGCAGGCATCAAACGGGTAGCCTGCAAACGTCAGATTGTAGTCGCCTCTGACGGGCAAAAGTTGAAGGAAATAAGGATATCTGTCAGGGCCGGGTAAGTATGCCTTTTCTGGCATTAATCACACCACAATCGTCATAAAGAAACCGTTTCGCTTTGCTATGCTCAGTGACAGACCGTTTCGATACACCACTAAGGAGCAGATGATGAGTCAGAATGAAACCCGACAGTTAGGCGACAGCGGCATTTCGGTGCCGGTACTGACGTTTGGCGGCAACGTGTTTGGCTGGACCGTGGATCGGCCTGGCTCGTTTTCGCTGCTGGACGCGCTGGTGGAAAAAGGGCTGTGGTTTATTGATACCGCCGATGTTTATTCACGCTGGGCACCGGGAAATAAAGGCGGTGAATCAGAAACCATTATCGGCGAATGGCTGAAGAAAAGCGGCAAACGCGACAGTATCGTTCTGGCCACCAAGGTTGGGATGGAGCTTTCGCCGGAGAAAACCGGACTGAAACCGCAGTATATCCGCCAGGCGGTGGAAGACTCACTGCGTCGGCTGCAAACCGATTATATCGATCTCTATCAGGCGCACCGTGACGATCAGGACACGCCGCTGGCCGAGACGCTGAGCGCCTTTGACGGCCTGATTAAAGAGGGCAAAGTGCGGGCAATTGGTGCCTCCAACTACAGTGCGGCTCGCCTGCAGCAGGCACTGGAAATCAGCGAAGCGGAAGGGCTGGCGCGATATGAAACCCTGCAGCCAGAATACAATCTCTACGATCGCCAGCCCTACGAATCAGAGCTGGAGCCGGTGGTCAGCCACCACGGGTTAGGGGTGATTAACTACTACTCACTGGCCAGCGGTTTCCTGAGTGGTAAATACCGCCAGCCGGCCGATGCCAGCAAAAGTCAGCGCGGGCAGGGCGTGGTGGAAAAATACCTCAACCCGCGCGGCCTGAAGATCCTGGCAGCGCTGGATGCAATCGCTGAAGCGCATCAGGTTTCACCGACGCAGGTGGCGCTGGCGTGGCAGATTGCCCGTCCCAGCATCACCGCGCCGATTGTCAGTGCCACCTCGCTGGCCCAGCTCGACGATCTGGTCGGGGCAACCCGGCTGACGCTGACGCCGGAACAGATTGAACAGCTGGCCGACGCCAGCCGCTAACAGAACGGGGCCGCTGCGCCCCGTTTCGCCCCCATCCATTCACGCTTCGCCTCCACTGCTGCAAGAGTAACCACTCTGAGATCCAGCTCACATTTGCGCGAATAAACTGGTTAGTTGACTAATCGTGCGCACGTATTTACAAAAATTGAACTTTTCTCAGCACTATTCTCTGCGGGTCATTCCCCCGTAACTCACATAAGAATAAGCATGATGAAAAATAAACAAGCAGAGCAGCGTTTTCCGCTGCGCCGTGTGGCAACCGGCACCCTGATCCTGGCGATGTTAACCGGTCATGCGATGGCCGCTGACGCGCTGAGCGCTGATTCAGAGTGGATGTTTGGTGACTGGGGTGGTTACCGAACGCAGTTGCAGAACGACGGCATTAAATTTGACGTAAATTACACCATGGAAAGCGCGGCCAACTTAGGCGGCGGGGCCGATACCAACACCACCATGCGTTACAGCGATCAGTGGAGCTTCGGCACCAATTTCGATCTGGAAAAACTGCTGGACTGGCAGGATGCGGAATTCCAGATGACTATCACCAACCGTGACGGACAAAACCTGTCCGAACAGGTGGCGGACAAGCGCACCGGCATGCTCTCTTCGGTGCAGGAAGTGTATGGTCGTGGCCAGACCTGGCGTCTGACCCAGTTCTGGTTGCGCAAAGGGCTGTTTAACGATGTGGTCGACCTGAAAGCTGGCCGGGTGACGGTTGGTGAGGACTTTGATAACTTCGACGGCAACCTGTTCCAGAACCTGGCGCTGGGCAGCGGTCAGGCGGGTAACTGGCGTGGTGACCGCTGGTTTAACTGGCCGGTATCCCAGTGGGGCGGCCGGATCAAACTGAATATCACCCCGGAAGTTTTCTTCCAGGTGGGATTCTATAACCAGAACCGGGCTAACTACGATCGCGGCGACGGCTTCCGTCTGGATACCAGCAATTCTGAAGGCAATCTGGTGCCGGTCGAACTGGGCTGGAAACCGACGCTGGGCGCGCAAAAGCTGCCGGGTAACTACCGCATCGGCTATTACTACTCTTCAGCCAATGGCGATGTCTATGGCAGCTGGCGCAACGGCGCGTATCAGGATCAGGATCACGCCTATGGCGGCTACCTGCTGTTGCAGCAACAGCTGACGGCGCAGGATGGCGATGTGAATCGCGGTCTGGGCGTGCGGGTTCAGGCGGTGATGAACGATCACAAAACCTCCAAAACCGACAACTATCAGTCGATCGCCTTTACCTGGAAAGGGCCGTTTGATGCGCGTCCTGATGATGAAATTGGCGTAGGCGCGGCGCGTATTCATGTCAACAGCGACTACACCCGCTCGCTGCGTCAGCAGAATCAGGCCAACGGCGAGAGCAGTTTTGACAGCCCGACCTATCTGCCGATTCAGGACGGCTCGGAGTATAACTACGAGGTCTATTACAACGCCAAAGTGACCAACTGGATGTCGCTGCGCCCGAATCTGCAATATGTGGTGGCGCCTGGCGCGGTCAGCGAAGTGAAAGATGCGTTTATCGGCGGCATCAGCGCCAATATCGCGTTCTGATCCGCAGTCAAAACAGTAACGGCGCCGTTGGGCGCCGTTTTTTTTGCTGCGCGATCACGCTTAGCGGAACATCACTTCTGCCCAGCGGGCTAAGCCTGCGGTCACCGAGGCGAAATCATCGCCGCCGGCAATCGGCGTGTCAGGCAGCGCCTGTTGCAATGCCGCACGCAGCAGCGGCGAGCGGGCACTGCCGCCGGTCAGGTAGACCACGTCAGGTTTGATCTGGCTGGTGGCCAGCGCCAGCTGGACCTGCTCAAGGATTTTCTCCAGCGGCTGATTGATCGCCTCCTGCAGCAGGTTGACGCTGAGATCGGCCTGCAGCGATCCGGCAATAAAGTCGAGCGACGCCGCATGTTCCGCGCGATCTGACAGCGCGATTTTGCTCTCTTCGGCAGCCCGCACCAGACGATAACCCAGCTTCTGCTGCCACACTTTCAGCAGGCGCGCGACCACCTCACTCTGTTCCGCGTCACGGACTAAATCGCGCAGTAACTTACCGCAGGCGGCGCTGTAAAATTCGCTTTGTGCCGGAACATCGTTGATCGCAACCGCATTCCACCACGGCAGGGCGGGCAGGGCGATGCCTTTCTGGGTATTACCGCCGAGACCGAGCAGCGGCATCAGCGTTTTGAACGCCAGCATAATGTCGAGATCGTTACCGCCGACGCGGCAGCCACTGTGGCCCAGCAGGCTTTCGCGGCGATCGGCTTTGTCGCGCCACGTCGGTCCCATCAGTAACATCGAACAGTCGGTGGTCCCGCCGCCGATATCAACCACCAGCACCCGGCTCTCCTGTTGGAGGGTGGCTTCAAAATCCAGACCGGCCGCTACCGGCTCAAACTGAAACTCCACGTCGCGGAAGCCGGCCCGCTGCGCGGCACGCAGTAAAATACCCTGTGCCTGCTGGTTGGCCTCTTCACTGCCTAAGCCCTGGAAGTTAATCGGACGACCAATCACCGCCTGATCGATCGGTTCATCAAGCTGACTTTCGCCCTGCTGACGAATGTGCAGCATCATGGCGCAGACCAGGTCTTCAAACAGGGCGATCTGCTGCGGTTTCAGGCCGCTGGCACCGAGAAAGGATTTGGGGGATTTTACGAACCAGACATCTTCCGGATCGACCATGTACTGTTGCAGCGCGGTCAGACCAAACTGCACGCTGTTGGGCTGTACGTCGATATCTTCTTCGCGGTTAAAACGCAGGGCGCGCTGCAGCAGAGCGGTGGTTTCACTGTCGGGCGTCGCCACCTGATGATGACGATAGAGCCATTCACTGACCGACTCACGGGTAGGCGCACAGATCATCGACGGCAGCAGGCGCTGGCCGTTTTCCAGCGTTAACAGACGCGGCGCGCCATTTTCACTGACGGCTATGGAACAGTTAGCCGTGCCGTAATCGAATCCTATGAACATTTTTGCCCCCATGCCGGAAAAAAGGGGGCGACTTTAGCGCAGCTTTAGCAGGGTAGCAAGCGCTCAACGGTGGATTTAACGGATGGCAAAAAAGCGCGCCTCGGCCAGTACGCTCAGCGGCTGACGTTCGGCGACCGCGCTGCCCCAGACGCCATCCACATCCAGGCTGGCGAGGGTAGTCAGCACCGCCGGAACCGAAACCGGACCGGCCAGCAGGGCAATGTTGCGCTGCGACGCCTGGCCCTGGATGATAGTCAGCAACATCTCATCCATCAGATTGTTATGCACATTGGAGACCAGTTCAGGTGCCAGCACCAGACAGTCGACCCACTCATCGCTGAGCTGATTGAAGGCGTCGAGGTTACGGCCAAAGTGCTGCAGCACGATGCGGCAGCCACTCTGACGCAGCTGCAGCAGTGCGCTGTGCAGCCGATCGCCCTGAGTTAACACGCTGGCAGCCGGGAAGGCGAAGCCACAGCGGCTGTCACTCAGGCCGGCCGCCACAAAACGGCGACACAGTTGCTGGATAAAATCGGCATCGAGCAACGCCTGGGCGCTAAGCGCCAGAACCACCGCAATGCCTTTTTCATTCAGCCCCTGCACATCGTGCTGGAAGAAGGCCTCAAGGATTTTATTATCCAGCTGACGCCGCAGTCCTTCATCCGGCAGATTATTGCGCAGCAGCGTTTCATCAATCAGCAGGCCATCCGGGGTTAACAGCTGCACTTCCAGCAGCCAGAGAAAGGCTGACTGTGGCGTATTCGGCGGGGCGACAGCCCAGGCCGGCAGCTCTATCTGCAGCGAATCGATCATCGCGGCGTCGAGGCCCTGATGATTGCCCGCCAGCGGCAACCGGTGCTGCTCATAAACCACATAGCGGCCACGTCCGCTGCGTTTGGCGTTATAACAGGCAATATCGGCCTGAGACAGCACATCGCTGCTCTGGCAGTTGTCCGGCGAAATCTGGGTGACGCCGACGCTGGCCCCGACCTGATAGAGGCGGCCCAGCCACTGGAAGCGGTAATCATTGACCGTGGTGACAATGCGCTGAATCACTTCGCACGCCTGCTCAACCTGGCAGTCGGGCATCAGCAACGCAAACTCATCGCCGCCCAGCCGTGCCAGGAAATCACTGCTGCGCAGATGATGCAGCATCAGGTCTGACAGTTCCCGCAGCAGCGCATCGCCCGCCGCATGACCGGCGCTATCGTTGACCGCTTTAAATTTATCGAGATCGATAAACACCAGCACGTGGTGATGCTGATGTTCTGCTGCATCATACAGCAGCCGTTTTAGCTGATGATCGAAGCTGGCGCGGTTCGGCAGGCGGGTCAGGGTATCGTGTAGCGCGCTGTAGCTCAGGCGCTTCATCAGTTGGCGCGATTCGCTGACATCCTGAATGACCATGACCGCACCCTGTTCCAGTCCGGCCTCAGAGCGCAGCGGGGTAATGCTGTAATGGATGTCGATATGCCCGTCATCCGGGGTATGCAGCACCAGATCCTGATCCAGATCCGGGGTGATTTTCTCACGCGGTAGCTGACACAGCAGCAGAGTGTCTATCTCTGGTCCGTTGCGGCCCTGCGTGATCTGCAGCAGCTCGCTGAGGGGTTTGCCAGCCGCCTGTTGCTGCGTCCAGCCACTCATCTTTTCGGCCACCGGATTCATAAAGGCGACGCGCATCGCTTCATCGGTGCTGATCACCGCCTCACCGATTGAGTCGAGGGTGATTGCCATCCGCTCTTTCTCCTGGAACAGCGCCTCGTTCAGGTTGCGTAATGGCGTGATGTCCTGGCAAATCCCCAGCATCCGCTCAATCCGTCCCTCTTTACTCAGGATGCGGTTGGCCTGAGTACGCACCCAGCGCTGGCCGTCGTCGTTAACAATCCGGTATTCCATATGGAAGGCGCTGCGCAGTTCAATCGCCTGCTGCACCGTCAGCGCCGCATGTTCCCGATCGCCAGCATGCAGCAGGTGGATCCACAAATCGTAGCTGGGTGACTCGTGCGGTGCCAGGCCAAACAGCGCATACATCCGCTTGTCCCAGAGCATTTCGCCGGTCAGCAGGTTCCATTCCCATACGCCAATGCCGCCCGCCTCATTGGCCAGCGTGATGCGCTCCATCAGCCGGCGGTTGACCTGCTCGCTCTGTTTCAGCTCGGAGATATCGACGATCTGGGCAATCAGGTAGAGCGGCAGATGGGCGGGATCGCGCACCAGCGACACCGTCAGCCGGGTCCAGACAATCTCGCCATCTTTGCGGAAGTAACGTTTTTCCAGCGTGTAGGTGTAGATCTCACCGCTGAGCAGCTTACTGAGCTGCTGCAAATCGTTGCTGAGGTCGTCAGGATGGGTAATCTGCTGAAAGGTCAGTCGCCGCAGTTCCTCTTCCGGATAGCCCAGCGTCTGGCAGAGCGAATGGTTCACCTGCAGCCAGCCGCCCTGAGGGGAGACCAGCGCCATGCCAATCGCCGAATATTCCATCGCGTGACGAAAGCGGGTTTCGCTCTCGCTGATGTGATTCTTCTCACGGCGAAACGCATCCATCACCAGCGACATGATGTGGCTGGGGATCAGCACCAGCAGGAACGGCAGCCAGCTGGAGACCGGTCCCAGCGCACTGTTATTGTTCACCACGCTGACCAGGCCAAAGGCCAGCAGCATCGACATAAAGCTGGCGTTCAGGAAAAATAGCACAAACGCCTGCAGCTTAGGCAGGCGGACGGCGCACCAGAACAGAATCACCACAATAAAGGTGAACGGCCACGGCAGATAGCGCAGGGCCAGATAGCTGGCCACCAGCGTCACCGCCAGCGTCAGGAAGAATTCAGTCAGACGCAGTTCGCGCAGCTGGGTACGGCGCACCGGCCACGGCAGCAACAGCAGCATCGGACCCAGCACCAGCATGCCGATAATCTCGGAGATCACCCAGGTATAAAAGAAGGGAAACGAGGCGTGGCCACTGACCTGCAGCACCCACAGCGCCATCAGCCCGCCGATCACCGGCGTAACGATCCCCACGGACAGCACCAGTCGCGCCCAGTCATGCAGTGAACTGAGTGGCGCACGGCGATCGAGTAACGCCCGCAGCAGTATTCCGCCCAGACCCGCCTGCAGCAGGTTCAGCAGGGCAAATTTGATGTTGGAGAGAGCCGGACCGATGATGATTGCATTGGCGCAGGCGGTGCCGAGCACGCAGGCCGCCAGGTAGAGCGGGAGCTGGCGTGACGGGCAGCGGAAAACCACCACCGTCATGGCGGCAGTCGGAAACCATAGGGGCGAAATTTTACCGCTGACCACGATCAGTTCAAGGCAGAACAGCGTCAGGACAAACATCGAGCAGCCGAGTAAAAGCGCAGAGATCCAGCGCTTGTTCGGTCGATTGTGCAGGTAGGGGATCTCTATGGTCATGCAGACGTCCGGCAGGGTGCAGGGGTTCCGCAACGGCGAAATATGCACCAGTCATTCTCTTTCAGCATGCTAGCACATTCAGTCAAGAAAAAAGGGGGGAAATCAAAGTTGCCCGTTATTCGGCGAATTGACGGGCAGAGAAAGTTAGCCTTTGATTACTGGCGGAAAAGGTCAGCGCGGGTGTAAGGCTTTTCCAGGCCGGCCAGGCTGGCGGAAAAACGTTCGAGGAACTGCTGGGTGGTGGCTACCCGGCCATGACTTAACAGGACAAACGGCACTAACAGCGCGGCGCCAACCTGCGGCCAGCTGAACCCTTTGAGCGCGGTACGACGCTGCGAAATCAGGAAGACGGTGCTCAGGGTGAAGCCGAGCAGCAGGCCGGTCGCCACTTCGCTTTTGGAATGGGCGTGGATCACCAGGCGCGAGAAGCCCACCATCAGCGGGATCATATAGCCGACGGCAATGGCAGCGCCGCGCCACAGGGCGGACCAGCGGCCCGAAATCAGCCACAGCATCACCGGCCACAGGGTGGCGGACATCGCGCTATGGCCGCTGAAGCCGGTAAAATTAAAGCGTGCGCTGCCAATACCAAAGCCGAGGAACAAAATTTTTGACAGGCTGACCAGCAGTCCGGCGAGGCCAAAGGCGACCACCCAATAGAGCACCGTCCGGCGGTTATCACTCTTCCACGGCAAAATCAGCGCAATAAGCACCGCTGTCGGAATCAACAGCATGCTGTCGCCAAAATAGGTCAAAGTCTTCCAGAGCATACAACTCCTGATGGGATCGATCGTACCCGGCAGACACGCGTTGAGCGCGCCGCACAGGCGGTTTTATTTATATTACAGTGTGTGCTTAGTTTATCGGTGAAATGAGTGACGTCCAAAGGAGAAAGTCTGAAAAGTCACCCGCGCCATTTCTCTGGCATCAAAACGCCGAAATCCCTATACTTAGCGCGAACACACCCTCTCCATTTCGGCCCGTCATCTGGACGCGTAATGCGTGACCAGTGGCAGGCTCCAGTTATCAGGTCTTAAAAAAGTATGACTGACAAGTCTCATCAGTGCGTGATTGTAGGCATTGCCGGCGCTTCCGCATCCGGTAAAAGTTTAATTGCCAGCACGCTCTATCGTGAAATCCGTGATCAGGTAGGTGACGAGCATATCGGGGTTATCCCGGAAGATGCTTATTACAAAGATCAAAGTCACCTCACCATGGAAGAGAGGGTTAAAACCAATTATGACCATCCAAGCGCGATGGATCATGATTTGCTGTTACAGCATTTGCAGGCGGTTAAAGCCGGCCAGGATATTGAGTTACCGGTCTACAGTTACGTTGAACATACCCGCACCGCAGAAACCCTGCACCTGAAGCCGAAAAAGGTGATTATCCTTGAAGGCATTCTGCTGTTAACCGATGCGCGTCTGCGTCAGGAACTGAATTTCTCGATTTTCGTTGATACCCCGCTCGACATCTGCCTGATGCGCCGCATGAAGCGTGACGTGAATGAGCGTGGCCGTTCGATGGATTCGGTGATGAGCCAGTACCAGAAAACCGTGCGTCCGATGTTCCTGCAGTTCATCGAGCCATCAAAACAGTACGCCGATATCATTGTGCCGCGCGGCGGGAAAAACCGCATTGCTATTGATATTCTTAAAGCCAAAATCAATCAGTTTTTTGAATAATTCACGTCTGTCTGGATGTGATGCGCACAGGCGGCACGCAGTATGGCGCCTGTTCGCTACACTTACGTCATGGAGTTAGCGCAATGAGATTATGCGACCGCGATATTGAAGCCTGGCTGGATAATGGCAAGCTGGCCATTGAGCCACGCCCGCCCGTCGAGCGGATTAATGGTGCCACGGTCGATGTGCGGCTGGGCAATCAGTTCCGTACGTTCAGCGGCCACACTGCGGCTTATATCGATCTCAGTGGTCCGAAACATGAAGTGAGCGCGGCGCTGGACCGGGTCATGAGCGATGAAATCGTGCTGCCGGACGGCGAAGCCTTTTTCCTGCATCCCGGTGAACTGGCGCTGGCGGTCACGCTGGAGTCGGTCACGCTGCCGGACGATCTGGTTGGCTGGCTGGATGGACGCTCTTCGCTGGCGCGACTCGGTCTGATGGTGCATGTCACCGCGCACCGTATCGATCCCGGCTGGCAGGGGCGCATCGTGCTGGAGTTCTATAACTCAGGTAAACTGCCGCTGGCGCTGCGTCCTGGCATGTTAATCGGTGCGCTGAGCTTCGAACCGCTTTCCGGGCCGGCGGCGCGTCCCTATAACCGGCGTGAAGATGCAAAATACCGTGGTCAGCAGGGCGCTGACGCGAGCCGTATCGACAAAGACTGATTTACTGAGGATGTAATGAAGAGAGTGATAACCACGCTGGCCATCCTGTCAGTGGTGGTCGTAGCGGGAATGACCGCACTGGTGCTGCTGGTAAATCCCAACGACTTTCGTGCCTACATGGTGCAACAGGTTGAACAACGCAGTGGTTATCAGCTTCAGGTCAGCGGCGATCTGCGCTGGCACGTCTGGCCGCAGCTCAGCATTCTGGCCGGCCGCATGAGCCTGACCGCGCCCGGTGCCAGCCAGCCGCTGGTGACGGCGGACAATATGCGACTGGATGTCGATCTCTGGCCACTGCTGTCACATCAGCTGAGCGTGACGCAGGTGATGCTGAAAAATGCGGTGGTGCGGGTTACGCCCGACAGCGCCGCGCAACCGGCGAAAAACGCCCCGCAGGGACCGCGTAACGCCGAGCCTTCTGCGCCGTCCACCGGCTGGTCTTTTGATATCGCCCAGCTGCGGGTAGCCGACAGTTTGCTGATCTGGCAGCAGCCGGGCGGCGACGAATATAACTTCCGCGATTTCAATCTCAATCTGGAACAGGATGCGCGTAAGCAAGCCACGCTGACCCTGAGTTCCAGCCTGACGCGCAATCAGCGCAACGCCACCGTTAACCTGAAAGGCCAGCTGGATGCGGCGCAGTATCCGCACCGCCTCAGCGGTCAGATAGAGCAGCTCGATTACACCCTCTCCGGTGCGGATATGCCGGCGCAGGGGATCAAAGGTACGCTGAGTGTCCAGGCTGACTGGAACGCCGATAACCAGCAGTTCGCATTGCGCAATCTGCAGCTAACCGCCAACGACAGCACCCTGACCGGTCAGGCCGATGGTCGCCTGGCAATGCCGCAGCGGCTGGCGCTCGACCTCAAAGCCAGTAACCTGAATCTGGACAATTTACTGACCGATACGCCGATCGCTGACGCGCCGGGCGCACAGCGGGCGACGGTAGCCCGTTCGCCGGTGATTGCGCAGCCGCGCGAGACAAGTAACGCAGATTCACCCCTTAACAGCCTTGACCTGGCGCTCAAAGTGCAGGCCGATAAGGCGCTGTGGCGCGGATTACCACTGACCGGGCTGGCCATTGATGCCACCAATCAACGCGGCCTGATGACGCTTAACACCCTGAAAGGCAGTCTGGGGCAGGGGAGTTTCTCGATTCCGGGCAGCATTGATATCCGTCAGCCAGTGACCCACATCAGTCTGCAGCCCGCGCTGAGTCAGATTGACATTCAGCCGCTGCTTAAAGCCTTTGAACTGCCGGAAAGCCTGCAGGGAACGGTGAGCCTGAACGGCAACCTGGCGGGTGACACGCTGAGCGTGGCAGAGGCGAAGCGCAGCTGGCAGGGCAGGGCGGCGATCAGCGCCAGCCATCTCAAACTGGCACAGCTCAATCTGCAGCAGATGGTGCGCCGCGCGGTGGCGCGGGCCAGTAATCGCGTCAGCAGCGACGACCAGCCGGATCAGGGCATCGATCAGATCAGCGGCCAGCTGGCGCTGAACCGCGGCGAACTCAGCTTCAGCCAGCTGAGCGGCAACGGTCAGCATCTGGCGCTGCAGGGAGAGGGCAAAGTGAACATGGTGCAGCAGCAGCTCGACGTGACGCTGGGGCTGAAGATCAGCGGCTGGAAAGGCGATGAAGAGCTGGTGGCCGCGCTCTCCGATCAACCAATCCCGCTGCGGATGTACGGCAGCTGGAACGATCTGCAATATTCATTGCCGGTGGATGAGGTATTGCGCGACCGGCTGCAGAACGAGGCGAAGTCGCGGTTAGACAAATGGATCGAGCGTCAGCCGGAAAGCGACAATAAACAGAATATGCAGAAGCTGCTGCGCCCGTAACCGGCGCAGCGCCTCAGACCTGATAGTCCATCGCCGGCTGTTGCAGAATTTCAACTTTCTGCACCCGGTGATTTTCTACCTGCAGCGTCCGCAACAGATAGTCACCCAGCTGCACCTCTTCCCCTTCCTGCGGAATATGTTGCAGCCGGTCCATCAGTAAGCCAGCCAGCGTATGGTAATCCCGCTGTGCTTCCAGCGGTAATTTCACATACAGCGCCAGGTCATCCAGCGGCATATGCCCGTTGGCGATCCAGTGGTTTTCGCCCTGAACCTGAATATCGTAGCGCGCGTCGGTTTCGCCCGCCTCATTCGGCAGATTACCGGCAATGGTCTCCATCACGTCGCTCAGGGTGACCACCCCCTCAACCGATCCAAACTCATCCACCACAAAGGCAAAATGGGTATGCGCCTGGCGAAACTGCTCCAGCGCCTGCAACAGCGTCAGGCGTTCAGGAAACACCAGCGGCTGGCGAATCAGCGCCCGCAAATCGAGGGAGTTGTTATGCAGCGACTGATGCAGCAGATCGATAACGTGAACCACGCCGAGCGGTTCGCTGGAGTGGTCGGTAACCAGAATCCGGGTATGCTGATTACGGTCAAGGCGCGCCATGATCTCAGCCGGATCGTCGCTCAGGTCGATATGCTCAACGTCGTGGCGCGAAGTCATAATGCTGTTAACGTGGCGCTGTCCCAGTCCCAGCACCCGGGCAATCATCACCCGTTCCTGGCGGTTGAACAGCATCGTGGCGTCACTGTCGGCAATCAGTGAGGAGGTTTTGACATCCAGCTCTGCCGGTTCCGCCTCGCCGCGCAGCAGTCGCAGTACCGCTTCGGCAGTGCGCTGACGTAACGGCCGGCCAGCCGAGAGCACCCGACGACGGTTAAACTGCGCCAGTTGATTCAGCGCCTCAATCAGCACCGAGAAGCCGATGGCGGCATAGAGGTAGCCTTTCGGAATCGCAAAGCCAAAGCCTTCCGCCACCAGGCTGAAGCCGATCATCAGTAAAAAGCTTAAGCAGAGGATGACAATGGTCGGGTGACTGTTGACAAAGCGGGTCATGGGTTTGCTGGCCAGCAGCATCAGCAGGATGGCGATGGTCACCGCAATCATCATCACCGGTAAATCATTCACCATTCCGACTGCCGTAATCACCGCATCGAGCGAGAAAATGGCGTCCAGAACCACGATTTGCGCTATCACTGGCCAGAATTTAGCGCCGCCTTTTTGTTGACCGGCGTCATCATCATGGCCTTCTAGGCGCGAATTTAACTCCGTTGTGGCTTTAAACAGCAGGAAAATCCCGCCTGACAGCAGTAACAGATCGCGCGCGCTAAACGCGTGACCGGCCAGCGTCACCCACGGTTGGGTCAGCGTAACCAGCCAGGAGAGCGAGGCCAGCAGCAGTAAACGGCAGACCAGCGCCAGCAGCAGGCCAATCACCCTGGCACGGTCGCGCAACGTCGCAGGCAGCTTCTCAACCAGAATGGCGATGAACACCAGGTTATCGATGCCCAAAACCAGTTCAAGAACGATTAGCGTGACTAATCCTGCCCACAGCGACGGATCTGCAATAACCTCCAGCATGCGTTATTCACCTGAATGTCTTTAATTGAATTTTGTCTGATGATAGTGGAGTGTGACGCCCGGTACAAATGCCGGAACCGGCGGTGAGCAACCGCTGGCAGCAATTTAGCCGCAATAATTTTGTCTCTGCGTTGAAGATGATCTGATTAAATCCACACTGAGTTAGCAGCACAGATGACGGGTAATATTTTCAAATGCAGGGATATCCCGCTGTATTGCTTATGCGATTTATCCTAATGGCGACATGGCATTAATCTGAATTATGAAGAAAGGATTGCACTGCTGCTGTGGCGTCAATACTAATGGCTGGTAGTCTTTTTCCTAAAATAGTCCAGGGATGGCGGGGCCTACTTGTAAACAAGCCAGTAATAACTAGTATAGCAACGAGTTTGCAAAAGTCTGCGCCCATGTCGTAATTCGCGTGACCCATCGACGTCAAATGTTGTGAATTGTGATCTCGTCCGATAACTGATGCATTAAGCGTCAATACGACGCCCCGTGCAGAGCAATATGAATGATGACAGCGGTATTGGCAGCGACAGCCAAGGGCGGTAGCGTGCCTGAATCGCGTTTATCGTTTATTAAATGAGCGCCGTTAAGGTCGATTAAAGTCAGAGTAATCTGTTGGAATTAATCACAATAATGCTGGTTTTATGGTTAAGATCGTTGGCGTAAAGGCCGCAGGAGCTCCCCTCAGAAACGGCTCAGCCCTGAGAATTTATACCGCTCAATAAATATACAGGTGAGAGACGTGGCGGGTTTAAGGAAATAAAATAAAGAGTTAAATATGCGCGATACAGAATTTACGTTTAAAAGTCTTATCACCAAATTAATGCTGGCTTGCTCAGACTTAATTTGTTTCAACGCAGCGTTCTTTGTGGCGATGATGCTAATTAATATGCAGTCTGATTCGCCACTGGCAGATATTTCTGAAAAAGAAATGAATTTAAAAATTGCCACCCACATCTGCCTGTCAGTAATTTGTATTGGCTGGTTCTGGGTAAGGCTGCGCCACTATACATACCGCAAACCTTTCTGGTTCGAATTAAAAGAAATTTTTCGTACCATTCTTATATTCTCGGTTATTGATCTGTCGATTACCGCATTGTCGCAGTGGCAGATGTCGCGTTTTGTCTGGTTACTGACCTGGGTACTGGCGCTTATTTTCATCCCGACCTGCCGCGCGCTTTCTAAGCGGGTGCTTAACCATTACGGGATGTGGAAAAAGCAAACCATTATTATCGGCAGCAGCAAAAATGCCCACGAAGCCTGGCAGGCTCTGCAGAGCGAAGAGGTGATGGGTTTTGACGTTATCGCCTTCTACGACGTGGATGGCACCTGTCCGCAGAGCATTCTCGACGGCGTACCGGTGTTGCGTGATGAGCAGGAGCTGTGGAGCCTGACCAACAGCGAAACCCAGTTTATCGTGGCGGTAGAGTTCGAGCAGAGCCAGTACCGTGATAAATGGCTGAAATCGCTGGCGATGCACAATTGTCGTTCGGTATCGGTCATCCCGACATTACGCGGCGTGCCGTTGTATGGCACCGATATGGCGTATATCTTCAGTCACGAAGTGATGATTTTACGCGTACAGAACAATCTGGCGAAACGCACCTCGCGTTTCCTGAAGCGCGCCTTTGATATCGTCGGTGCCCTGTCGATTATTCTGATGCTGATGCCGGCGCTGCTGGTACTGGGTTTCCTGGTCGGCCGTGACGGTGGACCACCGATTTATGGACACGAGCGTGTTGGCATGAATGGCCGTAAATTCAAATGCCTGAAGTTCCGCTCGATGGTGATTAATTCTAAAGAAGTGCTGGAAGAAGTGCTGCGTACCGACCCGGTGGCGCGCGCGGAGTGGGACAAAGATTTCAAACTGAAAAATGATCCGCGCATCACCAAAGTGGGCCATTTTATCCGTAAAACCAGCCTTGATGAGTTGCCGCAGCTGTGGAACGTGGTGCGCGGCGACATGAGCCTGGTCGGTCCCCGTCCGGTTATTGAAGATGAACTCTGTCGTTATGCCGGTGATGTTGATTATTACCTGATGGCAAAGCCAGGCATGACGGGATTGTGGCAGGTCAGCGGTCGTAATGATGTTGACTACGAAACCCGCGTCTATTTCGACTCGTGGTACGTGAAAAACTGGTCACTGTGGAATGACATCGCCATTCTGTTTAAAACAGTCGGTGTGGTGTTGAAGCGAGACGGTGCGTATTGATTGTGAGGCGATAAGAGCGCGTTAACCGCGCGCTCTCGTGGTTCGGTGCCGTTGTCAGGCGTGTCGTTGTTAGCGGCCATCGTCAGGGAGAAAGTAGATTGTCATTACCGTTGCGTAATCCTCTGCTACTGTTATTCCGCCCTGATGGATGGTTACTACTTATAACAATTGGAGCAAAGGATAATGAACGACAGGTTCAGTGCTTAATTAAGTTAGTTTTACTTTTTGTTGGACGCTTACACAGCGGCGTATTCGCCTCTATCAATCAATAACTGATAGCGAAGATCTAAATGATTACAATCAAAATGAAATTGATACCCTTGCTGGTATCTGCCACTTTTCTTAGCGGGTGTACGATCGAACCAGGTCAGCGCCTTTCCACATCGGGAAAAGATGTCATCGAGCAGCAGGACAGCAACTTTGACATCGATAAGTACGTCAACGTCTTTCCGTTAACCCCAACGTTGGTAGAGAAAATGCGTCCTAAGCCTCTGGTGGCTCAGGCGAACCCTTCTCTGCAGAACGAAATTCAGAACTATGAATACCGTATCGGCATCGGCGACGTGCTGACCGTGACCGTCTGGGATCACCCTGAGTTAACCACGCCGGCCGGTCAGTACCGTAGCGCCAGCGACACCGGTAACTGGGTACATTCCGATGGTACGATTTTCTACCCATACATTGGTAAAGTCCGCGTCGCTGGCCGTACCGTAGGTGAAGTGCGTAACGAAATCGCCCGTCGCCTGGCGCAGTACATCGAAAGCCCGCAGGTGGATGTCAGCATCGCCTCGTTCAAATCGCAGAAGACCTACGTGACCGGTTCGGTGACCACTTCAGGTCAGCAGCCGATTACCAACGTACCGTTGACGATTCTGGATGCCATCAACGCCGCAGGCGGTCTGGCAGCGGATGCAGACTGGCGCAACGTGGTGCTGACGCACAACGGTCGCGAACAGCGCGTCTCACTGCAGGCTCTGATGCAGAACGGCGATCTGAGCCAGAACCATCTGCTCTATCCAGGCGATATCCTTTACGTTCCGCGTAATGACGATCTGAAAGTGTTTGTGATGGGCGAAGTGAAGCAGCAGGCGACCCTGAAAATGGATCGCAGCGGCATGACGCTGGCTGAAGCGCTGGGCAATGCGGCCGGGATGGATCAAACCACCTCTGACGCCACCGGCGTGTTCGTTATCCGTCCACTGCGCGGCACCGATCGCAACAAGATTGCCAACATCTATCAGTTGAATACCAAAGATGCGGCATCAATGGTCATGGGTACTGAATTCCAACTGGAACCGTACGACATCGTCTATGTCACCTCCACGCCGCTTACGCGCTGGAACCGTGTGATCTCGCAATTACTGCCAACCATTGCGGGTATCAACGATGTGAGCGAGAGCGCACTGCGTATCCGCAACTGGTCAAACTAAGGTTTCACCATGATTACGTCCGTGTTAGTCGTTTGCGTCGGCAACATCTGCCGCTCTCCAACCGGAGAGCGCTTGTTTAAACGCGCGCTTCCCAATATCCGGGTCAGTTCTGCCGGTCTGGGTGCCCTGGTAGGGCGTCCGGCCGATCAGACCGCCAGCGACGTAGCGGCCGCACATGGCCTGTCGCTGGAAGGACATCAGGCACAACAGCTGACGGCAGAAATGTGCCGCAACGTTGACCTGATTCTGGTGATGGAGAAGCGTCAGATTGAACAGGTGAACCGCATTGACCCGGCCGCGCGTGGCAAAACCATGCTGCTTGGGCACTGGCTCAATCAGAAAGAAATTGCGGATCCGTACAGAAAAAGCCGTGAGGCCTTTGAAGAGGTTTACGGGTTACTGGAAAACGCTACCCAGAAATGGGTCAACGTATTAAGCCGATAGTTGGGATTATCCATGAATATAAAAAACAAGGTTAGAACCGCGCCGGGAGAGGATTCGAATGGATGGGATCTGGCGCATCTTGTGGGACAGCTTATTGATCATCGCTGGATCATTGTTGCCGTCACCGCTTTCTTTATGCTGGCGGGCACGCTCTACACACTGTTTGCGACACCGATTTATAGCGCCGATGCCTTAGTCCAGGTTGAGCAGAAGAATGCCAGCACCGTTCTGAACGAACTGGACAGCATTCTGCCACCGACACCTGCTTCAGATACTGAAATCGAGATTCTTGAATCGCGCATGGTGATCGGCAAAACCGTTGACGATCTGGGTCTGGATACCGTGGTTGAGCAGAACTACTTCCCGGTAATCGGTAAAGGTCTGTCACGCCTGATGGGCAACAAGCCGTCAAACATCGCGATTTCGCGGCTGGAAATCCCACGCACTATCGACAAGCGTAACGTTGAACTGGAAGTAACCGGTCCGGACAGCTACACCGTGTCGAAAGATGGCGATGAGCTGTTCAAAGGTAAAGTGGGTCAGCTGGAGTCGCACGGCGACATCACCATGCTGGTGAGCGAGATTCACGCCGATGAAGGCACCAGCTTCACCGTGACCAAGCTGAACAACCTGCAGGCGATCCGTTCGGTCCTGTCTAACCTGACCGTTGCTGACAAAGGTAAAGACACTGGCGTGCTGGGCCTGGAATATCTGGGTGAAGATCCAGAGCAGATCAGCAAAGTGCTGAACCAGATCGTCAACAACTATCTGTTGCAGAACGTTGAGCGCAAGTCTGAGCAGGCAGAGAAGAGCCTGGAGTTCTTACGCACCCAGTTGCCGCAGGTTCGCGCCAAACTGGATGAAGCGGAAGACAAGCTGAACACCTTCCGTCGTCAGAACGAATCGGTTGACCTGTCACTGGAAGCGAAATCAGCACTCGACTCTTCGGTCAGCGTGCAGAGCCAGCTGAACGAACTGACGTTCCGTGAAGCCGAAGTGTCTCAGCTGTTTACCAAAGATCACCCGACTTACCGCGCGCTGCTGGAAAAACGCAAAACGCTGGAAGGTGAGCAGGCACAGCTGAACAAGAAAATCTCTGGTATGCCACAGACTCAGCAGGAAATCCTGCGTCTGACCCGTGACGTGCAGTCCGGTCAGGAGATCTACATGCAGCTGCTGAACCGTCAGCAAGAGCTGGGCATTAGCAAAGCCAGCACCGTAGGTGATGTTCGCATCATCGATGGCGCCGAAACCGCTAACTCGCCGGTAGCACCGAAGAAACTGCTGATTATCGCCGCCAGCCTGCTGTTAGGTCTGTTCGTGTCGGTCGGCCTGGTACTGCTGAAAGCGCTGCTGCATCACGGCATTGAAAACCCGGATCAGCTGGAAGAGCTGGGCATGAATGTCTACGCCAGCGTTCCTCTGTCAGAGTGGCAGCGTAAGAAGGACACCGAAGCCCTGGCGCGTCGCGGTAACAAGGTGAAAACCGATCCGCACGAAACGCTGCTGGCGCTGGGTAACCCGACTGACCTCTCCATCGAAGCGATTCGTAGCCTGCGTACCAGCCTGCACTTCGCGATGATGGAAGCCAAAAACAACATCCTGATGATCACCGGTGCCAGCCCGGGTATTGGTAAAACCTTTATCTGTGCCAACCTGGCGACTCTGGTGTCGAAAGCGGGTCAGCGCGTGCTGTTTATCGATGGCGACATGCGTCGTGGTTATACCCACGAACTGCTGGGCGCGGAAAACAAATCGGGTCTCTCCAACGTGCTGTCCGGTAAAACTGAGTTCAGCCCGGCGCTGATTCAGCAGGGCGTTTACGGTTTCGACTTCCTGCCTCGTGGCCAGGTTCCGCCGAACCCGTCTGAACTGCTGATGCATCGTCGTATGGGTGAGCTGCTGGATTGGGCGAGCAAGAACTACGACCTGGTGTTAATCGATACGCCACCGATTCTGGCGGTTACCGATGCGTCAATTATCGGTAAGCTGGCCGGCACCTCGCTGATGGTGGCGCGTTTCGAAACCAACACCACCAAAGAAGTGGATGTCAGCTTCAAACGCTTTGCCCAGAACGGTATTGAGATTAAAGGTGTGATCCTCAACGCCGTGGTGCGTAAAGCAGCCAATGCGTATGGCTATGGTTATGACTATTACGATTACGAATACGGTAAACCAACCAAAAGCTAATCACTGAGTTGCAGGGGCGGTCTGACCGCCCCTTTTTATCGCACCTTTGAATGACGACACGCATCAATTTACACAGGTGATTCTGTATATAACCAACAAAAGCGATGAAGGTATAAATCGCATGGCGAGCGTCACTCAACAGAATTCATCACCAGCATGGCATCAGCCTGTCGCACGCCCTGAAGGGCCGGCGCGCCGGGCACGCTGAGACGTCAGCCGGGAAGGCAATCAGCGTCGCCGACTGTTGGCATGAGAACTTGTGGAATTAAGGAATCACACCATGGCTCCATATTGGTATGTATCAGGGTTTTTACTGGTGATTT
The DNA here is from genome assembly GCF_040546285.1 of Pantoea sp. UYEF8. Classification (NCBI taxonomy): domain Bacteria; kingdom Pseudomonadati; phylum Pseudomonadota; class Gammaproteobacteria; order Enterobacterales; family Erwiniaceae; genus Pantoea; species Pantoea sp. UYEF8. Next base: position 314,422 of record NZ_JBEPNM010000004.1, on the reverse strand, counting down.
CGCTGGTTGAACTCCTGCTGAAAAAAGACGAACGAACCAACCATCTTCTGACGTATCTGCTCTGCATCGCGACCGTAACGCTGATTGTGTTCGGCGGCATACGCGGTCTCGGCACCGGGATGGATGACTACCAATACCGCAACTTCTTTGAAGATTTTATCCGGCGTATTCAGGTCAACGGCTTCTTCAATACCGTGGCGTTCTTCCGCTACGAGCCGCTGATTTTTGCTATCGCCACCCTGACCAGCCTGATTTCCCATAACGCCAGCACCTTCCTGTTCGTTTTTTCGATCCTGGCGGTGGGCACCAACGCGATCTTCTTTAAAAAGATGTCGCCGTATCCGGTGATGGCGCTGGCGCTCTACTCGGCGCATATCTTCATTAACAAAGATATGAACCAGATTCGCTTTGGTCTCAGCTCGGCCCTGTTCCTTGGGGTGATCTGGGCGCTCTACCTGAAGCGCTACTGGCTGGCGACCGGCTTCTTTGTGCTGTCATTCCTCAGTCACAACACCGCCGTGATGGTGGTGACGCTGATCCCGTTCCTGTTCATGCGTGAACGCCGCTGGTGGCCGATTGTGATTATCGTGCTGAGTATTCCGGCCTCCAAAGTCGGGGGAATGGGCTTCGTCTCGATCATCGCCGGTCACCTCGGGGCACTCGGGGAGAGGGCAGCCAACTACAACAACGACAACTCGTCCGCGGCCACCACCGGTAGCGTTTTCTCGGTCTCCAACCTGAAAAACGTCGCGCTGGTGTTCATCTTTGTTTATTTCATGCTGAGCAACCAGCTCAAGCGCGATAACTACGATGCCTGGCGGATGAACTACCTGTTGATCATCACCTTTGCCATCGGCGGCGGCATCAGGATCTTCTTCTACAACTACTCCTCCGGCGCGCGTCTGTCGAACTACCTGCTGCAGGTGGAGCCGATTATTCTGACGCTGTTGATCTACCAGTCGAAACGGGTCTGGAAGCCGGCGATGTTTGCCATGTTTGTCTTCTTCCAGATGTACTACCTCTACTACAACACCATCTCCCTGAAACAGGCTGTGGTGGGGTACGAGGTGGCACGTGAATTTAAACTGGTTCACTGATGAAACGGGGGCTGACGATGAAACGCTGTCTGCCGCTGTTGCTGATCGCTTCGCCGCTGCTGGTACAGGCGGCGAGCGCGCCGGCCGCGATTGTTATCGCGGCCTATGGCGATTCCACCACCGCCGGTGTGACCTCGTCAGGCGGCCGCAATATCATCAGCAAAGAGAACGAAATCAGCTACCTGCAGCAGATGTTGCAGCAGAAATATGGTCCGGCGGTGCGCATCGAGAATCACGGCTCGCCCGGTGCCCAGCTCACTGAGCTGATCAGGTCGCCGGTCAGCTGGGAGCAGCGCATGGCGCAGTCCGATGCGCGTATCATCCTGATCAATTACGCCATTAACGATGCGCGCATCTACTCGGCGAAAAACCGGCCGGCCGGGGCAGAAAGTCCTGAGGATTTTAATCGTACCCTGACCAGCCTGATTAAAACCGCCCGAGCGCATCATAAGCAGGTGGTGCTGCAACAGCCGAATCCGCTGTGTGGACGGGCCGAGCGCTGGAACGTCTGGCCTTACGTCTGGCAGCTGAACCAGGTGGCGCAGCAGCAGCAGGTGCCGATTGTTCGTCAGTATCAGCTGATTAAGCAGCAGGATGACTGGCGCAGCGAAATGTCTGCCGACTGTATTCACCCGACCAAAACACTTTATAAAAAGAAAGCTGAACAAACTTTTGAGCTGCTAAGCCAGCAATTTGACAGCGTGTTTAAAACCACCAGCTAACTTAATGATTTTATGGACTTCAGGAGCAGGGCGGAATGTACGTACTGATGATGGTGCTTTCACTGGGACTGGCGCTGCTGGTATTGCGCGCATTCTCTTTCCATCGTGGCATTTACAACGAAAGCGGGATTAAAAGCATCTCCGGATTGCGTGCGCTGCTGGCCAGCATCGTGGCTTTTTCGCACTTCGCGCATTATGTCTACGCACGCGATCATGACTGGATATTTGATAAAGACTATTTTTCCCTGATTTCGCAGGGCAACTTTTTTGTCAACAGCGGCAAGTTTGGCGTGGCGCTGTTTTTTATGATCTCCGCCTTTTTGTTTTACCGCTGGCTGGATAACGACGGTCTGACGCCCGGCGAGCTGACCCACAAACTGATGAAATCGCGCCTGCGCCGCATCGTGCCGATGTTCTGGTTTTCGGGACTGGTAGTGATGACGATTGGCTGGTTACAGGGCGACCTGGTGCCGGACCTGACGTCGCTGAAGCAGGCGATGCTGTGGCTGCTGTTTGTCGGCAATTACCACATCGGGTCGTTTATGACCGCCAATGTTAACTCTGGCGTCGAATGGACGCTGCGGCTGGAATGGCTGCTCTATCTGTCGATTCCGCTGAATTACCTGCTTAACCGCGTGACCGGCGGCCGCTACAAAACGCTGCTGATCCTCGGGTCGATTGGGGTGATTTTTGTGATTGCGGTGGCGCTGCGGCTGTGGGGCACCGCCTATACCGATCCCCGTCCGGTGCTCGGGTTCGCGATGGGCTATCTGGCCTGGCAGTACCGCGACCGCTGGGTAGCGGGCCGCAACTCAGCTCGGGCTGCGGGGCTGGCGATTGTGCTCGCCGTGGTGGCGCTGTTCTTTACCAGCAGCGAGTTCTTCTACCTGATCTTTCTCTGCTGCCTGGCGCTGGTGTTTTTTATCGTCAGCAGCGGCAATGCGCTTTTTGGCCTGCTGGAAAATAAGACCCTGATGTCGGTTGGCGAAGTGAGTTATAGCCTCTATCTGATGCACGGCGTGGTGCTCTATTTTATTAAGCAGCTGCCGCTGCCTTCGCTGCAGCACGATTTTGTTCTTTATACCGCGCTTTCCACGCTGTTTTTTGTGGTGTCGTTTTACGTGGCGAAGCTGACTTATCTGTATGTGGAAAAACCGTTCATCGGCAGCAGCAATAAGAAAAAAGTGGCGATCGAAACCTCGCCGACAAATTAGGACATCACCGGTTACCCTGCTACGTCCAAACGTTATATCTTTGAAATTGGAACTGTTTTTAATGAGGTGCTGGCAATGAAGGACATTCGCTTCTCCATCGTAATTCCTGCTTATAATGCGTCAGAATCGATTGTGACGACGCTGGATTGCGTTAAAGCGCAGACGTATCGCAATTTTGAAGTGATCATCGTTGATGATAAGTCCGCCGATGCGGCCGCTCTGGCTGAAGTGGTGCGCAGCGAGCGCTATCAGGACCTGAACATTAACCTGGTGCTCTCCGAGGTTAAACTCAACGGCGCAGGCGCGCGCAACAAAGGTATTGAGCTGGCAACCGGCGATTACGTCAGTTTCCTCGACGCCGATGATGAGTGGCACGCCGATAAGCTGCGTCAGGTGAGCGAAAAAATTGCTCAGCTGGAGGCCCAGGGCAAGCAGAACGTGGTGATTTTCAGCCAGGTGAACATCTATCAGGATGGCGCTTTTCTGAAAGTGATGCCGATGCAGCCACCGGGTAAAAATGAAACCGTGGCAGAGTACCTGTTCGGTTGCTACGGCTTTATCCAGACCAGTACCATCGTGCTGAAGCGCGAAGATGCGGCAAAAATTCAGTTCGATACCCGCTATATCCGCCATCAGGATTACGACTTCTGCATTCGTGCCGATCGCATGGGCTATGAGTTCGTGATGATCGCTGCGCCGCTGGCCAACTACCATCTGGTGACGAAGTTCGGCTCGAAACACAAAGGCGAGTCGGTGAATTACTCGATGTTCTGGCTCGACGCAATGAAACCGCACCTGACCCCGCGTGACATCCACACCTACAAAGCCTTTAAGCTGCCGCTGCGCTACAAGATGGACGGCAAGGGATTGATGGCGAGCCTGACCTTTGCCCGCTACTTCTTCCTCACCAACCAGGACAATCGCGCTTACTTTATGAACCGGGTCAAAGACAAGGTCCGGGCGCGTTTTGGCGGTGAAAAAGCGCTCTCCTGATGCGCAGCCAGCTTCTCTTTGCTCCTGATGCCAGGAGCAGCTCTCTCTCTATTTTGCTTATTATTCTGGGTTAAAGATGAATAATCACGTTGGAACCGTCGGCATTGTCATGCCTATGTATAACGCACGTCAGACGGTATTACGCGCCGTGCAATCGGTTATCAATCAAAGTTATGCCGACTGGCACCTTTACCTGATCAACGATAAGTCGACCGACGATTCACTCGCCTGGGTGCGGGAACAGTGTCAGGACCCGCGCATTACCATTCTGGACAACGCCGTCAACATGGGCGCCGCCGAAACCCGTAACGTCGGGCTGCGGGCCGCCAGCGAAGAGATCATCGCGTTTCTCGACAGTGACGACGAATGGCACGCTGACAAGCTGGCGCAGCAGGTGGCGGCAATCGCCGCGGGTGACAACTTTGTCATCACCGAATATCACTACAAAACCCGCAACGCTGAGCACGATATTACCTACAGCAAGCCCTATCTGCAGCAGGAGAACTTCGTTAAGAAGCAGTATCGCGTCTGCTTCTCGTCGGTCTGTTTCCGTCGTCCGCCAGAGGGCATCTTCTTCCAGCGTAAGGGTCACGAAGACTTCCTTTTCCTGTATGAGCTGTTCACCCGCTATCAGCAGGCACGCGTGATTCAGACCATTCTGGTCAATTATTACGAATTAGGTGATTCCCTTTCCCGCAATAAGAACAAAGCGGCGAAATGGCACCTCGAATTATTAAGAATTATCTATAAAAACAATCCTTTAAAAATCTATTACTATTACGGCTGGTATATGGTGAATGGCGTGCTGTTTACCCTGAAGCATCGTTAAGCCAATCGGCAGGATTGTCTTTATTATTTGAGGTGGATAGCGTTTCATGAAAAAAATCGTCCTGGTGATCAAAGATGCCTACTCGTATGCGGGCACCGAGAACATCTGTAACTTCATGTCAGAATGTCTTGGCGAAACGCACGACGTCACCATTTACTCGCTGGAAGGCAGCGGAAAAACCTTCTATCCGTTTGAGCACGTCAAACAGATCGTCAGCTTTGAAGGGCAGAGCAACCCGATTAAGAGCGCGGTGGCCCGCATTCATGAAGAGGGTTTCGACACCGTTTTCCTGATCAGCATGGGTCGCCTCAGCGTGATGTTCGCCTTCTGGAACCTGCTGGCGATGAAGAAAAAGCGTGGCAAAGCCTACGCCTGCGAACATATCGCCATTAACTCCTTCAGCAAACCGATCAAGTTCCTCAAGTTTCTGCTGCTGCGCTACTACGACCGCGTGATTGTTCTGACCGATAAAGATCATCAGGTGTTCAACCGCTGGCGCATTCCCAGCAAGCAAATCCCGAATCCGGTGGTCTACAAAGGTTATCAACGCCAGACGCGTCATCGTCAGGCGCTGGCCGTGGGACGTCTGGATAACCAGAAGGGCTTCGATTTGCTGCTGGATATCTGGCGCGACTTTTCCCGTTCCCATCCTGACTGGACGCTGGTGATTGCTGGTGACGGCGAACTGCGTCAGCAGTTGCACGATCAGGCTGCGGTGCTGGGCATTACCGACAGCGTGAACTTTGTCGGCAAGGTCAGCAACATTAACGATTACTACCGCGACAGCGACATGGCGCTGATGACCTCACGCTATGAAGGCCTGCCGCTGGTGCTGCTGGAAGCCAAATCCTGGTCTTTGCCGGTGGTGGCGTATGACTGCCCGACCGGACCGCAGGAGATCATCAATCACGGTGAAGATGGCTTCCTGGTGCCGATGAATGACAAAAGCACCTTTCTGGCGCGGATGGAACAACTCGCCAGCGATGACGCCCTGTTCTATGCCATGAGCGAAAAAACAAAACAGACCGCGCTGAAATTCGACGGTAATCAAATCAAGCAAAGCTGGCTGGCGTTGGTGTAATTCGGTGCTGGAAAAGCACCCTTGCGACGTGCCTCAGGGACACCGCCATGGCCGATTATCCGGCCTTATTGACTACGGGAATTGATGCATGAAAAGAAGAGAAGTTTTACAGACCGCCGCCTCCGCTCTGGTGGGGGCTCTCTCCGTGAGCACCTTTTCCAGCTACGCTGCTAAAAGTAACGGTATCGCCCTGAAGCCGGTCGATGCCACCGATGTACCGAAAGGTGATGTGCCGATCCTGACGCCGGAAAACGTTTACGCCATGCCGCCGCAGTTCTGGCAGGGCTTTGAAGGCAAACTGTGGATCGGTAAAGCTGGCACCGACGCCAGCAAACCGGGCAACCAGATCCCGGTCTACCTGCGCGATGCCAGCGGCAACGTGTCGCAGATCGCCCAGCCGGTGGCGCTGAATAAAGGCAATTTTTCGCAGTTTATTAAAGACAATGCGGCACTGATCGCCGATCCGTCGCACTCGATGGCGGTTGAAGACAATAACGGCCAGATGCTGTTTAACATCACCGACGTCAGCCGTCCTGGCGCGGCTGATTTCAGCCAGCGTCTGGCGCAGCCGGCCGGTTACCAGCTGATTGGTGAAATCCCGTCAGTGGAAGAGTTACGTAAAACCCGTCCGCTGTTCGAAGGGGCCAAAGTGAAGCTGAAAAGCTGGCACGACGGCTTCGAAGTCGGCGGCGGCGAGTTTGTCGGCAGCTTCCAGCCAGCGCAGGATGATGGCGGCGTTAACTTTGCCGGCCAGGGTTTCCACTGGCGTCGGGTGGTTGAGGATTTCAACCGCTTAACCCTGTTTGATTTCGGTGCGATTGCCGACGGCAAAACCGACACCGCGCCGGCGATCATGGCGATGTTTACCTGGTCGCAGCAGGCTAACCAGCAAATCTGCGTCCAGTTCCCGGCCGGGACCTTTTTTGTCTCAGTCTGCGACTTTGGCGATAAATATCTCAACTTCTTCCGCGTGTCAGGCGCGATGGTCAACTTCGGCTATTTCCCGGCCACTACCGTGGTCTCTGACGGTAAGTCAGAGTTCATCTTCTCGATGAATGCGCGCCGGGTTGAGCTTTCCAACCTGATTTTCAACGGTAACAGTGACAAGAACCCGAACAAACAGGGCTTCTTCCACAATACCTGTCCTGGCGGTCAGTACTTCCGTGGCGCCTGCCTGCGTTTCAATTTTGTCGGCGGCACCGCCATCAGCCTGCAGGACACGCTGGATTGTAAAATCGACCAGTGGTACGCCTCGCGCTGCAGCGGCGACGTGATCAAATCCGGCTGGTCAGGGCAGAAGCAGGGCAAGTGGGACCACAGTACCGCGATTGAGTTATCTAACTTCAATGCCCAGCACTGCCGTGGCGGTAAAGTACTGAACCTGCCGCGCTGCGGTCAGTCGATTATTCACAACGGCTGGATTGAGCACTGCGACAACCCGGGCGACATCTCGAACGGTCAGTGGATCGTCGATGCGCTGAGCCTTGAGGATTGTAAGAATCCGCTGATCGCGCACAACACCCGACTCAATATGCGTCAGACCAGCCTGCAGTCAGGCAGCTGGATTGACAACTCCAGCCAGGGCGATCGTCTGCTCAGCATCTGGGAGATGGGCTCAACCCGCGTTGAGTCGTACGGCGTCGCGCTGGATGGCAGCCTGAAGTACAACTACATCACCTCGCGCTGGCGGTTAGAGAACAACACTAATCAGGAAACCTGGTTCGATCTCGGCAGCCTCTACTCACCGACGGTGGGTGATTCGTGGGAGATTGAAATTTTTGGTCAGGCGCAGTTCAGCAACGGCAGTGGCGATCAGCCGCTGATGAACCTGATCAGCGACAAAACCACCGGTGGCCGCGCGGTGATCCACGTTCAGCGCAAGAAAGGGCGCTCGGAAGCGAGCTGGTCTGCCGAAGGCAGTTCGCCGGTGGTCGACGTGCGCTATGTGGCTGAGCATGACACCGACGTACGGATCTTTATCAAACTGGCGGGCTGGACCCCGGCGGCCGCGGTGCTGGTGAAAACCACCGGTAAAGACCGTTTTGTCACCGGACGCTGCGCGCGGGTGAATGCCCGGATGCAGCCAGGTAATCCGCCAGCCGGCGATGCCACCAAACGGGCACCGCAGCGTTTCAGCCTGCACAACGGCAAAGCCGGCGTCGGTGCCAACGAGCAGGGCGACCTGCTGATGGCGTCGCGGCCGCTGTCGGCCGATCAGGTTGATACCAGCAAGCCGGAAGGTTTTGTCTCGGTGGTGATCAACGGTAAACAGGTTGCGCTGCCTTACTTCGCCATCAAGTCGTAACAGATTCAGTTATCACCGATGCATGACGGCCGCCATAAAGGAGGCGGCCGGTCTTAACAGGAGCAGGACCCTTTGGGTGCGTTATCCCGTATTGCAGTTATTTAAACAGAGTTCATTTTGCCCGTTGCGGATCTGGGCGGCTTGCAGAATTAAAAAAATTCATTCGGAGTTGTTATGAAAATTTTATTGGTGGGTAACCATACGTGTGGGAATCGTGGGGATGGCGCGATTCTTCGTGGACTGATTGATTCAATGAAGTCTGCTCGCAGTGATTTAGACATTGATGTGATTAGCCGTTATCCAACCAGCTCCGGTTATTTGCTCCAGCAGGATATTCAGCAGGATTCGCTGTTTCTGCACAATAGCAAGTCAGCCAAAGGTTTGGTCGGTTCGTTTAAGCGTAAAGTGGCGAACCGCTTGATGCCCGACATTATGATGGCGCATCTGGGCAAGGGCGGCCTGTATAAGTCGTTCGCCGTGCCGCCACATCTGAAAGCGTTTACCGAAAGCCTGGCGAAGTATGATGCGATTATTCAGGTTGGCGGGTCGTTCTTCGTCGATTTGTACGGTGTGACCCAGTTTGACCACGCGCTGTGTGCGCTGATGGCGAAAAAACCGATCTACCTGATTGGTCACTCCGTCGGCCCGTTCCAGAACCCACGCGTTAATGCGCTGGCCAACTTCGTGTTCGATCGCGTCGACAGCCTGGTGCTGCGTGAGTCAGTCAGCCTTGATCTGATGAAGCGCGATGGCGTCACCAGCTCTAAAGTGGCCGCCGGGGTGGATACCGCCTTCCTGGTACGGGCGCGTGAAGTGGAAAACCCAAGCCATAACCTGCTGCACTGGCAGGGCATTATCAGCGGTCGCAAAACCATCGCCATCACCGTGCGTGAACTGGCGCCGTTTGATAAACGTCTGGGCGTCACCCAGAAAGAGTACGAAGCCGCCTTTGGCCGGGTGATCAATGCGATGATCGCCGACGGCTATCAGGTGGTCGCCTTCTCGACCTGTACCGGCATCGACAGCTACGCTAAGGATGACCGTATGGTGGCGCTGACGCTGCGTGACCATGTGGCACAACCTGAGCATTATCATGTCATCATGGACGAGTTTAACGATCTGGAGCTGGGCATCCTGCTGAGTCATTGTCATCTGACCATCGGTACCCGCCTGCACTCCGCGATTATTTCCATGAACTTTGGCACCCCGGCCGTGGCGATTAACTACGAGCACAAGTCGATGGGTGTGATGAACCAGTTAGGTCTGCCGCAGATGGCAACCGATGTGAAAAGCCTGATGGATGGCTCGCTGATCGACAAGGTCCAGACGGTCCTTGCCGATTACGACAACATCAAGCAAAAGGTCGACACGGCCGTTGCGAATGAAAGGGAAATTGGCAACCGGATCACTGCAGAGATTCTCAAAGTATTAGGGTAATGTGATGAAACTGACTTTTTTCACCATGCGTTTCCCGGTTGCCTCTGAGACATTCGTACTAAATCAGGTGACCCATTTTATTGATGCTGGTTACGAGGTGGAGATTATTTCGGTGTTTCCCGGTGATTTAGTCAACCGGCATGCCGCCTTTGATGAGTATGGCCTGGCGGCAAAGACGCACTATCTGCTGCCGGAAGAGAAGGTCTCGATTGTCGATAAGCTGAACCAGCGTCTGCGGCTGGTGCTGCCGAAGGTCACTAAGCCGTCGCTGCTTCGTTCGCTTAATGTGCGCCGCTATGGCGCACAGTCGAGCAAGCTGCTGCTGCCATCGATCGTCGCCAACGCCACCCAGACCTTTACCGCGGACGTGTTCCTGGTGCACTTCGGCTATGCCGGCGCGCTGGCGAACAAGCTGCGTGAGCTGGGTGTGCTGAAGGGCAAGCAGGCGACCGTGTTTCATGGGGCGGACATTTCCCGTCGTCACATCCTGGAAGAGCACAAGCTCGATTACGTTAATCTGTTCCGCCAGAGTGAGCTGATGTTACCGATCAGCCATTTGTGGCAGAACAAACTGATCGAGATGGGCTGTCCGCCGGAAAAAATTCACGTTACGCGCATGGGGATTGAGCCGGAGAAGTTTAACTTCCAGCCGCGCCAGGCGTTTCACTCACCGCTGCGTATCGTCTCGGTGGCTCGTCTGACCGAGAAGAAAGGGCTGGATGTGGCGGTGAAAGCCAGTGCGATCCTGAAACAGCGGGGCGGTCAGTTCCAGTACACCATTATTGGTAACGGCGATCAGGATGAGATGATGCGTGATTTCATCGCCCGCGAGGGGATGGAAGATTGCGTCAGCATGCCGGGCTTCAAGCCGCAGGACGAAATCCGCCGCGCCTTAAGTGAAGCGGATATCTTCCTGCTGCCGTCCAAAACTGCGGCCGATGGCGATATGGAAGGCATCCCGGTGGCGCTGATGGAAGCGATGGCGGTTGGTCTGCCGGTGGTCTCGACTTTCCACAGCGGTATCCCGGAGCTGATTGAGAACAACGTTTCCGGTTGGCTGGTGGAAGAAGACGATCCTGAGGCGCTGGCCGAAACGCTGCTGAAGCTGTCGCAGGGTGAAGTTGACGTCGCCCCGGTGGTCGCGGCGGCGCGCCATAAAGTTGAAACTGAATTCAATCAGCATATCGCCTACGGCGAACTGGCACAGATTCTGGAGCGACTGGCGTGAGTGGATTTAAGTCACAGGCGATCTGGCTGTTCGGCAGCACCTGCTTTTCTGCGGTGCTGCAGGTGGCACAGCTCAGTTTTCTCGCCCGCAAACTGGAAACCCACGAGCTGGGGCTGTTAGCGATTATCAACGCCATTCTGGCGGTGGCCGGCGTGTTGCAGGATATGGGGATGAGCAGCTATCTGGTGCATCGCCAGAACATCACCCGCCGCGAGCAGAGCACCATCTACTGGGTCAATGTCTCGCTGAGTTTGTGTACCGGTCTGATCATGCTGCTGATCGCCTTCCCGGTCGCTTGGTTCTATCATCTGCCTGAACTGGTCGGACTGATTATGCTGACCAGCCTCAACTTCCTGGTGCTGGGACATCTGTCGCAGTATCAGGCGCACTACATCAAAACCAAGCGGATGGTCTCGCTGGCGAAGATTGAGATGGGCACCAAGCTGTTTGCCTTTCTCTGCGTGGTGGCGATGCTGGAGTTCACCTCACTGACGGTGGCCGCGGCGATTCTGGGTCTGTTTATCAACGCCTTTACCCGCATCCTGTGCATGATTGCGCTGGGTGAGAAGTCCTGGCGTCCGACCTGGGAGTTCGATAAAGCGACCTTCTTTGGTGCCATTCGTTACGGCAGCTACCAGCTCGGCTCGCAGACCATTAATCAGCTGCGTACCCAGGCCGATGCGTTAGTGGTCGGTAAGGTAATGGGCGCTGAAATGCTGGGTGTCTACTCGCTGGCGAAAGAGCTGGTGCTGCAACCGCTGAAGCTGGTCACGCCGGTGATTAACCGCCTGGCGCTGCCGCGTTTCGCCGAGAAACAGCACGATGCCGAACAGCTGAAGAAACTGTTCCTCAAAGGCACGCTGGGGATCATGCTGTTCAGCAGCGCGATGTACCTGGTGATTGGCATCTTCTCACCGGTGATTGTCCGGGTGCTGTATGGACCGGCGCATGAGCAGGTCTATCACCTGATTCCGCTGATGCTGCTGTTTGGCATGCTGCGGCCGATGGGTGGCCTGACCGGGGCGATTTCGCAGGCTAACGGGCGCACCAACGTCGAGTTCTACTGGAACATCGTGGCAAGCCTGGTGGTACTGGCGGTGCTGGCGACCACCTTTATCTGGCCGAACGTGCTCTACGTGGCGCTGACGCTCTCCATCTCGCAGATTCTGATCTCGGCGCTGGCGCATCCGTTCTTTATCAAGCCGGTGATTGGCATTCGGTTTATGCCGTATGCCCGCCAGTGGGTCGCAGTTTCAGCGGTGTTTGTCGGCGTAATGATGCTGGTCAATCACTTCAATCTGTTCGTGATGCCTGAGTGGTTTGAAGGCTGGCTGTAAGCCAGCAGCAGTGACAGTAACGGGCGACCTCAGGGTCGCCCGTTTTCATTTATCGCTGGTCTCAGCCGGTTGCGCAACGACAGCCGAAACAGCCGACGCCGATCACGTTTACTGGTTGTCTTTATTCAGTTTCTGCTGTCGCTGGCAATGGGCAAAATGCCGAATTTCCATGGTGTGACAGAGAGTTAGTGTCCGATTTTCAGATAAAGATTATACTTGCTGTTCTGGCCGATCCTGCATAATCGACCCACATCTTCATTTTATTAAACGGAATAAATATGACCAAGCTTAAAGCAGTAATCCCGGTTGCGGGTCTCGGTATGCATATGCTCCCTGCGACTAAAGCCATTCCGAAAGAGATGCTGCCTGTCGTCGACAAACCGATGATTCAGTACATCATTGACGAGTGTGTGGCTGCAGGCATTAAAGAGATCGTGCTGGTCACCCATGCCTCTAAAAATGCGGTGGAAAACCACTTCGACACCACCTACGAGCTGGAAGCGCTGCTTGAAGCGCGCGTGAAGCGCCAGCTGCTGAGCGAAGTTCAGTCTATCTGCCCGCCAGGCGTGACCATCATGAACGTGCGTCAGGCACAGCCGCTGGGCCTTGGCCACTCTATTCTGTGTGCCCGCCCGATGATTGGCGACAATCCATTTGTGGTAGTGCTGCCAGACGTGCTGCTGGATGATTCCACCGCTGACCACATGCGTTATAACCTTGCGGCGATGGTGGCCCGTTTTGAAGAGACCGGCCACAGCCAGGTGCTGGCGCAGCACATGCCAACCTCCGATCTCTCTGAGTACTCGGTGATCACCACTGAAGAGCCGATTGATCACCCAGGCGACATCAGCAGCATCACTAATTTTGTTGAGAAGCCAGAGCATCCTGCTGAGCTGAACTCTGACCTGGCCGCCGTGGGCCGCTATGTGCTTTCTGCTGATATCTGGGCAGAACTGGAGCGCACTGAGCCAGGCGCGTGGGGCCGTATCCAGCTGACCGATGCGATCGCCAGCCTGAGCAAGCACAAAACGGTAGATGTCTCGCTGCTGACCGGCCACAGCTTCGACTGCGGTCGTAAACTGGGTTACATGCAGGCGTTTGTCTCTTACGGACTGCGCAGCAACGCTCAGGGCCGTGATTTCCGCGAAGCGATTCAGAAGATTCTCGCCAAACAACACTAACAGATTCGCCGCGCACCCCGCGGCAGAGAGAAAGGAGTTCACATGGCTATTTTAGTAACGGGTGGAGCGGGTTACATCGGCTCCCACACGGTGCTGGCGCTGTTGCAGCGCGGTGATGACGTTGTGGTACTGGATAACCTGTGCAATGCCTCGCGGGAAGCTATTAACCGCGTCGAGAAGCTGGCGGGTAAGAAAGCGACCTTCGTTGAAGGTGATATCCGCGATCGCGCCTGTCTGCGTGACCTGTTCGCCTCAAACAGCATTTCTGCCGTGATCCACTTCGCTGCGTTGAAAGCGGTAGGTGAATCAACCCGCATGCCGCTCGAGTATTACGAGAACAACGTTGCGGGTACCGTGGTGCTGCTGGAAGAGATGCGCGAAGCGGGCGTCTGGAACTTTATCTTCAGCTCTTCCGCGACCGTATACGGTGCAGATGCGCCGGTACCGTACGTTGAGACCACGCCGATTGGCGGCACCACCAGTCCTTATGGCACCTCCAAGCTGATGATCGAGCTGGTGATGCGTGACTTCGCCAAAGCCGAACCGAAGTTCAAGGCGATCGCCTTACGTTACTTCAACCCGGTCGGCGCGCATGAGTCGGGTGAAATCGGTGAAGATCCTGCCGGCATCCCGAACAACCTGCTGCCGTACATTGCTCAGGTTGCGATTGGCCGTCTGGAGAAGCTGGGTGTGTTTGGCGGTGATTACGATACGCCAGATGGTACCTGCCTGCGTGACTACATCCACGTGGTCGACCTGGCAGAAGGGCACCTGAAGGCGCTGGACCATCTGAGCAAGGTTGAAGGCTATACCGCTTTCAACCTCGGCGGCGGTAAAGGCTTCTCGGTGCTGGAGATGATCAAAGCGTTTGAGAAGGCGTCAGGCAAAGCGATTCCTTTCGAGATCAAACCGCGTCGCGATGGCGACCTGCCGGCCTTCTGGGCCGACGCCTCGCTAGCCAACCGTGAACTCGACTGGCGCGTGACGCGCGGCATCGACGAGATGATGCGTGATACCTGGAACTGGCAGAGCAAGAACCCGAATGGGTTTAAGTAAACTGCGATGAAATGCAAAAAACCCGGCTCCGGCCGGGTTTTTTTATGTCTGCGTTTAGCAGAATTGCATATATAGGCTAAACATTAGCCCGTTACCGATTCATTACTGGCTACCAGTAGGTTTAATACGGATTTATCCTGGCGTGTCATCTGCTCAATTGAAACACTATAGAGCGCTGGACGACGGCCTGAAGAGACGCAAGGCACGGTGAGCACGGTGCTACTATGTCGTTTTACTAAAGATTAGCTTAGCCGGAATGCATCTGGATCAATGTTTAGTCAAACTTAAGTTTTGCCTGGCACAATGAAAGAATAGGCATATTATTTTTGTCGCACAAATTGTACTATTTGCGGTGGTCTCAGAACCCGTATGCGATTGAATAAAATATCATCAGCGCATCGACAAGCTAACCTGTGATGGCAAGAATCCCATCACACAGCATATTGGTTGCTGCAAGCCAAGGGCGGTAGCGTGGCTGATTATTCATAATGAATAAAAATTGACCCGCTTTATATGCAATAGCATGCTTAAATTTGTTAGAGGATGTGGAATGTTACTTCCCGTAATCATGGCCGGAGGAACCGGCAGTCGCTTATGGCCTCTTTCCCGCGAACTTTATCCTAAACAGTTCATCTGTCTGCACGGCGAGCATTCTATGCTGCAGGAGACAGTTAACCGTCTGACGGGCGTTGAAGCTCGCGCACCGTTGGTGATTTGCAATGAAGAGCACCGTTTTCTGGTCGCCGAGCAGTTGCGACAAATTAAAAAGCTATCCCATAACATTATTCTTGAGCCGGTCGGGCGTAACACCGCGCCCGCCATTGCGCTTGCCGCACTCAATGCTGTAGAGCAGGGCGATGATCCGGTGCTGTTGGTACTGGCCGCCGATCACGTCATTGAAGATCGAGCTGCATTCCATCAGGCTATTAAGGTAGCGACCGCGCACGCCAAACAGGGCAAGCTGGTGACCTTCGGTATCGTGCCGACCGGTCCGGAAACCGGATATGGCTACATCCAGCGGGGTGAAGCATTGCCAGGCGCTGAGAACGGCCCTTATCAGGTCCAGCGCTTTGTCGAAAAGCCAAACCAGAGCACCGCTGAAGAGTACCTTAAATCCGGTGAGTACTACTGGAACAGCGGCATGTTTATGTTCCGGGCGAAGCGCTATCTGCAGGAACTGGAAAAATTTCGTCCGGATATCCTTGAAGCCTGCCGTCGTGCAATGGCTAACGTAAAGGAAGGCGATGACTTCATCAGTATTGATAAAGATGATTTTATCGCCTGTCCGGACGAGTCGGTTGATTATGCGGTAATGGAACAAACTGATGCTGCTGTGGTGGTTCCACTGGCTGCGGGATGGAGTGACGTCGGTTCCTGGTCAGCGCTGTGGGAAGTGAATGATAAAGATACTTACGGCAATTCGCTTAAAGGCGACACCTTCCTGCACAACACCAAAAACTGCTACATCAACAGTGAAGACCAGTTGGTTGCGGCAATCGGAGTAGAAAACCTGGTAATTGTTAACACCAAGGATGCAGTGCTGGTCGCGCGTAAAGATCAGGTTCAGGATGTGAAACGTGTAGTCGAGTTCCTGAAGGGCGAATGCCGCAGCGAATACCGTCGCCACCGTGAAACCTACTGGCCATGGGGACGTTGTGATCTGGTGGTGAACACCGGTCGATTTAATGTCAACCGCATCACGGTTAAACCAGGTGAAGCCTTTGAGTTGCAGATGCACTATCACCGCACTGAGCACTGGGTCATCCTGTCAGGTACTGCAAAGGTGACCATTCAGGATAAAACCCTGCTGCTAACCGAGAACCAGTCAACCTTTATCCCTATTGGTCATCCGCATACCTTAGAAAACCCAGGCAAAATTCCATTAGAGCTGTTGGAGATCCAGTCGGGTTCTTATCTTGGCGATGACGATCTCATTTTGATTAAACAACAGTTTGCAAGTAAGTAAGGACAGACAAGATCATGGCATCACTGACCTGTTTTAAAGCTTATGACATTCGTGGTGAGCTGGGCACTGAACTCAATGAAGACATCGCTTACCGCATTGGCCGGGCCTATGGTGAATTTATCCGACCAAAGACCATAGTAGTCGGCGGTGATGTTCGTCAGACCAGCGAATCACTCAAGCTGGCGCTGGCAAATGGACTCAGGGATGCGGGTACCGATGTGCTGGATATCGGTATGAGCGGAACGGAAGAGATCTACTTCGCGACTTTTCATTTAGGGATTGATGGCGGTATTGAAGTCACCGCCAGCCACAACCCAATGAACTATAACGGCATGAAGTTAGTGCGGGAAGGTGCGCGTCCAATCAGCGGAGATACCGGACTACGTGATGTCCAGCGACTGGCTGAAGCCAACGACTTTGCTTCGGTTGACGAGAGCAAACGCGGTAGCTACAAGCAGATTTCAGTCCTGAATGCCTATGTCGATCATCTGATGGGCTATATCGACCTGAACAACTTCACTAAACCAATGAAGCTGGTGATTAACTCTGGTAATGGTGCTGCTGGCCACGTAATAGATGAGATTGAAAAACGCTTCCAGCAGGCGAATGCGCCGGTGAGCATTATTAAGGTGCATCATCAGGCCGACGCAACTTTCCCGAACGGTATTCCTAATCCACTGCTGCCAGAGTGCCGTAAAGATACCTCTGATGCAGTACGAGAAAGTCAGGCCGATATGGGGATTGCTTTCGACGGAGACTTTGACCGTTGCTTCCTGTTTGATGAGAATGCAGACTTTATCGAAGGCTATTACATCGTTGGCCTGTTAGCCGAAGCGTTTCTTAAGAAAGAGCCTGGCGCGAAAATTATCCATGATCCACGTCTGACCTGGAACACTATTGATGTGGTTACCAAAGCGGGCGGCATTCCGGTGATGTCCAAAACCGGCCACGCTTTTATCAAAGAGCGCATGCGTGAAGAAGATGCGGTCTATGGCGGCGAGATGAGTGCGCACCACTATTTCCGAGACTTTGCCTATTGTGATAGCGGCATGATCCCATGGCTGCTGGTGGCTGAACTGCTGGCGGTGAAAGGGGAGACACTTTCCGGACTGGTTTCGGAAAGAATGAAGGCGTTTCCTTGCAGTGGTGAGATTAACTACAAAGTGTCTGATGCAAGGTCAGTTATCGTGGCGTTGAAAGAAAAATATCTTAGTAGTGCAATAACCGAAGATAATACCGACGGCATTAGCCTTGACTGCCAGGGTTGGAGATTCAATGTAAGAACTTCCAATACGGAACCTTTACTGCGACTCAACGTCGAAACTGAAGGTAATATTGAAGCCTTAAGTAAAATATTGAAAGAAATCGACTCCGTTATTAAAGCTACGACAGTTTAATTTTACCTATAGTTGATAATATTAATTTTCCAAATGATGGGTTTAAGAATGACGAATAAGATTGCAATTATTACAGGAATTACCGGGCAGGATGGCGCTTATCTTGCTGAATTACTTTTAGATAAAGGCTATACGGTTTATGGAACCTATCGCCGTACCAGTTCGGTCAACTTCTGGCGTATTGAAGAGTTGGGTATCAAATCAAACCCCTCTTTGCATCTCGTCGAATATGACCTGACTGACCTGTCATCAAGCATTCGTTTACTTCAGGAAAGCAAAGCGACCGAAGTTTACAACCTTGCGGCTCAGAGCTTTGTAGGTGTTTCTTTTGACCAGCCACTGACCACCGCTGAAATTACAGGTATTGGTCCGGTAAACCTGTTAGAAGCTATTCGCATTGTTAACCCTAAAATTCGCTTCTATCAGGCATCGACTTCAGAGATGTTTGGTAAAGTGCAGGCCATCCCACAGAAAGAAGACACGCCATTTTATCCGCGTAGTCCGTATGGCGTTGCCAAGTTGTATGCCCACTGGATGACCATTAACTACCGTGAGAGCTACAACATCTTCGCATCAAGCGGCATTCTGTTTAACCACGAATCACCACTGCGTGGACAGGAGTTTGTAACCCGTAAGATCACCGATTCAGTAGCGAAAATTAAGCTCGGCAAGCTGGATGTGCTTGAGTTAGGTAACATGGACGCCAAGCGTGACTGGGGCTTTGCTAAGGAGTATGTTGAAGGCATGTGGCGCATGCTGCAGGCTGATGAGCCAGATACTTTTGTCCTGGCAACCAACCGCACAGAAACAGTCCGCGACTTCGTTTCAATGGCGTTCAAAGCGGCTGGCATTGAACTGCGCTTTGAAGGCAAAGATGACCAGGAAGTTGCAATCGATGTAGCCACTAATAAAGTGGTTGTTAAGGTCAATCCTAAGTTCTATCGTCCTGCTGAAGTAGAATTGCTGATTGGAAACCCACAGCGTGCGAAAGACATTCTGGGCTGGGAACCTAAAACCACGCTCGAAGAGTTGTGCGCGATGATGGTAGAAGAAGATCTACGCCGCAATAAACAAGGATTCTCCTTCTGATATGAATAATGGCAAAAAAGCATTGATCACTGGGATCAAGGGCTTTACCGGCCAATATATGGCAGCGGAATTATCCGCTGCCGGATATGAAGTTTATGGCTTCGGTTCAACCCTCGCCCAGAATACCTTACGCTATTTTCAGGTTGATCTGACTAATGCACAACAGGTAAAGAATGCTGTAGACAGTATTCAACCCGACGTTGTCATTCATCTCGCTGCAATTGCTTTTGTTGGGCATGCTGACCCGAACGCGTTCTATAATGTAAACCTTTGCGGTACGCGTAACCTGTTACAGGTTCTTAGCGAATCAGCAAAGATGCCAGATGCAGTTTTGATTGCCAGCAGTGCTAATGTTTACGGTAATAATACTCCGGGGAAATTAGCAGAGTCGGTTCCTGCCAGACCCTCAAATGACTATGCGGTAAGCAAGTTGGCCATGGAGTATATGACCAGTCTGTTTTATGAAAAATTGCCGGTTATTATTACCCGGCCATTCAATTACACAGGCGTCGGTCAGGCAGAAAATTTCCTGATCCCGAAAATCGTCAAACATTTTCGTGAGAGAAAAGAAGTCATTGAGTTGGGAAACATAGATGTATGGCGTGACTTTTCTGATGTACGTGACATCGTTAAATGTTATTCAGCGTTACTTCATTCCCGCTCATTTGGTCAGACTGTCAATGTCGCTTCAGGTAATATGTACTCATTAAGAGAAGTCGTTGATCTCTGTAAAACCTTGACATGCCATGATATTAAGATTGAAGTTAATCCTGATTTTGTCCGGCCAAATGAAATTAAAGAACTGTGTGGCGATATCACTTTGCTCAGTAGCTTAGTCGGTGAGACTTCGTCTAAAATTCCTCTTAGAGATACCCTGAAATGGATGCTGGAAGCAAAGCAATAAACGTCGTTTACTCTACGGACTGTATTAAATATCCTTTAACCGGTATTGGCCGTTATGCGTTTGAGCTTGCTAAACAGCTTCAGGAAAGAGAAAACGTCGCGCTGACGTTTCTTCATGGTACTAATATACGCGACTCACTGGCAGTTGCCAGTGAGTCAGCTCAATCAGTTCAATCTATTAAACGCAAATTACAAAAAAGTAAAATTGTAAGTGAAATATATCGCCTTACTTTCCCGGTGATGAAAATGATGGCGTTGAGGAATTTTAAGAACCATATATATCATAGCCCAAACTATTACTTACCTCCTCGCGTGAACCACTGTGTTGCAACATTTCATGACCTGTCGGTATTCCACTGGCCGCAGTTTCATCCGGCTGGCCGTGTTCACCTGATGCAAAAAGAGTTAAGAAATACAGTTTCTCGAGCATCAATGCTTATCACTGATTCTTATTATACTAAGAACGAGTTAATTGATTTCTTTAGTATTGAAGATAATAAAATTGCCGTGGCCCCTCTGGCCTGCAATGCAGAGTTTCATCCACGGAATGAAATTGAAGTCAAAAGCGTTCTTGAGAAATACAATCTTCACTGGCGTCAATATTTACTTTATACCGGTACAATAGAACCCAGAAAAAACATACTGACATTATTGCAAGCTTATGATCGTTTAACCCCTAATGAAAAAGCGACTTTTCCTCTCGTTGTCAGCGGTTATAAAGGATGGGAAAACGAGCAACTGTACAGGCTTTTTGATAAGGGTGAAAGAGAGGGCTGGCTAAAATATTTAGGCTTTGTGCCGGGTAAAGAACTGCCTTGCTTGTTCAGCGCTGCTACCAGTTTTGTTTTTCCTTCAATCTATGAAGGATTCGGCTTACCCGTACTCGAAGC
This sequence comes from Pantoea sp. UYEF8, assembly GCF_040546285.1. Classification (NCBI taxonomy): domain Bacteria; kingdom Pseudomonadati; phylum Pseudomonadota; class Gammaproteobacteria; order Enterobacterales; family Erwiniaceae; genus Pantoea; species Pantoea sp. UYEF8. The sequence continues at coordinate 293,697 of NZ_JBEPNM010000004.1, read as the reverse complement.
AATGGCCTCAGGTACCCCTGTAATTTGCTCTAATGCAACATCGCTTCCAGAAGTTGCAGGTGATGCAGCATTAATGCATGATCCAAAAGATGTCGATGCCTTAACCACTTCTATCCAAATGATGATCGGTAATGCTTATGAAAAGCAACGCATGATAGATACGGGGCTAGCTCGCGCCCGCCAATTTTCATGGTCATTTTGTGCAGATAAAACCATTGATGCTTACGAGCAGGTCGCGAAATTTATATGATTAAAGTTTTACACTGTTATAAAACCTACTATCCCGATACTTTTGGCGGCATTGAACAAGTTATATACCAGCTCGCGGAAGGTGGCATCAAGGAAAATATCCAATCGGTGGTTTTTACTCATAGCCCGGATTTTATAGAGAAAAAAAAGCAGCTCGATAACCATCTTATTTATCGGGTCAAAACGCAGTGTGAATATGCATCGACACCGTTTTCTTTTGCAGCAATAAGTCAATTCAAAAAGCTGGCAAAGGAAGCAGATATCATCCATTATCATTTTCCTTATCCTTTTATGGATTTGATGCATTTTACAGCAAGAATAAAAAAACCTTCAGTAGTGAGCTATCATTCCGATATTGTCAAACAAAAGTTATTATTGAAACTTTATGCTCCGTTAATGAATTGCTTTCTTTCCAGTGTAGACAGAATTGTTGCTGCTTCTCCAAACTATGTTGAGAGTAGCCCGGTGCTGCAACAATTTAAAGATAAAGTTGAAGTAATCCCGTACGGTCTTGATAAAAAGTTTTATAAAAATAATGATCCTGCCGTATTGCAAAAATGGCAGACAAAATTTCCTGACGGCTTCTTTCTTTTCATTGGCACGTTCCGTTATTACAAAGGCCTGCATATCCTGATAGAGGCGGCGAAGAATAGCCGTTATCCTATCGTAGTGGTAGGCGCAGGTCCGATTGAAGCTGAGTTAAAATCTCAGGCACAACAGTTAGGTGTAGATAATATCCATTTCCTGGGTGCGCTAGAAGACAGTGAAAAGTCTGCCTTACTTCAACTATCTACCTGTCTGGTATTCCCATCACATTTGCGTTCAGAAGCTTTTGGAATCTCGCTACTGGAAGGGGCTCTGTACTCTAAGCCGCTCATATCAAGCGAGATAGGTACAGGTACAACCTTTATCAATATTGATCGGATAACCGGTTTAGTCGTTCCCCCGTCAGATCCTGTTGCTCTGCGTAAAGCGATGGATGAAATATGGAACAATCCACCACTAGCCCGCAGTTATGGTGCAGCAGCTCTTGAACGTTTCGAGTCGCTGTTTACCGCTGAAAAAATGATTAGTAGCTACACAAATCTTTATAAGTCATTGTTAAGAATGTGATTTTTTTTCAGATAATTTCATCTGACTATCGCACCATTCATTACCTTTTATCAGCTATCCTGAGTTAACATAGTGTTCACTTATAAAGTGGTGTTACTGGTAACACCATGCGAGACCACAGACAGGAGTATGTAATGTCCAAGCAACAGATCGGCGTTGTAGGTATGGCAGTGATGGGCCGCAACTTGGCTCTTAACATTGAGAGCCGCGGTTACACTGTTTCTATCTTTAACCGTTCACGCGAAAAGACGGATGAAGTCATCGCGGAGAATCAGGGCAAGAAGCTTGCTCCTTTTTACACCGTTGAAGAGTTTGTCGAATCGCTGGAAAAACCACGTCGTATCCTGCTGATGGTTCAGGCAGGGGAAGCGACCGACAAAACCATCGCCTCACTGACGCCACACCTCGATAAAGGCGACATTCTGATCGATGGCGGTAACACCTTCTATAAAGACACCATTCGTCGTAACAAAGAGCTGTCAGACCAGGGCTTCAACTTCATCGGTACCGGCGTATCCGGCGGTGAAGAGGGCGCGCTGAAAGGCCCATCTATCATGCCGGGCGGCCAGAAAGAAGCCTATGAGCTGGTTGCTCCAATTCTGGACAAGATTGCGGCACGTGCAGAAGATGGCGAAGCCTGCGTAGCTTACATCGGTCCGGACGGTGCGGGTCACTACGTGAAGATGGTGCACAACGGCATCGAATATGGCGATATGCAGCTGATCGCCGAAGCTTATGCGTTGCTGAAAGGTGCGCTGGGTCTGAACAACGAAGAGCTGGCAGAAACCTTCACCGAGTGGAACAACGGCGAGCTGAGCAGCTACCTGATCGACATCACCAAAGATATCTTCACTAAGAAAGATGATGAAGGTAACTATCTGGTTGATGTGATTCTGGATGAAGCGGCCAACAAAGGTACCGGTAAATGGACCAGCCAGAGTTCACTGGATCTGGGCGAGCCACTTTCACTGATCACTGAATCAGTGTTTGCTCGCTACCTCTCTTCGCTGAAAACCCAGCGTGTTGCGGCTTCCAAAGTTCTGAGCGGCCCACAGGCTCAAGCCTTCACCGGTGATAAAGCTGAGTTTATCGAAAAAGTGCGTCGCGCACTCTACCTCGGTAAAATCGTCTCTTATGCGCAGGGCTTCTCACAATTGCGTGCGGCTTCAGAAGAGAACAACTGGGATCTGCACTACGGTGAAATCGCCAAGATCTTCCGTGCTGGCTGCATCATCCGTGCTCAGTTCCTGCAGAAAATTACCGATGCCTACACTGAAGATGCAAGCATCGCTAACCTGCTGCTGGCACCGTACTTCAAAGATATCGCCGATCAGTATCAGCAGGCGCTGCGTGATGTTGTTTCTTACGCGATTCAGAACGGTATCCCAACGCCAACCTTCTCTGCAGCAATTGCTTACTACGACAGCTACCGTTCAGAAGTGCTGCCTGCCAACCTGATTCAGGCGCAGCGTGACTACTTTGGTGCGCATACCTACAAGCGCATTGATAAAGACGGTGTGTTCCATACAGAATGGCTTGATTAATCGATAATCATTATATCTGGGAAATATTTTAGCGTTGAATAAAGAAAAGCACATCAATGATGTGCTTTATTCTTTTCTCCATCGAAACCCTCATTTTAATTAATGCTTTGAATCTACTGTTTGGATGATAAAACGTAATAGTAAAGGTTATAGCCTTACTATTGCTTGCAAAGGACGAGAAATGATTTACTACGATATTACCGATATTATTAATCACTCAAAGTTTTCGACCAAGGTTAGCGGGATTCAACGTGTTGTACTTGAGGGACTGAAAGGACTTGATGGTGATTATACAATATTTTTCATGAGCCCTATTACTGGCCGTACTTATAAAGTCGACGGGCTGGAAAATATCGAGCTTAATGATTTGACGCCATTTATTAACCTTTGGATCTATTCTGATATCTACATTTCAAAATCTAGCGGTAATATAGATAAATACTTTGAGAAGATCCGGACGCTTGGTCGCAAGAAAAAAGTGGTTAGCGATACCTATTTTCTTTTATCGAAAGTTCCAGTTATTAAAAAGAGTAGTCATAAAGCCATCTTCAGATATTTAAAAAATCGCCTTGCGCTTTACCCGGGACTTTCCGTATCTGAAATTGAGAAATTTGAAGATAATGCTTCTGTCGCATTATTTGGTGGTGTGTGGAATTTTCAGAGCAAGTATCAGGAGTTGATAGAAAGGAAATGGTACGATCTTCGTAAAATTTTTATGGTTTACGATATGATCCCAATCGTATCACCTTATGTGCCTGATGAACTTAAGGCAATGTTCAAAAAGTATATTCCTTTTGTACTGGAACATGCAGATAAAATCATCGTCAATTCTCACAGCTGTAAAAACGATCTAACCAGATATTGCCTTGAGCGAGGCACGGACGTACCCGTCATCGAGGTCGTTCATCTATCGCATAAACTGCCTGAAGGCGCGGCAAAAATACCGGAAGAAAGTGATTATGAATTTCCGTTGCGCGTAAGAAAATTAAAAAATGAACAGTACGCATTTTGCGTGGGCTCAATTGAGTCCAGGAAAAACCATGTTAATTTAATACTGACCTGGATTAAATTTTTTAACTCTCCAGAGTATGCAAATCAAAAATTGGTTATTGCTGGAAAATGGCTTTGGGATACTGAAGAATTCGCGCATCAGTTACATCATTCTGGAAACGTTTTTGGCAGCGTCATTGTTATGCAGGATGCTTCAGACGCCGAAATCGGCGAGATTTATCGTAATTGTCGCTTTACAGTTTATCCGTCACATTATGAAGGATGGGGTCTGCCGCTAGGTGAGTCTTTAGCTTTAGGAAAACCTTGCTTACACTTTGATACGTCTTCCTTGAAAGAAGCAGGGTATGGTTTGACGGTTGCAGTAGATTATCCAGACTATAAAAAATTCAATCTAGAGTTCAATAGGTTAATGAGCGATGACGCCTATTATTATGAGCAAGTTAATCATATTGCAGCTAATAAGGACAAACTTCGCAGCTGGAAGGATTTCTCGACAGATATAAAGAAAATATTTATTCATGAAGAGGAAATTCAATGAGTGAAGCTGATAAAGCTATATGGTTTGGAAAGAATGCGCCAGAGAAATTTACTTGTTTAAGTACTCATTTTATTAACAATCCGGATACGCGTTTATCATCAGAGCATTACAGCAAATATTCAGAAGTAGTATTTACTGAAGCGCCAATATCAAATTATGGCAACTGGCCATTTATAATTGACGAGTTATTCAAATTATCTAAAGGAAAGACGACGTTCAAGATTCGTTTCCGTGTTTCCTCACCTGTTTTCTCAACACCTAAGTTTTATAAGCAAATTCATAACCTTTCAGCAGGTAGCGTAGAGTTTGTAAGCCTTGAGCGTGCTGAAAAAAATGACGGCTTCATCGTAACCTTCACGGCAACGCGGCGACGCTTTGATGTTGGCAGAAACTGGTCATTCGGCATTTTATGGGACGGGAAAAATGAGGAATATCTTCGTAGCTACGTTGATAGTGTAGCGAATTTAGCTAACTCAGGCGCATTAACGGAGATAATTATCTGTGGTCCACGACCAACTTTTGAGATAGCGCTGGATCATACGATCGTAGAGGCTGACAACGATACAGAGAAATATGCCAATATTTCCAGAAAGAAAAATATCATCATAAGCCAGGCTAAATTTGAAAATATTTGCATTGCACACAACAGATATAAACTAGATGCAAATTTTATCAAGGCATTCGATCGCATTAATCATGACTTTGATATTTGCGTGGTTAAGCAGATATTGAATGACACGGGCGAGCGAGTTCCCGACTGGGTTTCGCAAGCCTCTGATCAGCGTCTTACTGCGAATTATTTGCTGAATTATGGCGAATATTCTCCTTATCTTTATGTTCCCGGAGGGCTTGTCATCGGCAAGAAGCATGTTTTGACTGCGTTCCCCTTTAATGATCTGGGAACATGGAATATGGCGGAGGATGTCGAGCTTTCTCAACGGCTGATGTCAGCTGATTACCTTCCCCGGCTGAACACAAAAACCATCGCCAGAGTTCTTCAGTTAAGAAAAGAAATTATCGCTGACTTTAAAAAACCAGATCTTAACAACTTTTATCATCATATTGATCTTTTCCAGGGGCCACATGCTCGTGTTGATAGATACCGAGCTTTCTTAAAACGCAATGTAAAATTGCTCCTGTCAGATCCATTGTTACTTTATTCGACGATAAAAAATCGATTGAAAAATAGGGCAGGATAGGACGTTAAGGACAGGATTAATGCAATATTTTTAATTAATTTTCCTGATGTTTAGGCTGCAAGTGTTATTAATGAGGTTTTAAATGATGAATATCGTAATTCCCATGGCCGGGGCTGGAAGCCGCTTCGCTAAAGCAGGGTATGCTGATCCTAAGCCTCTTATAAAAGTTCATGGCGTCACCATGGTCAAATTGGTTATAAATAATTTAAAACCAACTCAGCCTCACAGGTTTATATTCATTATCCAGCGCGCTCATGATAAAACGTATGGTTTAACTTCATTGCTTAAAGAATGGGAGCCGTCCTGTGAAGTCGTCTATGCAGATGGACTAACCGAGGGTGCAGCCTGTACCGTTCTATTAGCTAAAGATTTAATTGATAATGATGAACCGCTGATGATTGCAAATAGTGACCAGTATGTCGATTGTCAAATCGATGACTATCTTGCAACAATGCAAGACAATAACTACCAGGGCATTATCATGACTATGAAGGCAAACGATCCTAAGTGGTCATTTGTCGGCTTTGATGATGATGGTAATGTTAACCGGGTTGTTGAAAAAAAAGTCATTTCTGATGAAGCCACGGTTGGTATTTATAATTTTGCTAAAGGCTCAGATTTCGTACACGCAGCCGAAGAGATGCTGGAAAAGAACGACAGGGTTAATAACGAGTTTTATGTCGCACCTGCCTATAACTATCTGATTGCTTCAGGTGCGAAAATTGGCATTTACAATATAGGATCTGAAGCTAATGGTATGTATGGCTTAGGTATTCCTGCTGATTTAGAGATTTTCTTAAACCTTGAGCTCTCTAAACACGCTACGCAAGGAATGCAAAATGGAAATAATTAGTCATCGTGGTTATTGGCATACAGTAGAAGAAAAAAACAGTGCTGTTGCTTTTAAAAGATCGTTTGACCTCGGCTTCGGAACAGAAACTGATGTTAGAGATTACAATGGCAAATTAGTCATATCTCACGATATTCCTTCTGGTCATGAAATGACCCTGCATGATTTGCTATCCTTAGCTGAAGGGAAAGATTTCTCGCTTGCGCTTAATATCAAATCAGATGGGTTAGTCAAACTTCTTGCCGAGCAACTTGCTAAATTTAATATAAAAAAAGCTTTTGTTTTCGATATGTCTGTTCCGGATCAGATAACATTCTCTCGTGATGGTCGTATTCATTTTTTCTCTCGTGCGAGCGAATATGAACCCGTCATTTCGCTTTATGAATCGTGCCATGGCGTCTGGTTGGACGCTTTTGAGTCAACCTGGTACGATGCCGAATATATCAAAAATATCCTTCAGGCAGGCAAAAAAGTCTGTATCGTTTCTTCAGAACTTCACAAGCGTGGGGATTACCATTCTCTTTGGACTATGCTTAAAAACTCTGATTTAACACAATATGAAAATCTTATTTTGTGCACCGATGTTCCTGAAGAAGCGCAAAGATATTTCGAGGATAAAAAATGATAAAGGCCGTCATTTTCGATATGGATGGAGTTTTGATTGAAGCAAAAGACTGGCACTATGAAGCTTTAAATAAATCACTAAATTTATTTGGATATAACATCAGCCGCTTTGATCATCTAACAAAGTTTGATGGTCTGCCTACAAAAGATAAACTTAATATCTTATCGACTGAGTACAATTTACCTTATGAACTGCATTCATTTATCAATGAAATGAAGCAAAGCTATACAATGGAAATTGTACATACGAAATGTAAGCCACTTTTTATTCATGAATTTGCTTTATCCAGATTAAAGATGGAAGGTTACAAGTTGGCAGTTGCTTCAAACTCTGTCAAAAATACTGTTACGACTATGATGGAAAAAGCTGCTCTGACTCCCTACCTTGATCTGATGATTTCAAATGAGGACGTAAAAAAAGGTAAGCCCGATCCAGAAATGTATATAAAAACTATCGGACTGTTAGGGTTAAAACCGGAAGAGTGTGTAGTTGTCGAAGATAATGAAAATGGTATTCGTGCTGCTAAGGCTGCAGGTACGCATGTACTGGCGGTTAGTGAAGTTCATGATGTCATTTATCGCAACATCAAGACTTTCATTCAATCTGTAGAGGAAACTAAAGCATGAATATTTTAGTACTTGCTGCAGGTGAAAATTACATTGATAGCGACGATAAAAATTATCCTTTCTGTCTCTCTGAGTTTTTAGGCAAGCCTTTAATTCAGCTTATTTCTGAGCAAATAGCTTTTAATAAAGGACATTCCGTCTTTCTTTTTCAGGATAAACATATAAAAAAATATCGTCTTGATAATATTGTTCGTCTGCTCTCTAATGGCAACTTTAGTTCTATTTCTGTACCTGAAAACACTGCTGGTGCTGCCTGTACCGCTTTGCTCGGTGTGGTTAGTCTGAATCAGGATGAGCCGCTACTGATAGTTAGTGCAAATCAGTATGTCGATATAGACTACGCGGTATTTACTTCACATATGCAGAACTCAGGGCATGATGCTGGCACAATCATTTTTGATTCTGTACATCCCCGATACTCTTATGTAGTTTTAGAAAATGAACTCGTTGTAGAAGCTTCTGAAAAAAATCCTATTAGCCGTAATGCGACTGCTGGGGTTTACTGGTTCAAGAAAACCTCCTTTTTCACCGAGGCGGTGAAACAAATGATCAGGAAGGATGCGCGTATTGATGATATGTTCTATATTTGTCCTTCATTTAATGAACTTATATTGTCCGGTATGAAAATTTCTGTCCAAAAAATTGACATCTCTCAGTATCACCCACTGAAATCTGCTTCACAATTTGAAACCCGGAAAGGCAATAATGAAAAGCTATAAACTCTCTAATATGAAAAGGGGCTGGATTGTCGGCGGATTTGACCCGACTGCCTTTAGTACACAAGATTGTGAAGTTGCCGTTAAGCATTATAAAGCAGGGGACCGAGAGGGCGCGCATTTTCATAAAATTGCTACTGAAATAACTTGTATTGTTTCTGGTGAAGTCATTATGTGTGAAAAACGCTGGACTGCTGGTGACATTATTGTGTTATCACCTGGCGATATTACTTCGTTTGAAGCCCTGACTGATGCCGTTACAACCGTCGTCAAACTACCGGGCGCATTGAACGATAAGTATAATGTTTAATGAAAAGGCTGATGATGGATCATTATTATCATACTAGTCTGAATTTAACTCTTTTGGATGGCCACAAGCTGGAGTTGGGCTTGACTGTGAGCTCTTTGGCTCTAGAATGTCTGAATTTCAATGATGGAATAAAATAATGCAAGGTAGTTCAGCTAAAGTTGCCTTAAAAGATATTTTCGGGGCAATAAATCGTTATTCATTAGTTGGTATGTTGGGCTGGCAGGACGTTAAGCAACGCTATCGTCGCTCAGCTCTAGGCCCATTCTGGTTAACAATCAGCATGGGTGTAATGATAGGTACAATTGGTATAGTATTTGGTTCAATATTCAAAACCTCCTTAGAGGAATTTTTGCCGTTCCTTGCTTCCGGTATGATCTTATGGTCTTTCTTTACAACCGTGACCAATGAAGGCTGTGTAGGCTTTATTAATGCAGAACGCATTATCAAACAGTTACCTATACCGCTTTTCGTTCACATCATGAGAATAATCTGGAGAAATATAATTATATTGGTCCACAATCTGATTATTCTACCTCTTGTATTCCTGGCGGTAGGAAAACCTGTCTTTCTTACTATTTTTTTAGTCATACCGGGATTTTTACTGGTAACGCTAAATCTTTCCTGGATTGCGCTGATGCTGGGCATTCTTTGTGCCCGGTACAGAGATTTACCTCAAATCGTTACCAGCATCATCAATGTTATTTTCTATTTTACACCGATTATGTGGATGCCTCATCTGGTGCCTCAGCGTGCAGGAGAATATATTCTTGGGCTTAATCCCGTTTACCACTTAATGGAAATCGTCCGTGCGCCCTTACTGGGTCAGGTTCCAGCCACCTCCAGCTGGATTACCTGTCTGGTAATTGCAGTATGTGGATGGACTGCAACTATTCTGGTTTATGGACGCTATAAGCGTCGTATCGCTTACTGGTTATAAGAAGATTCTTTATGGCTTTGATTGAATTCAATAATGTTTGCGTCGATTTTCCAATTTATAACGCAAATGGACGTTCGCTAAAAAAACGCTTGATGCAGGTTGCAACTGGCGGTCAGTTAGGCGCGGACGATCAGGGGCGAGTTGTTGTACGAGCGATTGATAATCTGTCCTTCACTCTAAAAGATGGCGACAGGGTGGGTCTGTTAGGACATAACGGTGCGGGAAAAAGTACGCTTTTACGACTTTTGAGCGGCGCTTATGAACCTTCTTCCGGTACCGCTATCAGCCAGGGTGAAGTCGGCTCTCTCATTGATATTTCTCTGGGAATTGATGTCGAATCGACGGGAAGAGAAAATATCTTTTTGCGTGGCGGACTTCTTGGCCGAACCCGAGCTCAAATCAGCGAGAAGCTTGATGAAATCATCGAGTTTTCAGAGCTAGGCGATTTCGTTGATATGCCGGTGCGAACCTACTCGTCTGGGATGCATTTGCGTTTGGCTTTTGCCGTCTCTACTATCGTGCGCCCAGAAATACTGTTAATGGACGAATGGCTTTCAGTCGGCGATGAAGCTTTTAAAAAGAAAGCGGAAGCACGTCTTTCTGAAATGGTTCAGGCGACGAATATTCTTGTTATCGCATCTCACTCCAAAAGTATGCTTATGAAATCCTGTAATCGCGCTATATGGCTTGAACATGGCAAGATTAAAATGGATGGGGATGTAGAGGAGATTTGTTCTCACTATTTTGGTAAGTAACTATTAGAGGGCTTCATTTATGAAGGTTACAGCAGAATTATGCGAAACTATTGCGATGAAGTCCTCTCAAGATATGCTTGAGAGAATGCCATCCTGGATTAGTGGGAATATATCAAAAGCAGACCAGCCGCTTTTAATTGGCTTAACACTTTTATTAAAACCTGTTAAAGTTGTAGAAATAGGTGTTGCAAGTGGCTGGAGTGGTTGCCTGTTTATCGATGCTTTACAAAAAAATAATAATAATGCTGAATATATTGGTGTGGACTTTTCTCAACAATATTTTTTAGATAGTACTAAAGAAACAGGCAGTGCTATAGCACAACTTTTCCCAGAGTCAGATGTAAAAAAACGCCTTCTACTTGGTGGCTATGCTATAGATTATATTGATGATATCGGTAAAGGCGTTGATCTTGCTTTTATTGATGGAGATCATAAACATCCTTGGGCAATATTAGACCTTTTATCACTTCTTCCTGTACTTAGTCCTGATGCTTATGTTTTAATTCATGATATAAATCTTTCTACCTATATCAGACATGAGCAAGCATACCGTGGACCAAAGTATCTGTTCGAATGTTGGCCTCTTGAAAAAATTCATTCCTCCCAAGTTTTAACAATGATCGGGGCCATTAAATTGCCATCTTCTATTGAGGGTTCACTATTAACTACGTTGCTGAATACAGTCTATACTCCATGGGAAATTAATGTTGATGTTTCAGTATTAAATAAAATTGCGCGATCTATTTCGCAAAACTATGGAAATGAATGGGGGCAAAGGTTTCAGGCAGCTTTTCATAAAATGAATCTTTCTAAAGAAAATAATGTTGGCAACTTTGATTTTATTGAAAGTTTAATACGAGTAGTATCTCAACATCCCAGATCTATTTCGCATTTGAACATGTTGCAATCAGCTGAGCCTGTTTTTCCTCAATCTTCTAAACTTCAACATCATATCTCTGTTTTGCACTACCGCAACAACAATTTAGAAAAGGCTATTGATCATTCGCTACGCGCTGTTAAAATTGATGGTGCCAATGCTCACTACATCTCATTTCTCGGTGAACTTTATCTTCGCACCAACGACATCGTCAAAGCAGAAGCTTATCTAAGTGAGGCTGTTAGGTTACAAGATAATGTGGCAATCTTTCACTATCGTCTGGCTTTAGCGCTTGAAAAGTCAGAACGAATCAAAGATTCTTTCATTTCTGCAAACCGTGCGAGTGATTTAGCACCTGGCAATGTTGATTTTTCAGAGCTTTTGAGTCGTCTAAAAAATCACCCAAATCTGCGTTAGCCTTCTGGGCAGTTCACACTATATAAATAGCACCGGTATTTGAGCATCAGTTTAGATGCCTGAAATAATTTCCAATTTAAATTGCTTATCAAACGGATTAACATGAAGAAGATAGTGCATATTAAGATTTCAGATAAGGGCTGGATTCTTGAAAAATTAGCGCATGAAATTTCAAAAAGATTACCCTATGTAGGATATGGTCTTGATGAAGATGCTAATGCCAAAATTCAATACTATATGACTTATGGATGTCGTAAAGAGCGCGTTTCACCTATCGAAATTGCGCTTTTTACTCATAAGGAAGAGGTTCCCTCTGCGGCAGCAAAGTTTGATGCCGTTGCGGCAGCGGTTGATTTTTGTGTTGCCCAGTCTTTAAAAACTGAGTCTATTATTCGTGAAACAGGCCTGTCAAACATTCAGACTATTTCTCCCGGCGTCGACCTTGATAAATACTCACCTGTAGTCCGGATTGGTGTTGTCGGGCGTACATACCATACGGGGCGTAAGGGGGAGAAACTTGTTGCACAGGTTATGGATTTACCCGGGATAGAATGGCATTTCACCGGTGAAGGATGGCCTGGACCTGCTAAATTTATACCGGATGAAGAGTTGCCCGCTTTTTATCGTTCTCTTGATTATATCTTAGTGCCTGCGCTTATAGAGGGTGGGCCGATGTGTGTTCTTGAAGCGCTCGCAAGCGGATGTAAAATCATTGCGCCTTCGGTCGGCTGGGTTCCACAGTTCCCTCATATTGAGTTTAAAGTTGGCGATGCAGAAGATTTGCGCCGGGTGCTTATGCTCGTTGTTGAAGAAAAAATGGCACTGAGAAGGACTGTAGAAAGTTATACGTGGCAGGCATGGGCTGATAAACATCATGCATTGTTTACAGACTTGCTGGGTCAGGATCCTTTGTCTAACAATAGTGCAGACCAAATTAAAAAACCCACTAAAATGAGCGCCTTGGTTGCTGTGCACGGGACTGAAATGACCGCCTCACTTGGTGGACCCTCTGTCCGGGCACCACGTACAGTCGAAGCTCTTCGTAAGCTGAGTATTAATGCTGATTTTGTAAGCGGCAGAAAATTTTCAACAATGGATGTTGATGTTGTTCATGCTTTAAATGTTTGGCACCCTGATGAGTGTGAAGTGCTGCTTCGCCAGATTGAGAAAAATAATTGTCCTTCCGTTTTCTCGCCAATATTTCTCGATCTTTCAGAGATTCACTTCTTCAATTTAAAAGTCAAACACATACTTTCTGAAAGCGAAACCGCAGAAAACGTTTATGACAGACTTGAAGAGTTGAGGCATGAAAATGCTCTGTACCGTCAACTTCCTTTGACTGAAAGAGAGCCTTTCCCAAATTACTATATGTCCGTCAGAAGATTAGTTTCTTATGCTAAACATCTTATTTTCCTTAGTGAGCATGAACGAAAATTACTTGAGCAAATCGGTGTTTCTCATCAATCTACCAGCATTGTAAAAAATCCTGTAAACGCTGCTGTATTTGAGAATGGCGACCCTTCTTTATTTAGAGAGCAAATTGGTGTCGAAAATTATATTCTTTGCGTAGGAAGGATAGAAGCTAGAAAAAATCAGGCTTTACTTGCATTGGCGCTAAGAGATTCAAAAATTCCATTAGTTTTAATTGGTCACGTTGCAGATGAAAAGTATGCTGAGCTAATTAAGAAATGGGGTGGGGATAATGTTATATTCGCGGGACGTGTTGAATCTAACAGCCCTATGTTGGCCTCTGCATTTGCCGGAGCAAAAGTTTTTTGCTTACCATCCTGGAGCGAAGGTGCGCCATTAGTAGCGCTTGAGGCGGCAGCCTCCGGATGCAACATGGTATTAAGCGATCGTTCATCCGAGAAAGAATATTTTGGAAACCTGGCCCGTTATGTTAACCCAGCTGATGTCAATGATATCAGAGAGAAGGTTCTGAGCGCATGGAATGATACAGCGCATGATAAATCCTTGCTTTCTCAGACGCTTAAGCAACAGATGAAACTGGAGCATAGCTGGGAGAAATATGCGGCCAATACAAAATCAGCGTACGAAGAAGCCATAATATCGTCCGAGCATAATAATTTCAAATTTAAACTATCGGACAATAAAAAGATTTACATCGATCTTACAACTTTAGCTCATCATAATGCGCCGCCGACCGGAATTGCACGTGTAGAAAGTCGTATGGCTGAAAACATGCATAACCTTTATGGCAATAAAGTTAATTTCATCATCTGGAATTCACATTATTGCAAGTTCATCAAGGTTACCTATGAAGATTTTGTCATTGGTCGTATTAAAAGACATGCTGGTAAATATCTACCTGGATTTAAAAATGGTATTCCTGAGTCAAACGTTGAATTTCATGAAAATGACATAGTGCTGACCTTTGGCGGAGCCTGGATCAGGAATCAAAATTATCTTCGTGACTTGCTGGCGTTGAAGCAAATACACAAAGTTGCTTTAGTTAGTACTGTTTATGATGTTATTCAGCACAAAATGAAATTCCTTTTCCCTGACGGAGTAGGTGATGAATTTGCAGTAAACTGCAAAAAAATTATATCAATTTCAGATATGGTTATGACATGTTCCGAGCAAAGTCGTAACGATATCATTGATTTTTGCATTGAAACGCAAACGCCAGTCTGTCCAATTTCTGTTTTCAGATTAGGAGATGAAGCGGTTCATATTGATACTGAAAACAATATTGAGTTGCAGAGAGAAGGCTTGGGTGATTTAGCCATTAATGATAAATTTGTGCTCTTTGTCAGTACCATTGACGTAAGAAAAAATCATTCCTTATTACTCATGTTATGGAAAGGTTTAATCAGTGAGTATGGCGATGCAGTTCCCAAGCTCGTTCTTGTCGGAAGCATAGGCTGGCGTGGACAAGAAGCAATAAATATCTTAAATGATGACCCAGCGCTTAAAGAAAAAGTCTTAATGCTTCATGGGATTAAAGACTCCGCTCTGGACTGGCTTTATAAAAATTGTCTGTTTACCGTCTTTCCATCTCGTTATGAGGGCTGGGGACTACCGGTTGCAGAAAGTTGCCGGTATGGTAAATTTTGCCTGGCTTCTGATGCTGGCTCTTTGCCTGAGGTTGCGCCAGGATGCGCAGAATACATTGATCCGTTAGACTTTATTGCCTGGTATAAAGCGTTACAAAAATATTGTTTTGAACCTGATTTACTGGCTGTTAAAACCAATCTTGCTCTGAGCTATCAGCCTACAGACTGGCATCAGACTGCTCAGCAAGTAATAAATTCTCTTGAAAACCTCCATTCTTCTGTGAGGTTGCCTTCACTTGCGCTAGACAATGTTATTAGTTTTGCAGCCGAAAATAATAAAGGCAGCTGTAAATTTGAGAAGTTTACCTTAAATGGTTGGTATAAAGCAGAGAGCAGAGGTTGCTGGAGTTCAGGTCATGAAGCTTTCATTGGCTTTCAGTATGACCAGACAATATTTGATGATCTATCGATTTCTATCCAGACTTTTGGTTACTGTCCTGAAGGTGAGGCGATCAAAGTTAATGTTTTTATAAATAATGTTTTTATCACTAAACAGGAAGTGTTTGGAAGCGAGACGCAAATTTTAGCCCCTATTCCTGAGTCTGTTATCAAAGCGTCTCGTAATTTGATCGTAAAATTGCATATTGAAAACCCTAAATCACCGTCACAATTTGGTGCTAGCGACGCGCGCTATTTGGGACTGCATGTACGCAGTGTTACGCTTAGAAGATGTAGCCCTACTTCAGGACTTGAGCATATTGTGCCTATTTCTGGAGAGGGCGTTATCCAGCCTGCACAGAATAATACTTCCGTTAATGATGGGTTGCCCATTCAGCAAAAGCTGGGGTTCGCTTTTCGGTTAAAACGAAAAATTAACCACCTTAAGAATAAAATATACCATTAAATCAGATTATTATGACTTGATGCAGTCCACGTAATATAAAGCCTGTTTCTTCCTGTGCTAACAGTAGAAGCAGGCTTTTTAAATTCTGTAATTATTTCATCCCACCAGCAAATCCCCGCTCCGAATCTCACTCTCGCCCGCCAGTCTCACCACCAGCATGCCTGCCGTTGCAAACCGTACCCAGTGCCTCGCATACAGAATGCCGCCGTGCTCAGCCATTAATGGCGTGATCTGATCGGTGACCGGATCAACAATTTCTGCCACCACTTCGCCAGCGCGAATCCGCGCGCCCAGTGGCTTGCGGTGCAGGATCAAACCGGAAACCGGCGAATGAATGTATTCACAGGCCGCCAATGGCGTCGGTGGATTCTTCAGGGCAGGCGAGGGCGTAGCTGAACCTTCACTGTAGCGCTCTTTAATCATGCTCTGCTCATCGGCTGCTTCGACCACCTCAGGCGCGCTCAGGCCGGTACCGTTTTCGCCAATTGCCACCACATCTTCGCCACCGGTGGTCACCGATACCAGTTCATCGCCGCCAATCACCGGGGCCGCCACTTCCACCGACACCGCCGGTTCGCTGTAACCGATATAGCCGCCTTCCTGCAACGCCGAAATAATCGCATCAGCATCTTTCTCTGCCTGCTCCGGAGAGACATCGCGCACACCACGCAGTTCGAGAGTGACCGGCAGCAAGCCGCGCGGCATCGGGAAATCTTTGCCATAACGTTCGGCCAGCGTCAGCCAGGGCTCACAGCAGGCTTCATCAAACGGTTCGCCGCCTGAAATCTGCGCCAGCAGCTGTACTTCACTGCCTAACCAGCGCGCCAGCGGCTCGATATCAGGCCAGGCGTGCGGCGTGGTGTAAAGGTGCGGCACCGCTTCCCAGTCACAGTGTAGATCAATCATCAGATCCGCCTGGCTGGCCATACGCATCAGGGTAAAACGCTGCGCGTCCAGCTCGGTTTTTGGCACCGTATCGCGGTAGTGACGATCGATCGCCTCACGGATCAGCGTTTTATTCTGCGCTTCGCTCTGGGTCAGACTGTCGGCCAGCCCGGTTGCCAGCGTCTCGCCCAGCGAGGGGAAGCGGCGATTAAAATCCTGTCCCGATAAGGTATGAAAACGACCAAGATGAGTACCGTGCCAGTGCTGGCCCAGCGCCAGCGGATTGGCGACCGGCACCAGTGTGAAAGCGGCTCTCAGCTGGCCGGCTGACTCCAGCGCCTGCAGCCGCTGCTTTAAAAACCACGCCACCGCCATGCCCGGCAACTCATCGCCATGCAGCGCAGCCTGGATATAAACCTGACGCGCGTGGTTTTCAGCAAAATGGAAACTGATGATTTCACGTTGGGTGCCTAAAGAGGCGCTTAACAGAGGATGATGTTGTTGATGCATACCGTGTTAATGTCCTGTAGTCGGCGAAGGACGACAGCGCGCCGTCCCGAAAAGGTTAGAGTATAGTGCCGGATCGCAGTCAATGACGGAAAAGCCGGCTCGCGCCGTTACTGCTGAATAGAGATATCGGTGGCGAAATAGCGCTTCTGGATCTGGTCGAAGGTGCCATTCTTCTTGATCTCGCTAAAGGCGTTATCCAGCGCGGTTTTAAGCTCCGCGTCACCTTTGCGCAGGCCAATAGCGGTACCGGGACCGATAATCGGATCCTGAACAATCGGGCCTGCCAGCTCGAAATCTTTCCCCTGCGGATGTTTGAGGAAGCCAATTGCCGCCTGCGCCGCATCGGTAAACACCGCATCCAGACGACCGGCAACTAAATCACTCTCGACCTGTGCCTGATCGCCATACGGCACCACGTTCACGCCATGCGGTTGCCATTTCGCCAGGGCATAACGCTCCTGCACCGTTCCCTGTTCAACACCCACCGTTTTGCCTTTCAGGGATTCCGCCGTCGGCAGCACGCCAGCACCTTTACGGGCAATCAGCTGGGTGTGGGTGTCGTACAGTGGCACGGTGAAATCGATCTGCTTCAGACGCTCTTCCGTAATGCCCATGTCCGACAGGATGGCATCGAACTTACGCGCCTTCAGCGCCGGGATCATGCCGTCAAACTGGCTCTCAACCCAGACGCACTTCGCCTGCATCTGGGCACAAAGCGCATTGCCCAGATCGATATCGAAACCGACCAGTTTACCCTGCGGGGTTTTGGATTCAAACGGAGGATAGGTGGGATCAACGGCGAAGCGTACCTGGTCGATTTTTGCCTGCGCACCAAAGGTACTGCCAGCCATTACAGCCAGCATCAGCGTCTGACGCAGGCGGTTAGAAAAGCGGTTCATTGCCATATTAAGGTCTTCTTTTGTCGTGATGAGGGTTAACGCAGAGTAACGTTGACCCGCATTGATGGCAATTACTGGATTATTTTCACGACGTTAGCACGGCACAGCGCCCGATAATCTTCGGTATTAAGGATCACCGAGCGATCCAGCAGACCGGCGTTAAAAGCGATCTCCGGATAGCGTTCAAACAGCAGCGGATCAACCACCAGGGCTAAAGCGGGGTGAAAGCTAAATGGTGGGATAGCGCCAAACACACAGCCGGTCAGGGCATCGGTTTCTGCCGGACTGGCCAGCGAGGCGCGACGTCCACCCACTGCGGCAGCCACTTTGCTGAGGTCCGCCTGACGATCGGCGGGCAGCACCGCCAGGACATGTTGCTTAACACCATTGCCTTTGACGTGGCAGACCAGCGCTTTGGCACCCTGACCGACCTCGGTACCGCGGATCGCCGCCACCGCTTCGCACTTACCGGTAGCCAGATGTTCCATCAGTCGATAGCGTGCCTGGTGCTGGTCGAGCAGGGCGATCAGTTTTTCATGGGTTGTCATGGTGCTCTCCTGGCGCAGTGCGTTGCTGGATCAGGGGCGGCTGGCTGACGCGGTAATAGCCCTGTCCTGAGACCGAACGGTTTAAAGGCGCGATTCAGCGTAGTTAAGGTGGTGTTGCCTTTATCCTGCTCAATATCGGACAGCGTCCGTCGGCTAATTCCTGCCAGCAGCACGTAGCGTTGTTGAGAAAACCCCAACACTTTTTTACGAAGCAGCTTGGGTAGCTCGCCCTGCGTCAGCTCTTCCTGAATAAACTGCTGTCGCAGCGTGAGCATAATGGCTTCTCGTTCCAGGGGAGACAGTGTTTTATTCATCGTTGCCAGCTCTCAATGCGCTGATCGAGATAGTCAAATCCCATCCCTGGCAGAGTCATTTTTGAGAAGGATGCTGCTCAAAATCGTCGACTCAGCCGGATTTTGAGCAGCTTATTGCATATTTTACTGATGACGGGCGCGCAGGTTATTGATTACCGCGCTGAAGTCTAAGTCCTGGTCCTGCAACAGCACCATCAGGTGATAGATCAGATCGGAGGCTTCATTGGTCAGCTCATGGCGATCGTTAACCGTGGCCGCCAGGGCGGTTTCAACGCCTTCCTCTCCTACTTTCTGCGCGATGCGCTTGGTGCCGCTGGCGTAGAGCCGGGCGGTGTAGGAGCTTTCAGGATCGGCGCTCTTACGTGACGCCAGCAGCTGCTCCAGCTGATAGAGGAAGGTCCACTCCGCAGCGGCCGGGGAGAAGCAGCTGGAGGTGCCGAGATGGCAGGTCGGACCGATGGGATTCGCCAGCACCAGCAGCGTATCGTTATCGCAGTCTGGCGTGATGCTGACTACCTGCAGAAAGTTGCCGGAGGTCTCGCCTTTGGTCCATAACCGGTTTTTGGTACGCGAGAAAAAGGTCACGTTGCCTTCGGCCAGGGTTTTTTCCAGCGCCGGCTGGTTCATATAACCGTGCATCAGCACTTCGCCTGAGACGTTATGCTGCACAATCACCGGCATCATGCCCTGCGTTTTGTCCCAGTCGAGCTGGGCCAGTTGTTGTTCGGTTAACACGCGCGAATCTCCACTCCGTTGTCGATCAGGAAGCTTTTCAGCTCACCAATATTGATAATCTGCTTATGGAACACCGAGGCCGCCAGCGCGCCATCGACGTTGGCATCGGTAAATGCCTCGAGAAAATGCGGCATGGTGCCTGCGCCGCCAGAGGCGATCAGCGGTACATGACAGACTTCACGCACTTTTTTCAGCTGCACCAGGTCATAACCGTTACGCACGCCATCCTGGTTCATCATGTTCAGCACGATTTCGCCAGCACCCAGCTTCTGCACTTCCTGCACCCAATCCAGCGTTTCCCACTGCGTCACCCGGGTACGGGCTTCGTCGCCGGTGTACTGATTGACCTGATACTTGCCGCTGGCTTCATCGAACCAGGTATCAATGCCGACCACAATGCACTGTACGCCGAAGCGGTCAGCCAGCCGGGTAATCAGCGAGGGATCGGCCAGCGCCGGTGAGTTAACCGAAATTTTGTCGGCACCGAACTCCAGAATGCGCGCGGCGTCTTCCGGGGTTTTGATACCGCCAGCCACGCAGAACGGAATATCGATCACTTCAGCGACCCGCGATACCCAGCTTTTATCAACCACCCGGCCATCGGATGAGGCGGTGATATCATAAAACACCAGCTCATCGGCACCTTCGGCGGCATAACGCTGCGCCAGTGGCACGATGTCGCCAATGATCTCGTGATTGCGAAACTGCACGCCTTTCACCACCTGGCCGTCACGTACATCAAGACAGGGAATTATCCGTTTTGCCAGCATGAAATAGCCTCCGAAACTGTGAATTTACCTTCCAGCAGCGCACGTCCGACGATCACGCCCTGGACGCCACTGCCGCGCAGGGCCGCGATATCGTTAAGTTCACCAATGCCGCCCGAGGACTGGAAGGCAATCTGCGGGAAGCGAGCGGTCACTTCCTGGTAAAGTGCAACGTTTGAGCCGCTCAGGGTGCCGTCGCGGGAAATATCAGTGCACAGCACATGTTTCAGGCCGACTGGCTGAAAATCGGCGATCACCTGCTCCAGCGTGACGCCCGCCGCTTCCTGCCAGCCGCTGATCGCCACTTCTTTGCGGTTATCAGCATCAATGCGCACGTCCAGCGCCAGCACAATCGCCTCTGCGCCAAACTCGGCAAACCAGCGTTTTACCTCGTCAGGCTGTTTTACCGCGGTCGAACCGACCACCACACGGCTGGCTCCGGCGTCCAGCAGCGCCTTCACATCGTCACGATGACGAATGCCGCCGCCGACCTGCACAATCACCTCGACGCCGTCGAGCAGGGTTTTCAGCAGCGCAATCTGCCGCTTTGCCGGATCTTTCGCGCCGGTTAAGTCCACCAGATGCAGCACCGTGGCGCCTTCCTGCGCATACTGCTGCAAACGCGGCAACGGATCGCTGCCGTAATCGCGCTGCTGGCCATAATCGCCCTGATGCAGACGGACCACTTTGCCGTCGATTAAATCTAACGCGGGGATAATCATCACATCTCCAGGAAGTTTTTCAGCAACTGCGCGCCCGCTTTGCCCGAGCGTTCCGGGTGGAACTGTACGCCGAAGAAGTTATCTTTCTGCACCGCCGCGGTGAAGGCTTCACCGTAGTGACACTGGGCGATAGTGCTGGCGTTGACCGGCATGGCGTAGCTGTGCACGAAGTAGAAGTAGCAGCCTTCATCAATGCCGCGGAACAGGTGATTGCCCGCCTGCGCGGTAATCTGGTTCCAGCCCATGTGCGGCAATGGCAGACCGTGCGTGTCCATCAGCGAGACCGGCTGGTCGATTATACCCAGCGTCGGCACGCCGCCGTTTTCATCACTGCCGCGTCCCAGCAGCTGCATGCCGAGACAGATACCCAGCACCGGCTGGGTACAGGCCTTGACCAGATCGATCAGGTCACGCTCTTCCAGCTGATTCATCGCCGCCTGCGCCGTACCGACGCCCGGCAGAAACAGTTTGTCGGCGCGCAGTACCACATCGGGATCGCGGCTGACTTCCGGGGTATACCCCAGACGTTCAATCGCCCATTTTACCGACGAGAGGTTGGCGCAACCGGTATCCATGATCACCACGTTCATCACAGCACTCCTTTCGAGCTCGGCAGCGTATTACCTTCAACGCGGATTGCCTGGCGCAAGGTGCGGCCAAAGGCTTTAAACAGGCTTTCGACGCGGTGATGATCGTTCTTACCCTTGGTTTTAAGATGCAGGGTGCTCATCATGGCGTAGGAGAGGGAACTGAAGAAGTGCTCAACCATTTCGGTGCTCAGGTCACCGACGCGCTGATAGTTGAATTCCGCTTTAAATTCGATGTGCGGGCGGCCGGAGATATCCAGCGCACAGCGTGCCAGACATTCATCCATCGGCAGCACAAAGCCAAACCGGCCAATGCCGCGTTTGTCGCCCAGCGCTTTGAGCAATGCTTCACCCAGCGCCAGCCCGGTATCTTCCACCGTGTGGTGATCGTCGATATAGAGATCGCCTTTCACTTCGATATGCATGCGGAAACCGCCGTGCACCGCAATCTGGTCCAGCATGTGGTCAAAGAAGCCGACGCCGGTGTTGATTTTGCTGCCGCCTTCGCGATCCAGCCACAGCTCGACCCGCACCTGGGTCTCTTTGGTATTACGCTGCACCAGCGCATGGCGATCGCGCTGGGTCAGACGCTGCTGAATGGTCTGCCAGTTTTCCCCTTCGGCACCGTAACGGATCGGCTGAATGCCCATGTTCTCTGCCAGTTGCACATCGGTCAGGCGATCGCCAATCACGTAGCTGTTGGCGGTATCCAGCGCGCCTTCGGCCAGCCAGGCTTCCACCATTTTGGTTTTCGGCTTGCGGCAGTCACAGTTTTCCTCCGGCAGGTGCGGGCAAATCAGCACCTGATCAAACGCGATACCCTGCGAGGTCAGCACCTGCATCATCAGGTTGTGCGGGCCGTCAAAGTCCGCCTGTGGGAAGCTTGAGCTGCCCAGTCCATCCTGATTGGTGATCATCACCAGATGATAACCGGCGGCCTGCAACGCCAGCAGTGCCGGGATCACGTCCGGCTCAAAGGCCAGTTTGTCCATGCGATCCACCTGATAATCTTCAGGCGGCTCAGAGATAAGGGTGCCGTCGCGGTCAATAAAAAGGGTCTTCTGGCTCATGCTTGCTCCACAGATAAGGCTTGCAGCGCGGCGATCACACGTCCGCACTCTTCACGCGTGCCGATGGAGATGCGCAGGCATCCCGACAGGCCCGGATTTTTGTTCTGGTCACGCAGGATAATGCCCTGATTCCATAAGGTTTTAAACACTTCTGGTGAATCGGTAAACCGCGCCAGCACGTAGTTGGTTTCACTGGCGAAAACCTGCTCGACGCAGGCCAGCTTCGCCAGTTCCGCCAGTAACCAGCTGCGATTGTCGTTGAGCTGTGCCACATGTTCACGCATCAGGGCGATGCCTTGCTCGCTCAGCGCCTGACCGGCCACATCCGCCACCGGCGTCGCCAGCGGGTAGGGGGCAATCACCTTCATCAACAGATCGATTACCGGCTGATTCGCCAGCGCAAAGCCACAGCGCAGGCCAGCCAGCGCAAAGGCTTTCGACAGGGTGCGCAGGATCACCAGGTTGGGATAATCTTTCAGCCAGCCGGTCAGCGTCGCCTGCGGACAGAACTCAATATAGGCTTCGTCTGCCACCACCAGCGCTTTGCCAGCGGTCATCGCCAGCAGCTGACGGATATCATCCTGATTGATCAGGTTGCCGGTCGGGTTATTCGGGCTGCAGAGGTAAACCACCTTAACGCCTTCCAGCTGGTCCGCAATGGCAGGCAGGTTAAGCTGCCAGTCGGCCAGCGCAGGCACCGTGCGGTACTCAATGCCGATGGTTTCTGCGCTGACGCTGTACATGCCGTAAGTCGGCGGGCAGAACAGAATCGCGTCCTGGCCCGGCTCACAAAACGCCCGCATGATCAGTTCAATCGCCTCGTCGGCGCCGCGGCTGACCAGCACCTGCTCCGGTTTCAGGCCGGCATAGGCCGCGTAACGCTCAATCACTATTTTGGGCTGGCATTCCGGGTAGCGGTTCAGCGTCTGCTGCGACAGCTCAAACGGCACCGGCAGTGGAAACTCGTTGGCATTGAGCCAGACATCACCATTACCACCCAGCCGGCGTGCCGACTGATAAGGCGTCAGCGCGCGAACGTTGGCGCGCGCCAGTTGCTCGATATTCTGGCTCATGCTTGCTCCTTCAGTGCGGCAACGCGCAGGGTGACAGCGTTTTTGTGGGCATCCAGCTGCTCGGCGGCAGCCAGCGTTTCAATGGTGGCGGCCAGGTTAAGGAAGCCCTGCGGCGTCAGCTCCTGTACCGTCATGCGTTTCTGGAAATCAGCCAGACCCAGGCTGGAACAGGTCGAGGTATAACCGTAGGTCGGCAGCACGTGATTGGTTCCCGACGCATAGTCACCCGCCGATTCCGGCGACCAGTCGCCGAGGAATACTGAACCGGCACTGGTAATTGACTCCACCAGTTCGCGCGGCTGGCGGGTCTGCAGGATCAGGTGCTCCGGGCCATACTGGTTTGAAATCTCTACACACTGCTGCAGGTCGCGCGCCACGATCAGACGACTGCTCTCCAGCGCCTGACGCGCGGTAGCGGCACGTGGCAACTGCGCCAGCTGCTGCTCAACCGCGTCAGCGACCGCGTCGGCCAGCGTCCGCGAAGGCGTCAGCAGGATAACCTGCGAATCCGGACCGTGCTCGGCCTGGGACAGCAGATCCGAGGCGACGAAGGCGGGCGTGGCACCCGCATCGGCAATCACCAGCACCTCTGATGGACCGGCCGGCATATCAATTGCCGCCCCGTCCAGCCGCTGACTGACCTGACGCTTCGCTTCCGTCACCCAGGCATTGCCCGGACCAAAAATTTTATCTACCCGCGGTACCGTTTCGGTGCCAAAGGCGAGGGCGGCAATCGCCTGCGCGCCGCCGACCTGAAACACCTCTTCAACGCCACACAATTGGGCAGCATAAAGGATCTCATCAGCAATCGGCGGCGGTGAGCAGAGCACCACGCGCCCGCATCCGGCAATGCGCGCTGGCGTTGCCAGCATCAGCACGGTAGAGAACAGCGGCGCAGAGCCGCCAGGAATGTAGAGCCCGACCGATTGAACCGGGCGGGTAATCTGCTGGCAGCGCACACCCGGCTGGGTTTCAACATCGACCGGCGGCAGGATCTGCGCATTATGGAAGGTTTCGATGTTGGCTACCGCCACCGCCATCGCCTGTTTCAGCGTATCGCTGAGCCGGGCACTGGCGTCGCTGATCTGCTGCGGCGTAACGCGCAGATTATCAACCTGCGCCTTATCGAAGCGGGCGCTGAAGGTGCGCAGGGCCTCATCGCCGTTCGCCTTTACCTGCTCCAGCACGTCACGTACCGTCTGGGTCACATTCTCTGAGGCGGCAATAGCCGGACGTAACAACAGCGCCTGCTGCTGTTCTGCACTGCATTGCTGCCAGTCAATCGGGGTAGAAAAGGCCATGGCTTACTCCATCATCTTCTCAATTGGCAGCACCAGAATCGAACTGGCACCCAGCGCTTTCAGTTTTTCCATCGTTTCCCAGAACAGGGTTTCGCTGCTCACCATGTGCATTGCCACGCGGCTGACATCACCGGCCAGCGGCAGCACGGTCGGGCGCTCGGCCCCGGGCAGCAGGCTGATGACCTCTTCCAGCCGCTCGCTTGGCGCGTGCAGCATGATGTACTTCGATTCACGCGCTTTAATCACGCCCTGAATACGGGTCATCATCTTGTCGATCAGTTCCTGTTTGGCGGCAGGCATCTCGCCGTCGCGCTGAATCAGCACCGCTTTTGAGCGGTAAATGACTTCGACTTCGCGCAGACCGTTGGCTTCCAGCGTGGCACCGGTCGAGACCAGATCGCAGATCGCATCTGCCAGCCCGGCGCGGGTTGCCACTTCAACGGAACCGTTCAGCATACAGGTTTTGAAACTGACGCCTTTTTTATCGAGGTACTGCTTTAACAGGTGCGGATAAGAGGTGGCGATGCGGGCATTATCGAGGCATTGCGGACCGGTATATTCATCATCAACCGCCATCGCCAGCGACAGACGGCAACCGCCGAAGTCGAGGCGGCGCAGCGTGAAGTAGCGCGGGTCTTCACCCTGGGCACGGCGAGACAGCAGCTCCTCTTCCAGCACGTTCTCGCCAATAATCCCCAGATCGACCACGCCATCCATCACCAGGCCAGGAATATCGTCATCACGCACCCGCAGGATATCGATCGGCATGTTTTCCGCAAACGCAATCAGGCGCTGTTGCTGAAGGTTAATTTTAACGCCGCAGCGCGCCAGCAGTTCGCGTGAATCATCACTTAAACGGCCGGATTTTTGCATAGCTATGCGTAAACGGGTGTTATCTAACATGGTTCCTGTCCTCTTTAAGCCTATTCCGGTAGGCGTATATTGTTGCAGTCAGTCTGGTCACGGACAGCGCGCAACAACCGGAACGTACACGCAGTACGTAAGGATGGTGAGCACCGCCCAGGGCCAGAGTGGCAAATAAAATAGCCTGATGGGATAGGCTATTATTCCTGTCCTGGTTGGTGGATATGCTTCAGCCCATAAAAAAACCCCCGGAAGACGATCTTCCGGGGGTTCTCTTGCGTTCGCACCACTGGAAGATCTTAAAAGTCTTCCAGCACACATCGCCTGAAAGACTAGTCAGGATGATGGTGGTGGTGATGGTTGAACTGAACGCGTGTCATAAAAAATTCCGTAGATGAATGAGTATTCATTTGTGAGGTTTAACCTAGCGAAGATGGCCGCGATTGGCAACCCTTTTTTAACCAGGGGGTTCGGAAAGCACTGAAACAGGTTGTTCTGATTTGCAATCCGGGGGCAAACTACGTTGAAGTCAGGGTTGATGTTTTACGCCAGGAGTCAAAATGAAGAAGGTCGCAATTGTGGGGCTGGGTTGGTTGGGCATGCCGCTGGCCACGGCGTTAACCGCACGAGGCTGGCAGGTGACCGGCAGCAAAACCACGCCGGATGGGGTGGATGCGGCACGCCGCTGCGGCATCGAAGCCTTTCAGCTGGAGCTGACGCCGGAACTTATCTGTGATGCCGCCGATGTCGAGCCGCTGTTCAACGTCGATGCGCTGGTGGTGACGTTACCCGCCAGCCGCACGGCGGAAGGGGGCGAAGCCTATCTGCAGGCGGTCCAGAACGTGGTGGACAGCGCGCTGGTCTATAACGTTCCGCGCATCATCTTTACCAGCTCGACCTCGGTATACGGCAGCGGATCGGGCATCAAACGCGAAACCACTCCGCTGACGCCCGAAACCGTGGCCGGCAAAACGCTGGTTAAACTGGAGAACTGGCTGCACGATCTGCCGGGCACCAGCGTCGATATCGTCCGCCTTGCCGGGCTGGTGGGACCGAAGCGCCATCCGGGCCGGTTTCTGGCCGGTAAGCAACAGGTAGCAAATGGGTCACAGGGCGTTAACCTGGTACATCTGGATGACGTGGTTGAGGCGATTACGCTGCTGCTGCAGACGCCAAAAGGGGGACGGGTCTATAACCTGTGCGCCGCAAAACATCCGTCGCGCGATACCTTTTACCCGGCGGTCTCCCGTCAGCTGGGGCTGCAACCGCCACACTTCGCGCCGGAAACCGCTAACGAAAGCGGCAAACTGATTGATGGCTCGCGCATCTGCACCGAGCTGGGCTTTGAATATCGCTACGACGATCCGGTTAAAATGCCGCTGGAGTAAAGCGGAAGCTGCTGTTCCGGCCGCACGTCACCGGAACAGCCATCAAGGCAGACCTCGCCGGCCACCTCATAGTTACAACATACTTAAAGCCTGCGAAAGCACGCCAGAGCCTGCCCCGACCCCGCTTTTCAGCTAAGCACGCCGGGCAGGGGCCTGGCGCTACATCAAACCCCTAAACGATCGCGAATGGCGTACCACACCGCGCCCATGGCGGTCAGTGGCACCTTGAAACGTCGTCCGCCGGGAAATGGCAGGTGAGGGAGGCGGGCGAAGGCATCAAAACGCTCGGCATCGCCGCGCAGCACTTCGCTGATCAGCTTGCCGGACAGATGGGTGCTGGTCACGCCGTGGCCGCTGTCGCCCTGCATGAAATAGACATTATTCTCCAGCCGGCCAAACTGCGGCATACGTGACAGCGTTAACAGAAAATTACCGCTCCAGCTGAAATCCAGCTTTACGTTCTGCAACTGAGGAAAGGTGCGGCGTAGCTTTGGCCGGATTAGCGCCTCAATATCGCCCGGCTCGCGCGCGCCGTAAACCACGCCACCGCCATACAGCAGCCGGTTATCGGCGGTCAGACGAAAATAGTCGAGCAGATAATTACAATCTTCCACGCAATGATTATTCGGCAGCAGCGACAGCGCCTGATCGGGTGACAGCGGCTCGGTGGCCACAATCTGCGAGCCGCACGGCATGCTTTTACCGCTCAGACGGGGCTCAACTTCACTGGCCAGATAGGCATTACCGGCGAAAATCACAAATTTTGCAGTGACTTCACCGTGCGCGGTTTTTACCCGATTTGGCGAGCCGTAGGCCACTTTCACTGCGGCGGACTGTTCATAGATACGTCCGCCGTGCCGCCGAATCGCTTCCGCTTCACCCAGTGCCAGGTTGAGCGGATGCAGATGGCCGCCGCGCCGATCCAGCAGCCCGCCGACGTAGCGCTCGGTCGCCACTTCACGACGAATCCCGCGCTCATCCAGCAACTCCAGATCATGATTGCCATACTGCTGCCATAACGCTTTCTGTTTACGCAGGTGCGCCATCTGGCGGGCATTAAGTGCCGCAAAAATGCCGCCGGGCCGGTAGTCGCAGGCAATGGCGTAACGATCTATACGATCGCGGATGATCTCTGCTCCCTCAAACATCATGCTGCCCAGCATCCGTGCGCTCTCTTTACCGTAACGCTGTTCGATCACGTCCACATCGCGGCTGTAGGAATTGACCACCTGACCGCCGTTGCGCCCGCTGGCACCAAAGCCGATGCGCGCTGCTTCCAGCACCACCACCTCGTAACCCGCTTCGGTCAGATGCAGCGCCGCCGACAGGCCGGTGAAGCCGCCGCCAATAATGCAGACATCACACTGAATGCTCTCCTGCAACGTCGGCCACGGCGCGTGCGGATTGGCGGTCGCGGCGTAATAACTCTCCACGTAATTCATAACTACCTCCTTGATGCGCTCAGAAATTGGCAGGCGTATGAGCACTGACAATGCGGCAGGGTTCGTCAGACGTATTGGTAAAACTGTGCGGCAGGCCGGTATCAATCACGTAACTTTCACCGGCGTACAGGTGAAAGCTCTGGCCGTTAATCACTAAGGTGATTTCGCCCGCCAGCAGCGTGCCGGTCTCCTCACCGGGATGACGCAGTTTTTCGCCGGTGCTGGCGCCAGGCTGATAGGTTTCCAGCAGCATGCCCAGCGAGCGCTGCGGATTGCCATTTTCGACCAGCTTCAGCGAGACGCCCTGACTGCCGATTTCCAGCAGATCGTCCGGACGGACAATCACTTTAGGCGTGGCGTCGGCTTTCGGTTCTGAGAAAAATTCCGACAGGGAGAGCCCGTATACCTTTAATAGCTTCTGTAAGGTACTGACGGCCGGACTGACTTTATCCTGCTCAATGGTGCTGATGGCGCTGTGGGTCAGGCCCGCCAGTTCAGCCACGCGGCGCTGTGACAAACCCAGCGCCTGACGAATCTGCGACAGCCGGCGTCCGGGTGCCAGCGTGGCGTCATTCATGATCTTTTTCCTTATGAAAGCGAACTGCGGCCTGGATAAAACCGTCAAACAGCTGACGCGAGCCGGTTGTGCGATCCGCCTGCCATTCCGGGTGCCACTGCACCGCCAGCGCGAAGGGATGATGGCGCAGGCTGACCGCTTCAATCAGCCCGTCCGGCGCGCGTGCTTCAACCCGCAGCTGCGGGCCCGGTTCGCGTATGCCCTGATGATGCAACGAGTTAACCTGCAGCGGCTGCGTGCTGTCGAGCAGGGAACTGAGCAGCCCATTCGCTTCAATAGTCACCGGATGCGCCGGGGCGTACTGCTGATCCAGCGGCTGGGTCTCATCTTCATGATGGCGCTGGAACTGTTTTTGCTGGCTGAGATCGCGCCACAGCGCACCGCCGTTAGCCACCACCAGTTCCTGCATTCCACGGCAGATCCCCAGCATCGGCATCTTTCGGCTGGTGGCCCAGGTAATCAGCTGGAAGGCGAGACGATCGCGACCCGGATCGGCGTGCGGCTCTTCACCGGCTTCACCGTAATGCCAGGGTTCGATATTGCTCGGACTGCCGGTCAGCAGCAGACCATCCAGCACCGTCATAGCGTTTTCTAATAGGTGGGGAGCGTTCATCAGGCTGTGGGGCAGGGCAAGCGGAACGCCGCCCGCGAGGATCACCGCGTCGGGGTATTTGTTGTGCACCGTTTGCGTCAGATGGCCACCGATGTGGCTCTGGCACATCACTACGCCAATCAAGGGTTTGTCAAAAATAATGCCCATCTCACGTCCTCGCATCGCTGTTCGAAATATCTACCGAAAGGGCACGTCTGGCGGTTAAGTGTGCAATATTTTGTCAATCTAGCAATCTGCTGTTTGTTCTTCAAACAGATTTGTTACATTTGCACACTTTTTATGTTGGCGCTATGTTAGAGGAGTGGCTGTTATTTTGAGCATTGCGCAAACCGAATAGGGGCGGGTGAGATCATGACTAACCTGGTAGAAGTGGAAGACTTCACGCTTCACAGTGAAGAGAAACGAACCAGCGCGTTCCAGCTTGAGGTGAAAGCCTGGCTGGAGCGCCATCCTGAAACGCAGTATGTCGACATTCTGTTAAACGATTTAAACGGTGTCTTTCGCGGTAAGCGCATTCCCGTCTCAGCGCTGCCAAAGCTGGAAAAGGGCTGTTACTTCCCCGCCTCAGTGTTCGCCATGGATATCCTCGGCAACACGGTGGAAGAAGCCGGACTCGGCCAGTCTTTGGGCGAACCTGACAACCTCTGTCTGCCTGTCGCGGGCACCTTAGTTCCCTCCGCTTCCGATCCTCAGCACATCGCGCAACTGCTGCTCACCATGTGCAACCAAGATGGCACTCCCTTTGACGTTGAACCCCGAAATGTCCTTAACCGGCTGTGGCAACAGTTGCGCAACCGAGGCCTGTTTCCGGTGGTAGCGGTAGAGCTGGAGTTCTATCTGGTGGATAAAAAGCGCGATGCCGAGGGCTTCATCCAGCCGCCGTGCGCGCCGGGCAGCGATGAACGCAATATGCAGAGCCAGGTCTATTCGGTCGATAATCTCGATCATTTCGCCGATGTGCTGCGTGATATTGACGATCTGGCGCGTCAGCAGGGTATTCCGGCCGATGGCGCGCTGGCTGAAGCGTCGCCGGGTCAGTTCGAAATCAACCTGCATCATACTGGCGACGTACTGCGCGCCTGCGATCACGCGGTGCAGCTGAAACGGCTGATCCGTCAGGTGGCTGAAAATCACGCTATGACCGCCACCTTTATGGCCAAGCCGTATGAGGAGTATGCGGGCAGCGGCATGCATGTCCACATCAGTATGCTGGATGCCGCCGATCACAACGCCTTCGCCTGTGATGACGGCAGTGACTCGCCGCTGATGAAGCGCGCGCTGGCCGGAATGATCGACCTGATGCCCGCCTCGATGGCGCTGCTGGCACCAAACGTTAACGCCTATCGCCGCTTTGTGCCGGAGGCTTACGTACCGTTGCAGGCGTCGTGGGGCCATAACAATCGCACCGTGGCGCTGCGGGTGCCGTGCGGCGATATCGATAATCATCGCATCGAATACCGGGTAGCGGGGGCGGATGCCAATCCTTATCTGGTGGTGTCGGCGATACTTGCCGGGATGCTGCACGGTCTGGATACCCAGCTGCCGTTGCCACAGCCGGTGACCGGCAACGGCCATCACGCCGAGGGTCTGGCGCTGCCGATTCGGCAGAGTGACGCTCTGTATGAGTTCAACAACAGCTATCCGCTGCAAAAATTACTCGGCGAACGCTTTGCCAGCGTCTGGTATAGCTGCAAGAATTATGAACTGATGCAGTTCGAACGGCTGATAACCGCAACGGAGATTGACTGGATGCTGAAAAACGCCTGATAACCTTTTTTTTGCATCCGGTGCCCCGGTGGCTTGTATTTCGGCCCTGGGATGAGGCAGAATACGCGGCCTGCAAAATCAGACCATAACCGACGCTTACCGCGCCGGTTATTTTTTTTGCATCCTGTTTTAACAAATAGTTTTTCGCTGACTTAACCGAGGCCGGGCACGCACCCGGATAGATAAACACTGAAAACACGCGTTAGCGTGAGATTGAGGATACAAAGATGGGGATGTTTTCCACACTGCCAGCTCAGGCTGGTGCGCGTTTTCGTGATGACTACGGCGCCGCGTTGATCACCAACCTTACTCCCTGTCGCTTAATGCGCAGTTGCCCTGTGACCCAACCCAGTCAGGTTGTTGCGCAGGAGGGACTGAAGCATGTCGCTTAACACCTCCGCTGCACCACAGCGTGCACAGCTGAAAAAAACGCTAACGTTACTTCCGGTCGTCATGATGGGCTTAGCCTACATGCAGCCTATGACCCTGTTCGATACCTTTGGCATCGTTTCCGGGCTG
The DNA here is from genome assembly GCF_040546285.1 of Pantoea sp. UYEF8. NCBI lineage: Bacteria > Pseudomonadati > Pseudomonadota > Gammaproteobacteria > Enterobacterales > Erwiniaceae > Pantoea > Pantoea sp. UYEF8. Next base: position 261,428 of record NZ_JBEPNM010000004.1, on the reverse strand, counting down.
ACCGACGGTCACGTCGCGACGGCTTACGCTTTCGCGCTGATTGCGATTCTGTTTACTGCCGTGAGCTACGGTAAGCTGGTACGCCGCTTCCCCTCTGCGGGCTCCGCTTATACCTACGCTCAGAAGGCGATCAGTCCGCACGTCGGCTTTATGGTCGGCTGGTCATCGCTGCTGGACTACCTGTTCATGCCGATGATCAACATCCTGCTGGCGAAAAACTATTTCGAATCGCTGGTGCCCGGTATCCCTTCGTGGATTTTCGTGGTGCTGCTGGTCGGCTTTATGACGCTCTCCAACCTCAAGGGCATCAAAACTGTCGCCAACTTTAACAGCGTGATCGTGGTACTGCAGGTGATTGTCATGGTCGGGATTACGGCGATGGTCATCTACGGCGTGGCGAACGGCGTTGGTGCCGGTACGCTGGCCAGCAGCAAACCGTTCTGGTCTGAGAACGCGCACGTGGTGCCGATGATCACCGGAGCGACGATACTCTGTTTCTCGTTCCTCGGTTTTGATGGCATCAGCTCGCTGTCAGAAGAGACCAAAGATGCAGAACGTACCATTCCGCGTGCGATTTTCCTGACCGCGCTGATTGGCGGCGTGATCTTCATCATCGCCTCCTACTTCCTGCAGCTTTACTTCCCGGACATCACGCGCTTCCAGGACCCGGACTCCTCTCAGCCTGAAATCATGCTGTTTGTTGCCGGTAAAGCGCTGCAGGTCGGCATCCTGATCTTCTCGGTGGTCACGGTGCTTGCATCCGGTATGGCGGCGCATGCCGGCGTCTCACGTCTGATGTATGTGATGGGCCGTGATGGCGTATTCCCGGAGCGTTTCTTCGGTTACGTTCATCCGAAGTGGCGGACCCCGTCGCTCAACGTGCTGCTGGTGGGTGCGATTGCGCTGATGGCGATTAACTTCGACCTGGTGACCGCAACGGCGCTGATTAACTTCGGTGCGCTGGTGGCCTTCACCTTCGTTAACCTGTCGGTGATTGCCCAGTTCTGGATCCGTGAAAAGCGTAACCGTACGCTGAAAGATCACTTCCAGTATCTGGTTCTGCCGCTGATGGGTGCGTTGACGGTCGGTGCGTTGTGGGTGAACCTGGAAGAGAGTTCAATGGTGCTGGGTCTGATCTGGGCGACCATTGGCATTATCTATCTGGCGTTCGTGACCCGCAGCTTCCGTAATCCGGTGCCGCAGTTCAGCGAAGAGATTTAATCGCGCTAAACCTCGCCGCCTTCCCGCGCTAAAAACGGGAAGGCGGCGAAAGTCTTAACTGGCGAGCACCAGCTCCCAGTGTCCGGCGTTCAATGCCATCCGTCCCGCCTCACTCAACTGACTGTCGGTCACCACCAGATCAAACTTCTCCAGCGGCAGGGCCAGAAAGGTCGCAATCTTGTTATATTTCGAACTGTCGCTCAGCAGCACCCGCTTACTGCTCACCTCGCTGACCGTCTGCTTCACCGTCACCTTATCCTCATCCGGCGTAAACAGCCCGCGCGGCCCCCAGCAGGAGGCAGAAATAAAGGCGATGTCGATCGCCAGATGACCCAGGCTGCGCGCTGCCGACTCGCCGACGCAGGAACGGTTCTCACGGCAGACCGTACCGCCGGTGTGGATCACCCGGCAGTGACTGGCTTCCATCAGCAGGTTAGCCACCATAAAATCATTGGTCACCACCAGTAAATCGTCCCGATCCACCACTTCCCGCGCCAGCGCCAGCGTTGTGGTGCCGGCATCCAGATAGATGCAGCTATTGCGCGGGATGTGCTGAGCGGCATAGCGACCAATCGCCCGCTTCTCATCGTTGTACAAGGCACTTTTGGTCAGATGTGACGGTTCGGCCGCCAGCCGATCCGCCGAACGTACTCCCCCTGACACCGACAGCACCGCGCCTTGCTCCTCCAGCTTTTGCACATCACGCCGGATAGTCATGTGCGACACGCCCAGCCGCTCGGTCAGTTCAGCAATGCTCACCACGCCACGATCGGCCACCAGCGCCAGAATCTGTTGATGACGTTCAACCGGAATCATATTCGCTCCCTGAGATTTATCATTTTTTCACATTGTAGAGCATCTGCCGGTCGGGAAGAACAGAAAATAACAGCCTGCGCCCGCTGTTAAGCCGGGTGATAATGCCCGCAAAGCGGGGTATGTCAGGGGTTATGGTGGATGTTAAGAATTGTTCCTGATCACATCACAGATGTTTTTTTGTGAGTTACCACACGTTTTTGCTGGGGTAAAGCTGGCAGGATTAACAGTAACAAACAAATAATCACTTAATTTAACAGTGGAGGCCGACAGTGCCAGTCGAAAATATCTGTGTTATCGGGTTAGGTTCCATGGGCATGGGCGCCGCGCAATCCTGTATCCGCGCCGGTCTTAACACCTGGGGCGTCGATCTGAATCCCGCCGCGCTGGAGACCCTGCGCCAGGCGGGCGCTCGTGACGCGCAATCCTCCGCCGCCCGGTTTGCTGACCAGCTCGACGCGGTGCTGCTGCTGGTGGTGAATGCGCAGCAGGTGAACGCCATTCTTTTCGGTGACGATGGCCTGGCCGCGAAGCTACGGCCCGGCACGGCGGTGATGGTGTCATCGACCCTCTCAGCGCAGGATGCGCAGCAGATTGAACAGCGGCTGGCACAACATCAGTTGCTGATGCTCGACGCGCCGGTCTCCGGTGGGGCAGCAAAAGCCGCCAGCGGTGAGATGACGGTAATGGCGTCCGGCAGCGAAGAGGCTTTTACGCAGCTGCAACCGGTGCTGGATGCTGTGGCGGCCAAAGTCTATCGGGTGGGCAGCGACATCGGCCTCGGCTCGACGGTCAAAATCATTCATCAGCTGCTGGCCGGGGTACACATCGCAGTCGGGGCAGAAGCGATGGCGCTGGCAGCACGGGCGGGCATTCCGCTGGAGACCATGTATCAGGTGGTTACCCATGCCGCCGGTAACTCGTGGATGTTCGAAAACCGCATGCGGCACGTGGTGGACGGTGACTACAGTCCGAAGTCGGCGGTCGATATCTTCGTCAAAGATCTCAACCTGGTGGCTGATACCGCCAAATCGCTGCACTTCCCGCTGCCGCTGGCCTCGACCGCGCTCAATATGTTTACCGAAGCCAGCAACGCCGGTTATGGCCGTGAAGATGACAGCGCGGTGATTAAAATCTTCAGCGGCATCAGCCTGCCACAGGGTAAGGAGAATACCTGATGCGTCTTGGAGTGATAGCCGACGATTTTACCGGTGCGACCGACATCGCCAGTTTTCTGGCGCAAAACGGCCTGACCACCATTCAGTTCAACGGCGTACCGGCCGGCGATCGGGCCGTCGGGGCGCAGGCGATAGTGATCAGCCTGAAGAGCCGATCCTGCCCGGCAGAGCAGGCGGTAGCGCAGTCGCTGGCGGCGCTGGCGTGGCTGCAACAGCAGGGCTGTGAGCGCTTCTACTTTAAATACTGCTCCACCTTCGACAGCACCGCGCAGGGCAATATCGGCCCGGTGACCGATGCGTTGCTGACCGCACTGGGCGAAAGCCTGACGGTGATCTGTCCGGCGCTGCCGGTGAACGGGCGCACGGTGTATCAGGGGCATCTGTTTGTCGGCGATCGGCTGCTGTCGGACTCCGGCATGCGCCATCACCCGGTCACGCCAATGCACGACAGCAACCTGCTGCGTCTGATGGCGGCGCAGGCCACCGGTCAGGCCGGGCTGATCGCTGCCGCGCAGGTCGATCAAGGCGCGGAGGCAGTGCGTCAGGCGCTGGGCCAGCTGGCGGAGCAGGGCATTAACTATGTGGTTATCGACACGCTGAATGAACAACATTTGCTGACCCAGGGCGAGGCGCTACGCGATCTGCGGCTGGTGACCGGCGGTTCCGGGCTGGCAATCGGGCTGGCGCGCCAGTGGGCGATGGCCGGAGCGGATGCAGCGGAGGCGGAGCAGGCAGGACGACCGCAGGGCGATCGTGCGGTGGTGCTTTCCGGCTCCTGCTCGCAGATGACCCAACGCCAGGTCAGTGTCTATCGCCAGCTGGCACCCGCTCAGGAAGTGCAGGTCGAACGCTGTCTGCAGGATGCTGACGGCTACGCCCTGCAGCTGTGTGACTGGGTAGCAGCCAACAGTCATCAGGCACTGGCGCCGCTGCTGTTTGCTACCGCTGACGCGCAGCAGTTGCAGCTGATTCAGCAACAATATGGTGCCCGGCGCAGCAGTGAGGCGGTCGAGCAGCTGTTTGCCGCCGTGACCCGTGAGCTGCAGCGGCGCGGCTGGCAGCGCTTTATCGTGGCGGGCGGCGAAACCTCCGGCGTGGTGGCCCAGAGCCTGGGGGTTACGGCGTTTCATATCGGCCCGACCATCTCGCCTGGCGTGCCGTGGGTGCGTGATATTCAGCAGCCGCTGTCGCTGGCGCTGAAGTCCGGTAACTTTGGCGATGAAGACTTTTTCCGCCGCGCGCAAACGGAGTTTTCCCATGTCTGAATCTTTCTCTTTAGCCGAGCAGCAGGCGCGTGACGAAATGGTCCGGCTCGGCGCCTCCTTCTTTCAGCGCGGCTACGCCACCGGCTCGGCCGGCAATCTGTCCGTGCGGCTGGAAGATGGCAATCTGCTGGCAACCCCCACCGGCTCCTGCCTCGGTGAGTTACAGGGTGACCGCCTCGCTAAAGTCACGCCTGACGGTGAGTGGCTCTCTGGCGATAAACCGTCCAAAGAGATCGCGTTTCACCGCGCGCTCTACCTGAACAATCCCGACTGCAAAGCGGTGGTGCATCTGCACAGTCACTACCTGACGGCGCTCTCCTGTTTACAGGGACTGGACCCGGAAAACTGCATCCGTCCGTTCACGCCGTATGTGGTGATGCGGGTCGGAGATGTACCGGTTGTGCCGTACTACAAGCCGGGCGATCAGCGGCTGGCGGAAGATCTGGCGCAGCTGGCACCGCGCTACCGCGCCTTTTTGCTGGCCAACCATGGGCCGGTGGTAGTGGGGAAATCATTGCGTGAAGCGGCAGATAACACCGAGGAGCTGGAAGAGACGGCCCGGCTGATCTTTACCCTTGGCGACCGCGCCATCCGTTATCTCAATGACGCCGAAGTGGCCGAGTTAAGGAGCCGATAATGCCTGAGTTTGCTGCTAACCTGTCGACCCAGTTTACCGAACTGCCGTTTGCTGAACGCTTCGCTGCCGCAGCGGCGGCCGGTTTTGAGGCGGTGGAGTTTCTGTTTCCCTATGACTATCCCGCAGAACAGCTGAAGCAGTGGCTGGATGAGAATCAGCTCCAGCTGGTGCTGTTCAATACCGCGCCTGGCAACGTTGCCGCGGGTGAGTGGGGCGTTTCCGCCATTCCCGGCCGTGAAGCGGAAGCCAGAGCGGATATCGATCGCGCTCTGCAGTATGCGCTGGCGCTCAACTGCCCGCAGGTGCATATCATGGCGGCCACGGTGCCGCCGGGAGCCGATCGCCAGCGCTATGTTGAGACCTTTATCAGCGCGATGCGTTATGCCGCTGAACGCTTTGCGCCGCACGGCATCAACCTGCTGATTGAGGCACTGAACCCGACCACTAAGCCGAACTATCTCTATTCCAGTCAGTATCAGACGCTGGAAATGGTGGAGCAGATCGATCGGCCCAATGTGTTTACCCAGCTCGACCTGTTCCACGCGCAGTTAGTGGATGGCAACCTCAGCCATCTGATTCGCCACTACGCCGGGCGCTATCGTCACGTACAAATCGCCTCAGCACCGGATCGCCATGAGCCGGATGAGGGGGAAATTAACTACCCGTGGCTGTTTACCCTGCTGGATGAGGTCGGCTATCAGGGCTGGGTCGGCTGCGAATACTTCCCGCGAACCAGCACCACCGCTGGCCTCGGCTGGTTTGCCCGCTGGCGTACGCGCCGTTAATCACCTGCACGGCCACTCACACCGATTGTCAGACAAACGGTGTGAGTCCTGCTGCAGCTTAATCACACCAGTGTTCAATCAATAAAAATATAACTTACTGAAAATTATAATTAATCAGAGGTCTGCCGATGTCCACTACGCTGCTGTTATCCATCGCGCTGGTCAGCGTGATTCTGCTGTTGCTGTTGGTAATCAAAGCCAAAGTCCATCCCTTTATTGCGTTACTGATTGCCAGCCTGTTTGTCGCCATCACTACCGGTATCCCGGCTGAAAACATTATGAAAGTGATCCTTGGCGGGATGGGCAGCTTGCTCGGCAGCATTGCCGCAATAATTGTACTGGGGGCGATACTCGGCGCGATTATTGAAGCATCTGGCGGCGCTGATCGGCTGGCAAACCGCTTCGCGCAGCTGTGCGGACCACAGCGCATGGTCGCGGCGTTAACCACCGTAGCCTTTATTCTGGGATTGCCGGTGTTTTTTGACGTCGGGTTTATTATCGTGGTCCCGCTGATTTATGGTTTTACCAAAGTGATGCGCGTATCGCCGCTGAAGTTTGGTTTGCCAATGGCAGGTATGATGCTGATGGTGCATGTTACGGTGCCCACTCATCCAGGACCGGCCGCCGCCGCCGGTTTGCTGAATGCCGATCCTGGCTGGTTAATGATGACCGGGATAGCATTGTCGATACCGACAGGCATTGCCGGTTATTTCGTGGCTAAGGCGCTAAATCTTAAAAAATACCATCTTTCTGTTCAGGTACTGGAGCAGCTGCAGCTTACTGCACCCACCGCCCAGACGACATCTGCCAGCGGTAAAGATGCGCCGGGCGCCTTGCTGATTTCGGGCTTAATCTTATTGCCGATTCTGCTGATCATGCTGGGTACGTTATTGCCGCCGCATCTTACCCCCGATAGCCTGCCACTGAAGATTCTGACGTTAGTGGCATCGCCAGCTGTGGCATTGCTGATTACCCTGGCGCTTGCAGGATGGCTGCTGGGTCTGCGTCGTGGCTGGACCAAAGAGAAGCTGGAGACGCTGTCAAATAACGCGATATCCACCGCTGCCGGGGTGATTTTAGTCTCAGGCGCCGGGGGAGCATTCGGCAAGGTGCTGGTGGAATCAGGCGTAGGCAAAGCGCTGGCCAATTCATTGCAGACGATTCATCTGCCGTTGATCCCGGCTGCGTTTATTCTTTCACTGGCGCTGCGCGCTTCACAGGGGTCGGCAACGGTGGCGATTGTCACAACCTGTGGGTTGTTAAGTACTGCCGTGACGGGGCTTGGCGAGCTGCAACTGGTGCTGGTCGCCCTGTCAGCCTGTTTTGGTGCGCTGGGCTTGTCACACGTTAATGATTCCGGCTTCTGGGTGGTCACCCGTTATCTTGGTTTGTCGGTGGCTGATGGGTTACGCAGCTGGACAATACTGACCACAATGATGGGACTGTGTGGTTTTGCGCTGACCTGGCTGGTATGGGTAATGATGTAATGCGGCAACGTGCCGGGACCGCGAACAGTTGCGGTCCCGGCCTTAGCAGGCAGCACGGCCGGGCAGACTCGGGGCTAGGAAACCAGTTCCTGCGCATAGAGATAGAGCGCTTTTAACTGTCCCAGCTTCTCCGGATCGGCTTCATGCAGACTCGCCAGTGACTCCAGCTCCTGCAAAAACGCCTGCACCCGCTCAGCATTGAGCACCTCGCGCCGATGCTGCAACCAGCGCTGCTGTTCCGCATCATCCAGCGTGCCGGAGAAGTTACGCGCCCGATAACGGAACAGCAGTTTCGCCACGCGCGCGCTGTCGAAAGTTAAATCCAGCGCCGGCAGGTTAGCGGGTGCAGTCTGGCGAATAATGTTCATACCCGCGCGATCGGCATCGCTGAAAAAGCCATCGTACAGCTGGGTGTCAACATCGTCCGACGGGGTAAACGGTTCAGCGTCAGCAAACAGCGTCACCAGCTTCTCACGCACCTCTGGTTGCTGACGCAGCAGCGCCAGATTCGCCAGGCAGTGCTGACGATCGATACCCAGCCGGGCGGCATCCTCCGGACGCAGCGTATTAGCCGGTGCCAGCACCGGACATTTGTTGATATGAACCAGCTTAACCGGCACTGCTGGCAGATCGCCGAGATCGTTTTTCGGCGTATAGAGCCGCTCGCGCAGGGTATCGGCATCCAGCTGCAGCAGCGGTGAGATATCACCGGCCAGATCGACCACAATCAGCGCATTGCGGTTATCCGGGTGCCAGGCCAGCGGAACTACCCAGCTGGTGTTGCCGCGTACCGCGCCGAACATGCCGGAGACGTGAACCAGCGGCTTCATCTGCGGGATATCAATCAGGTTCATCAGCTTGTTTTTGTTACGGTGGGTAAACAAAAACTCAAACAGCTTAGGCTGCTTCTCTTTCACCAGCCGGGCCATCGCCAGCGTGGCATAGACATCAGACATCGCGTCATGGGCATTTTCATGCGCTACGCCGTTGGCTTTGGTCAGATGTTCCAGCCGGAAGCTGGGAAAGCCTTCTTCATTTTCCGGCCAGTTGATCCCTTCCGGGCGCAATGCATAGCAGGCCCGCATCACGTCGAGCAGATCCCAGCGCGAGTTGCCGTTCTGCCAGCTCCAGCCATAGGGATCGTAGAAGTTGCGGTAGAAGATATTGCGCGTCACTTCATCATCAAAGCGCACGTTGTTGTAGCCGACCACGCAGGTTTGTTCGGTGGTAAACAGGGCGTGAATGCGTTCAGCGAACTCCGCTTCTGTCACACCGCGCGCCATCGCCACCTGTGGCGTGATGCCGGTAATCATCACGGCTTCCGGCTGCGGCAGATAGTCATCCGGCGGACGGCAGTAAAACACCTGCGGCTCACCAATCGGATTAAAATCGCTGTCGGTACGCAGACCGGCGAACTGTGCCGGCCGATCGCGTGAAGGGCTGGTGCCGAAGGTCTCGTAATCGTGGAAGAGGAAGGTGGCCTGGACGCGATCGTTATTCAAATTTCATATCCGCTTAATTTCATTCACTAAACTGGTGAACAGCAAGTTGTCACTCTTCCCGTTCGCTTGATGCCTTTCTTCATCTGCGCCTGACTGCTGGTGCGCATGTGCCGGTGCAGAGCAAAATCACCCAGGCAGCATCAGGCTTCACAACCTATATGGTAAACCATAATCCGACCGGCCTGAAGTTTCGGATGGTTGCGGGGGCAGGCTGTACGGTTCTGACAAAGCTGACATGAGGCTCAAAACCGCGGCTGGTGGCGCGGCAGCGCCTGAGCGGTTAGCGCAGTTGCGGCACCGCCCGGGGATAGGCATAACAACTGCCTGAGAAGTCAGGGGACAAGGATTAACCTGTTTTACCGGTCAGCCTATAGCACGATCGTTCCATGTGTCTCGATAGATAATATTACCTTCGGTATATTTCCAGGTTATCGCTTCATAGCGTAATTCCAGCGTTTCCAGATGCGTGCTGCTCATGCCGTTGGGTGCAAGATAGGGCGATATCGTGGTGACCTTCACGTTTTCCAGGATGATATTAAAATATTCAGTCTCAATTCCTGCATCAATTATCCGGTACATCCTGATTATCGCCTTCTTCATGATTCGGCCTTCGCAGACAGCTCTGTATAGAAGTGGAGTTGTTTGATCAAACTCTTTCACTATCGTAACAGGCTGGTGAATGCGTGTGCCTGTAGTTTTCCCCAGTTAGGATCGACCGGAATAGTAACGCCGTGGGAGAATGATTTGAGTTCAATAGAGCCTGAACGCAGTGGCATCTGACAACTACCGACGATTGGAGAACCCTTTTCATCGTTAAGCCATAAATGTGCGGGAGCAGACATGTTATTTTATCCTTAAAGGTAATCAGGCTTTCGTTAAATGGAATATTACCATTTAACAATCAGGGGGAAGTAAATTATTACCAGTACTACAAAAACTGGTATAGGCCACAAAGGCCCATCAGGAAATAATTTTAGATAAAATAATGCAAATGCAAGAACGAGAATGACCGGTGCATAGACAAAAAATAAAGATTTAAATATTCTTTTAAAAAACCTCGTCATTAAATTTTTCATAATTTTATTACCGAATCATATTAGTAATAATTCGGGAAACTTCGTCATCAGATGCCCACGCACTAAGAAGCGCATCAGATCTTTCGAATAGAGGTTCAATCAAGAAAAACATCATTTCCAGTTCATTGGCATACAATGCTGAATAATATTCAGGTAAGGCATAACGCAGGCGGTTTGCGCTATCAGCTGCTTTCTGAACAACTCCATACATCCCAGCTATGGCAATGGCAACGCCAGCTCTTCGGCCAGCCAGTACACTCATATCGAGGCTGAGCTTCATGCCAGCAGCTACTGCAGCAGACACGGCCAAAATAAATCCGTATTTTGTAAATTGACTTACTGCAATGTGAATATTTACTGCCATCAGAGATTCTTTTATCTTTCCTAATTGACTACTGGTTTTATGCCTGAATATTTCTTCAAAATATATTTTGAGCATATCAAATATAATATCGCCATGCTCCACTAGCTTATAAATACCTCCGATGAATCTTAGGTCTTCATTTTTTTGTTTCTGACAAACATCCTGATATTCCTCAGTAAAGCACGATGTGTAAAACAGTGCACGCTTTGCGCCTGCGCCTATTATATCAATTTGATCAGATACAGCTTTTCCAACGCCGGTAAATGTGCGGTCAAGTTTTAACGCGAGGATATTATTTGACTTCAAGTAACTGATAACGTTTTTATTATTGTACATAACCGTTTCCTTATGGTTAGTCTGTGTCCTGCCACCTTTAAACTTTAGGGAAATAATCATTTAGTAATGTGTAGTACAAAGCGCGCTTGCACCTTTTCCAATAAGTTCCCTCTGAGCAGAGAGCGCGTTATTCACATCGGTTAAGGCGTGATCAAGTTTCAGCGCCAGTATCCTGTTGGTTTGCAGAAAATCGATAATCTCATCAGCGTAATACATAACCTTATCCCTCAGGTCGATGTTCCTTTTTTAACCGTACAAAAGGTATGGGTAGATGGTCATTAAGTAAACAGCTTTCACCGCGCGCCGTGATCCATCGAACAGCCAGCCGGTGTCTTAGCCGCCGCAGTTCATACTTTTTTTCAATTTATTCAAACCTTCACAACGGTTTTGCCGTAAAACGTGCGGCTGTTTCCGTTTCGTTTCATATATGAATTTTTCTCCCGTGCAGGTAAGGATGAAGTGTTGAAAAGGCGTCTGTTGATTACCGTTACCGCTACTGTTTTTTGGGCTTCGCTGGCACAGGCTGACGACATGCCATTTCCCGTGACGCCACCGGCGATTGATGCGGCGTCCTGGGTGTTAATGGATGCCACCACCGGCCAGGTCCTGACCGCCGGTAATCCGGATGAGCGCCGCAATCCTGCCAGTCTGACCAAGCTGATGACCGGTTACGTCGTCGATCGCGCTATCGATCAAAAGAAAATCAGCCGCGATGATATGGTCACCGTCGGCAAAGATGCCTGGGCAGCCGGTAATCCGGTATTTAAAGGCTCATCGCTGATGTTCCTTAAGCCGGGCGACAAGCTGAGCGTACGTGATTTAAGCCGGGGAGTAATCATCGATTCCGGTAATGACGCCTGCGTGGCGCTGGCAGATTATGTGGCGGGCAGCGAAGACAATTTCGTCAAAATGATGAATCACTATGTCGATAAGCTGGGCCTGCAAAATACGCACTTCGAAACGGTGCATGGGCTGGACGCGCCGGGCCAGTTCTCCAGCGCGCTGGATATGGCAAAACTGTCGCGGGCGATTATCGACGGCGAGCCTGACTTCTATGCCATGTACAGTGAGAAAACCCTGACCTGGAACGGCATCACCCAGAACAACCGTAACGGCTTACTGTGGGATAACGCCCTGCATGTGGACGGGCTGAAAACCGGCCACACCGAAACCGCGGGCTTTAATATCATCGCCTCTAACGTGGTGGGCAAACATCGTCTGATCGCCGTGGTGATGGGTGGCAAGAGTCCAAAAGGGCGGGAAGAGCAGGCGCGCAAGCTGCTGGTATGGGGTCAGAATACCTTTGATACCGTGCAGCTGTTCCATGCCGGTAAGAAAATTGGCAGCGAGAATGTCTGGTACGGCAATCCGCATCAGGTCGAAGTGGGTACCGCGAATGATGTCTACCTGTCGCTGCCGCGCAGTGAAGTGCAGAACGTCAAGGCGAAATACATTATTAACCGCAGCGAGCTGGAAGCGCCGCTGAAAGCCAATGAAGTGATTGGTGAAATTCAGGTGATGGATAAGGATCAGCAGATTGCTCACTATCCGCTGGTGGCGCTGAGCGCAGTTGAACCTGCTGGCGTCATTACCCGCATTACCGATTATCTCAAGCAGAAGTTCTGATCGGCATTGCTGGCCGCGTAATCGGGGGCAGCCTTCAGGCTGCCCCCTGACTGCTTAATGCAACGCTTCCTTCATCTTCTTCACTTCACTGGCCTCAACCGGCGCGGCGGCATTGCCCCAGCTGTTGCGAATGTAGGTGAGCACCGCCGCAATATTGTCATCACTCAGGGTGCCGGCAAAGGCTGGCATCGCCGGTGCCGTTGGGCGCGCATTGGTATCCACGCCGCGACTGCCCGCCAGCACCACATGCATCAGTGATGTCGCATTCGGCTGATTGATCAGCGGATTATCCGCCAGCTGCGGGAAGATATTCTTCTCACCATGGCCACCCGGACTGTGGCAGGCCGAGCATTTGGCTTCATAGATCGTCGCCCCAAGCTTCATCCTGTCATCATTAGCATCCAGCGGTTTTGGATTCTCGTCGGCTTTTTTCTCGCCATCCTTGAGATAAACCGCCACTGCGTTGAGATCGTCCTCGCGCCAGTGCTGGGTTGAATGACGCACCGCATCGGCCATCGGGCCGGAAGCGATGGCATAGCGGTTCACGCCGGTCCGCAGGTAGCTGACGATATCCTGCTGGGTCCATTTACCGAGTCCGGTATGATCGCTGGCGTCCAGATTCGGCGCATACCAGTCCTCGACCTCGCTGCCGCCAAGGAAGCGGCCATTTTTGTCGCCGCCCAGCAGATTTTTCGGTGAGTGGCAGGTGCCGCAGTGGCCGAGTCCCTCAACCAGATAGGCCCCGCGATTCCATTCCGCCGATTTGTCCGGATTCGGTTTGAATTCGCCCTTATCAAAGTTAATCCAGTTCCACACCATCAGGCTGGTACGGATATTGAACGGAAAGGGCAGCTGATTGGTTTCTACCGGATGATGGATCGGTTGCAGCGTCTGCATCCAGGCCCACAGGTCCTGCAGATCCTTTTCCGACATTTTGGTGTAGGCGGTAAACGGCATCGCGCCATACAGACGCTTACCGTCATGGCCGACACCGGTATTCATGGCGCGGCGGAAATCATCATAACTCCAGTCGCCAATCCCGGTTTCACGGTCAGGAGTGATATTCGCGCCGAGCAGCGTCCCAAACGGCGTCTGTAACTTAACGCCACCGGCGAAAGGCTGTTTCTCATCGATGGTGTGACAGGCGGTACAGTCGCCCAGCGTGGCGATATAACTGCCGCGGGCGATCTGATCATATTCCGGTTGCGCCTGGCTGCTGAAGCTGCAGGCCAGTAACCATGCGGCGGCGGAGAGAAGCGGTAACGTTTTCATGCGCTAATCATCTCCCCCGGACGTTTCAGGTAGTAGCGACGGATATCGTGCGCCGCTTTAAAGGCCAGAGCGCCCACCGTGCCGGTCGGGTTATAGCCGGGATTCTGCGGGAAGGCGGAAGCGCCCACCACAAACAGATTCGGCACATCCCACACCTGCAGATGTTTATTCACCGAGCTGGTCCGTGGATCGGCACCCATGATGAAGCCGCCTACCACGTGAGAGGACTGATAGGGCACGCTGCTCCAGTGGCCGGTCATCGGTTTAACGATCATCTCGCGCGGGTTCATCACCTTAGCGATCTCAGCCACCTTGTTAGTGCAGTACTGCGCCATTTTCAGGTCGTTCTGCGCGAAGTCGAAGGTGATACGCAACAGCGGGCGGCCATGCGGATCTTTGTAGTTAGGATCCAGCGACAGATAGTTGGTGCGGGTGGTATAGCTGCTGGCTTCACAGCCGATCGACATGGTGCTGAGATAGTTATCTTTCAGCGTCTGTTTCCATTTCGATCCCCACTTTGGCGTGTCAGGTGGCAACGGACGATAACCAATCGGAGCCGCGCCAATCGGGGTGACGCGGATACTGCCGCCGCCAAAAAAGCCGAGGCCGCTGTGGTCAAAGTTATCGTTATTGAATTCGTCGATTCCCATGCCGACCGCGCCAGCGCCGATAAACGGATTGAAGTTTTTGTTATCGAAAAACAGCGTGACGTTGTTGGCGGTCTGATAGGCGTAGTTGCGTCCGGTGGTGCCGGTGTTAGTCACCGGATCGTAGGCCTCGCCAATGCCCGACAGCAGCATCAGGCGCACATTCTCGAAGGTAAAGGCGGCGACGATCACCAGATCGGCCGGCTGTTCCCACTCATCACCCGACGAGTCGATGTAGGTGACGCCGGTGGCTTTTTTGCCGGTAGAGTCAGTCAGCACCTGCAACACTTCACTGTTGGTATAGGCGGTGAAGTTAGGCTTGCGCATCAGCGCCGGCAGTACGGTGGTGATGGCGCTGGCTTTGGAGTAGTTGGCACATCCGTAGTTAGTGCAGAAGCCGCAGAAGGTGCAGGGCCCCATGGTGACGCCATACGGATTGGTATAGGCTTCAGAGACCAGCGAAGAGGGCACCGGGAACGGCTGATAGCCAAGGTTTTTTGCCGCATCGGCAAACAGGGTCGGACCATAAGGCTGACGCAGCGGCGGTGTCGGATAGTCGCCGGAGCGCGCGCCCTCAAAGGGATTCCCGCCCGGCCGTTTTTCACCGTTGAGGTTGCCGGCGCGGCCCGAGGTGCCGGCCACACGTTCAAACTGCATATAGTGCGGCTCCATCTCCTCCCAGCTAGTGCCCCAGTCCTGCAGCACCAGCTCATCAGGTATGGCACTGGCACCGTAACGCTCGATCAGATGGCTTTTCAGGCGGAATTCTTCCGGCTGGAAGCGAAAGGTGATGCCAGCCCAGTGGTTGCCTGCGCCGCCAGTGCCGTTGCCGGGGTGAAATGATCCCCAGGTCCGCATCGGTAGCGCGGTCTGCGACGGATTATTACGCATGGTGCAGGTGTTCTGGCGGGTGCGCAGCATCAGCTCTTCGCGCATCACATAACGCAGCTCATCGGTTACGGTGCCGATATTAAAGTCGCGAGCGGTATCGCGCCACGGACCCCGTTCAATGCCCACCACGTCGAGGCCTTCATCGGCCAGCTCATTGGCAATAATCGATCCGGCCCAGCCGAGTCCAATCACCACTACATCGGTTTTGGGAAGTTTTTTCATGATTAGTCCTTTGCCTTCCATTGCGCAATACTGATCGGCTCGAAGTGCAGATTTTCGTTATGCCGTTCGATGTAGTCGCGATAGTCATAGCGCGCACCCGGAAAACCGAGCATCTTCCACGACACCATCTCACGGTTGCCGCCATACACCGGATCGGCAAAGAAGCCTTCCATGGTGTTATTCAGCACTTCGAGAAAGAAGGACTGCGCATCGAAATCGCTGAAGTGCACCTTACCGGCTTCCATCGCCTGCAGCAGTTCGTCCTGCTGTTGCGGCGTCAGGTCAGTGAAGTTTTTATTTGAGGTCTGCTGAACGTAGCGGTTAAGTGCGGCGATGCCCTGGCGGTAGCGCTGACGCGGCACCAGCGGCGACTGATCGCCCTGCTCGGTGGTGCCTTGCTGAAAGGGGCCCTGCATATAAAGGCGCTCAAAAGTACCGTAGGAGCCGTGCAGTTGACGATCGATAAAGACGGCGCAGCCCGCCTCTTTGCCGCCCACGCTAAGATCATCGGCCGGGATCAGCCGGTCAACTATCGCCTCGATGGTTTTGGCTTCGGCATCGGTAAAAAACAGCCAGCCTTGTTGTGGGTAAGTTTCTGGAGGATTATCGGAGAATGGCGTCCAGCCTGGACTGCCTTTCAGCGAAACGGCATCGGCGACCTGGCTGACAGTCGCTGCTACGCCCAGCGTCGACCATGTCAGAACCTGCCGCCGCGTAACGCCCGGCAGGGTTTTTGCTCTTTTTCGCATCGTGCTTCCTTCTCAAGTGTTACTAACAAAAGCTAAAGGTTAAAAATTGTTGGCAATTTGTTTTTTGAGTTCGGGGCCGTATGTAAAGGCGATGTTGATAATTGTAAGGGAACGTCAAAACTGTTTTGAAATGTAGATGGCGCACTAAGCCTTAGCAACATCAGGGGTTAAGATAGCGCACAAAATGATCCCTCAACCGGAAAACCAATTTGCGATCTGATAAGCCCATATCAAAACTTGAGTTTTGGTTCTACCGCCATTACCGCACCGTTCACGGCGTACGCATCGCTATTGCCTTTTTGCTCTGTTTTATTTTTGTCCGGGCGACGGATATTCCGGAAGGCACCTGGCCGCTGATTACGCTGGTGGTGGTGATGGGGCCGATCTCAACCTGGGGGAATGTGTTTCCGCGCGCGCTGCAGCGTATCTGCGGCACGGTGGCGGGGTCGATCTCAGGACTGATTGCCCTGAAGCTGGAGCTGATCTCCATGCCGATGATGCTGGCCTGGTGTGGCGTAGCGATGTTTATCAGCGGCTACCTGACGCTGGGTAAACATCCGTATATGGCGCTGCTGATCGGCATCACCCTCAGCGTGGTGGTCGGCGCGCCCACCGGCGATTTCACCATGGCGCTGTGGCGCGGCGGCGATGTGATTCTTGGCTCGCTGATGGCGCTGCTGTTTACCGCCATCTGGGCGCAGCGCGCCTACATTCACTGGCGAATCCAGCTCTCGGACACGCTGGCGGAGATGGCGAAAATCTACCACGCCGGTTTCTCGCCCAACCTGGTGGATAAGCCGCGCCTTAACAAGCCGCTGGGCAAATTGCTGACCAGCGTGATCAAAATGCGGGCGCTGCTGGAACCGTCAAGCAAAGAGACGCGCATCCCGAAATCGGTGCTTGAAGCCATTCAGACCATAAACCGTAATATGGTGTACACCATCGAGATGCAGATTGATGCCTGGTGGGCCTCGCGTCAGAGCCATCTGATTCTGCTTAACGCCCCGGCATTACGCCGAACCCAGCAGATGACCGAAAGCACGCTGCGTGCGCTGTCGGTGATGGCGATTGAAGGCGAAACCGACGAGGTGCTGGCTAACAGCCATGAGCTGACCGAAATCAGCGGCGAGCTGCGGCGGCTGATTGCCGAGGCGGGCAGTGAAGGACTGGAGGAGACGCCGATTTACGGTTACGTCTGGTTAAGCCTTGAGCTGGCAAAACAGCTGGAGCGGATGACCGATTTGATGCGAATGGCGCTGCGCAAATAATCACCTCAGACAATGACTTAATGTGAAACCGGGTTTCTTTGCGCTAAGATAAGGGCCAGTCCGAAATTAGCTGTGAAAATTGCGTATAAGGCTGGCTAGCCGCTAAGCTGATCGTTTTGTCTCTCTCCCTGCGTCAGCAGGCTCAAAGAAAGGTGCCATCATGGAAAATGCCAAGCAATCATTTCAGGACGTCCTGGAGTTCGTGCGTATGTTCCGCCGCAAAAACAAACTGCAGCGTGAAATTGTCGATAACGAGAAGAAAATTCGTGACAACCAGAAGCGCGTCCTGCTGTTAGACAACCTGAGCGAGTACATCAAACCCGGCATGAGCGTCGAGGCGATTCAGGAAATTATCGCCAGCATGCGTGTGGATTATGAAGACCGCGTTGATGAATACATCATCAAAAACGCCGATCTGTCGAAAGAGCGTCGTGAGCTATCGAAAAAGATCAAAGCCATGGGCGTCGGCGAACACCCGAAAGCCTGAGGCTGATAACAGAGCGTGAACGCTCCGCTCGGTTAACAGAGACCCGCTCCCCGTCAGGAGGGCGGGTTTTTTTATCGCCGGGATCGACGCTGCAGCATCATTTGCCTGGCGGCAGGAAGGCATTATTTTTCGGTCAGCTGGCGGGCAATCGCCTGAAGCTGCTGCGCCAGCGCGGTGAGATCGCGGTGTGAATCGGCGGGTGGTGCGGTGGTTTCTCTGATCACCAGCGTGGTTTCCAGCGCTTCATCACTGACTGATTCGCCCTGTAACCGCGCCAGCAGCTGCTCAACGCTGAGTACGCCCAACTGTTGTAAATCCTGCCGCACCGTGGTCAGCGGCGGCTGATACCACGCGCTCTCGGCGGTATCGTCATAGCCAATCACCGAAATCTGCCCCGGAATCGCCACGCCGTGCTGATGCAGCGCCCGCATCGCGCCCAGCGCCATCTGATCGTTCGCTACCAGCAGCGCCTGAGGTAAGGCATTCGGTAACTGTGCCAGTAGCGCCTGATAACCTGATTGCGCACTCCAGTCGCCGCGCAGGGAACAATGCGGCGTTAATTGATGATCGGCCAGCGCCTGATGCCAGGCGGCTTCACGCTGACGCGCCGACACGGACCGCTCCGGACCGTTCAGCAAGCCGATTTGCCGGTGTCCCAGCGCCACCAGGTGCTCTACCGCCGCCCGCGCGCCGTGATGATTCGGATACTGACACTGCGCCACGGCCGCCTGCGGCTCGACGTCCAGAAACAGCACCGGTTTCGCAGCGCACAGCGCCTGGATCTGCTGCGCTTCCTCCGCCTGCAGCGGCAGATTGATCAGCAATCCATCCACCCGCTGCGCCAGCAATTCATTGATGGTCGCCGCCGCGTCATTGCCGCTCTGCATAGCGATCACCAGATGATAGCCCGCTGCCGCTGCGCGCCGCTGAATCGCCGAAGCAATCTGTGCCGGGGCCATCAGCGCCAGATCGCTGGTGGCGAGACCCAGGGTGCGGGTCGCTTTACCCGCCAGCTGTTGCGCGACCCGGTTCGGCACGTAATTGAGCTGCTGCATCGCCGCTTCGACCCGTTGCCGGGTGCGGACCGAGACCTGTTCAGAACGATTAAGCACCCGTGAAACGGTTTGGTAAGAGACGCCAGCCAGTTGAGCGACATCATCAAGGGTCACAGAGCGGGAAGTCATTGATCTCTCCAGTAGATGAAGCGGCGATTGTAGCAAATTTTCCGGCTGCAGCGCTGCTGCTGCGCGCTACACTGCTCAGCAATAAGGAGAAAAATATGCAGCTTACTGAGCATGATATTGATGACATCAACCTGATCGCCAACTGGCTGGCGCTTGATCAGCTGACAGATCCGCAGCACCCCGACGCCGATCTGCTGATTCTGGCGGGCCATGCGGTGCTGCCAAATATTGAGGGCGCGGTGGCGCTGGCGAAAACCTCCGGTCTGCCGCTGCTGATCAGTGGCGGCGTCGGCCACGCCACGCCGCTGTTAGCGCAGGCGATGGCGGCAGATCCGCGCTTTCACCCGCTTGATACTCAGGGAAAGAGCGAGGCGCAGATGCTGGCGGCTATCGCGCATCGGCTGGCCGATCTGCCGCAACAGCAGCTGCTGCTGGAAGGGGAATCGCGCAACTGCGGCGAAAATGCGGCATTCAGCCAGCGGTTACTGGATAGCCGTGGCATACAGCCGCAGCAGGTCATTCTGATTCAGGACCCGTTACTGCAGCGGCGTACTGACGCCACCTTCCGCTGGCAGTGGCGCGATCGGCCGGCGGCTCCCCGCTTTATCAACTGGCCGGTTTTCATTCCACAACTGAGGCTGGAGGCGGGCCAGCCGCGCATCACCGGCGCCGCGCCGCAGGGTATGTGGTCGCTGGAGCGCTTTATCTCCCTGCTGATGGGAGAGGTGCAACGGCTGCGAAACGATGAGCAGGGCTACGGACCGCGCGGGAAAGGGTTCTTCGCGGAAGTGATACTGCCTGATCAGATTGATGCGGCGTGGCAGCGCCTGATGCGCCTTTCCGGGGTGCAGCAGCGGATTCAGGGCCGCTGAAAAGTGGCGGGCCGGCGTGATGCGGCCCGCTGGCGCTTAACGGTTCTGCAGATAGACCTGCAGATTGACATACACCGCATTCAATAAAGGCGCGCTCAGGCCATAGTGACTGGCGCGCAGCAGCAGATCGCCGATGATCTGGTCGGCTTCAATATCGAATCCCTGGCATAAATCGCGGTACATGGAGGAGGTCATCGGTGTGGCTGGATTGTTCAGCAGCTCGAAGATTTTGGCGGTCACCGCCGGGCGCGGGTGATAACCTGCAGCGCTGATTACCGTCAGGATCTCGCTAAAAACAGCCTGTAACAGCGCTTCACCGCCGTGGGATCGCAGCACCTGCTGAGTATCGCCGCGAGCCAGACAGCACACCGCGCCGAGCGTGCTGAGCAGCAGCCATTTCTCCCACAGCTCATCCATGATGTTGTCGCTGAAGCGGGTATCAACCTGACTGTCGCGCAGTGCAGCATCGACCCGCTGCAGGCGCGCATCGTTATTACCGTCGAGCGCGCCGTAATAGAGCTGATGCAGCGGCGTCATCTGGATCACTTCGCCGTTATCGCCCAGCGTAGCGTTGATTTTACACAACCCGCCGATCACCGCTTCGCGGCCAAAGCGCTGTTGCAGCGTTTCAATGTGCCGCATGCCGTTAAGGATCGGCATAATCAGCGTCTGCGGGCCGACGGCGGGTGCAATATCTTGCATCACCTGCTCGAGGGCAAAGCTTTTTACCGTCAGGATAATCAGGTCATAGTGACCGTGCAGAGAAGCCGCCTGCACCAGCTGCGGCTGCAGCGTTTCGGTGCCGCTCGGGGTCTGCAACACCAGTCCCTTTTGCTGCAACTGGCGGTAACGCCGTTCGCGCACCAGAAAGGTCACGTCCTGGCCGGCCTGGGCCAGTCGCGCGCCAAAATATCCACCGGTCGCGCCGGCACCTGCTATCAGAATGCGCATAGAATTTCCCTTTAAGTAAAAACCGTTACCTTAAAACGTCATCGCCGGGCTTGCCAGCCGGTCCGTGCGGTGAGGCATCCTGACTGATAGCCGTCAGCACGCTGGTGAGTAAGCCTGGAAAGCGATGTTCAAGATCTTCACGGCGCAGCGAAATCAGATTTTCCCGCCCCAGCGGCCGTTGCCAGATCACGCCACTGTCACGCAGAACCCGCCAGTGATGGGTCATGGTCGATTTCGCCACCTCACCACGCAACAGGCCGCAAGGCTGTTCACCTTCACGCGCCAGCGCATCAACAATAGCCAGCCGCAGCGGATTGCCCAGCGCAAACAACACATTTTCTAACCGTAACTGTTCAGTATCAGGGTGATTACTCAGCATAACGTTCCTGTCAGGGGAATGATCCGGTTAATTATAGCTCAATCTGTTCGTATGGAGTCGTACCATTAGTCTAAGCTTGCTGACATGGGTGCCTGAAAAGTGTGCACCTCTTTCCGTCAAACTGACTAAGGATACATCATGCCCCGATCCCTTCCGATCGAACGTTACCGCAACATCGGCATCTCCGCGCACATCGATGCCGGTAAAACCACCACCACCGAGCGCATTCTGTTTTATACCGGAATGAGCCACAAGCTGGGGGAAGTGCACGATGGCGCTGCAACAACCGACTGGATGGCGCAGGAGCAGGAGCGCGGCATAACCATCACCTCTGCCGCGGTCAGTTGCTTCTGGCCGGGCATGGATAAGCGCTTTGAGCCGCACCGCATCAATATTATCGACACCCCGGGCCACGTTGATTTCACCATCGAGGTCGAGCGCTCAATGCGGGTGCTGGACGGCGCGGTAATGGTGTATGACGCAGTGGGCGGCGTACAGCCGCAGTCGGAGACGGTGTGGCGGCAGGCAAATAAATATCATGTGCCGCGGCTGGCGTTCGTCAACAAAATGGATCGGCAGGGCGCCGATTTTTTCCGCGTGGTCACCATGATGCAGTCACGGCTGAAAGCCAATCCGGTGCCGATTGTGATTCCCATCGGTCGCGAAGAGCATTTCGTCGGGGTGATCGATCTGATCCGCATGCAGGCCATCTACTGGGATGAAGAGAGCCAGGGGATGACCTTCAGCTATGGTGAAATTCCGTCTGATCAGCTGGCCGAAGCGCAGAGCTGGCGTGAAAAAATGGTCGCGGCGGCGGCGGAAGCCAATGAAACCCTGACCGAAGCCTGGCTGGAGCAGGGCGATCTCAGCGAGCAGCAGGTGATTGCCGGTTTACGCCAGCGCACGCTGCTCAACCAGATCCAGCCGATGCTGTGCGGCAGTGCGTTTAAAAATAAAGGGGTACAGCGGATGCTGGATGCGGTGATCGAACTGATGCCGTCACCGGCCGATGTGCCAGCGATCAGCGGCGTGGATGAGGCCGGAAACCACGCCGAACGGCACGCTGATGATGACGAACCGTTCTCGGCGCTGGCGTTTAAGCTGATGAGCGATCCCTTTGTCGGGCAGCTGACCTTTGTACGGGTCTACTCGGGCGTGTTACGCAAGGGCGACAGCGTCTATAACGCGGTCAAAGGCAAGAAGGAGCGCATTGGCCGTATCGTGCAGATGCACGCCAACGCCCGCCATGAAATCGACGAGATACGCGCCGGGGATATTGCCGCCTGCGTCGGGCTGAAAGAGGCGACGACCGGCGAAACCCTGTGCGATCCGCACGCCATTATTACTCTGGAGCGGATGGAGTTTCCTGAACCGGTGATTTCGCTGTCGATAGAACCGAAGACCAAAGCGGACCAGGAGAAGATGGGGCTGGCGTTACAGCGGCTGGCGGCAGAAGATCCGTCGTTCCGGCTGCACACCGACGAGGAGTCAGGCCAGTCGATTATCTCCGGTATGGGCGAACTGCATCTGGAGATTATCGTCGATCGTCTGAAACGTGAATTTGGCGTAGAGGCCAATATCGGGCGGCCGCAGGTTACCTACCGTGAGACGCTGCGCAAGGCGGTGCAGGATGTTGAAGGCAAGTTTGTGCGCCAGTCGGGCGGCAAAGGGCAGTACGGCCATGTGGTGCTGAGCCTGCAACCGGGTGCGGCGGGCAGCGGGTTTGTCTTTGAGGATGCCACCAAAGGCGGGGTGGTGCCGCGCGAATATATCCCGTCAGTAGAGAAAGGGGTCCGCGAAGCGCTGAACAGCGGCGTGCTGGCGGGCTATCCGATTGTCGATATCAAAGCGACCCTGACGTTTGGCTCCTATCATGAGGTCGATTCCTCGGAGATGGCGTTCCGCATGGCAGCGATTCTCGGTTTCCGTGCGGCGGCAAAACTGGCCGATCCGGCGATTCTGGAGCCGGTAATGAAAGTGGAAGTGGAGACGCCGGAAGAGTACGCCGGCGGGATTATGGGCGATCTGTCGTCACGGCGCGGCGCGGTGCAGGGCATGGATGAGCATTTTGGCGGCCGGATTATTCGCGCCGAAGTGCCGTTGTCGGAGATGTTCGGCTACTCCACCAGCCTGCGTTCGCTGACCCAGGGGCGCGCCACCTACAGCATGGAGTTCAGCCACTACGCGCAGGCACCGCGCAACGTGGCCGATGAGATCATTGCCGCCCGTAAATAGGGCGATGCGGCAGGGAAGCCGCCTTTCTTTCAGCTCAAAGCCGGGCCACCCCATGCGCCGCCGCCTGCTGTTCAAAGCGGATTATCGTCTGATAATCCTGGCGCTGCAGCGGGCTGAATCCGCTAATCAGGCTGGCCGCACAGACTTCACGCCACGCCGGACTCGTCACCAGTTCGCCCAGCACCGACTGCAGCGTCTGGCGCTGCTGCGCCGAGGTGGAGGCCGAAGTGATGAGTGGCAACCCAGGCGCAGGCGGTGTTTCGTCGATAATGTGCAATCCCTGTAGTTCCTCTGGCGCGTACCGGGCGATCAGGGCCCAGCTGACACAATCAATGGCGGCAATATCCGCCTGATGCTGGCGCACCGCCGCCAGTGACTGACGATGCCCGCCACTCAGCACCAGCCGTGAAAACAGCACGCCCGACAGGGCCGCCACCAGGCGCAGCGCGTTATAGCCGGAGTGTGAATCGAGGCCGTTGGCCACCGCCCGGCGGGCGTGAAAATCGCTCAGCGTCGCGCCCTTATCCCGCGCCACCAGCCAGCTACGATAATCGGGTCCGCTGCAGCCTGGCGCGCTGTAGTGAAACGCGCCGACCAGCTGCACCGCAGGCAGTCGCGTCACCAGCGGATAGCCGCAGGTCTGACTCAGCAGCAGCCGATCATCCTGCCAGTGGGTAAGCAGATCGTCGGGCCAGACTGGCTGCGCCGCCGTGCCGTGCTGCGCCAGTAACGTTACTATCGCCTGGCTGAGCGCCTCAGTGGCAGGGTGATCAATGTCGTACATCGGTAATGCCAGCAGGTCAGTCATGGCGAGCCTCTTCAGAACGCCCCGGATGGGCATTAACCCCGACCGGCCGCGCCCAGAACTGACGCAGCCAGACCCGGTAGCCCGCCACGCGGAAACCGTGATTGCGCTGGTAATAGCGCTCACGGTCGCGCAGATAAAGGCGACGCAGGCCATACCAGGGCACGCCGGGCAGATCGTGATGCACTGAATGGTAGTTCAGATTCAGGAACAGGATCCGCCAGGGCAGCGCCGCCTCATTATTAACCGAACGCGCCAGCGGATCGTCAGCCGCGCGATGTTCATAAAAGGAGCGCACTTTGGTCAGCGCCAGCGCCGGATAGCTGACCGCCAGCAGATACCACAGCGGGGAGAAGCCGCACTGCGCCATGCCGTAAAACAGCAGCGCCAGCAGGCTCCAGTGCAGCAGCCACATGCCGATGGCGGCCCGCTCACCGTGACGAAACGCCTGCCACATCGCCCTGAAAGTGCCGCAGATATCCAGCAACGGAGCCAGCAGCAGACGGCCAAAAAAGGTATTACGCAGGTGGATCAGCTGCTGCTGCCACGGCGACAGCTGCGCCCAGCGTGCGGCGGACAGGTAGTAACTTTCCGGATCGTCATCCGGTTCGGTCAGGGTGTGATTGCGGTGATGGGCCAGATGAGAATCGCGGTAGAGGCCAAACGGAAACCACACCGCCAGCGGCAGGATGCCGAACAGCTGATTGATCCGCGGCCAGCGCGTCGGATGGCCGTGGATCAGCTCATGCTGCAGCGACATATACCAGGCGGTGAAGCCAGTCAGCAGCAGGGTAGCGGGCAGCCGTCCGAGGATCTGCCAGCCGAGCAGCGTGCCGAACCAGCCGCCATAGACCGCGACGATCAGCAGCCAGGTGGGCAGTTCAGTGCGCCATAACCAGCTGCGCGAGAGCTGTTGCAGCAGGGCGCGCTGCTGCGGATGAAGGTAAGCGGCACGGCTTTTTTGCATGATCGACCTGGCAGAAGAGGAACAGAGAGCCACAGTGAAATAAACGCTGCGCAAAGACAAAGACGTTATTTTTCTTAGCTATGTCGAAAATCCTGAATATGGCGCTGAAAGATATTGACTATCAGTGGTGACGACGACGGCGTAACCTTTGCCTATCGAAAACCGCCTTAGCATGTGTGGGCCACTTTTGCCCGCCAGGAGAAGTAACAGATGAAAAAGATTGGCTTTTTATCCTTCGGTCACTGGACGCCCTCTTCACAGTCAGCCACCCGTTCGGCGCAGGATGTGTTACTGCAGTCGATTGACCTGGCGGTTGCAGCCGAAGAGCTGGGCGCAGACGGAGCTTACTTTCGCGTGCACCATTTTGCCCGCCAGCTGAGTTCGCCGTTCCCGCTGCTGGCGGCGGTCGGTGCCCGTACCAAAAATATTGAAATCGGTACCGGCGTGATCGACATGCGCTATGAAAACCCGCTCTATATGGTGGAAGATGCCGGTTCAGCCGACCTGATTTCCAACGGCCGTTTGCAGCTCGGCCTGAGCCGTGGCTCGCCTGAGCAGGTGGTGGATGGCTGGCGCTATTTTGGCTTTGAGCCAAAAGCGGGCGAGACCGACGCTGATATGGGGCGTCGTCATACCGAAGAGTTTCTGGAAGTGCTGCGCGGTGAAGGCTTTGCCAAACCGAATCCGCAGCCGATGTTCCCGAATCCGCCGGGCCTGCTGCGCCTTGAACCGCTGTCTGAAGGGCTGCGTGACCGCATCTGGTGGGGCTCCGGCTCCAACGCCACTGCAGAGTGGGCAGCAAAAATGGGCATGAACCTGCAAAGTTCGACCCTGAAAGATGATGAAACCGGCGAACCGTTCCACATCCAGCAGGCGAAGCAGATCCGTGCCTACCGTGAAGCGTGGAAAGCCGCCGGCCATCAGCGAGAGCCACGGGTTTCGGTCAGCCGCAGCATTTTTGCGCTGGTCAATGACATGGACCGCGCCTACTTCGGCCGCAGCGGTAGCGACCAGGATTCGGTGGGATTCCTCGACGAAAAAACCCGCGCCATCTTTGGCCGCAGCTATGCCGCTGAACCGGAGCAGTTAATTAAGCAACTGGCGCAGGATGAAGCGATTGCTGAAGCCGATACGCTGCTGCTGACCGTGCCGAACCAGCTTGGGGTGGCGTATAACGCGCATGTGATTGAGGCGATACTGAAGTATGTCGCGCCGGAACTCGGCTGGCGTTAATACCGTTCCCGACCCAGCGCCTTAGTGATAAGGCGCTGTTCATCTCATTCTGTAGTGATCCCTGCCGCTCTCCGCATCCTCTTTTATCCCTGATCTGATTTCAACACCGCAGGTGCTGGCCCGGCATTTCAGCCTGAATCAGCAGGCGATAGCGCCACTTTTGCCAATCATGATCGCCGTCACGCTGCTGATTATTATTTGGCAGACGCGATCCCTGGCGGCAAGGGTAATGGTATTTTTAACCGCTTCGCCTGAACTGACCGGCGCGGTTCTTTTTTAATCGTTAAAACCTTTTTCAGCTAATCATATTCAAAGGGTCAGGCTATCAAAGGTATAGGATGAGACAGGTGTGCCTTTTTCAAAAGCCACTATAGAGTAGCGCTGAGAATACATAAAAGAGGTGTGACCATGAGCAATTCTGTTGATGAAGATGCAAAAGATGCAAAGCCTATTGTCGAAGCCGATCGCGAAGCAGCGGCAGGTAAATGTCCTTTTCATGCAGGAAAGGCCAATCAGACATCAGGCGGCGGCACGTCCAACCGTGACTGGTGGCCTAACCAGCTGCGTGTCGACCTGCTGAACCAGCACTCATCCCGCTCTAACCCATTGGGCGAGTCGTTCGACTACCGTAAAGAATTTGCCAAATTAGACTACGCTGCGCTAAAAGCCGATCTCAAAGCCTTGCTCACTGAGTCACAAGCCTGGTGGCCTGCCGACTGGGGCAGCTACATCGGTCTCTTCATCCGTATGGCCTGGCACAGCGCCGGTACCTATCGCGCAGTAGACGGTCGCGGTGGTTCAGGCCGCGGCCAGCAGCGCTTCGCTCCATTAAACTCGTGGCCCGATAACGTCAGCCTGGATAAAGCGCGCCGTCTGCTGTGGCCGGTGAAGCAGAAGTACGGTCAGAAAATTTCCTGGGCCGACCTGTATATCCTGGCGGGTAACGTGGCGCTGGAAAATTCCGGCTTCCGCACCTTTGGTTTTGGTGCCGGACGTGAAGATGTCTGGGAACCGGATATGGACGTCAACTGGGGCGATGAAAGCACCTGGCTGGAACACCGTCATCCGGAATCGCTGGCACAGTCACCGCTCGGCGCGACCGAAATGGGGCTGATCTACGTTAACCCTGAAGGCCCGGAACACAGCGGCGATCCGGCGTCAGCCGCTCCGGCCATTCGTGCGACCTTCGGCAATATGGGAATGAACGATGAAGAGATCGTTGCCCTGATCGCTGGTGGCCATACGCTGGGCAAAACCCACGGTGCCGGTTCGGCCGAGCACGTTGGCGTTGATCCGGAAACCGCACCGATTGAAGCACAGGGTCTGGGCTGGGCAAGCAGCCACGGCACCGGCGTGGGTGCCGATGCGATTACCTCGGGTCTGGAAGTGATCTGGTCGCAGACGCCGACCCAGTGGAGCAACTACTTCTTCGAGAACCTGTTCAAATATGAGTGGGTGCAGACCCGCAGCCCGGCCGGTGCCATCCAGTTTGAAGCGATCGACGCGCCAGAGATCATTCCTGATGCGTTTGACCAGACGAAGAAACGTAAGCCGACCATGCTGGTCACCGATCTGACCCTGCGTTTCGATCCGGAATTCGAGAAAATATCGCGTCGTTTTTACAACGATCCGCAGGCATTCAATGAAGCTTTTGCCCGCGCCTGGTACAAGCTGACGCACCGTGATATGGGGCCAAAAGCGCGTTATATCGGTCCGGAAGTGCCGAAAGAAGATCTGATCTGGCAGGACCCGCTGCCGACACCGGTTTATCATCCGACCGGCGCCGACATCGCGCAGCTGAAAGAGAAGATTGCGGCCGCTGGCCTGAGCGTCAGTGAACTGACCTCGGTTGCCTGGGCGTCAGCCTCAACCTTCCGTGGCGGTGACAAACGCGGCGGTGCCAACGGCGCGCGCCTGGCGCTGCTGCCGCAACGCGAGTGGGACGTTAACGCCAATGCGGCCCGGGTATTGCCGAAGCTGGAAGCGCTGCAGCGGGAATTCAATAAAGTCTCGCTGGCCGATGTCATTGTGCTGGCCGGAGTGGTTGGGATTGAGCAGGCGGCGAAAGCGGCCGGCGTTGAGATTGAGGTGCCCTTTATCCCGGGCCGGGTCGATGCGCGTCAGGATCAGACCGATATCGAATCGTTTGAGTTGCTGAAACCTCGCGCTGACGGTTTCCGTAACTACGGTCGCGGATACGGCAAAACCACCACCGAGCACCTGCTGATTGATAAAGCACAGCAGCTGACGCTGACGGTGCCGGAATTAACGGTACTGATTGGCGGGATGCGCGCGCTGGGAACCAACTATGACGGCAGCCAGCACGGCGTCTTCAGCCGCAGCGTCGGTGAACTGAACACCGATTTCTTCATCAACCTGCTGGATATGCGTATTGAATGGAAAGCCATTGATGGCTCCAGCGAGCAGTTCGAAGGACGCGATCGCCTGACCGGTGAAGTCCGCTTTACCGCCACCCGCGCTGACCTGGTATTCGGCTCCAATGCGGTGTTACGCGCGTCGGCGGAAGTCTATGCCAGCAGCGATGCCAAAGAGAAGTTCGTCAAGGACTTCGTCGCTGCCTGGACCAAAGTGATGAACCTGGATCGGTTCGAGCTCTGATGGCTTACGATTAACCACTGAAAGGCAAAACCCGCTTAGTGATAAGCGGGTTTTTTTATATCAGCGATGACAGCGATGCCGTTGCAGCCGGCTGATCAGGGCGCGCTCAGGGTGAAGGGCGGCGCAACGCCAGCGGATCGTCATCCAGCACCAGCGTATCGCGCAGTTCCCAGCCTTTGAGTTTGCCGGGATTGAGTAATCCATCCGGGTCCAGACACTGTTTAACCGAGACCACCGCCGGTTTGATCTCTCCCTGTTTGCCTTCTTCAATCTGATAAACATGCGGATTATTGATCCGGACGCCGTTGGCGCGAAAAGCGTTCATGATCTCGTTCAGTCGCGCGTCACTGCTGTAGCGCACCAGTTGCAGGCCGCTGGCGGTCAGATTGCCGTCAGCGTCACGCAGAAACTCAATATGCGACATCACCTCATCACCCAGCAGAGCGGCCATGTCGATAATCTGCTGGCGATAACAGGCCGGGTTAAACGCGGTCTGTAAATAGGTCAGGGTATTGTCAACTTTTAGCGCGTGCAGGGTAGTGTGGTTCCAGCAATATTCCATCAGTGACGCATTCGCATCGCGAGCGGCGCTGGCAGACTGCCGCAGCGCACTCTTTCCGCGATATTTTTCCAGCAGGCCCGCCGCTAACCCGTCACTTTCCTGCCCAATCACGCTGATCACCGCATGCTGATCCGCCTGATAATGGCCGCTGAGATGGGTGAAGTAGCCGGGGATCGGCGCGGCGAATAACGCCAGCTGACGTTTCACCAGTCCTGGTGAGCGGGCGAAGGCATTAGCGTAATCCAGCGCGTCGGTAAAGTCGTCGAACACGTCCAGCCGCTCTATCCAGTCATGTACCGGTGCCAGCGCCAGTTCAACCTCCAGCACGATACCGTTACTGCCGTAAGCGTGATGCAGCAGCAGCGCCTGCGGTGCCGGAACCTGCAGAATGCGTGGTTCCGCTTCCACGGTCATCACTTTCACGCTGAGTACGTTTCCGGCGGCGGCCAGCGGGCCATAGTTGATTGAGCCGATGCCGCCAAAGCCGCCACCGTACAGCCCGCCCAGCGTGGCAAGGCGATAGGTCGAAGGCATGCAGCGCAGTTCCCAGCCGGTCGGACGGGTCAGGGCTTCAATCTCCGCCAGCCGCATCCCGGCCTGCGCGCGGACCACGCCAGGGGTGAGTTCACACAGCTGATTAAAGCCGGTCATATCGACCAGAATGCCGCCCGCCAGCGGCACCAGCTGACCATAGTTACCGGTTGCTCCGCCGCGCAGGATCAGCGGTAGCTGATGGCGGACGCAGGCTTTGACCAGCAGGCTCAGCTCCTCTTCACTGCGCGGTCTGACCACCGCATCGGCCTGTTTATCTTCCAGTTGCCGTTTCAGTAGCGGGCTGAACCAGTGAAAATCGCGTGACAGGCGTTTAACTCTGGCGGCCTGCAAAGTCCAGTCGAGATCGGGAAGCGCCTGCTGTATCAGGGCAAGCGCGTGCTGACGGTGTTCGCTGTGCATAATTTTCCTGCCTGAAAATAGGGAGTTAATGAGACTGAACCGCTTCGCTCTCATGCCAGGCGGAGAGGGCGCGACGGGAAATCCACGACATCATGCCAAACAGCGCAATACCGGCGAGGGAGATCAGCAGCAGCGCCGCAAACATCAGCGGAATGTCCAGCTGATAGCCCGCTTGCAGGATCTGGTAGGCCAGCCCGGTATTATTCCCGCCGGTGCCCGCCACGAACTCGGCAACCACCGCTCCGATCAGCGACAGCCCGCTGGAAATTCGTAGCGCACCAAAAAAGTAGGGCAGCGCGGACGGAATGCGCAGACGAATCAGCACCTGCAGACGACTGGCGCGGCTCAGCCTGAAGTAGCTCAGCAGCCCCGGCGAAACGCTGCGCAATCCCTGGGTGGTGTTGGAAATAATCGGGAACACCGCCATCAGCGTTGAACAGACCACCAGCGACAGGGTGGTGTCTTTGACCCAGATAATAATCAGCGGCGCGATGGCGACGATCGGCGTCACCTGCAGAAAGACGATGTAGGGAAACAGGGCGGTTTCGACAAAGCGATTCTGCACCAGCACGAAAGCCACGGCGGCACCGATGATGATCGAGAGTAAAAACGAGATCAGGGTGATTTTCAGGGTGAAAAGCAGCGCCATCATCAGCGAGCCGAAGTGGGTCCACAGGCTTTGCAGCATCACCAGCGGTGACGGCACCAGAAACTGCGGGATATTGAAATAGCTCACCCATCCCTGCCACAACAGCACCACGACCACCGCCACAACGGTGGGATAAAACACTTTACGAAAGCCGGGATTAGCCATCCACGGAGAAGATTTTTGCGTCTGCATGGTATTACTCCATTCCCGATTGGCTGGCTTGCAGCAGGCTATCCTGCAGTTGCTTCGCATAACGTGAAAAGGCCGGACTGACGCGGAAATCTTCGCTGCGCGGGAACGGCTCATTGATGGCGATATCTTCCACCACCCGGCCCGGCCGGGCAGCCATCATGATCACCCGCTGCGACAGAAAAACCGCTTCGTGAATTGAGTGAGTCACGAACACCACCGTCAGGCCCTGTTCACGCCACAGCCGCAGCAGGTCGCTGTCGAGTTTATTGCGGGTGATTTCGTCGAGCGCGCCAAAGGGTTCATCCATTAGCAGCAGTTTCGGGCGCGTCACCAGCCCACGGGCAATCGAGACCCGCATCTGCATGCCACCGGAGAGTTCACGCGGCAGGACCCGGGCAAATTTACCCAGCCCGACCAGTTCCAGCGCCTCGGCAACGCGGGTATTAGCTTCGGCCCGCGGTACGCCCGCCAGATCCAGCGGCAGACGGACGTTGTTTTGCACCGTGCTCCAGGGCATCAGCGTCGCTTCCTGGAACACGAAGGAGAGCGGGACCTGGGCGCTTTCCCGGCTGTCACGACGCCACAACACCAGTTTGCCGTCGCTGGGCTCGGTCAGCCCGGCGACCATTTTCAGCAGGGTGCTTTTGCCACAGCCCGACGGACCGAGCAGGGTGACAAATTCGCCCTGATGAATGGTGAGATTGACCGGCAGCAGGGCGCGGGTGCCGTTGCTGTAAATCTTCTCTGCCGACAGCACTTCGATCGCCGGCTCTGCCTGCGGCGTGGCTGCGCGAACGTCGCGCATCACGGTGAGGTTGGGGACAGTATTCATGGCATAACCTTCGCGTCTTTAATCATATCGAGGGTATAGGTCTGGCCGAACGGCACTTTCTCCGCGTCGATCAGCTTGTTTTTAACCAGCATGTCCCAGCTCTTTTTCAGCCGCGATTCCGTGATGATGCCGATACCGCCGGTTTGTGCGTCGCCGCCCGTCACCAGCTGATATTTCTTCATCTGCGCGATACCAAAAGCGATCTGGTCGGCGGTCATCTGCGGGTTATCTCTGGCGATCAATGCATTGCCGGCGGTCGGGTCCTGTAGATAAGCTTTCCAGCCCTGCATGGAGGCTTTAACGAAGGCGGCTACCGCAGCCGGGCGTTGTTTAACCGTGTCGGCCATGCAGATAATCGAGTTGCCATACGGCGGGTAGCCCCAGTCGCTCAGCATGTAGACGTAAAACGGTTTGCCGCCTTTCTCAATCGAGAATGGTTCAGAGGTGACGTATCCCTGCTGCACCAGATTGCGGTCGGCGAGGAAAGGCTGGACGCTGAAGGTGTAGGGACGGATTTTCACCTTCTCCAGTCCGAGTTCGCTTTTTGCCCACGGCCAGAACGAGTTATAAGCCTCGGTGGCCAGCAGGAAAGTTTTGTCTTTCAGCTGCTGAGGCTGGTCGACTTTGTCATGGCTGATAAATACCGTCGGTGAATGCTGAAACACCGTAGCGACCGTGACGGCGTGCACCCCAGCCTCCCAGGTCTCCAGCGCCTGGCCGTTGTCACCCAGCGTACAGTCTGCGCGTCCGGCCGCCATCAGTTGCATCACGTTCACCTGTGGCCCGCCCATGTTGATGCTGACATCCAGCCCGGCTTTTTTGTACAGCCCGCTAGCCTGAGCCTGATAAAAGCCACCGTGCTCCGCCTGCGCGTACCAGTTAGTCAGGAAGGTAAACTTCTCTTCCGCCATGCCGGAAGCAGAGACCCCGGCCAGCATCAGAGCAAGCAGGGAGAAAGTCGATTTACGCCCAATTTTCATCGTAACTACTCCACTATTCAGAGGCCAAAGAAGACGGAGGAGTAAAGCCGGTTTGCACAAAACCGCTCCAGTGCTGTTTTCCCCAGGTGGGTTCGCTGCGCACCGGCCAGCTCATCTGGTGGATTTCGGTGATCGCCTGCGCCCAGCTTGCGGCCAGCGAATCAAGGATTGCGTGACCCTGTTCTGCGGTGGCACCGGTCGGATCGCCAATTACGCCGCTCGGTCCGAAATCGTAAGAGACCCAGGCGGCCGCCGGGCGACCGGCGGAGAGCGTCGGGCAGGGGAATTCCGGCGGATAACTGGCCACCGCCTGGTCGGGGTGGACGCATTCCGGTGCCAGCGCCAGCATCACCGCGGTTTCGCTGTGACCGGCATGCATCGCCATTTTCTGCTCCCGGGCGCTGAGGAACTGGTTTTCGACGTTCGGCACCCGAAACACGTCGTGCGGGATGATGATCATATCGCCGTGACGCAGACGCATTTCCCGTGCCGCCATTTGCAGCACCTGCGGCTGTCCGCCGTGACCGTTGATCATCAGCAGCTTGCGGAAGCCAGCGCGGTAAAGCGATTCAGCGATCTCCAGCACGGTTTGCAGCAGGGTGTCGCCGGTTAAGGTCAGCGTGCCGGGGAAATTCAGATGTTCATCCGATTTGCCGTAGGTAATCGGCGGAATGGCGTAAGCCGGGATGGTTTTTGGCAGTCTGGCCAGCGCATGGCCCGCCACGCCGGAGGCGATCACGCTGTCGACCGAACAGGGCAGATGCGGACCGTGCTGCTCAATCGCGCCGGTCGGCAGAACAATCACCGTGTTGGCTTTGTCGGGCAGAGCCGCGATGGCCGTCCAGCTCAGAAAAGGCAGAAAACGCGCTGCAGGAATATAACCGTTAATCATGCTGTGCCTCGTAGTCGGAGATTAGGGGGTTAGCGGTAACCAGGCGGTGGCTTCCACTTCAATCAGCACCTCGGCGCTCGGCAGCATTTCACTGACCTGCACCACGGTTGAAACCGGCGGTTGTCCGTCATAAAACAGCTTTCTGACCCGGCTGTAGCAGGGAAAGTGATCGAGATTGCGGAAGTACTGCACCAGCTTGATCACATCGCTCATCTGTCCGCCCGCCTGTTGCACGGTGTGGCGAATGCTTTCCAGCACATACCAGCTCTGCGCGAGGATCGGCCCCTGTCTGGCGTCGGTCGAGAACTCGCCGGTTTCGCCAACTAACTGACGGACTTCAACCGGGATATCCTTAAAGCCGCGCACGATAGTGCCGCTCTGCGGATTAACCGGAATGATGCCGGAGAGAAAGACAAAATCACCGGCCCGACGCCAGGCGGCATAGTGGGCGAGCGGTTTGCCCGCACCCTCTTCAAGACTCATGGGATATCTCCTGCTGCCAGATACGTTGATGGGTCAGCCTGCCGTGATGGATAACCTGGCGGGCTGCGCTGTTTAACGGCCAGCTGGCGCTGTCGCTGCCCGGGAACAGCACCAGCGTAGCGTCGCTGCCCGGTGACAGCGGCGGTGGGGCTGAGTGCGCGCCGGTCAGGGCGGCGGCATCACAAATCAGCCGCGAATGCTGGTCAAAAACGTTGTTCAGCTGCAAAGCGAACAGCGCGCAGCTCAGGGTATCCAGCGGGTCATAACTGCCTGCCGGACAAAAGGCATCCTGAACGTTGTCACAGCCGATCAGCAGTGGAACGCCTGCCGTCTGCGCCTCTTTCAGCAGGGTAATGCCGCGCTGACGCGGCGTGCGTCCGGTTACCGCATCCTGCAACAGCAGGTTGGTCATCGGCAGGGCAATCAGCGTGACGGCGTGGGCAGCCAGTTGCCGCAGTACCTGCTGCGCCTGCAGTTCACTGCCGGACGCCAGCGCGCAGCCGTGGCTGCAACAGATGTGGCCGCTGAAGCTGTTTTCAGCCAGGTAGTGCGCCAGCCAGCTCAGGCCGTGGGCCACTGGCGAAAGCTCTTCATCAATATGCAAATCCAGATCCAGCTGCCAGCGGGCGGCGCTGCGCATCAGGTGGGTCATCGCCGCCGGGTCCCAGTTTGAGGAGTGGATAAAGCCGCCCAGCAGGCAACCGGCGCCGCTCTGCGCCACCGCGCGGGCGATGCGGTCAGCGCTCCCGGCATCAGCGAACAGGCTCAGCGGCACCAGCGCCACCCGTTCCAGCGTGATGCCGGGAGGTGCCATGCCAGCCAGTTCCGTCCAGGCCAGCGGAGGGCGATCGTCAAACCAGTCGATATGGCTGCGCAAACGGGTCACGCCGTTGGCGGCCGCCCAGCCGAAAGCCCGGCCGGCACGCTGTTGAAGGTCCGACGCCGTCCAGTGCTGGCGATCCTGATGCAGGGTTTCAATGGCGGCCAGCAGGCCCGGTTTTGACGGACGGCTGCGGGCGAGGGTGAAGGTTTTATCGAGGTGCGCATGCGGTTCAATCAGCCCCGGCAGCGCCAGTGCGCCATCCACCGGCCACAGATCGCTCTGATCGGGCCGGGCTGGCGTCAGCGCAGTAATTTTGCCAGCCGCAAAGCGCAGATCGGCCAGCACCGGCTCACCGGCTTCACGCGGCCAGTCCGCCGGCAGCAGCCAGGCGGGGAGGCGAACGCTGGCAAGGCCAGCAAGCGGTGCATCGGACCGGGCAACAGACATGATAAGACTCCGCGCTGAGATTAAAGGTCGAGCACCAGAACCGGCGTTCTGGATCGGGAGCAGCACAAGGTTATCTGCGTATTCTCCGCTTTCTCTTCGGCAGTCAGCACGCAGTCACGATGATCGGGAATACCGTCGATTACCTCAGTGATGCAGGAACCAC
This sequence comes from Pantoea sp. UYEF8, assembly GCF_040546285.1. Taxonomy (NCBI): domain Bacteria; kingdom Pseudomonadati; phylum Pseudomonadota; class Gammaproteobacteria; order Enterobacterales; family Erwiniaceae; genus Pantoea; species Pantoea sp. UYEF8. The sequence goes on along the minus strand of NZ_JBEPNM010000004.1, from coordinate 225,380 downwards.
ATATTCCCTGTTCGCACGACAGCATAATATCGACCCGGGCGCTTAATAAGACTTCGGCAATAGTCTGCTGCGGGCTGACTAAATAGCGGGTGCCGGTAGAATTGAGCTGGATATAAAAGGCGCTGTCGCTGGCGCTATTATTTAGCGCTGCATTGCTGAATCGCTCAAAAATCAATTGATCCGGTTGCCAGCCATGCTGCTGCATAAGGTGCTGCAGATGCTGAATAAAGCCGTCCGGGCCGCAGGCTATTATCCGGGTCTGTGGATCGGGCTGCGATAAACACGGCGGCGTATTCACACGCAGAGAATCGTTTGCGCTGCTGTGATGAAAATAAACCTGGTCTGCTAATCGCGGTGCGGTTAATCGCGGCACAAACGCCGCCTGTTCTGGCGACGAGATAAAATAATGCAGTTCATAGTCAAACCCTTGTCGGGCAAGCTGTTCCGCCATCGGCAACAGTGGGGTAATACCGATTCCACCGGCAAACAGCAGATAGCGTCCCGCGTCGGGCAGCGGGAAATGATTGCGCGGTGCTGAGATTTCCAGCGCATCGCCAGGCCGTAAATGGTGATGAATATAATGCGATCCGCCGCTGGAGAGGTCTGCCCGCTTCACGCAGATCTCGTAATATTCACCGCCGTGGCTTTCGCTGCAAAGTGAATACTGGCGCGGCCCGATTTGCGGAATGAAAACGTCAATGTGCGCGCCCGGTAAATAAGCCGGTAATAAACCACCGCGCCGGGCAATAAGCTGTAATGAAAGATTGCCGACACCATTAATATGGACAGCGCTGATCGTGACTGGAATAAGTCCGGACTCTTTCATCATTATTTACCGTCTGTGCTTAAAGAGAGCAGTGATAAAAAAGCAGGTCATCGTCGCTGCCGCCTGACCGGCGGTGCTATCACCCAGCGCTGCGCAACAGCAGCCAGCTGAGTGATGAAACGATTGTTCCCGTTGCCATGAAATCTACGTTATTGTGATAAAACTGTTGCGTCCAGCGCTTTGATTCGCACATCCCGTTGCATAAAAGAGAGCACTCCCTATGTTTGCCTTCTCCCGATTTCTGCTCTATTTCACTGAAGTGGCCCGTCAGGGATCGTTTCGCAAGGCGTCTGAAAGCCTGCACGTGGCGGCGTCGTCGATCGATCGGCAAATCCTGCGGGTTGAGAAAGAGCTGGCGATGCCGCTGTTTGAGCGTCACCCCAGCGGCCTGCGGCTGACCGCAGCGGGCGAACTGCTGCTGCACGCCGCCAGTAACTGGAAAAAGGATTTTTCGCGGGTCTGCGAACAACTGGATGACCTGCGTGGACTGCGACGCGGCCATGTGCGCATCGCCACCATCGACGCGATTAACCGGCAGTTTTTCTCGTCAATGCTCAGACAGGTGCATCTCGACTATCCGAACATCTCTTTCACCCTGACCACCATGAACAACGTCGATATTCAGCAGGCGCTGATGTCGGGTGATGCCGATTTCGGGGTGATGCTGAACCCGCAATCGTCACGCGAACTGCAGGTGCGGGCCTTTGCCGAGATCGATCTGGGGATTGTGGTCCCGACCGGCCATCCGCTCAGCAGCAAAAGCGGGGTGCGGTTTAACCAGTGCAGTGAGTATCCGTTTATCCTGCCTTCTGCCCCGCTGATGCTGGCTGAACCGGTGCAGGCGCTGATCAACATCCATGGCGAGATGATCAACGAGGTGGCGGTCTCCAATAACATCCACATGATCCGCTCGCTGATCAAAGAGAAAATCGGCATCGGCATTCTCTGCTGGCTCGATATCATGGATGAGGTGGAAAGCGACGAACTGCAGTTTATTCCGCTGACCGATCCGCAACTCAAAACCTTCACCCTGTCACTGTGCGTCGCCCCGGCAAGGCAGCTGTCGCTGGCGGCGTCGATGATGCTCAAACAGCTGGAAATGCTGTTCAGCCAGATTCAGACGCCCGGACGCCAGCGGCCCTGACGCTGCACCAGTATGGTGCTGGTTGCTCCTTAATGAATCAAAGGTTGCAGCGCCGCCTCCGCCGATCGCCGCGCAGCCCTTAAGCCGCGCCGATCGGCTAACCTGGCATCCTTTTTGTATAACTCACTGTGAGTAGAAGCGGTCAGTGCAGGCAACTGCGCGGGACATTGCTCAGCCACCATTTCGCGGTTCATGTTGAACCGGCTGGGGGCTGAGTCGCCTTTGCTCAGCCTCCCTCCGGTGACGATTAGGAGAGGAGCAATGAAGTTACGATCCCGCATTCCCCTGTCTGGCTGCGTGCTGAGCACGCTGATTTCTGGCGCATTCATCCTGCCGGCCGATGCCGCAGAGAAGATTGCCTTACTCACCTCCTGGTACGCGCAGGCTGAGCAGGGCGGCTATTATCAGGCGCTGGCGACCGGCATCTATCAGCGCTACGGGCTGGACGTCAGCATTCAGTCCGGCGGGCCGCAGATCAACGGCATGCAGTTGCTGTTATCGAAGCGCGCCGATGTGATCATCGGTTATGACCTGCAGTTACTTGAAGCGGTGCAGCGTGGCTTTCAGGCTAAAGCGATTGCCGCCCCGTTTCAGTATGACCCTCAGGGACTGCTGACCCACGCCTCCGTCACCTCCCTCGACGGCCTGAAAGACAAAACCATTCTGGTCTCCAGTTCCGGGCAAGCCACCTGGTGGCCGTGGCTAAAGGCACAGTATCAGCTCAGCGATGGGCAGGTGCGCCCCTATACCTTCAATATCCAGCCGTTTATCGCCGATCAGAATGTGGCACAGCAGGCTTATGTCAGCTCTGAGGTTTTCCAGGCGCAAAAGGCCGGGGTGAAATCGAATTTCTTCCTGTTTTCCGAGCACGGCTATCCGCCCTACGGCGGCATTCTGATTACCCGTCCGGACCAGATCAGCAGCCGCAGCGAAGCGATGGCGAAATTTGTACGTGCCTCAATGGAGGGCTGGGTCAGCTATCTCACTAATCCGGCACCAGGCAACGCGCTGATTAAAAAAGAGAATCCAAAAATGACCGATGATTTGCTGGCCTGGGGCGTCACGCAGATCAAACAGCACCATCTGATTGACGGTGGCGATGCCGCGACAGCCGGCTGGGGCACCATGACGCAGGATCGCTGGCAAAAAACCCGCGATTTCATGGTCAAAGCCAGCCTGCTTAAAGCGGATACCGACTGGAAACAGGCTTACACCACTGAGTTTGTTCAGCAGATGCAGGTTAAACCGTGAGGAACGTTGCGATGTCATCTCAATCATTACTGATTAAAAACGCGCACGCCATTCTGACCGGCCTGCCGGGCGAGCGGGCACGACATGCCGGACCCGATATTCGCATCCGCGAAGGCGTGATCGAAGCCATTGGGTCGCTGACCGCGTTGCCGGACGAGCGGCTGATTGATGCCCGCGACTGCGTGGTTTATCCCGCCTGGGTCAATACCCATCACCACCTGTTTCAGTCGTTGCTGAAAGGTGAGCCGCAGGGGCTGAACAAAAGCCTGACCGCCTGGTTAAGCGCCACGCCGTATCGTTTTCGCGCCACCTTTGACGAACAGACGTTCCGGCTGGCGGTTCGTATCGGCCTGATCGAGTTACTGCGATCCGGCTGCGCCACGGTCGCCGATCATAACTATCTCTACTGGCCAGATATGCCGTTTGATCCTTCCGACATTTTGTTCAGTGAAGGCGAGGCGCTGGGCATGCGGATTGTGCTGTGCCGGGGTGGTGCGACTCAGGGACGGACGATTGAGCAGGATTTACCGCAGGCGCTGCGCCCGGAGAATTTTGATCACTATATGGCCGACATAGAACGGCTGGTGGGACGCTACCACGATCCGCGGCCGACCTCGCTGTGTCGGGTGGTGATGGCTCCGACCACGCTGCTGCACTCAGCGCCGGGCGCGCAGCTGCGCGAAATGGCCAGGCTGGCGCGTCAGTTGGGTATCCGGTTGCACAGTCACCTGTCGGAAACGGTGGATTATCTGGATGCGGCGCGCGACCGCTTCAACATGACGCCGGTGCAGTTTTGTGCTGAACACGACTGGCTGGGTAATGACGTCTGGTTTGCCCATCTGGTGAAGCTGTTGCCGCAGGAGATCACGCTGCTGGGTGACAGCCGGACCGGTATTGCGCACTGCCCGCAAAGTAACGGACGACTGGGCAGCGGCATTGCCGATCTGCTGGCGCTGGAGCAGGCGGGCGTGCCGGTTTCCCTGGGCGTGGACGGCGCGGCATCGAACGAGGCAGCCGATATGCAGAGTGAAGCGCATGCGGCGTGGCTGTTGCAGCGCGCCAGAAAAGGCATGTTCGCCACGCCACGCTATGACGGTGGAACTTTTGAAGGCGGTGGCGATGCGGCAACCATTGAAGATGTGGTGCGCTGGGGCAGCGCCGGCGGGGCGCAGATCCTCGGTCTGCCGCAGAGCGGCACCGTGCAGGTCGGGATGCTGGCCGATATCGCCGTGTACCGGCTGGACGATCCGCGCTATTTCGGCCTGCATGACATGGCAATTGGGCCGGTGGCCTGCGGCGGTCGGGCTTCGTTAAAGGCGCTGATGATCAATGGCCGGGTGATTGTCGAAAACGATCACATTCCTGGTCTCGATCTGGATGCCATGCGCCATCAGGCAATGTCAGCCGTCCGGACGCTGCAACAGCGTGCCGCCGGTTAACCCTCTTCTGTATAGGAAAAATACCATGACACAATCAACCCGGACACAAGGTTATGCACTGCAGGAACTGGAGAAAGAAGCGGCAATGGGCGCAATGGGTGAAGAGACTTTTGCCCGCGAGGTGCGCTGCATCGACCTGTCAGATTTCGAACAGCGTAAACATGAGATTGCCGATGAACTGTGGCAGGCAGCGGTAGAGATCGGTTTCTTTCAGGTCAGCAATCACGGCATTGCCCTCGACGATATCCGCCAGGCATTCAGCATGACGGAGGATTTTTTCTCGCTGCCGGAAGCGGTCAAAGCCCGCTATCCGCTGGCGCGCAACGCCGGCTGGGAAAATAAGTCGCAGGTCCGTCCCTCGACCAAAACCCCGGACCAGAAAGAGTCCTATCAGATTACCCGTCCGTTAATGGATTCGCTGTGGCCGACAGAGCAGGAGCTGCCCGCCTTTAAGCAAACCATGCTGAGCTTTGAGTCGCAATGCTGGCAGCTGGGGATGAAGTTGCTCTCCTGCTTTGCGCTTAAGCTGGGTTTTCCTGAGCACTTCTTCGAGCAGGCGCACAATCCCGATCGGAATACCTACCAGAGCACGCTGCGAATGTTGCACTACTATGCCACCGAACAGTCGGAGCAGGGGATGTGGCGCGCCGGTGCGCATACCGATTTCGACTGCCTGACGCTGCTGTTCCAGCGCCCCGGCCAGGGCGGCCTGCAGGTCTGTCCCGGCAAAGATCGCGAAAGTCAGCAGTGGACCAGCATTGAACCACGTGAAGAGGTGATCACCTGCAATATTGGCGACATGCTGATGCGCTGGAGTGACGACCAGTTGCCGTCAAACTTCCATCGGGTAAGAAGCCCGCTACCGGGGGAATATCAGGGCGCGCGCTACAGCCTGGCTTTCTTCTGTCAGGCGAATAAAGACGTTGAGATCCTCGGCCCGCAGGCGAAGTATCCGGCGATCAGTGCTGAAGATTATCTGCAACAGCGTATCCAGGCGAACTTTGCCAAAGGCTAAGTGGCAGTAACAGCAAAAAGTCCGCTCAGGTTTCCCTGAGCGGGCTGCTTAAATATGGCTGCTCAGACTGGACTCGCCTTTTCCAGTAACTGTCTGATAAGAAAGATAAAGCTGAGTTATCTTTCTGTCAAGACCACCAGAATGACCACCAATAGTTGCTCGTTACGTAAAACAGGTTTAAAACTTCGCTTCATCGCTGATCGTGCCACGAGGTTCTCTGCAAAAGACGGGTGTTCAGAACAAGCATCTAAAAGTCGGCTCGAAGCGTGATGGTGGTCAAAGAGCTCTGACGGTCTGCTCTGTGCCAGAAGCGGACGTTAGCGCCTTAAGTCCACAATCAAAATGCGCCACATTAACGGTGATAGAAAAGAAATTTTGGTTAGTAAAACTCATCTTTATGCTGATATCTGTATTCTTGCGTTATCCCTGTGTATCCATATGAAGCAGCTTTACAATCAATAACATGCACATTTGACTGAGGATGTAGGTTACCAATAGCTTGTTCCATAGCGTTGTAAATTGCTTTTTGATACGCTGCTTTCTGATCTTTGCTACAGGTTTCATCCACGACAGTAACTTCAAGTCTGAACGAATTTTTTCCCCATTCAGCCAGACTCTTGCCATCAATAAACCAGTCATCATCGTCCACATGTCTTACTATGACCATGGTTTCGAAGCTGTTTTTCTTCAATATCTCGCATGTGATTTGAGTAGCTAAAAGTACACACTTTTTGGTTAATTTTTGATCTTTGCAACCAGACAATGTGAGCGTTATTCCAGGCATAATGATTCCTTAAATGTGTCATTACATAGCTTGATTATCAAAAGTGTTGCCGCATTTTTTGAACGATACTAGATGAATAAGATGGCATAATCGAAAACGTGAGTACAACTTACGTCCGCTTCTCGCTCACAGCGGACCTTCCGATTCGATAGCTCAACCGCTGTGTGCCAAAAACGGAGATTTAAGCGTTCAGGGAATACTAATCCATTGGGAATGTTTCATCGTTTTATATAGTCTCAAGCAATAATCTACATTTCATATTTTGTAATTTTTTGAATATTGTCATGAGGAGCTGGTGGCTTTTTTCGAATTCACCTGTGAAAAATTGTCGAGCTGTCTAATCCCAGGGACCAGGCAGGTTCCTAAAGTTGCTATGACTACTGCTATCGCTGAAACCAGAAGCACATTACTCCTGCCATAATGAATTGCCAGCGGCCCAGCGACCAGTTCACCTAAGGGAATGGCCACAAACGAACCTACAGCGTCATAGGCGTACACGCGAGCCAATTTTTCCTGAGGAATATGAGTTTGTAATGAATGAGCCCAGGAGACTCCGAATAGACCGAACGTTACGCCAGCAATAAAAAAAGCTGCAATAAGCCACGTTGCAGAAGCAGGTTGACTAAGCATAAAAATTGGCACTGAGCATAGTGCTACTAGCATTGCACCAATAAAAAGATCGCGTCGTGGACGCCATCTTAGGGCGAAGAACGAACCTGTCATAAGGCCAACGCTTTGCGCAGCAACCATAATTCCCCAATTAGCTCGCCCAAAAGAAGCATCAGCAATCACAGGGCCAAGTACCATCATTACGCCACTAAATGCTGCATTGATAATGGTGAATTGGACCACAATTGCCCATACCCAGGCTCGGCTTGTGAATTCTTCCCATCCTTCTTTTAAGTCCTGCAGGATATTACCTGATGGTGGGCATGCTTTGATTGATGTAATACGAATTAAGAAATAAAGCGGTGCAGAGGCTGCGAAACCAATCGCATCAATTGCCAGTCCCCAACCGGGTCCGACAGAACTGATTAGGATCCCACCAAGCGAAGTGCCGATAATCGTACCGCCATAAATACCAAGCTGAATTAATGCATTCGCTGCTCGCAAATTCTGCACTGGAACAGTTTGGGGGACCAGCGCGGAGGAGGCAGGTAACGCGATGCCAGCTGCTGCTCCATTCAAAGCTCCAGGTAATGCCAGACTCATCACAGTTGCTGATCCGTCCAACACAGACCATGCGACAATAGCTTGTGAAACTGCCGCAATAACAGAAGAGGATACCAATACCTGGTTACGAGAGTAGCGGTCCGCTAATACGCCCCCGATCAACAAGAATAAAACGTTAAAAATGGAGCGGGACGCAACAACGAGACCTAAATCAGATACCGATCCGCCAATATCAAGCACTGCGAACGCTAATGCAATCGGTGCAATACCATTGCCCAAAACGGTAAGAAGGCGAGCAGCAAACAGATAACGAAAAGGACTGAAGTGAAAAACGCTAACTTTTTTAGTAAATGTTTTCATTATAAAAATGGCTTCTGGATAAGAGGATTTATTTTAGAACGCCTGTATTTTGCTAATACTTTAGCATGATCTGATAGTTACACTGCATTATGTCGTTTAGGTAAGCAGAGAAATAACTTCCGCTCCTCATGGATATTGGCCTGTATGTCTGTCCGTCTCGTGCCAGGAGCTGACTTCACGAACATCACGACACATTAAGGAAAGATATCTAAAATCAGGTGGCCGGGTTTTACAGGATGTTTACATGGTTGCCGGAGCGTTACCTTTTTTCTGATGCGGCCAATTTTCACGCCACCGGTCTGCATGAGCTGGTTCACTGGACTGGGGCAAAAGCCGCCTGAATCGTGAAATGAAAGGGAAGTTTGGCAGTGCGAGTTAGGCTTTTGAGGAGTTGATCGCCAAGCCGGGAAGCGCGTACCTGATGGCGGATCTGGGGATCGCTGGAGAGGGGCAGCATTAAAGCGATATTGCTTCCTGGCTGAAACCACTGAAGAATGACACGCGCTATATTTTCAAGGCCGCTAGTGCAGCGTCCAAAGCGCATCGTTATTTGATGGATAGCCACTGAGTTTGTTACTGATTCACTAATAACACAAAGCAAAAAGCCCGCTCAGGTTTCCCTGAGCGGGCTTCTTAAATTTGGCTCCTCTGACTGGACTCGAACCAGTGACATACGGATTAACAGTCCGCCGTTCTACCGACTGAACTACAGAGGAATTGTTGGAACGGGGCGCATAGTAACGGCCCGTCCGGGCCATGTCAAAGCTCTTTTTCACAAAATCGCCTGACTGCTGAAATAGTCGCCACTGCCGGTGGTGGTCGCGTCTGAAATGTCCGCTTTTCGCCGGTTTCCCGCCGCTAAGTAAAAAAGCTCGGGCCGGCAAAAGTGAGGTTTTTATGAGGTGTTTTGCCGCAGAGCAGTCCTTGTCAGGCGGCGTAATCAGTGGTTCTGGCGGGTTGTTTTCCACCATCGTCACATTTATTTCATTCTGGCTTTGTAAACGGCATAAATGAAATTTAGATTTCATTTCAACCTTATGATGCGTGTATGGAGTTGAGATGAACAAAGTCAGAATCGGCATGATCGGCAGTGGGTATATTGGTCGCTGTCACGCCATTGCATATGCCCAGGCACCCACCGTTTTTGCGCTGAAAGGCGAGATCGTGCGGGAGATGCTGGCGGAAGTAAACCCGGACCTGGCCGCCCGCCAGGCCGCAACCTTTGGTTTCGCCCGTTCGACCGGCGACTGGCGCGAGCTGGTGCGCGATCCGGCTATCGATGTGGTCGACATTTGCGCCCCCAACTTCCTGCATAAAGAGATGGCGCTGGAGGCGATCCGCCACGGTAAGCACGTCTACTCCGAAAAGCCGCTGTCGCTGAGTGTGGCTGATGCCGAAGAGATGGTGGCCGCCGCCACGGCCGCCGGCGTCAAAACCCTGGTCGGCTTTAACTATATGAAAAACCCCACCAGCCAGCTGGCGAGAGAGATTATTGCCAATGGCGAGATTGGTGAGGTGGTGCATTTCTACGGCACCCATAACGAAGATTATCTGGCAAAACCGCAGACGCCGCTCGACTGGCACTGTCAGAAAGCGCTGGCCGGGCTCGGTGCGCTCGGCGATCTGGCGGCGCATATCGTCAACATGGCGCACTATCTGGTGGGGGATATCGCCGAGGTCAGTGGCGACATGATGACGGTCATCACTTCACGCCCGGACCCGAAAGATCTCAGCCGTCAGCTGCCGGTGGAAAACGAAGATCAGGCCAGTGCGCTGCTGCGTTTCTACAACGGGGCGCATGGCGTAATTGAAACCTCCCGCATCGCCTGTGGTGCCAAGATGGGGCTGACCTATGTCGTCACCGGCACCAAAGGCACGCTGCGCTATACCCAGGAGCGCATGGCGGAACTGGAACTCTATATTCACGATGAACCGGCCGGACGGCAGGGCTTTAAAACGCTGCTGACCGGGCCAGCGCACCCCGATTATGCCAACTTTTGCGTGTCGGCCGGACATGGCATCGGCTTCAACGATCAGAAGACGGTTGAGATCCGCGATTTAATTAACGGCATTGCGGCAGGCGATCGTATGTGGCCCGATTTTGCGGAAGGATTACAGGTGCAGAAGGTGCTGGAGGCGATTGCGCTGTCTGCGCTGGAGCGTCGCTGGATGACGGTGTAGCGCTGGCGGTGGGGGACTAAGCGGGCAGGAAGCGGTGACTTCCTGCCCGGTAGAGATCAGGCGAGGCCGCTTTTTTCCCACCACAGCTTATCCAGCGCGTAGTAGCGGTCGCGCTGGCTTTCCGGCTGATTCAGGTCGCGTTTCCACGGCTTCGCCAGGATGAAGTGCAGATTCTTCACCTCGTCGTCACGCCAGATCGCGCTGTGCTGGAACGGTAAGGTTTTCAGCGCATTATAAACGTAAGAGAGCGGTTTCCAGCGACCGGCGAACGCCTCGTTCAGCAGGTCCTGCTCTGAGAAGGGATACGCACTCAGGTCATCAATCGCCGCAATCCGCTGTTCCAGTGACTCGTAAACCGCATTATCCGGCGTCAGCACCAGAAAACCGCCGTTCAGGTAATAGTCCAGGCTGGCAGGCGCGGCTTCACCCCGCGCCTGCCAGGTGTAATGGCACTGCTCGGGCTGCCAGTCCGCCGGATAAGAGGCAATCTGGTTCGGATTGCAGCGACAGGCGTGACACGCCGCCATCAGGTTATCCCCGAGATCGAGCGTGAACAGCTCATCCATATTCTGCAGCACCAGCATATCGGCATCGAGAAACACCACGCGCTGATAATCAGTCAGCTGCCAGGCACGCAGCTTGGTCCACACTTCGCCAAATTGCGCCGAAGCATAATGCTGATCCAGATCGGCGCGCGGGTAGATCGGCTCAACCGGCGCTATCACGCAGCCTTCGGCCTGCAAAGCCTGGCAATCTTCGGCGGAAATCGCTGAGGTGGTCATCACCACCAGCGACCACTGGCTGTTGCTCTGCTTCAGCGAATGGTGCAGCGCTTTCACGCCCACCAGATAGTCGGGTTGAGTTAACAGCGTTACCCAGGCAAACATATTTTCCCTTATTAATTCAGTCAAAAAGTGGGGCGATGTAGTCATTGCCTAATCGGCCTTGCGGATCGAGCTGGCTGCGCAGGGCACGGAACGCATCCCACTGCGGGTAGATCTCACGCCAGCGATAGCGTTCTTCGTCGTAATATTTGCCCCAGTGCGGGCGTCCGCCCTCATCGGCCAGCAGTTTTTCTACTTCGGTCAGAAAATGCAGACCGTCGGGCGAGAGCGAGCCGTCATCCGCGTAGTACACCACGAAGCCGAAGAAGCAGGTTGGCTGGTCATACGCCGGACTCAGCCAGGCAGAGGAGGCACCGGTACAGCGCAGGATGATCGGGTAGTGCATATGCGGACGGTTTGCCGCATACCACTGCTTGATCCGGCTGATGATGGCAGGCGTTTTCGCCAGCGGTACGCCGATTTCGACATTGATCTGCGGCACTGCGATGCCGCGGCAAAACAGCTGGTAGATGTCACCGGTAACATCGGTGAAATCGCGAAAACGGGTCACGGTGCGAAACTGCTTACCGCCTTTGCCCTGGATCTGGGTATCACGATGCATGTGCGCCAGCGTCTGATCGATGGTGTCGTTCAGACTGTCATCAGCCTGACCTTCATGCTCAACCACCTGACGATCCTGCTGTTCATAGCGCAGACGTTCGTCGTCACTCGCCTGGTGAGCGTTCCAGACGTGGACCCGATTATCGTCGACAAACCACCAGGCTTTGCTGAGCGGATATTCATCATTCCAGCGCAGCAGATCCTGCTCCAGCGTATCGGCAGAAACCGCATTTTTGTGGCAGGTGAAGATGCGAAACGGTTCGGTTCGCAGCGTCACGGCAGTCACGATACCCAGCGCGCCAAGTGAAACCTGCGCCGCCGGGAAGTCAGGTTCGCCGCGCGTAAACTCCCGCACGCTGCCATCGGTCAGCACCATGCGAATCGACAGCGCTTCATCAGCAATCGAACTTTGCTGCAGACCCTGACCGTGAGTACCGGTCGCCATGGCACCGGCCAGCGTCTGAATGGCAATCACCCCTGGCGACGATGCCAGCATCCGGTTCATCCCGGTCAGGGTGCGGTAAACCTGATCGAGCGGGGTCGCACCACCAAAGGTCACGCTATGTTCATCGCTGGCAGTCTGACCGCTGAATGCGCTGAGATCCAGCAGCAGATCCTGTTCGCTGACGTGCAGCATACGGCCAGGGGAGAGTTTGCTGCCAATCACCCGGATCTGGCCCTGTGACTGGCGCAGCAGTGCCTGAAGTTCTGCTTCACTGGCAGGACGCTGCACCTGGTGGCGGCTACCGATCTGTGCGTTTTGCGCCCAGTTCCATAGCACGTCATCTTTGGGATTAACGTCGGTGTGGCGAAGCGGATAAAGGTGGGCGTCTCTGCTCACAACAGCATTCCTTTTATGGCGATTTTATGACGGTATTCACTAAGCGTAGACTATGACTAAGCCAAGCCGGAACGACGCCAGATTATTTGCGGATATAACGTAACGTTGCGGTTACAGCCAGCTGACGATTACGGCGAATACTCTCTTCTTCACTGTTATCCGGACTGAACAACGCATTAAAGGTGTAGCGGTTGGAGACGTGGTGCACGCAGATACTGCTGATCAGGCGGTGCACGTCTATCGTCTGCACCTCTTCGATAAACAGCCCCTGCTGCTGACCACGGGCCAGAATGTCATCCAGCACGTCCAGCGCGCTGCGATTAAGGGTTTTGATCTGGGTTGACTGGCTGATATAGCGGCCACGTAACAGGTTCTCGCTGCACACCAGTCGCATAAAGTCGGGGTGGGCGACATGGTAATCAAAGCTGGCTTCGACCAGGCGGGTCATGGCCAGTTCCGGTTCCATCGCCGCCAGGTTGAGGCCGGTTTCGTGCTGGCGGATCTGCTGATAAACCTGTTCCAGCACATCAATATAGAGCTGCTCTTTGCTGCCGAAGTGATACACCACCATCCGTTTAGTGGTCTGCGCATGTTCGGCAATTTGCTCCAGCCGTGCGCCCTGCATGCCAAACTCGGCAAAGGTTTTCAGTGCGCCCGCGATAATACGTTTCTTCAACCCTTCAGGGTCATTTTTACGTTTGGTTAATTCCGACATAGTGCTCAACAGGGTGATTTTGACCGGAGAATGGTAGCACAGCGGCAGAAGGATGCGTTTAACCGACAGCGCGGCGCGGCAGGCAGCGCCGAAGATTGTGCGCGGCGATCAACGCCCGCAACCTGACACAGGCCGGGAATTTACAGGTATAATCGCTGAAATTTCGTAACAGGCTCAGAAACCAAAATGACCAAACTCACCTTACAAGAGCAGATGCTGAAAGCGGGATTAGTCAGCAGCAAGAAGATGGACAAAGTGCAGCGTACCGCTAAGAAATCACGGGTTCAGGCGCGTGAAGCCAGAGCGGCGGTCGAAGAAAATAAAAAAGCGCAGCTTGAGCGCGACAGGCAGTTGAATGAGCAGCAGAAACAAGCCGTTTTATCCAAAGAGTATAAAGCGCAGGTCAAGCAGCTGATTGAAATGAATAAGATTGATATTTCAAAAGGCAATATCGGCTTTAACTTCACCGATAACAACCTGATTAAAAAAATCAATGTCGATAAGCTGACCCAGGCGCAGCTGATCAGCGGCCGTCTTGCTATTGCCCGCCTGGCGGCAGAGAACGGCGGCGAGAATCAGTATGCGATTATCCCGGCCAGCGTGGCGGATAAAATTGCGCAGCGCGATGCCAGCAGCATCGTACTGAACAGCGCGCTGAGTCAGGAAGCGCAGGATGAGGACGATCCGTATGCAGACTTCAAAGTGCCGGATGACCTGATGTGGTAAGTCCGCGTTAAAGCGGATGTTGCGCAGTGCCAGCCGGGCCAGAGCTGGCGCTGCTGCGTCTCAGCCGGGTCAGAACGGAGTGGCGTGCCGGGCGTGAATCGCTTCGCCACTGACCGGATGAACAAAATGCAGTTCGCTGGCGTGCAGCATCAGTCGCGGCGTATTTTCACTGCCGGGTAACAGCAGCCCGCCATACAGGTCGCAGCCCAGAATCGGATGACCGCGCAGCTGGCAGTGAATCCGCAGTTGATGAGTGCGCCCGGTTTCCGGGGTCAGCACCACCCGCGTAACCGGCACCGTGCTGCCATCCTGCTGCGCGTAATCAACGCGCTCAACCACCTGATAATGTGAACGTGCCGGCTTGCCGTGGCGATCGCAAATCGTCATCCGCGGAAAGCGCGCCGGATCTTTGGCAATCGCCGCCTCAATCACTCCGTCGTTATCGGCCAGATGGCCACACAACAGCGCGCTATAGATTTTGCGCACGCTGCGCTGGCTGAACTGCTGGCAGAGCGCCGCATTGATCGCCTTGTTGCGGGCAATCACCATCAACCCGGAAGTACCGAAATCCAGTCGATGGACCAGCGTGCAGCCGGGGAAGCTTTTCACCAGCCGGTGATGCACCGAATCAAGATTCAGCGGATTTTTGCCGGACAGGCTCAGCAGCCCGCCGGGCTTATTGATCAGCAGCAGATGCTCATCCTGATAGAGGATCTCAATCGGGTCATGACACGGCGGCGCAATAAAACTATCGACTATCTCAGACATCGGACTACCGGCAGGTGAGGGGAGGCGGATAATAACCAATTTTGCCTGATGTGACGAATGGTGGATGGCGGGCGATCAGAACGCCAGCCGGTTATGCTCGCCGTCTAACCAGCCCGCTGTGGGGCTGCGTGTTGCCTGGCCGCCAGCTAATGCGGAACGGGCTAACCATGACATACTCTGTTGTCTCTCTTTTAAGGTAAAGCGTAATTCAGACTGAATTGAGTGGATAAGCAGGGATTTATGTAACGCAGCAACATGTGAACTGGCTTACATTTTTGACCTTCATCACACTTTATAGTGACCGCCTGATTAAACGACGCATCTCATTATCATGGCATCCATTAAAGACGTAGCAAAAAAAGCAGGAGTGTCTACGGCGACCGTATCGCGTGTGCTGAACCATCATCCCAGCGTGACGCCGGAAACACGCCAGGCAGTACGTGATGCAATGGATTACCTTTGCTATGTCCCCAGCAAAAGTGCGTTTCAGCTGAGTGGTAAATGTTCCGGGCTGATTGGCGTGGTGCTACCAAACCTGGTGAATCCTCACTTTTCTGAGTTACTGGCAACCTTTGAAGAGGAGGCAAGATACATCGGGAAATCGGTAATTATTAAGACCCATCAGAATCAGCCTCAACAGGATAAGCAGATTATTCACAGCCTAATCGGAATGGGGATCGACAGTCTGCTATGGGTGCCGACAGAGGCCGAAAGCGAACTTGCGGAATGGTTGACCGCAACCCGCATTCCGGTGGCAGTGGTAACGCAGGTTTCTCGTTTTTTTAATTCTGTCTCTATCAATCAAAGGAAAGGTGCAGAGGCTATTGCGGAGCATTTTATCCAGACCGGGCATACCACTTTTGGTTTTATTGCTCAGGAGGGCGTCGATAATCGAAAGGTCTCTGCCTGGAGTAAGAAAATCACCAGTCAGGGTTTAACACTCGCTAAAGAGAATCAATTCTGGATAGCGAAAGGCGAAGGTGAAAAAATATCCGGCCATATTCGGATACTGGACGATATTATCGGGATATTAGCTGACCGGAAAAAAGCATGCTCTTCTCTTTGGATCTATAACGATGTTGCTGCCAGTTATGTTATCGATGGCTTAAAGGAAAGAGGGGTGGCTGTCCCGCAGGATATTGCTATCGCCAGTTTTGACAATACCTTGCTGGCGCAGACCAAAAAAATAACCAGCGTGGCTCAACCGATTGGCGAGATTGCCCACCTGGCATTCCAGATGGTGAATAATACCCATAAGCAAGAGAGTATCGAAATGTATGAAATTGTCTCACGGTTAATTATACGCGAGAGCAGTATCGCGCTTAATATCACGGCTGTCTGATTTCTGCTTTTCCCACTTAATCCTTTTTAAAAGAGTCGAAAATTTTTATTCAGTCATCCGCACAGGGGCTGGCGATAATGCTCTGTGTTTAATTTTTAGAGCTGTGCATTATTGAGGTGATTTTATGTCCGCAACGGTAATGGAAAAACAAAGCGCTTATGGAAAGCTGCGTCTGAAAGAGAAGATCGGTTACGGGATGGGGGATGCGGGATCCTGTATGATCTGGAGTGTACTGGCGCTCTATCTGACGTGGTTTTATACCGATGTATATGGATTAGCGCCTGGCGTCGTTGGAACACTATTTCTGGTCATCCGTATTTTTGACGCCTTCAGCGATCCGATCATGGGCGCAATCTGCGATCGTACGCAAAGTCGATGGGGTAAGTTCCGCCCGTGGCTGTTATGGATGGCGGTACCCTTTGGCCTGGGCGCCATCGTGATGTTTACCACACCTGACCTGAGCATGAACGGAAAAATTATTTATGCCTGGGTGACCTATCTGGTGATGTCACTGATCTATACCGCGATCAACATTCCCTATTGCTCAGTCGCGGGGGTGATCACCCTGAATCAAAAAGAGCGACTGGGCTGTTTATCATGGCGGTTCTTCCTGAATGGCCTGGCGACGCTGATTGTCTCTTCCTCAATTTTACCGTTAACCGACTGGTTGGGTAACGGTAACCGCGCTTCAGGCTTTCAGTTGACCATGGTGATCATGGGGTGCGCCGCGACGCTGATGTTCCTGTTCTGTTTTGCCAGTATTAAAGAGCGCGTTGTTTCAATTAAGTCTGATGATTCGTTAATGAAAGATTTGAAAGACATTGCTAAAAATGACCAATGGCTGCTGATGATTACGATTACCTTTCTTAATGTCTTCCCGGCCTTTATTCGGGGGGCTGTAACTATTTATTATGCCACCTATGTAATGCAGGCCTCCGTTGGATTTATTACCTTTTTTATGGCGCTTGGTGTCGCCTGTAATATGCTGGGAAGCGTAATAGCTAAGCCACTGACTGACCGGTTTGATAAAATTAAGCTCTTCCGCATTATTAATATTATCCTTGGTGTTCTCTCTTTCGCGCTGTGGTTTGTTGACCCAAAATCGCTGACGCCACTGCTTACGCTATTTGTGATCATTAATATTCTGCATTTAATTCAGTCCGGACCTATCCTGTGGGCAATGATGTCAGACGTCGATGACTACGGTGACTGGAAATTTGGCAAACGGCTCACCGGTATTTCGTTTGCCGGTAATCTGTTTATGCTGAAAATGGGACTGGCGGTCGCTGGAGCAATCGTCGCCTGGATTCTGTCCTATACCGGCTATGTCGCTAACAAACCGCAACAAAATGCGCAGACCCTTGAGGGCATTATTATCATGTTCTCACTACTGCCGATGGTGAGTTATTTCATCAGCGCATTTATGGTGCGCTACTTCAAACTGGATAACCTCTTCCTGGAAAAAATTAAAGTCGATCTCGCAAAACGCGAGCTTGAAAAAGGTTCGGTTCAATCGCAGG
Organism: Pantoea sp. UYEF8; assembly: GCF_040546285.1. Classification (NCBI taxonomy): domain Bacteria; kingdom Pseudomonadati; phylum Pseudomonadota; class Gammaproteobacteria; order Enterobacterales; family Erwiniaceae; genus Pantoea; species Pantoea sp. UYEF8. The sequence continues at coordinate 207,850 of NZ_JBEPNM010000004.1, read as the reverse complement.
AGTTTAAAAATGTCCCTGTCCATTAATGTTAAGCAAGGTCAGCGGCTTGATTTATGGCTAAAGCAAACAAAGCCGGCCGGTCAGCCCCTATTTGCTATCCACATGGAAAATGCGGTGCTTTTCAAAATAGAAACAGCTCCGCCGTATTATCAATACTTTACCTGGACCGCATGGCAGCAGGGTATTGTCTCTCTGGAGTGCTTACCGGAGCACAGTGAAATTTCGTTGTGTTACAGCTGGCACCCTGACACGCTCCCTCAACAGGGCGTCAGCTTTATTGATATCGAAAATAACGACCTTTGCCTGCGAGATGACCGCGCAGTTGCAGAGCACTATCAGCAGGAAGACTTACGCCCGGCATTACATTTTTCTCCACGTACCGGCTGGATGAATGACCCTAATGGTCTGCATCGGAAAGGTGATGAGTGGCATCTGTTTTACCAATACCATCCGCATAGTACTCAATGGGGGCCGATGCACTGGAACCACGCGGTGAGTCAGGACCTTTACCACTGGCGTCACTATCCGGTTTTCCTTCAGCCAGAGCAGAATTTATCCGCGCTTGGGGCAACGGGCGGCGCATTTTCTGGCAGCGCTTTCATCGATGCCGAGGGGCAAACGCGTTTCTGGTATACCGAAAGGCTTCCGGCTTACGATCTCTATCGCGGTTATCGAGAAATCCAGAAAATGGCGGTCCCGCAGCCTGCTTACGACAAGCCTGCTTTGATAAAAACAGTATTAACAGCGCTGCCAGCAGGCGTCGATTGTGATTTCCGCGATCCGAAAGTCTGGTATGAGGAAGCGGACGCGACCTTTTATATGATCCTGGGCGCGTCGGTGAACGGCGATCCAGCCATGCTGCTGTTTCACTCCGAAGACAGTGACAGCTGGCAATTCCATCATGTGCTCTACACCGCTCCCCCTTATTTTCGGGAAAATGGGGGCCGCTGCGTCGAATGCCCGGACTTTTTCTGCCTTGACGGCATCTGGGTATTGATTATCGGTATTGTGGGTTACACCGAGCCGACAACCGGACGACATAATCTGTTATTTGCACAAACGGGTGATTTTCGGCACGGTTATTTCACTCCCTCAGCGCAACCGCTGCAGATACTGGATTTCGGCACCGATTTCTATGCCCTGCAGACCTGGGGTGAAAGCGACAGTCGAACAGGGTTTGCCTGGTTATACAACTGGGCGACACAAAAGAGTGTTCATTCTGCCTATTCCGGCGAAATGTCTCTGCCGCGTCGTTTTCATCTTAATGCCCGGCAACAACTCTGTATGACACCGGTATTGCCGCCAGCATCGCTGATCATCAGTGAAGAACGGCTGGATGCGTGGAGTCATTGGTCAGGCAGTACTGCCTGTAAGTCCTGCATAATTACCTTTACCCCAACCTCGCATTTTTGCCTGACCCTGACCGGTCAAACCGGGCAGCAGATTATTCTGGCGCACGATGGACACACTCTGAGTCTGCTGGAAAAAGATCGGGATGACGGCCGTTATCAGGCTCCGCTGGCCAAGGTGGGCGATGTGACATTATGTTTTGATGCCGGAATAGTGGAAGTTTTCGCTCAGCAGGGGAGTGTGTGTGGAACGCGACGTTATTATTCATGCAGCTCACTGACTGAAATAACGCTCTCTGGCGCACAGGCAAAAATAACCCGTTATCACTCCCCTTACGCACAGCCATAACTCAAATTACTGCCGATTTTTTCTTATTACTGTCACCGAAGGAATTAGTCATGACAAGCCAAAACTATTACGATGTTACAGAATGGAAGGAAGGTAACCCTTATCAGGATATTGGTGAGGTTATAAACAGTATTATTTCTGATATTAAAAAAAGACAAACCGAAACGGATCTCAATCAAGGCGGGAAGCCCGGCGCGGTTATCTATATTCCACCCGGCGATTATCCGCTTCTTACCCAGGTGTTAATTGATATTAGCTATCTGAAGATTATTGGTTCGGGGCATGGTTTCACCTCTTCAAGTATTCGATTTAATACGCCCGAAAGTGAGTGGGCGAACTGGCATGAAGTGTGGCCGGGGGGAAGCCGACTATGCGTTAATCTCTCTCCCGCAGCCGGAGCTGACCCCTCTGCCGGTGCTGCCTTTTATGTCGAACGTAGCGGTGAGCCACGCATAAGTTCGGTCGAGTTTGCTGATTTTTGTATTGATGGCTTACATTTTGTCGATGATGGATCAGGCAATGATGATCCCGAAAATAGTTATCTGAACGGTAAAACGGGTATCTATATCGCGAGCGCGCAAGACTCTTTCCGTATCAGCGGTATGGGTCTGGTCTATTTAGAGCATGGGGTGACAATTTTTAACGCTGATGCGCTGGCGATACACAATAATTTCATCGCTGAATGTGGGAACTGTATTGAGTTGCGCGGTTCGGGACAGGCATCAAAAATTACCGATAATCTGATAGGTGCGGGTTACAGAGGCTATTCCATTTATGCAGAAAATTTTGGCGGCCTGCTGATTACGGCCAATAATATTTTCCCGCGCGGCAAAAGCAGCGTACATTTTTCTGGGGTAGTTCGCTCTTCGATATCCAGCAACAGACTTCATTCATTTTATCCGGGAATGCTGGTTCTGGAAGGCAATAGTTCAGAAAACCTGATCACGGCTAACCATTTTTTCCGTGAGCGTGAACCCTGGGGACCGATGCAGGATTATAATAATGGATTGGATGATTTGTATGGTCTGCTTTATATCAGCGGTAACAATAACTCCATTATTGCTAATCATATTTCGGAAACGATTGATTCTCAGCATATCATCCCGCAGGGCGCAACACCGGTGATAATCCGGCTGGTGTCGGGTGAGAGGAATTATATTTCTGATAACCATATTGTCGCGACCACTGAAGCTTCACCGGCGGAGAGTGCGGCCACCGGATCCTGTTTCTCAACTCAGGTGAGTGCACTGCTGGCAACAAAAGGGCTGGTCGCTCTGGAGGTTATCGCAGTACAGATCGAAAAAGCCTCTTTGCAAAATACCGTACTGGATTCAGGCAGTGAGAGTCAGGTTTTGCTGGATAAGAAAGTGAATGCGTTCAGGGCTACGCCCGTACCTGGCTTGCTAAGCTGAGAGCGCTTAACGGGCTCACGCAGACAGTTTATGAATGATTTTATGCTGAGCTGACTGGCGGCAACCGATGCGGCACCCCCTTTCTCTACACAGGTGGCGCATGTGAAAGGTGACCACCGCTACCGTTGATAGCGGTGGTCAGGCGAAACATAGGCACCGGCGGGGCAGTAATCATCTGTTGATCAGCAGCAGACGCGCATTTGTATGGCATGAGCCATGCCGGGAATCGACTGTGGGTGGTGATGTGACTCAATGACGCTGGCATGCCGATACCACACAGACAAACCGGAGTCGGTATATCTGAATCACTATCGGGACTGTTAAATTTTGAGTAACCTAATCCGCTGATCACGCTGTTTTATTGCAGGCTATTTTAAAGGAGTAAAAATGCCGCTACCTGAACGTATGAAACCCGCCAGCGTAAGCCGAAAAAAAATCGCACAGCTGGCCAGCCAGGCTCAGCAGATACTCGCCAAAATGGATGCCGGAACAGACCCGCAGGAGAGTGAATTAACGATGATGATCGCTGACTGGAACGCTCAGGTAACCCATCCTTATGGCTATTCAGACTTCAGAGATTTTTCTTCATCGATGGATGCCAGCGACTTTACCCGTATCGCGATTAACCCGATAAAATTTTACGCGGATTTCAGCTGGGATGAGCTGGTGCAAACAATCAATTTTATCTGTAACGCAGAAGGTAAGGATGCTGAACAGCATTTCGCCATTTCACTGTTGGAAAAGAATTTTGACGCTAATCCCTCCGATCTCATCTACTGGCCTGATGAATGGTTCCGCAACCCGGATATGATGGCTATCGCCCTGAGTCCGGAACAGATCGGAGGCTATTTGATGGCCCGGTCAGGCCGGCATTTAGCGGATGCTCCTGAAATCGAATTGATCTATCCGCTGCCCGATAGCGAAACAGACTAAGAAAGCAGTAGCCTTCCTGTTTATGGCAAAGCGTTACGTCAGCTGAGAGCCGAGGCAGATGCCGAATCCGATTCAGACATCAAAGCAAAAAGCCCACTCAGGTTTCCCTGAGCGGGCTTTTCTAATTCTGGCTCCTCTGACTGGGATCGCCTTCACCAGTAACTGGCTAATATGTAAGCTAAAACCGAATTCCCTTTCTGTCAATACCACCAGAATGACCACCAATAGTTGTAGGTTACATAAATCCGGTTTGAACTCTCCTTGGTATGTGGAGATTGTTACTATGGCTATATCTGGCAGGGGAGTCTGCTCTGTTCCAAAGCGGACGTTGCTTGCCTTAAAGTCACTTTCCGGACCGCTGTCGGCAGATGAAATATACGAGCTGCTTACCGTCAGTCATGAATTGACATGCTGATAATATCTTCAAAGACAAAGATACATATGCCGGCGTTATTTCTTAAGCATCTTTTGATGGATAAGCTCTGAGCGGCAAGGCGCTGCAAAGGAATACGCCCTGTGCATAATTAATGGTGCAATAAGTCACTTAAAAACTTCCTGGCACGTGGGTGTTGCGGATGATTAAAGAAGTTTTCCGGTTTGGATTTTTCCAGAATTTTCCCCTGATCCATAAACCAGATTGTGTCCGCCACGTCGCGGGCAAAATTCATTTCGTGTGTGACGCACATCATGGTCATACCTTCACGTGCCAGACTGCGCATCACATTCAGGACTTCACCGACCATTTCCGGATCAAGCGCCGACGTCGGTTCATCAAACAACATCACTGGCGGTTTCATGGCTAATGCCCGGGCGATGGCAACACGTTGCTGCTGCCCGCCGGAAAGCTGTGCCGGATAGGCATTGGCTTTGTGTGATAATCCGACACGTTCCAGCAGTTCACCCGCGTGCTTGCGCGCTTCCTGACGTTTCACGCCGAGCACCTTTACCGGCGACATCATGATGTTGTCCAGCACCGAAACGTGCGGGAAAAGATTAAAGTTCTGAAAGACAAAACCGATACGCGTGCGTAACTGGTTCAGGCGGGTACTGGTGCCATGAATATCCATGCCATCGAACAGGATCTGGCCCTCTTCAATAGGTTCCAGCCGGTTCACGGTGCGGATCAGCGTTGATTTTCCCGAGCCGGACGGTCCGCAAACCACCACGACTTCACCACTTCTAATTTCTGCACTCAGATCGGTCAGCGCCTGATATTCGCCATACCATTTATTAACCCGATTAAATAAGATCATCGGTCGCATCGTCGTTCCTTATTATGATTGAGTCTTCAGCAGTGGAGCCTTCGTCATTTTCTCCGCTTCCGGCATCCGGTTCTGCCGTTTGCGCGTGATACGGGCTTCAAGCTTATTGGCCAGCCACGTCAGGCTGAAACAGATGATGTAATAGCCAATCGCGACAATCGCGAACACTTGAAAAGGTTTGGTCAGCAGTTGGTTATTCACCTGATTAGCGGCAAAGGTCAGCTCCGGCACGTTAATGACGTAACCCAGCGTGCTGTCTTTAATGATAGAAACCAGCTGGCTGACCAGACTTGGCAGCGTGTTGTATAACGCCTGCGGCAGAATAATCAGACGCAGCGTTTTGAAATAACTCATCCCTAAAGCGCGCGCCGCTTCGTACTGGCCGCCCGGCAGCGCCTGAATGCCGCCGCGCACGATCTCGGCGATATACGCACTTTCATAAATCACCAGCGTACATAGCATAGTGCTGAAGCCGCTGATGTTGTGACCGATTAACAGTGGAACGCAGAAATACGTCCAGAACACCACCATCAGCAGCGGAATGCCGCGTAAGCCGTAGACCCAGCAGGCGGCGGGCCAGCTCAACCAGCGGAAAGGCGATAAACGCGCCAGTCCGAGCAGAATACCCACCGGTAGTGCAAACAAAACGGCCAGCAAGGAAATCAGTAACGTACAAAGTATCCCGCCCAGTGGCCCCTGCGGGTATTGCCCCATCAGGAACAGCATCCCGTTGTCGTGCAAAATCGTGAACATCTCGAGCATGTGATTACCTCGCGTAGGCCCGCTGGAACCGGCGGGCCAGCAATGCGCCAGCACCCATCAGCAGCAGAGAGAAGAACAGATAACCGGCAGAGGCCACCAGATACGATTCGAAAGTCCGGAACGTCTGGTTTTCAATATCACGGGTCACGTAAGTCAGTTCAGCTACGCCAATGACCATAGCCAGACTGGTGTTTTTGAACAGCAAAACGGTGTGGTTGAGCAGCGAGGGCAGCGCGTTGCGGATGCCCTGCGGTAAAATAACCGAACGCAGCGATCGGGTGTAACTCATGCCCAGCGCGCGAGATGCTTCGGTTTGCCCTTCAGGAATCGCGCGTAATCCACTGCGGATGTCTTCTGAGAAATACGCCGCCTGACACAATCCGAGCGCAAACATCGAGAACAGAAACTCGGCGTTGAAATCGTTAATCCACATCTGCACAGATTCCGGCAGCAGCGTCGGAATGGCGAAATACCACATCATCAGTTGAATAAGCGTCGGTACATTGCGGTGATACGACACATATGCACGGACGAAATATTCGGCGGCGCGTTTGTGCGTCAGCCGGATGACGACCAGCAGCAGGGCAATGCACATTGCGAACAGCCAGGACCCCAGCGCCAGCTTGAGGGTGACAACCATGCCATCGACGATCATCTGCCCGAACTGACCGGTCAGGACTTTGCTGAAATCGAGCATCATCGTATTTTCACCCTCCTGAATGGTTGAACTGTGGGTTTATAAGAAAAAGATCACAGACCTTCGTCGGGGCGCATGGTGGAAAGGCCACCGGGAACCTGCAAAGTCGGGGTGATTTCGATGTTGCCGATGTTGACGGCAATCGGCGCAGAAACGGCAAACGCCACGCAATCGGCGATATCTTTGGCTTCAGGCAGTTCAAAGCCGTCAATGAAACGGCGGCGGGCTTCTTCGTGATCGCCAGAAACATTGCCGAAAATGTCAGTCGCCACGCGGCCCGGGCAGATTTCAGTGATGCGCACACGCTTGCCGTAGCAGTCAACGCGTAGCTGGCGTGACAGGGCGTGAACCCCGGCTTTGGTGGCGTGATAAATCGAGTTGCCGCCGAAGTTATAAATCGCGGCAATCGAGGTGATGTTGATGACGTGGCCGCGATCGCGTTCCATCATGCCCGGCACCAGCAGGCGGCAAAGATGCAAAACGGCGCGCAGATTCACATCCACCTGCGTATCCACGGATTCTTCATCGGCGCTCAGGATAGATCCGGGACGGGAAACCCCGGCGTTGTTCACCAGAATATCCACGCTGATCTCGCTGCACAGGCGCGTCACGGCGTCGAGGTCGCTGACGTCGAGCGCATACGGAATACAACCGGTGCGGTCGGCGAGGGCGGCCAGCTGATCGGCGCGGCGCGCGACGGCATGAACAATGATCCCTTCCTGACAAAGGCGTTCGACAATGGCTTCACCCATTCCGGCCGATGCGCCGGTCACCAGCGCGGTTTTGTAATCTGAAAATGGCATTGCGACTCTCCTGTTAAACCTCCGGCTCCATCATGTTCTGCCGGTGAGTGTTTTCTGACTGTATCCAGTAATTCTCAGACGGTATAAGACATAAACCGTGTGAGGCGATAAGAGGGGCTTATAACAGCGTGTTTTACCGTGCCATCTGGCGGCGTTGCCGGGCTGGCGGCATCAGCGCGATCTCCATTTCGGCAATAATTTCCCGCAGCGTATGCACCATTTCGAGGGATTCCGGCGTATCGCCGTGAACCAGAATCGATGTCGCATCTACCGGCAACGTCACGCCGTCGATGCTTTGCACCGTGCCTTCGCGCAGCAACTGGCGGATGCGCGCGCGTACCTGCTCTTTGTCATGAATAACCGCGCCCGGTTTAGTCCGGCTGACCAGCAGGCCGTTGCTTTCATAGGCGCGGTCAGCGAGAAACGTACAAATCACCGGCAAATCCAGCGTCCGCGCCATGCGTTCGACGGCGTTGCCGGGCATCGTGCTGATGATCATTTGTGCATCGAAACTCTTCACCGCCTGCAATAACACCCGCGCCAGCCGGGCGTCTTCGGACACCATATTGCCCAGCGCACCGTGGAAACTCATGTGCGTCAGGGGGTAATCCGCCGCTTTAGCAAAAGCAGAAAGCGCGCCAAGCTGATAGGTAACGTAATGCGCCATCACCTCCGGTTCGATGTGCATCCGGCGGCGACCAAACCCGGACAAATCGGGAAATCCGACGTGCGCGCCGAGATCCACCTGATACTTTTTCGCCAGCGCGACGGTTTTCGCCATAATCACCGCATCCCCCGCGTGAAACCCGCAGGCCACGTTGGCGGAGGTGATCAGTGGCATCAGCGCGGCGTCGTCGGCGATGGTGTAATCGCCAAAGCCTTCGCCGATATCGGCGTTTAAATCGATGTATTTCATGCGGCCAGCTCCTCGCGGCGTAAAGTGAAAATCTCCGCACCGTATTCCACGCAGTCACCGTCTTCTACGGACAGGGATTCCACCACGCCCTGCACCGGGCTGCGCAGCGGCAGATAAATCACGCCGACTTTCAGCAAGCCGAGCAGCGCATCTTTCCCGACTTTTTCACCCGGTTGTGCGAACGGAATTTTGTTGAGCGGATGCCGTAACAACACGATGCCGGGGAACGGTGCACACACCGCGTCGGGGGCGGTCAGCGCGGGAAGCGCAGGCGTTTCGTCCGGCATGCGGCATGGCAAAATGGCGGGGGAGACTGGCGCGTATTTCATGCTGATCCGAAAGCCGTTTCCGCTGAGTTCAATCTGGCTCAGGCCGGACTTACGCATCTTTCGTGCGATATCTCGCAACTCGCTGAGTGCTGGTGCTTTTTTTTCCATATTCTTCCCGTCGAAGAGAGAGTGCCCTCGCGCAATAACGACGACAAAACGACCCGCTTTGCGGGCGGTAAAAGCACTCTATCGTGTCACTGCCGACGTCAGGAAAGAGGATTTCGCTTTGCGGTAATAAGGTGTGCTTATTACCCCACCAGCGTCAGTGGCCGGTTATCCACCGTGCGGCTGGCCATCAGCGACAATAAAATCGCTTTGACCGCTTCGGCGGGCTGGGACAGCGGCAGATGGTCGGACATACAAAATGACAGCGCCGCCTGAATATTCGGTTTATCAATTTTCGCCATCCACGAATCCGAGGCTTTGAGCATCGCGCGGGCGGCGGATTCCGGCATGATCGTGCAGCCTAAACCTGCCGCCAGCGCGGCATTGAGGGTGGTTTGCGATTCGATTTCGCACTTAACACGGTACGTCACTGCTTCATGGATAAACGCGTCGTCGATGACTTTACGCATGATGTTGTAAATGCGCGGCAGGAACAGATCATACTTTGCCACCTGCGCCAGACTGATGGATTTCAGCGGTTTGCTCAGCGCGTGCGGGCACACGAAATACAACTCTTCTTTCATCAGCGGTATAAACCGTAATCCGTGAATTTCCCGGTTGCCGTAAATCACCGCCATATCCATCCGGCCATTCATGATCAGCTCGCTGAGCGTGGTGCCGAAGTTTTCATTGAAATACAATACGATGCCCGGATATTGCTGGTGGACTTCTTCCATCAGCGGCAATGCCAGTTGCTGTGCGGCGGTGCCTGGTGCAAGCCCGACAGAAACGCTGCCCGAAAGTGCCAGCGCCGAGCCGTCAATCGCGCTCTGGGCCTGATCGCACTGGCGTAAAATGGCCTGCGCGTGGATATACAAAATCTTGCCCGCTTCGGTCGGCGTCACGCCGCGTTTGGTGCGGATAAGCAGTTGCTGATTCACTTCGCCTTTCAGCGTCGCGAGTTGCTGGCTGAGCGCAGGCTGCGCAATGTGCAGGATATCTGCGGCCTGAGTGAGGCTACCCACATCGACAATCTTGATAAAATATTTAAGGCGGCGGAGATTCACGATGGCATCCTCATCAAGGAAAAAAGTGATGTTTTAAGTAATGTGTATGAAGCAAGATGAGTGCCAACATGCACTAACAGGCTGATTTATGTGCGATATCCGGTTTTCCTTCTGATTTACCCGCCGATTTATTAACTGCATAACCGGATGTTTTCTGCCTTTGTGCAGCCTCCCGAATAATGAAAATCTCCGCCTGCACTGCGCCGGTGCAAATTGCCTGCTTTGCGCGTTCAGCCATTGTTTTGTGTTATGTCACCACAACAAAGCGCTATTGGTCGGCGCGGTCCGCTCCTCATTACTCTTTTCCCTGAAGTGCCTCATCGCTGTCCGTCTTTTTACGTTCGATAAAAATAATGGAATCCCAGGACCATGCCTGATATCGCCGATCGCTTAAAAAATGTCTCTGTTTCTGCCTCCGTCGCCATGACGCAAAAGGCCCGTGACCTCGCAGCTGCAGGCGTGAACGTCATTGCGCTTTCTACCGGTGAACCGGATTTTCCGACGCCCCCTCATGCCACGGAAGCCGCCTACGCCGCCGCGCTCGGCGGTGATACACGTTATCCGCCGACCGACGGAACCCCGGCGCTGCGGGCGGCCATTGCGCGTAAATTTCAGCGCGATAACAACCTGAATTACAACGTGAGCCAGATCCTCACCGCAGGCGGCGCGAAGCAAATTATTTTTAACGCGATGCTGGCGACGATTAATCCGGGCGATGAAGTGGTGATCCCGACGCCGTCGTGGATTAGCTATGCGGATATCGTCAAATTCGCGGGCGGTATTCCGGTGCCGGTGGCCTGCCCGGAGGAGAACAATTTCAAGCCGTATCCGCAGGACATCGAAGCGGCGATTACGCCGAAAACCAAGTGGCTGCTGCTGAATTACCCGAGCAATCCGACCGGTTCCGTGGCTACCCGCCAGGAATTGCAGGCGATGGGCGAGGTGATGCTGCGCCATCCGGGCGTGTGGATCCTGACCGATGACATTTACGAACATCTGATCTATGACGACGTGACATTTTATACGCTGGCCGAAGTGGAACCGCGTTTGCTCGATCGCGTGCTGACGGTCAACGGCGTGTCGAAAGCCTATTCCATGACCGGCTGGCGTTTAGGTTTTTGCGGCGGCCCGGAGGATCTGATTAAAGCCATGAGTAACGTGAATACGCAAAACAGCGGTGGCGTCACCACGCTCACGCAGGCGGCTGCGGTTGCGGTGCTGAACGGCCCGCAGGATTTACTGAAAGAGCGCGCCGAAATCTACCGCCAGCGCCGCGATTACGTGCTGGAGCGGTTAACGTCCGTGCATGAACTGCGCTGTCATAAACCGCAGGGCGCATTCTATCTGTTCGTAAACATTGAAGGCTGCATCGGGAAAACGACCGCAGGCGGGCGTCACATCAATAGCGATGCCGATTTCGTGATGGCGCTGATCGAAGAAAAACACGTCGTCACCGTGCAGGGCGCGGCCTACGGCATGAGCCCGTATTTCCGCATTTCGTATGCGACCAGCATGGAAGTTTTGCAAGACGGCTGCGACCGGATTGCAGAGTTTTGTGCGGAGCTGAAGTCATAATGTCTGAGTCAGAAGCATAAAAAAACGGGCCTGTTCTGGCCCGTTTTCCGTTTCATCCATAGGGCATTTTAAACACCCATGATTTTCTTCACCGGCATAACGCTATCGCGCAGGCGGGTGAGCCACTGGCTGATCTGCGCCGCAACAGCAATGGCTTCGCGTGCATCGCTTTCGATCAACTGAATACTCTGACCGGGCTGAACCTGCGCCAGGCGCCATAAGTCTTCTTCAATAATTCCGGCAATTTTCGGATAGCCTCCGGCGGTGTTGGCGTCAGCCAGCTGAATGATCGGCTCGCCGGCAGGCGGAACCTGAACGATGCCGGGGACTAAACCGTATGAACGCATTTCGATGACTTTCGAGGGCGTGACCGGCGCGCCGGATAAGCGGTAACCGGTGCGGTTGCTGTGCAGAGACACTTTCCACCGCTGCGACCAGAAGCGGGGAAGATCGGCTTCAAACAGCGAATATTCTCCGGCGGGAATAGCCCGCAGTTGCACGCATCCCTCAGTGCTGGTCGGGAATACGTTTGCCAGCGCGATCTCCGGCGGCTCAATGCCCATACCTTGCGCTGACAGGGGAGATGCGGTGGTTTTACCCGCCGCGAGGCGATCGTTTTTCTCCAGCGGTCGTCCGTCTAAACCACCAAAACCACCACGCAGTGCGGTACTGCACGATCCCATAACGACCGGCACGTCAATACCTCCGGCGACGCACAAATAGCTGCGGGCACCGTAACGCGGGAACTGCATTTCCAGTTCCTGCCCTGCGCGGACGGAACACGCCCACCAGGGCGGAAGATCTATACCGTCGAGCTTCGTGCGGCAATCTGCGCCGGTGATGGCAATGCTGGTATCGGCGAGAAACCTGACCTTAAACGGAAACATCTGCACTTCAATGCAGGCGGCGTTTTCGTCATTGTCCAGCATGATGTTGCCCGCGTGAAACGCCAGCGGATCCATCACACCGCTGACGGACACGCCGATATCCCGAAATCCGTTGCGGCCCGCGTCCTGAACGGTATTCAGCGGGCCGGTTTTCACTATTTCAATCACGGCTGGTTCAGTCACAATTCAATCCTTTCTGGCAGAAAGCGCACGCTGTCACCCGGTGCCATGAGTGCAGGATTCTCCGCCTGCGGGTCAAACAGCGTCAGTTCGGCGAATCCGATGGCGTTCCAGCCGTTTGGCCCGGTCAGCGCGGAAATCCCGGTCTGTGCGCCGCCGATGGTCACGGTGCCTTTGAGCATATTCAGCGAGGGGACTTTTTTACGCGGCGTGGCAAGAGACGGATCCAGCCCGTGGAGATAGCCAAAACCCGGCGCGCTGCCCAGTGAAAACACCGTGTAGCAACCCTCAGAATGGCGGCGGATGACCTCGCACGGCGAAAGCCCGGTATGCTGGCAAACCGCGTCCAGATCGGTGGCATGTTGGCCGCCGTAAGTTACCGGAATTTCAATCAGTTTGCCTTGTGGATGTACCGCCTGAGCCTGTTCCCAGGCAGCCACCAGCAGGGCAAAGGTGGCGTCGTAATCTGCCGGTGTCTGGCGAAACAGCACCAGCAGATTGGTCACGCCGGGGATCAGTGATTCGATATCATCACGCGCACGCAATGCGACCGCCAGTGACCAGATGCGGCGCTGGGCGGGCAGGTCGAAATCTCCCGGCGCTTCAATCAGCCATGCACGGCTGCCGATGGTGGAAATTTTAATGTTGTCGCCCTGACTGGCAAGAATAAAAGAGGCGCGGGAAGGCGCCTCGTGCGACGCAGTGATCATCGGTTATTCCAGAGGTTCGAATTTAAGGCTGGAGAGCGGCTGTACTTTGTCTTCGCGCACCATTTTGTATGCGGTATTTGGCCCGATCCAGCTATCCCAGATTTTATCGATGGTGCCGTCGTCATCCATCGCTTTCAGGCTGCTGTTAACCTTCGCCAGCAATGCCGGTTCGTCTTTTTTCATGCCGACGCCAATCGGCTCCAGCGCCATCGGCTCTTTGATCATCCCCAGTTCAATGCCGTCTTTTCCGGCCTGAGAAATCATTTTGATGGCGGTCATGGTGTTGGTCACAAAACCCACCACTTTGTTCTGTTCCAGCGCCAGAAACGCCGACGCGGCATCCTGGAAGGTCACGGCTTTTGCCCCAGCCAGATAAATCGATTGTTCAGATGTTGTGCCTTTGGTGGCGCTGATGCGTTTGCCTTTAAAATCCGCACGAGTTTTATCGACGTTGGGCTTTTTCACCACCAGCACTTCTTTCGCCACATAATACGGATCGCTGAACTGAATCTGCTGGCCGCGTGTTTTGGTATACGCCAGATTGGCAATCAGCACGTCGGCGCGGCCAGTGGCGATCACCGCAATACGCGCTTCAATAGACGTCGGCATCAGATTGAGTTTTACGCCCATCTGTTTGGCTAACGCCGTACATAAATCGACGTCCATTCCCGCCAGCTGGCGCGTTTTTGGATCCGGCGAAGAGAACGGCGGCACATCGGAATACACGGCACAATTGAGTGAACCGCGTGCCTGAATATCAGAAAGAACATCCGCTTTCGCAGAGGAAAAGGCCGCCATCAGTGGCAACGCCAGCAAGGAACAAGACAGTAACTTCAGTTTCATCATTCATTCTCCGGGATTTTTTAATTAGCAGTGTGTGACGACAACTTCCCCTGGCTCACTGTGAGCAAAACTGGCTGCGGTTTCTTTATGAGTCAGCCCGACTATATAAGCTCACCCTTACGTTGTATAAGAAGTAAACCCTGTATGGCGATACGCTTTTTGTATGACCGGGAAAAAGGCGGCTCTGCCAGAATAGCGAACAGATTCATCCCGTGACTCACCAGGAACGAAGGTTAATAATGAACGCAAGAATGGGTATTTCGCTCAAAATATTATCAGCCCTGTGTGCCACATTAATGCTGGCCTGCGTGAAAGGGTTGAGCGGAAATATACCTACCGGAGAAGTGATATTTTTTCGCTCTTTCGTTGCCTTATTCCCGCTGCTGATCTGGCTCAAATTGCAGGGCCCTGTTTTGCCCCAAATTAAAACGAACAATATATTCGGCCATTTAATTCGCGGCTTTTCCGGCACGGGTGGAATGTATTTTAACTATCTGGCGTTAGTGTATATCTCGCTGGCGGATGCCACGGCGATAAGCTACGCCGCGCCGTTATTTACGATGGTCATGGCCGCGGTTTTACTGCGTGAACATGTTCACGCTGCCCGCTGGCTGGCGGTGGGCATCGGTTTCACCGGCATTATCGTCATGCTGTGGGCGCATCTGACAGACAGCGGTTCGCTGCTGTCGGGCAGTTTTAAGCAGGTTTCGGCGGGGCTGGGCGTGATTCTGGCACTGCTGGCGGCAATGTGTACGGCGGTATCTTCGGTGCAAATCCGTTTTTTAAATGGCATCGAAAGACCGGGCGCGATCGTTTTTTACTTCTCGCTGATGACCACGCTGATTGGTCTGGCGACGATTTTCTTCGGCTGGAAAATCCCGACTAGCTTGCAGCTTTTACTGCTCATCGGTTGCGGTTTTTTTGGCGGAATGGCACAGATCCTGATTACGCTGAGCCTGCGTTACGCCGATGCGTCGCTGCTGGCGCCTTTTGATTACACCACGATGGTCTGGTCGATGATGCTTGGTTTTCTGTTCCTCGATAGTTTTCCATCATCTTCCACGCTGGCCGGTGCGTCAATCGTGGCCGCAGCCGGGATTTTCGCCTTATTGAGTGAGAGGCGTATAAACAGAACGGCTATTATCAAATCAGCAAAGTAGGGGAGTAAGGGAGGCGGCAGGCATCCTGATCTCCTCCACGATATCTCAAACGTGCGTGGAACTAAAACAGGTGCTTACAAGTTCAAGGCGGTAAACAGCAAATCGAACAACTTCACGTCCCAGAAAACAAAAGGCCACATCGTAATTAGCGCAAAACGCTGTGGGCAAAGCGGATATTACCGCACTGGCTGATAAAGGTTACTACAGCCGGGGTGATATTAAATCAACACAGGACTTAGGTGCCGTAGCCGTAGTACCAAAAGGCGATACCTCTGACGCAGACCGCAAAGGTCTTTTTAACCGATCATTGTTCAAATATGACCAGGAAAAAGACATTTATATTTGCCCGACGGGTAGCGAGTTTAAGGACAGGTTTACGGTAGTCGAAGATGGGTTAGAACTGCAAATGTACTTTAACCCTATTGCTTGTCGCGATTGCAGTTAGCGGTCAAGGTGCACCGCATCAAAACGCGATCCGAGACGTAGAAGACGGTTCAGGCAGAAAAGCCTACGTGGTTCATACTTGATGAATTTGCGGGTGAAACTAAAAAAACAGATCGCGGCGGAGTAGCAAAGAGATTAATGGTAAGCATGGAAATTATTGCTCTGATGAGGAAGGCAAGACGATAGCATCCTATAAAAGTTTGCCGGGAGAGGATAAGGACGTTGTCAGAATTAGAAAAGCCCGCTCAGGTTTCCCTGAGCGGGCTTTTCTAATTCTGGCTCCTCTGACTGGACTCGAACCAGTGACATACGGATTAACAGTCCGCCGTTCTACCGACTGAACTACAGAGGAATCGGTTGATGGCGCGCAGTTTACTGATTTCTGCCGCAGGTGCAATGGCCTTTTTAACCCTTTGCGCGCGATTGCAGAAAGCGTAATCAGTTTGGCACTCAAGCCGTTCAATTTTACCCGGCGCAGTCACGCTTAGCACTAAAATAGTTGACCACTCAAACTGTTACACCACGTCATCGTCCTTGCGCTTTAGTAAGGGCTGCTAGACTTACTGTCGTAAACAGTAACGATTCAGCCTAAGCCTAAGCCTAAGCCGAAGCTGATCGCTTATTCGGCTACGAAGGCGGCAATCGTTAACTTCTCAGGCAGCCTGGCTGCGCTGCTGGCGGATAGAGGCATTCGCGCCAACGCCGTGGCGCCTGGCCCCATCTGGACACCGTTAATTCCGGCCACCATGCCACCCGAGCAGGTGGAAAGCTTTGGCGGTGAAGTGCCGTTGCAGCGTATGGGGCAGCCGGCGCAGCTGGCTTCATCCTGGGTGATGCTGGCCAGTGACGAAGCGAGCTATATCTCCGGCGCGACCATTGCGGTTACCGGTGGTGTCGCAGTGATCTGATTAAGGCTAAGGGGGAATGATGAAAGCGTATCCATTGAAGCTGACCACGCCAATCGCCAGCCATATTTTTGGCGGTCAGCGCATCAGGCAGCAACTGAGTAAGGCTGGACTGCCTGACTCACGGGTGGCCGAAACCTGGGAGATCAGCGATGTCGACGGCATGATCGCCTCAGTAACCAACGGCGAGCTGGCGGGCACCAGCCTGCGCGAGTTGATCACCCGTTATCCCGATGAAATCGTCGCACCCGGCTGGCGCGGTCCGCACTTCCCGCTGCTGAGCAAATTTATTGATGGCAGCGGAATGCTGCCGGTGCATCTGCATGCCAATGATGAAGCGGCACAGCGGCTGGAGCAGCAGCCGAATGGCAAAACCGAAGCCTGGCATATTCTGTCGGCGGCGCCGGATGCCACCTGTCTGTTAGGGGTGCGCGCGGGTGTGAATAATGATCGGCTCAAAGCGGCGCTGCTGGCAGAGGATTACGATGCGGTGATGCATCGGGTGGCGGTAAAAACCGGTGATACTTTTTACGTTCCCGGCGGGATGCTGCACAGCTTTGGTCCCGACACGCTGATCTATGAAATCGAACAGACCTCCGACATTCAGCAGCACGCCATGCCGTGGAAAATGGAAGACGGCTCGCGTCTGAGCCAGGCGGAGTGGGAGAAGAATATTGATGCGCTGTTACAGGAGCTGCGGCCGGAACTGCGCTGTGAACCTCAGCCCGGTCTGGCGTTGAATAGCGCGGATCTGACCCGACTGTTTTGCTGTGCCGGGCCCTATTTTGCGCTGGAACGCTGGCAGTTTAGCCAGCCACAACGCCTGAGTTTCAATCGCGCGCGCATTCTCTCTAACCTCGGTGAGCCGCTAACGGTAACGGCTAATGGCGTCACGGTGGAAATCGGGCGGGCGGAGTCAGTGTTGTTACCCGCCGCGTTAGATGAAGTGACCCTGCAGCCTGCGGGCGAGGTATTGATTGGCTATGTGCCGGATCTGGCTGCTGAAGTTGTGCAGCCGCTCCAGCAGGCCGGTTATAGCGATCGGGCAATTGCCGCGCTGGGTGATATTCCGCAGTTAACACAGCAGGGATAATGCTTCCCTGCAGCAGTCAGGGGCAGGGCGAGACCCGCGCGGGAATGATGCGCATTGCAGCGGGTTTTACCCCTTAACGTGCTCTTTTGTAACTTTTTGACGCTGTAAACAGCAACCCTGACGCCAGAACCGCCGCAGCCTGATGCGCTGCGGCCGTTTTTAAACCTGCAAACCAGGCAACGCGCGTATCTACCCCGGCGGATCAGAACTGCCAGGAAACGCTGACGTTGATGTTGCGCGGCTCACCGTAAACGTAGCTGTTCATATAGCTGTAGTACTCGCGATCAAACAGATTATCGACGTTAGCCTGCAGCGCAACCTGCCGGTTAATCTGATAACGGGCAAACAGCGAGGCCAGCGGATAGCTGCCCTGGTAAACGCGCACGCTATCGCCGCTGGCGTTGGTGGAATCTTCGAACACCCGGTTCTGCCAGTTAAGGCCGCCGCCGAGCGTAAGATCGGGCAGCATTGGCAACTGGTAGCGGGTGAAGAATTTAAAGGACGTTTGCGGCTGATAGCTGTTGAAGCGGCCACTCTTGTCCCGTGCGACATAGCGGGTTGCGCCAAAGGTCAGCTGCAGATAATCGGTCAACGCTCCGTTCAGTTCGAACTCGGCACCTTTACTTACTGCGCCTTTCGCCGGCGCATAAGCCTGCTCGCTGCCGCTGAGATACACCCCGTCAAGCGCCTGACCCACGTTGTCCTGCTCAATGCGGAAGATCGCGACGGTTGCAGTCAGCCGGCCGTCGTACCACGCCGATTTCAGTCCGGTCTCGTAGCTTTTACCGGTGACCGGCGCCAGATATTTCCCGCGGGTATCGCGATAGGTTTGCGGCAGGAAGATCGCGGTATAGCTGCCATACGCGGACCAGGTATCGTTGATGTCGTACACCAGGCCGGCATAAGGCGTGGTGTTGTTTTTGGTCATATCTCCGCTGCTGCCCTCGGTGCTCCATTGGGTATAACGCGCGCCAATAATCAACGACAGCGGATCGGTCAGCGAGAAGCGTGCTGCACTATAAGCCGATTTCTGACGGATGGTGTCGTTCGCATTGAGATACCAGCCCTGCCATTCAGGTTCGGCAATATTGCCACTCCAGCTGTTGTTGAAGATGCCCATATCTTCAGCGGTGATTTCGCCTGCCCCGGCATTGCTGACCCCATCCTGACTCCAGGTCGCGTTATGCTGGCGGCTGTAGCTGATGCCCGCCATCAACAGGTGCTGACGGCCCAACAGCGCAAACGGACCGCTGGCGAAACCATCGAAGGAATCCACCTTACGCTTTCCGCGGTCCATGCTGCCGAAACCGGTGGTGCCTTCGCCGCTATCCTGATCGGCACTGCCCATTACGTAGAGCAGCTTATCGCTGAAGGTATTCTCGGCGTGGGTCCCGTTAAAGTGAACGTTCCAGCCGTTATCAAAGTTGTGATCGATATCGGCGAAAACTTTGCGGGCATTGGTGTTGTAACGCGCCCAGTTGGCCGCTGAATTCAGGCTGCGATCGTAGTGGGTGGTGGCGTTGTTGCTGTAAAACATCGGCAGACCGCCCCAGGTGGGATTGCCGGTGTTGTTATCTTCATAATCGTAACCCAGCGACAGGGTAGTTCGTTCGCTCAGGTCGGCATCGATAACGCCATAAACAAACTTTTTGGTTTTATGATAGCGGTCCAGCCAGCTGTCCTGATCGGTATAGCCGGTGACGACCCGGCCGCGCAGGCTGCCATCACTGTTTAGCGGGGCTGAGAGATCCGCCACATAACGCTGCTTATTCCAGCTGCCGTAGCTGGCATCCAGCGTACCGGTGAAGGTTTTACTGTCGGCATGTTTACGTACCATATTAATCGAGGCGGCAGGGCTGCCTGCTCCGCTCATCAGCCCGGTAGCGCCACGGACGATTTCGATGCGATCGTAAATCGCCGTATCAGAGGCCGCATCGCCGTAGTTCCACGCATCGTTGACCGAAGTGGGGATGCCGTCGTAGGTGAAATTACTCACCTTAAAGCCGCGCGAATAGTATTCAGAACGTTCACTGTCGATCAGATTAGTCGAGATACCGGTGGCATTGGTCAGAACATCGTTAACCGATTGCAGATCCTGATCTTTCATCCGCTGCTGGGTCACTACGCTGACCGATTGCGGGACGTCTCGCGGCGTTAACAGCAGTTTTGTACCAGCCCGGGTGGTCTGAACAGCATAGTCCTGCTCAGAGCTGCGGTTGTCATTGTCGGGGGCGGCCTTCACCACCAGATCCTGCTGTGACTCCTCAGCCGCCTGTGCCAGCCGGGGAGTGAACAGCGCCGGTACCGCCACTGCCAGCAACGAAACGCGAAAGGTTTTCCTGAAGCCTGATTCCATGCCGTTTAAAGACATAATAGTTTCCGTAAGCAATGATTATTATTTTTAAGCCGTTACGCTTTTTCAGTGAGCTTCGCGCGCCTTTACCCTGGTGAAATCAGCAGGGAATGATGATTTGCGAATGCCAATGATAATCATTTGCTTTATATTTTTTCGGAATGATTCAACACCAAGTGTAAGAAGATGTAAAGGTTTTGATAATCAAACAGATAAAAGCATTTTAATCCGGATAGTAACGGATGTTTACAGGTTTTCAGGGCTGTAAAAAGGGGCGGCTGACGCTAAATAGCGGCAACAAAAGCCGAATCGGACATCAATCAAGCGGGAAATGCGGGCCGCAATCTGCCGGTTAAGTTGATTACCGGTTGTTAATGCGTATGATTCTCATTCTTCCGCGCGGCCACACTGGACCGGCGCGATTCATCCCTTGATGGAGTTCAGCATGAAATCGTTGTTTAGTCCGCGCAAAGCCGCTGTTGCCCTGGCCGTTGCCGCGGCCTTTAGCCTGACCGCCTGTCAGGCGCCGGCCAAAAAAGTTGACGCGCCTGCTGCTGAAGCAGCAAAACCGGTTGATACGGCGATAACGCAACGCGCGCTGGGAGAGGGTCTGTACGAGATGGCCTATTCGCCGGCGTCCAAAGCGCTGTTTGTTGCCAGTGCTCAGGCGTTTAAGGATGTGAATGGCGGCATGATCTATCGCCTCGATCCAGCCACGCTGGATACCAAAGGCGAAACCCATACCGACCTGAAAAATTTCGGTACCGCCATCGATCGGCAGGGCAGCGTGTTCTATACCACCAACTCGCTGGATGGCGCGCTCTCCAAAGTGGATGCGCAGAGCGGCAAAGTGCTGCAGCGGCTGGTATTCCCCGGCAAGATCAGCAAAGAGGGTTATCCTGCCGGTGCGCGTGAAGTGCTGTGGCACGGCAACGAGTTATACGTCGGCCGGGTCGCCGATCCTGGCTATATCTCGGTGGTGGATACCAAAACCTTTAAGCTGAAAACCGAGATTAAAAATGCCGGTAAATGGGTCACCGGCATCATCTATTCCCCGCTGACCGAACGTATTTATGCCGCCAACGGTTCCGGCGAAATCCTGGTCATCAATCCGCGCAGTCACAAAATCGAAAAACGCCTGACCGCGGGTGATGGCAAAGAGTACCTTTTCCTTAATATGGCGGAAGATCCGGCTACCGGCCGTCTGTTTGTCACTGACGATTCCAAAGCCAAAACCACGCTGGTGTTCGACGAACGGAGCGGGAAGGTGATCAAACGTATCGAAGGCGATGCGCTGGGCATTAAGTTCAACCCGCAGCGAAATGAACTCTACATCAGTCAGCGTGAATCGAAAAAAGTGCTGCAACTGGACGCCACCACCTACGCGGTGAAAAAGAGCTGGTCGTTTGATAAAAACCCTAACAGCCTGCTGATTGGACCGGATAACGCCACGCTGTACGTCACCCTGAAGGCCGAGTTTAATGAGGACTCGTCTACCAAAGGCACTGACGAAATCGTGCGGATTGCGCTGAAGTAATCGCCACCGCGCCTGTCCGGCTATGCCGCGCAGGCGCTGATGAAGCAGCACGGCTGCG
Source organism: Pantoea sp. UYEF8 (assembly GCF_040546285.1). Classification (NCBI taxonomy): domain Bacteria; kingdom Pseudomonadati; phylum Pseudomonadota; class Gammaproteobacteria; order Enterobacterales; family Erwiniaceae; genus Pantoea; species Pantoea sp. UYEF8. The sequence continues at coordinate 186,121 of NZ_JBEPNM010000004.1, read as the reverse complement.
GCACGCTGCCGCCATAAAAAGACAACAGCAAAAAGCCCGCTCAGGTTTCCCTGAGCGGGCTTTTCTAATTCTGGCTCCTCTGACTGGACTCGAACCAGTGACATACGGATTAACAGTCCGCCGTTCTACCGACTGAACTACAGAGGAATTGCTGGAACGGGGCGAATATTAGCGGCGTGGGTTCAGCTTGTCAAAGCCCTCTTTGATGAATTGCGTTCAGATGCTCGTAAAAGCAGCGGATCGGCGTTTTTTTAGGGTTTTCGGTGACTTTTCAAACTGCCAACAGGATCTCAATTTAAAGGCATTTCTCCACAGATGTTAGATGCGTGTCAAAGTTTTGTTATTTGGCGATGTTAAAACAATCATTTCAGTGCTTTTATGATAAAAATTTCAAAACGTGATTATATGGAATAAATAAACTGCTTATCATCACGGACGCAACCTTTCTGAAAAAGTAAAACGTCATTTTGAAATTAACTGTTTGTGAATCAAGTGATTGTGAAAAGGAGTGGTCGGTCACAAAAATAGCCAGAAGCGGAAGTCTTACCTCAAATTTACCGAAACAGACGCCAGCCCGGTTGGATGAATGTAAAAGATATTTTTCATTCGCAGTGTCAGCCACTGAGCAAGTTAACAAATAAGAAGGGTCCCTATGAACATTAAAAAAACGATTGTCGCCTCACTGTTAGCCTGCATGTTGCCTGCCGCCGTCATGGCAAAAGATCTCTCGGTTGGTGTCTCTATGGCACTGTTTGACGACAACTTTCTCACCATCCTGCGCACCTCAATGCAGAAAGAGATGCAGAAAGATGGCGTTAAAGGTCAGGTAGAAGATGCCAAAGGTGACGTTTCACAGCAGCTGCAACAGGTTCAGACCTTCATCGGTCAGGGCGTTGACGCCATCATCGTCAACCCGGTCGACACCAACGCGGTGAAGCCGATTATGGATCAGGCCAGTAAAGCCGGTATCCCGCTGATCTTCGTTAACCGTCGTCCACAGGCTGAGCTGACCGACAAAATGGCCTACGTCGGTTCCGATTCCGAACTGGCCGGACGTTTACAAATGGAAGCACTCGCCAAAGCGATGAACGGCAAAGGCAACGTCGCCATTCTGATGGGCGACCTGGCGAATGAATCGACCCGTGACCGCACCAAAGGGGTAGAAGAAGTCGCCGCAAAATTCCCCGGCATCAAAATCGTGCAGAAGCAGACCGCAAAATTCATGCGTAACGACGCGGTGGATGTGGTCAGCAACTGGATGACCGCTGGCAACGACATCAACGCCATCGCCTCAAACAACGATGAAATGGCAATCGGTGCCTTACAGGCGCTGGGTAAGAATCCCGACAAAATCCTGATTGCTGGCGTCGACGGCACGCCAGATGCGTTACAGATGCTGAAGCAAGGCAAGATGATCGCCACCGTGTTCCAGGATGCGCAGGGCCAGGGTGAAGGCGCGGTTCAGGCTGCGGTGAAACTGGCGAAGGGCGAAAAAGTACAGAAAGTTATCAATATCCCTTACCAGTTGATTACCAAAGAAAATATGGACCAGTTTACCCAGCGTAATCTGAAATAATCGTTCCCGACCCAGCTGTACGGAGGTGATGTATGACCGCTTTTGCGCTTGAAGCCGAAGGCATCAGCAAGTTCTTCCCTGGGGTGAAGGCACTCGACAACGTCTCGTTGCGGGTGCGTCCGGGAACGGTACATGCCTTGATGGGCGAAAATGGCGCGGGCAAATCCACTTTAATGAAGTGCCTTATCGGGATGTATCGTCCCGATAAGGGCACCATCCGCATTAAAGGGGAGCCGGTGCAGTTTCAGGACACTATGGATGCCTTGCGTTCCGGTGTCTCGATGATCCACCAGGAACTGAATCTGGTGCCGTACATGACGGTGGCCGAGAATATCTGGCTGGGTCGTGAACCGATGAAGTTTGGCTTTGTCGATCACGCCCGCCTGAACCAGATGACGCAGACGCTGCTGAACCGACTGAACATCCGCCTGAAAGCCGATCGTATGGTCGGCGATCTGAGTATCGCATCGCAGCAGATGGTGGAAATTGCCAAAGCCGTTTCGTGGGATTCCGACATCGTCATTATGGATGAGCCCACCTCCGCGTTAACTGAAACGGAAGTTGCGCATCTGTTCACCATCATCCGTGACCTGCGTGAGCAGGGCAAGGCCATCATCTATATCAGTCACAAGATGGATGAGATTTTCACCATCACCGACGAAGTGAGTATTTTCCGCGACGGCAGCTGGATTGGCAGCGACCAGACGGCGAAATACACCCGCCAGTCATTAATCACCCAAATGGTCGGGCGTGAACTGACCCAGCTGTTCCCGAAATTCAACAACGATATCGGCGAAGATGTGCTGACGGTTCGTAATCTGAGCTGTAAAGACCGCTTCACCGATATCAACTTCAGCGTTCGCCGTGGCGAGATCCTCGGCGTGGCCGGTCTGGTAGGCGCGGGCCGCAGCGAGGTGATGGAAAGCCTGTTCGGCATGGAAAGCTTCGATAGCGGTGAAATTTTAATTGATGGTGTGCCGGTCAATATCGACTCGCCGTCCACCGCGATTGAGAAGGGGATGGCGTTTCTCACCGAGGATCGCAAAAAGTCCGGGCTGTTTCTGGTGCTATCGGTGATGGAGAACATGAGCATCGTCAACATGCCGGAGTACAGCGGGAAAAGTGGTTTTGTCAGCCATGTGAAGATGGCGCAGGACTGCATGGATCAAATCCGGCGACTCAACATCAAAACCCCGACCATGGATCAGATCATCAACAACCTCAGCGGCGGCAATCAGCAAAAGGTATTGATTGCCCGCTGGCTGCTGGCGCAACCCAAGATCCTGATTCTGGATGAACCGACGCGCGGTATCGACGTCGGGGCAAAAGCGGAGATTTACCGCTTAATCAGTGAACTCGCCAACCGTGGCGTAGCCATCATTATGGTGTCGTCTGAATTGCCGGAAATTCTCGGCATGAGCGACCGGGTAATGGTGATGCACGGCGGGCGTATAACCGGCATCCTCGATAAAGAAGAAGCCGATCAGGAAACCATTCTGTCGTTGGCATCCGAGTGAGGCGCGAGACAACTATGAGCAATATGAAAGCCACTGCCACCCCGGCAGCTCCGCAGCAACCCTCCTTTTTCGCCAGTCTGCGTCACAAATTGCCGAAAGATACCGGCATTTTTGTGGTGATGGTGGGGATAGCGTTAATTTTTGAAATGTTCGGCTGGTACGTGCGTGACCAGTCTTTCCTGCTCAACACCAACCGTCTGATCCTGATTGTGTTGCAGGTGGCGATTATCGGGATTATCGCGGTAGGCGTGACCCAGGTGATCATTACCACCGGTATCGACCTTTCATCCGGGTCGGTTATCGCCCTGACGGCCGTCGTCGCCGCCAGCCTGGCGCAAACCTCGGACAGCCTGTCGCCGATGTATCCGTCGCTGGTGAATATGCCGGCGGTGATCCCGATCGCCGCCGGTATCGGGGTCGGCTTGCTGTGTGGTCTGGTGAATGGCGTGTTGATCACCCGCACCGGTATCCCGCCGTTTATTGCCACTCTCGGCATGATGGTGTCGGCGCGCGGTCTGGCACAGTATTACACTCAGGGTAACCCGATCAGCTTCCTCTCCGATGGCTTTACCTCTATCGGCCAGGGCGCGATGCCGGTGGTGATTTTCCTGGTGGTGGCGCTGCTGTTTCATATCGCCCTGAAGCATACCCGCTACGGTAAATATGTTTACGCCATCGGCGGTAACATGACCTCCGCCAAAGTCTCGGGTATCAAGGTTAATAAGTACCTGATCATCGTCTATACCATTGCCGGTGCGCTCTCTGGCCTGGCCGGTGTGGTGCTGGCGGCCCGTGTCAGCAGCGGACAGTCGAGCATGGGGATGTCCTATGAGCTGGATGCGATTGCCGCAGCCGTAATCGGTGGCAGCAGCCTGATGGGCGGCGTCGGCCGCATCACCGGTACGCTAATCGGTGCAGTGATCCTCGGCCTGATTAAAAGCGGATTCACCTTTGTCGGTGTCGATGCCTATATTCAGGACATCATCAAAGGGATCATCATTGTCGCTGCGGTCTCGATTGATATGCATCGCAACCGTAAAAAACGCTGATTTGCCACCGGTACTGCGCCGCCGGACCCTGGCGCATGCATTGCCCTCTCTGCTGCCTGGCAGAGAGGGCAATGTTCAGTCCGATCCCGCCGAATTCCCGCCAACGATAAGAAATCCCACTGATAACGTTTACACGCTGAGCCGCCTCGCCAGCGCCTGAAGCCAGGCTGTGCGTGCCTTATCCGCTTACCGCTGCACTAAAACGGATCTGCAGGTCATCACTTTTATGCACGCCTGACTCGCAGTGTCTGCACTATCGCGGTGCGTGACTGGCCGTTTCGTCGCCGGACAGCCTATCGCCGCCGCTTATTAACTCTTATGAGGTAATCAGAAACGCTTATTTTCCGGCGCGTTAGGAAAATTCTGGTTGGGCTGATGGCTGCCCGGATGAAACCTGGCCTGCATCTTGCAATTTCCTTAGCAACAACGCGGTTGGCTCAGACCAATTTAGCTATTCGGGGTTAGTGACGGAGGCAAGATGAATTTAAGACGACTGAAGTACTTTGTTAAAATCGTCGATATCGGCAGTCTGACTCAGGCGGCAGAAGTGCTGCACATCGCCCAGCCTGCGCTGAGTCAGCAGGTTGCGACGCTGGAGAACGAACTGGATCAACAACTGTTGATTCGCACCAAGCGCGGCGTCACACCGACCGAAGCCGGTAAGATTCTTTACTCGCATGCACGGACCATCCTGCGCCAGTGTGAGCAGGCACAAACCGCGGTGATCAATGCTGGCCAGGTGTTAAGCGGTCAGGTTTCGATTGGGCTGGCTCCGGGTACGGCGGCGTCATCGCTGACCATGCCGCTGTTGCAGACGGTACGCGATCAGTTCCCGGAAGTGCTGGTTTATCTGCATGAAAACAGCGGCAGTTCGCTGAATGAGAAAGTGATGAACGGTCAGCTGGATATGGCGGTGTTGTACGATCGTGCGCCGACCGCCGGAATTAACAGCATGGCGCTGATGAAAGAGGAGCTGTATCTGGTCGGTGCCACCGACTGTCCGGGTGCCAGTGTCGATCTGGCTGATGTGGCACAGATGAGCCTGTTCCTGCCGCGCGACTACAGTGCAGTGCGCAAACGTGTCGATGAGGCGTTTTCACTGCGTCGCCTGAGTGCACGTATCATCGGCGAAATCGAATCGATCTCTACGTTGACGGCGGCAATCTCCAGCGGTATGGGCGTCACGGTGTTGCCGGAATCCGCCGCACGTTCGCTGGTTGGCTCAACCAATGCCTGGATGGCACGGATCAACAGTCCGTCACTGAGCCTGCCGCTGTCGCTGAATATCTCCGCCCGTTTACCGTTGTCGCCGTCGGCGCAGGCAGTAAAAAATATTCTGCTGTCGCTGCTGAATAAGCCGATGAGCGAAGAGCGTGAGTTGATGTTGGTGAGTTAATGGGGCAGGTTACGCTTGCTGCGGTCTGATATTGAGCGGGTTTCGCTTGCTGCGGGCTGACACTGAGTAATGTTGCGTTTGCTGCGGTCTGACACTGAGCGGGTTTCGCCCGCCGGGCGATGGGGAGTTTCAGGTTGCCTGAGCAGGCGGACGCGTCAAGGGGCGGCCGCCCGCCCCTTAACAATCCCGGCGTCCGGCGGCCTGCGCGCCACGCTGCGCGCGGTGCCTTCGTCACTCCCTGCGGCCGACGGACCGGCCGGACGCGCCATCCCTGGCACGATCCGTCCTTTCGCCGACTTCCTGTCGGCTCTCCTGGCCTCCGGTTGTTCCTCAGCGCTGCGGACGCCTCTGGTAAAATCCTCGTCTGTAATCTCTCTGACTTGTATATGGACTGGTTTTGCCTGGTGGCTGGTGGGTTAGTTAGACCTGCTGCGGTCTGACACTGAGCGGGTTTCGCCCGCCAGGCGATGGGGAGTTTCAGATTGCCTGAGCAGGCGGTCGCGTCAAGGGGCGGACGCCCGCCCCTTAACAATCCCGGCGTCCGGCGGCCTGCGCGCCACGCTGCGCGCGGTGCCTTCGTCACTCCCTGCGGCCGACGGACCGGCCGGACGCGCCATCCGTGGCGCGATCCGTCCTTTCGCCGACCTCCTGTCGGCTCTCCTGGCCTCCGTTCACTTCTCAGCGCTGCGGACGCCTCTGGTAAAACCCTCGTCTGTAATCTCTCTGACTTGTATATGGACTGGTTTTGGCTGGTGGCTGGTGGGTTAGTTAGACCTGCTGCTGTCTGACATTGAGTGAGGTTTCGCCCGCCAGGCGATGGGGAGTTTCAGGTTGCCTGAGCAGGCGGTCGCGTCAAGGGGCGGACGCCCGCCCCTTAACAATCCCGGCGTCCGGCGGCCTGCGCGCCACGCTGCGCGTGGTCCCTTCGTCATTCCCTGCGGCCGACGGACCGGCCGGACGCGCCATCCCTGGCGCGATCCGTCCTTTCGCCGACCTCCTGTCGGCTCTCCTGGCCTCCGTTCACTTCTCAGCGCTGCGGACGCCTCTGGTAAAATCCTCGTCTGTAATCTCTCTGACTTGTATATGGACTGGTTTTGCCTGGTGGCTGGTGGGTTAGTTAGACCTGCTGCGGTCTGACACTGAGCGGGTTTCGCCCGCCAGGCGATGGGGAGTTTCAGGTCGCCTGAGCAGGCGGTCGCGTCAAGGGGCGGACGCCCGCCCCTTAACAATCCCGGCGTCCGGCGGCCTGCGCGCCCCGCTTCGCGCGGTGCCTTCGTCACTCCCTGCGGCCGACGGACCGGCCGGACGCGCCATCCGTGGCGCGATCCGTCCTTTCGCCGACCTCCTGTCGGCTCTCCTGGCCTCCGGTTGTTCCTCAGCGCTGCGGACGCCTCTGGTGAAACCCTGCCGGTGAGTTTTTAGCCCTGACTGGCTGGGTTCAGGCCGCTGAAAGCGGGGAAAGATTGATAAGGTTTCGCTTTGCAGCAGGCTGACACTGAGCAGGTTTCGCCCGCCAGGCGATGGGGAGTTTCAGGTTGCCTGAGCAGGCGGACGCGTCAAGGGGCGGCCGCCCGCCCCTTAACAATCCCGGCGTCCGGCGGCCTGCGCGCCACGCTGCGCGCGGTCCCTTCGTCACTCCCTGCGGCCGACGGACCGGCCGGACGCGCCATCCCTGGCACGATCCGTCCTTTCGCCGACCTCCTGTCGGCTCTCCTGGCCTCCGGTTGTTCCTCAGCGCTGCGGACGCCTCTGGTAAAATCCTCGTCTGTAAATCCTCTTTCTTGTAGATGGACTGGTTTTGGCTGGTGTCTGGTGGCAGGGATTACATCTGGTGGCTGTATGGATACTTTCTTTTTCCTGACGGTTAACTCCTCTGAACTTAAAAGAAGCGCTGACAGTTGTGGTGCTCACTCCTTACAGCGACGAAGCACCAAACAAAGAAAAAAAGAAATCACAGCGAGGGGTTAGGGAGGCCATCTGAAGCGCTGAGCAGATGAGGGATTTCCGGACGAGCGACAGGGATGTCGCGAAGAGTCGGGGTCGTGCCAGGGATGGCGCGTCCCGACGGTCCGTGAGAAATCCGGAAGAGGCGAAGGGACCGCGAAGCGGCGGTGAAGCAGGCCGGAGCCCGGGGTCAAGGGGGCGCGGCGACTGGTGCCCCTTGTCGGTCGCCGGCAGCGGCGAAACTGAAACTGCCGCAGCCAGCCGGCGAACGAAATCTTCTCAGCCCCCGTTCGCGCAGCGAACCTCAAAACCTCACTGGCCGGCAAACGAAACCCTCTGCAGCCCCGTTCGCGCAGCGAACACGCCCCCCCTCAATCCCACCTCTTTATTCCCTATTGTCATATAAGTAACTTTTTTAGTATTTCCTGTTATCAATAATAGTTCTTACCATCAACAAATCAGATTACGTAAAGGGAGGTAAATACCGTGAATTTCCAGCAACTTAAAATCATCCGCGAGGCGGCACGCTGTGAATTTAATTTAACGGAAGTCGCCAATACGCTATTTACGTCCCAGTCGGGTGTGAGCAGGCATATTCGTGACCTTGAAGATGAACTGGGCGTCGAAATTTTTATCCGGCGTGGCAAACGCCTGCTGGGCATGACGGAGCCAGGAAAAGCATTACTGACCATCGCCGAGCGCATTCTCGATGAGGCCGGCAAAGTGCGTCGGCTGGCCGATGTTTTTACCAATGAAACCAGCGGCATACTGACTATCGCTACCACCCACACCCAGGCGCGCTACAGCCTGCCGAAAATCATTAAGGCGTTCCGTCAGCTCTATCCCAACGTCCGGCTGGAACTGAATCAGGGTTCGCCGCAGGAAATTGTCAGCATGCTGCTGGCGGGTGAGGCGGATATCGGCATTGCCAGTGAAATGCTGGTCAATAACAGCAGCCTGGCGGCGTTCCCGTGGTTCAGCTGGCACCACGCTTTACTGGTGCCGAAAGAGCATGAGCTGGTGCAGAATCAGTCGGTATCGCTCAGCACCCTCAGCCGCTATCCGCTGATCACCTATCGTCAGGGGATCACCGGACGGTCACGCGTCGATCGGGCTTTCCAGTCGGCCGGACTGAAACCCGATATTGTGCTCAGCGCACAGGACTCCGACGTGGTGAAAACCTACGTTAAACTCGGTTTAGGCGTCGGGATACTGGCCGATCAGGCATGCGAAACCGAAGAGAACGATGACCTGGTCCGGGTCGAGGCGACGCACCTGTTCGATGCCAGCACCGTCTGGCTCGGCCTCAAGCGCGGGCAGCTACAGCGTAACTATGTCTGGCAATTCCTTGAATTGTGCAACGCTAACCTGTCACTGGAAGAGATCAAACGTCAGGCACTCTCCTACGGTAATGAAGATGAACCGGTAATCGACTTCCAGATTTAACGCTGATGCGCATCCGCTGGGGTGCGCATTTCGCCGCACGGCATAAAATTTCTTTTCGCGGCGAAAAATTCCTTTCCGACACTTTCTCCTCTCTGACAACAACATCCTGCGCTGACCCGCCGCGATAAAGTGGAATCAGCCGATCACAAGGGGATGTTATGTCGCGACTACAACTGAAAGATAGCGATCTACTGCGCCAGCAGGCGTTGTTCGCCGGACGCTGGCAGGGCGCACAGCAGGGCGTCACACTGCCGGTTACCGATCCTGCCACTGGCGAAACCATCGCCACTATTCCAGCGCTGGGAAAAACCGAGACTGAGCAGGCGATTGCGCATGCCGAATCGGTCCGCATTGCCTGGGGAAAGACGCCCAATGCCACGCGTGCGGCGCTGCTGGAAAAATGGCACCAGCTGATTATTGATCATGCCGACGATCTGGCGATTATCATGACCGCCGAGCAGGGCAAACCGCTGGCAGAAGCCAAAGGTGAGGTGCTGTACGGTGCCAGCTTTGTTAAATGGTTCGCTGAAGAGGCGCGCCGCATCTATGGCGACACCATTCCGGCCCCCAGCGATGACCGCCGTATTCTGGTGCTGAAACAGCCGGTCGGCGTGGCAGCCGCCATTACGCCGTGGAATTTCCCGATTGCGATGATCACCCGCAAAGTCGCCCCCGCGCTGGCCGCTGGCTGCCCGATCATAGTCAAACCGTCTGAACTGACGCCGCTCTCAGCGCTGGCGCTGGCGGTACTGGCGGAGCGTGCCGGCTTCCCGTCTGGCGTGCTGCAGGTGCTTACCGGTCTGCCGACCGAAATCGGTGAAGCGCTGACTGCCAGCCGCACGGTGCGCAAAATCTCCTTTACCGGCTCTACCCGGGTCGGACAACTGCTGATGCAGCAAAGCGCTGACAGCATCAAACGCCTGAGCCTTGAGCTGGGCGGCAATGCCCCGTTGATCGTCTTTGACGATGCCGATATTGAGATAGCGGTGGCCGGGGTGATGGTCAGCAAGTTCCGCAATGCCGGCCAGACCTGCGTCTGCGCCAACCGGATTCTGGTGCAGCGCGACATCTATCCACGCTTTAGCGCCAGACTGCTGGAGGCGGTCGCCACCCTGAAAGTCGGTGATGGCTTTACGCCAGGCACCACCATTGGCCCGCTGATCAACAACCGGGCAGTAGAGAAAGTGAACGGACACATCGACGATGCTCTGAGTCAGGGTGCCACGCTGCTGACCGGCGGGATCAGCCGCAACAACGGTACCTTTGTTGAACCGACGGTGCTGGGTAACGTGACCAGTAGCATGCGTATCGCCCATGAAGAAACCTTCGGCCCGGTCGCGCCGCTGTTTATTTTTGATGATGAAGAGCAGGCAATTGCGATGGCTAATGACACGCCGTATGGGCTGGGAGCCTACTTCTTCACTGAAAATATCCGCCGGGCGTGGCGGGTGGCGGAAGCGCTGGAGTTCGGCATGGTCGGCTTCAATACCGGGGCAATTTCATTAGAAGTGGCACCGTTTGGCGGGGTGAAATTATCCGGCATTGGCCGGGAAGGTTCGCGATATGGAATTGATGAGTACCTGGAACAAAAAACATTTCATATCGGCAGCCTCTGAATAAGCAGTGAATAAAAACGCGTCAGCCTGCATTTCGGGCTGGCGTTTTTTTTGCTGAATTTTTTCTCACCGGCTGACTTATTTATCTGCGCTCTGATTTATCTGCACTCTGAAAAAGCTGGAAATTTATCAATGATGTGAACTGTGTCGATAAATTGAAGGCGAAATTCTGTCGTCGGGTGCAACGCTGACTCAGCGATACCCGTAATGGTGCAATTTCCGTGCGCGTTGCACCCGCAGAGTGCATAAATTTTGTGAAGTAAATCATCTGTTTAATTGTTCGGCAATTCCGCAAAAATTCCTCCGCCAATACGGCAGAAAATTTTTTTGCGCTGTTTTAAACGCATTTTTATTTTTTGCCCGGCTGGCATACTTTCTGCATTAGCTTATTAACGCGATAACTAAGTGACGTTTAAAACGCTAATAAGCCAGCGAATGACGGGTGTAACAAATAAGGATTCTTCCATGTTAAGTTTCGACCCTGAAAAAGTTTCCCTTCCGGTTGGTCATTATATTGGCGGCCAGCATCTTCAGAGCCAGGGCGCGCCCTTTGCGGTGAAGCGTCCCTCCGACGGCAAGGTATACGCCACGCTGCATGACGCCACGCCGCAGGATGTCGACCATGCCGTGACCGTGGCTCATCAGGCGCTGAAAACCAGCGGCTGGTCCGGCTGTGCGCCGCGTGAGCGCGGTCGGGTATTACGGCGCTGGGCCGATCTGATCGAGCAGGACCCGCTGCTGGCTCAGCTCGAAGCGCTCGGGTCGACCCGGCCAATCAGTGATGTGGTACTGCACGAAATTCCGTTCACCGCCGAAGCGATTCGCTTTTATGCCGAATGCGCCGACAAATACAGCGGCGACCTGTTTCCGACCCGCGACAGCAGTCTCGGTATGCTGGTGGCCGAACCCTATGGCGTGATTGGGGCCATCACCCCGTGGAATTTCCCGCTGTCGATGGCGTCATGGAAATGCGGACCGGCGCTGGCAGCCGGTAATGCCGTGGTGCTCAAACCTTCTGAACTGACCCCGTTTTCCACCGTGCGACTGGCCGAGCTGGCGATTCAGGCTGGCTTACCGGCCGGAATCCTCAACATCATGCAGGGCAGTGGTGCGGTGACCGGCAGTGCGCTGGTGAAACATCCTCTGGTGCGCAAAGTCTCCTTCACCGGCTCCACCCTGACCGGCGCGCGCATCATGAGCGATGCGGCGCAGTTCGGCATGAAACCGGTCACGCTGGAACTTGGCGGTAAAAGTCCACAGCTGGTGTTTGATGATGCCGGTGACCCGGACATCCTGGCGCAGCGCATTCTGCGGGGTTTCACCGCCAACGGCGGCCAGGCCTGCGTGGCGGGCACCCGCTTAATCGTCCAGCGCGGCATTGCCGATGCGCTGACTGAACGGCTGGCGCGGCTGTGCCGTGAAGTGACTCCGGGCGTCACCTGGCACGAAGGCAGTCGCTATGCGCCGCTGATCGATGAACGTCAGGGCAACAAGGTCTGTTCAGTGATTGAAGCCGCCAAAGCGCAGGGTGCCGAGGTGCTGGTGGGCGGTGAACGCTTCGCGGATACCGACGGCGGCTGGTTCTGGCAACCCACCTTGCTAAGCCACGTCAGCCAGGACAATCCGGCAGTGCAGCAGGAAATTTTTGGTCCGGTGCTGACCATCCAGCCGTTCGACGATGAAGAGCAGGGTCTGGCGCTGGCGGCACACGACACTTACGGCCTGTGCGCGGGGGTTCACACCCTCAGCCTGCCACGTGCGATGCGGGCGATGCGCGCCATCGACGCCGGCACCGTCTGGATCAACCGCTATGGCCGCTCCGGCGATTTCATTATTCCAACCGGTGGCTTCCTGGGATCGGGCATCGGGAAAGATTTAGGGCGTCAGGCATTTCAGGCCTGCCAGCGCCAGAAAAGCGTACTCATCGATTTCTAAGCGCAACTGACAATGACGAGGTTGTTACATGGCACTGTTTAAACCGAAATACATCACGTTCGACTGTTACGGCACGCTGATTCTGTTCGACATGGCCGGTGCCGCGCAGCGTCGCTTCAGCGACCGCATCGCCCCGCAGCAGATGCACGCGTTCACTACCGATTTCTCCAGCTATCGGCTGGATGAGGTCCTGGGCGCCTGGAAACCCTATTACGACGTGGTCAGCAACGCCCTGCAGCGCACCTGTAAAAAGTGGGGTGTCAGCTGGGACAAAGCCGACAGCGACTTTATTTATACCGACTGTGCCAGCTGGGGACCGCATCCCGACGTGCCGGCCGGGCTGGCAAAAGTAGCGGAGGCGTTTCCGCTGGTGCTGCTGACTAACTCGATGAACGACCTGATCCCGCATCACGTGCCGCGTCTCGGTGCGCCGATCCATATGACCATCACCGCAGAAGAGGCGGGGGCTTACAAGCCGCAGATGAAAGGCTTCGAGTACATGCTGGAGAAGCTCGACTGTCGCCCGGATGAGATCCTCCATGTCTCTTCCAGTTTCCGCTACGACCTGATGACCGCGCACGATCTCGGCATCAAAAACAAAGTGTGGGTCAACCGCGGTCACGAACCGGCCAATCCGTACTACCAGTACACCGAAATTAAAGACATCGGCGGCCTGCCAGGCGTCGTTGGACTCTGAGGATAGCGCCATGAAACTGGAATCGTTCTGGCAAGCCACCGCGCCGGCCTTTAGCGGGGCCGCCAGCGACCCGCTGCCATCACAGGCGGATGTGGTGGTGATTGGCGGTGGTTTTACCGGCGTCTCGGCGGCGCTCAGCCTGGCGCGCAGCGGCCTCAGCGTGGTGCTGCTGGAGAGTGGCGAGGTGATGAGTCAGGCCTCGTCGCGTAATGGCGGGCACTGCAATACCGGGGTGGCGCATAACTTTGCCGCGCTGGTGGCGAGTCAGGGGCTGGAACAGGCCAGTCGCTTCTATCGGGCTTTTGATGACGCGGTCAGCTACGTCGAACAGCTGGTGCGGGACGAACGGATCGACTGCGATTTTCGCCTGTGCGGCAAGCTCAAGCTGGCCAGCAAAGCGACCCACCTCGCCGGGCTGCGTGAAGCCGCCGAGCTGATGTGTCGCACGGTGGACCCGGAGATTGAGCTGCTCGACAAAGCGGCCGTCCGGCAGGAGATCGGCAGCGATGATTTTCACGGTGGCCTGCTGCAAAAACGCGGCGGACAGATGCACATGGGCAAGTTTGGCGTCGGACTGGCCAACGCCGCCGCCCGAAGCGGAGCAAAAATTTACCCGCATCATCCGGTGACCCGGCTGGAGCGACTCAGTGGTTATCAGCATCGGGTGCATACCGATCAGGGCGTGATTCTGGCCGACAAAGTACTGATGGCAACAGGCTGCTCCAACGTCGGGCCTTTTCCGTGGTTTCAGCGCCGCATCGTGCCGGTCGGTAGCTTTATCGTGGTGACCGAGACGCTGGATGAAGACTTGCTGCGCCAGGTGTTACCTCACGATCGCACCTACGTCACGTCACTCAACATCGGTAACTATTTTCGCAGCACCGCCGATCGTCGGTTGGTGTTCGGCGGCCGGGCGCGTTTTGCGGTCAGCAACCCGACCTCCGATTCGCGCAGCGGCGAGATCCTGCGTCGGGCCATGACGCAGATGTTTCCTCAGCTCAGCAATACGTCACTGGCCTACTGCTGGGGCGGCATGGTCGATATGACGGCCGATCGTTTGCCGCATGCCGGTGAGCAGGATGGCCTGTTCTATTCGCTGGGTTACAGCGGCCACGGCACCCAGATGTCGGTGTGGATGGGCCGGGTGATGGCCGATCTGCTGGCCGAAAAACAGACTGAAAATCCCTGGCAGCGCGCGTCATGGCCAGCGCTGCCCGGTTATCACGGCAAGCCATGGTTTTTGCCCCTCGCCGGGCTCTATTACAAAGCAAAGGATCGCCTGTCATAAATTCCCGCCGGGTTCAGGCCACCTCCGGCCACCGGAAGAGTCACTTCACGTTCGCTTGATGGTTTATTGAGGGTGTACAGATGAGCAAATTTGATAATAAAGAGCCTGACGCGGTCAATCCGGCACTGACGCGAATGATCACTGAAGGATCGCTGTCACGCCGTAGCCTGATGAAAATTCTCTCAGCCGGCGCAGTGATGAGCAGCGGCCTGATCGGTTTCTCCGGCGCGGCACTGGCCGATGATAAGCCGGTCAAAGGCGGCAAGCTGCGGGCGGCGATGTCGAACGCCTCCGCCACGGACACCCTTGATCCGGCAAAAAGTAACAACAGCGGCGACTACACCCGCCAGTACATGTTTTACAGCGGCCTGACCGAGCTGGATAAAAGCCTGATGGCGCAGCCGGCGCTGGCTGAATCGCTGGAGTCCAGTGACGGCATCAGCTGGCATATCAAACTGCGGCAGGGCGTTACCTTCCACGACGGCAAACCCTTTACCGCCAAAGATGTGGTCTACTCGCTCAGCCGCCATAAAGATCCGGCCGTCGCCTCCAACGCTTTCAAGCTGGCCGATCAGTTCAAAACCATCAGCGCAGTTGGCGATCATGAGGTGCTGCTGGAGCTGAATAGCGCCAACTTCGATGTGCCTTACATGCTGGCGACGCCGCCGTTTCTGATCGTGCAGGATGGCACCAAAGATTTCAGCAAGGGCATCGGTACCGGCCCGTTCATCTGCAAAGCCTTTATGCCGGGCGTGCGCTCGATTGGCAGCAAAAACCCCAACTACTACAAGCCCGGCTTACCGCATCTGGATGAGGTTGAGCTGATTGGTGTTACCGACAATGCGGCGCGGGTCAATGCGCTGATGTCGGGCGATCTGCATATTGTCTCCACCCTGTCGGCAGCCGATTGCAAACGCATCAAGGCCACCGCTGACTTCGGCGTGCTGGAGAGTAAATCGGGCATGTACACCAACCTGATTGTGCGCACCGACGTCAAGCCGGGCAGCAACGAAGATTTCGTGCTGGCAATGAAATACCTGCAGCCGCGTGAAATGCTGGTCAAAACCGTGCTGCAGGGCTACGGCGACGTCAGCAATGACACGCCGGTTCCGCCGTGGCACCCGCTCTACAACGCCGATCTCAAACCGCGGCCACTCGACGTCGAAAAGGCGAAATTCCACATCAAAAAAGCCGGCATGACCGGTTCGACGGTGGAGATCATTACCACCCCGAATATTGAAGGCGCCAACGAAGGCGGCCAGCTGATTCAGCAGGTGGCGCGAGGGGCGGGTATCAACTTCAAAGTGCGACGCGTGCCGTATGATGGTTACTGGTCTTCGCACTGGACCAAAGATCCGGTGGGATACGGCTCGATAAACCCGCGTCCGACGCTCGACATGCTGTTCTCACAGTTTTATCTCTCTAGCGCACCGAATAACGAATCAGGCTGGAAGAACGCACAGTTCGATCAGCTGGTGATTGCTGCACGTGGCGAGCGCGATCAGGCGAAGCGCAAGCAGATGTATGGCGATATGCAGGCGCTGATTTATGACCATTGCGGCACCATTATCCCGACCTTTATCAGCTCGACCGACGGTTACAACAAAAAGGTGAAAGGTGTGGAGGCCTGGCCGTCGGGCATGATGATGGGTTATCGCTTCCATGAGTTTGCCTGGCTGACCGCCTGATCCTGGCTTAGCGCTTATCCAGTCAGGCGATTTTATTTGTCAGTCTGAAGCTGGGCAGTGCTCACAATCCACACGTACTACGTGTACGTTCCGGTTGTTCCGCGCAGTCCGTGTCCGGACTGCCAGCAACAATTACGCCTGGTGGGCCAGGCTCGTCATAAGGAGTACGCCGATGAACCGATACATGATGCTGCTGATTGCCCGGCGCGTGGGGGCCGGCATCCTGACTTTACTTATCGTCTCGGCGGTGGTGTTTTTTATCACCAGCCTGCTGCCGGGCGATGCGGCGCAAATGATCCTTGGGCAGAACGCCACGCCAGAAACGGTCGCAGCGTTACGTCAGCAACTGGGCTTAGATCAGCCGCTGCTGATGCGCTACTTCAGCTGGCTGGCTGGGATGCTGCAGGGTGACTTCGGCACCTCGTTTGCCAGCCATCTGCCGGTCTCGCAGCTGGTGGCGCAGCGTATTCCGGCCACTTTTGAACTGGCGGCCATCACCACCCTGATCTGCGTGCCGCTGGCGTTGATTATCGGCATCATCGCGGCGATGAACCGTGGTTCACGGCTCGACCGGGTGCTGGTGATCGGCACCATGGCGACGGTCGCGGTGCCGGAGTTTCTGGTGGCGACGGTGGCGGTACTGATTTTTGCCGTCAAGCTGCACTGGGTGTCGGCGATGTCGTTCGGCAGCCCGGATAGCGATCTGCTGAGCTACCTCAAAGCTTACGCACTGCCGGTGCTGACCTTGTGCTGCGTGCTGGTGGCGCAGATGGCGCGTATGACGCGGGCGGCAATCATCAATCAGCTCGACAGTCCCTATCTGGAGATGGCGCTGCTGAAGGGCGTATCGCCACTGCGGGCGGTGCTCCGTCACGCACTGCCCAATGCGGTCGGGCCAATTGCCAACGCCATTTCACTCAGTCTCTCCTATCTGTTTGGCGGCGTAATCATTATCGAAACCATCTTCAGCTATCCCGGCCTCGCCAGTCAGCTGGTAGACGCGGTCAGCAACCGCGATCTGCCGGTGGTGCAGCTCTGCGTCATGCTGTTTGCTGCCTGTTATCTGGTGCTGCTGCTGGCGGCTGATGTTCTGACCATCGCATTTAACCCAAAATGGAGAAGCGCATGAATACACTCCTGCTTCCGGTGCGTTTTTTTCAGTCGCTCTCCTGGTCGGGACGACTGGGACTGCTGATGTCACTGTTCTGGCTGCTGATGGCGGCATTCGGTACTCAGCTGGCACCGCACAACATTGATGATATCGGCGGTGGACCGCTGATGGGCGGCCTGACGCCGGATAACCTGCTGGGCACCGACTACCTCGGGCGCGACATGCTGAGCCGCATTCTGTATGGCGCGAAGTTCTCCATCGGTCTGGCACTCAGCGCCGCGCTGCTGGCCAGCCTGATTGGTACGCTGCTGGCGCTGCTGGCGGCGGTAGCTGGCCGCTGGCTGGAGGAGCTGCTGGGACGGGTCAACGATGCGCTGCTGGTGCTGCCGGGCAAAGTGCTGTCGCTGATGATTGTCGCGGTGTTCGGTTCGTCGCTGCCGATGCTGATTCTGACTGCGGTCTTCACCTACTGGCCGGGCGCATTCCGCATCGCTTTCGCCATGGCCAGCACGCTGCGCAGCATGGATTACGTCCGCGCCTCGCGACTGCGCGGTGAAAGCCGCTGGTACATCGCCATTCATGACATTCTGCCTAACATGGTGCATCCGATGCTGACCGATTTTGGCCTGCGCTTCGTCTACATCGTGCTGCTGTTGAGCGGCCTGAGTTTTCTTGGCCTCGGTGTTCAGCCACCGTATGCCGACTGGGGCACGCTGGTGCGCGAAAATATCCAGGGACTGTTTGATGGCTCGCCCGCGGTACTGATGCCGGCGCTGGCGATTGCCAGCCTGACTATCGGGGCCAACCTGTTTATCGACAGCCTGCAGGCGATGCGTCCGATGACGCTGGCGAAGGAGGGAGCATGAACGTGACGCCACATACTGCAATGCCGGTGATTTCGGTGGATAAGCTGCGTGTTACCGCGCAGACCGATCGCGGCGAAGAGATCGATCTGGTCTCCGACATTCACTTTACCGTTCAGAAAGGCGAAGTGCTGGCGCTGATTGGCGAATCCGGCTCGGGAAAAACCACCATCGCCATGGCGCTGATGGGCTATGCCCGCAGCGGCTGCCGCATCGCCGAAGGCAATATTCACGTGGCGGGCACCGACGTCAACAGCCTGTCGCCGGGCCAGCTACGCGCCTTTCGCGGTAATAAAGTCTCGTATATTGCCCAGAGCGCCGCCGCATCCTTTAACCCCGGCATGAAGATTCTTGACCAGGTCATCGAGCCAGTGGTGATCCACGGCACCATGACCCGTAAAGCGGCCAGGGCCAAGGCGATTGGCCTGTTTCGCGAACTGGCGCTGCCCGACCCGGACACCATTGGCGACCGCTTTCCGCATCAGGTTTCCGGTGGGCAACTGCAACGCCTGATGACGGCGATGGCGCTGATTGGCGATCCGGACGTGGTGATCCTCGACGAACCGACCACCGCGCTGGATGTCACCACCCAGGTGGAGGTGCTTAAAGCGTTCCGCCGCGTGGTGGCTCAGCGTGGTGTCACCGCCATTTACGTCAGCCACGATCTGGCGGTGGTGGCGCAGATGGCCGATCGGATTCTGGTGCTGCTGCGCGGCCAGATGGCGGAGTACGGCACCACCGCCCATCTGATTGGCGCGCCGCAGGCAGAGTACACCCGGTTACTGATGGATGCGGCACGACAGAAAGAGCGGCCCAGCAACTGGTGCCCGGCGGCGGCTGATGTTCAGCCACTGCTGGAGGTGCGCGACCTGAATGCAGGTTACGGTCCACGCGGCAGTGACGGCCACCCGAAAGTACGCATTCTGGAAGAGATCAACCTCAAGCTGTGGAAGGGGCAGGCAATCGGCATCATTGGCGAATCGGGGTCAGGTAAAACCACGCTGGCACACGCCATCGCCGGGCTGAACGCGCCGAGTCACGGCCATATTCTGTTCAACGGCCACTACATTGCCGGTGATATGCAAAAACGTCCTGACAACGAGCTGCGTCGCATTCAGTATGTGTTTCAGATGGCGGACACCGCACTCAATCCGGCGCACAGCGTCGAACGCATTTTGTCGCGGCCGCTGACCCTGTTTCACGGTCTGAGCGGTGCGGCCCGGCAACAGCGGCTCTGGCAGCTGCTGGATCTGGTCAAATTGCCGCGCAGCGTGTTGTGGCGTCGCCCATGGGCGCTGTCCGGTGGGCAGAAACAGCGGGTGAATCTGGCGCGCGCACTGGCAGCTGAGCCGGATTTGATCCTGTGTGATGAGGTGACCTCGGCACTGGATACCGTGGTGGCCGCAGCGGTGCTGGACTTAATCAGCGAGCTGCGCCGCGAACTGGGTCTCTCAGTGATCTTTATCAGCCATGATATGCATGCGGTACGCGCGGTGTGTGATGAAATCGTGGTGATGAAGAGCGGACGTATCGTCACGCAGCTGGCGCGTAACGATTACGATAAGCCGACCAGTGAGCTTTATTTTGAGCGCCTGAAGCGGGCCGTACCGGAACTGCGTCAGGGCTGGCTGGATGAGCATGAAGAGGTGCTGAAAGCGGAGTAGGCCCCGTTACGTCATTCGCCGCACAGCGGTAGAGACGCAGCGAAGCGCATCTGACAGAGGTCTCTGCCCACGGTGGCAGAGGCGCGGAGCAGGGCCGGCGGCCGGTTTACCGGATCGCGCCCGGCCTGATAACCAATAACAGAGGTAGCAATGCTATGCCTGCACCGATTCGTTATGTACAGGACAGTGCAAACTTTCCCGAGGCCGCCGATGTGGTGGTGATTGGCGCCGGTATCGCCGGGGCTGCCGCCACCTGGGAGCTGGCAAAACAGGGACTGAAGGTGGTGTTAATCGAAAAAGGACTGGTGGGGGCAGAGCAATCGAGCCGCAACTGGGGCTGGTGTCGCCAGCAAAACCGTGATGAGCGTGAATTGCCGCTGATTATCTATGCCCTGCAACGCTGGGGTGAACTCAACGCCGAAACCGGTGAAGAGCTGGGTTTTCGCCGCAGCGGTCTGGTTTATGCCACCCGGATTGAAGCGGATATCGCCGCATGGGAGAAGTGGGGGCAGATGGCGAAAAGCTACGGTGTCCGCAGCGACATCCTGACTGCCGAACAGGCGAAAGCGATGACGCCTGGCAGCACCACCGCCTGGTGTGGTGGCGTCTCATCCCCGACCGACGGCCATGCCGAACCGCGTCTTGCCGCACCTGGCCTGGTGATGGGAGCGCAGAAGCACGGCGCGCTGGTGTTCCAGCAATGTGCGGTGCGTGGGCTGGATATTGCCGCAGGCCGGGTCAGCGGCGTCTGGACCGAGCGCGGCCTGATTAAAACCAGCCGGGTAATCTGTGCCGCGGGTGCCTGGACTTCGATGTTCTGCCGTCGTCACGGTATCGATCTGCCGCTCGGCAACGTAATCGGCACCGCCTTCCGCACCCAGCCGATTGAGCAGGCGATTGCCATGCCGCTCTACACGCCGGGCTTCGCCTGCCGGCCACAGCTGGATGGCAGCTACACCGTGTCAGTCTCCGGGCGGGGACGGCTGGAGCCGGGGGCTCAGGGGCTGCGCTATGCCCGTCAGTTCTATCCGACCTTTAAAAGCCGGCGTAAAAATCTCACCCTCAACCTCGGCATTACCCCGTTCTTCCGTGGTCCGGAAGCGATGGGACGCTGGGAATTTGACCGCATGTCGCCCTTTGAGCGGATGCGAATTCTCGATCCGGCGGCGGATGCGCATATCGTCGAAGAGGGGCTGGCGGCGATGCGTCGGGAATATCCGGCGCTGGCTAATCTGCGACTGGCACAGTCGTGGGGCGGCATGATCGACAGCACCCCGGACGCGATTCCGGTGATTTCGACCGTGGCAAAACTGCCCGGGCTGGTGTTATCAGCCGGCTATAGTGCGCACGGCTTCGGCATCGGGCCGGGTGCCGGACGGCTGGCCGCCGATCTCGCCACTGACGCCACCCCGATCGTCGATCCCAGACCTTATCGCTACAGCCGTCTGGTTGACGGCAGCGGCTTAGAAACCCCCGGCATGATGTAAGGAGACCCGATGAGCATAACGCTACGTGCAATGACGCCAGATGACCTCGATAACTGCTACGCGATGACCCAGGCGCTGAAATGGCCGCATCGCCGCGAAGACTGGCAGCTGGCGTTGCAACTAGGTGAGGGCACGGTGATTGAGGAGCAGGGCAAACTGATTGCCAGCGCCGTGCTGTGGCGCTGGGGCGAACAGGCGGCCACCGTCGGTCTGGTGATCGTTGACAATCAGCAGCAGGGACGGGGGCTCGGCAAACAGCTGATGCTGGCGCAACTGGAAAAACTGCCCGGCTACAACGTGCGTCTGCACGCTACGGAAATGGGCAAAGGACTGTATGAAAAACTCGGTTTTGTCAGCTGCGGTGAGATCCGCCAGCATCAGACCCGCGCACTGTTAAGCGTACCGCAGGTCACCGTGCCTGCCGGACTGGAACTGCGCCGCGCCAGCGCAGCCGACAAATCGTCGCTGGTGGCGCTGGATTATCAGGCGCACGGGATGCACCGTCCGGCGCTGTTTGATCATCTGCTCAGCGACACGCAGACCGTACTGTTACAGGATGCCGATCGGCAGATCCACGGTTTCGCCAGCCTGCGCCGCTTTGGTCACGGCTGGGCGATTGGTCCGGTGATTGCCGATGATTTCCCGCTGGCGCAGACGCTGGTCGCCGCGCTGATGCAGGGCGTGCAGGGGGAGTTTCTGCGCATTGATACCGATGCCAGCCTGCCGCTGGCCGCCTGGCTCAGCACTCTGGGAGTGGAACAGGTTGACGCGCCGACCACCATGGTACGCGGCACGCCGTGGACGCCGCAGGGAATGCAGGCGTTTGGCCTGATGACGCAGGCGATGGCCTGATGCAGCTCGTCTATAAATCTGAGCCGGAACGTGGCCGGCTGTGGCAGCGCTGGCTGGCACAACATGCGCCAGACATTACGCTGCATATCTGGCCCGAAACCGGTGAACCGGATCAGGTTGATGCGCTGATCGCCTGGCAGCCACCCGACGATATAGCCGCCTGTTTCCCCAATCTGAAACTGCTGTTTTCAGTTGGCGCAGGGGCCGATCAGTTTGACCTGACCATCTTGCCACCCGATTTACCGGTCATCCGGATGATTGAACCGGGCCTGACGCAGGGCATGGTTGAATATGTCACCTTCTCGGTGCTGGGCCTGCATCGGGATATGCCGCGCTATTTCCAGCAGCAACGCCTGCAACAGTGGCAGGCGCACAGTGCGCTGCCAGCCGCGCAGCGGCGGGTTGGGGTAATGGGAATGGGCGAACTGGGCCAGGCGGCATTGCGACAGTTGGTGGCGCTGGGTTTTGACTGCGCCGGCTGGAGCCGGACCCCACGCCAGTATAGCGGTGTACGCTGCTGGCACGGCGACGACCAGCTGGCCGAATTTCTGGCACACAGCGATATCCTGGTCTGCCTGCTGCCGCTGACCGCCACGACTCACGGCCTCCTCAATAGCGCGCTGTTTAACCAGCTTCCGCACGGTGCCGCGCTGGTGCAGGCTGGCCGCGGTCCGCAGCTCAATCATGACGATCTGCTGCTGGCACTGGAGAGCGGTCAGCTTCGCGCGGCGGTGATTGATGTCACCGATCCGGAACCGTTACCGCCGTCGCACCCCTTCTGGCGTCATCCGGCGATCTGGCTGACGCCGCACATCGCCAGCCAGACTCAAAACGAAAGTGCCATTGTCGCCCTGCTGGATAACCTGCGGCGCTATCAGCGCGGGGAGCCGCTGCACGGGCTGATTGACCGCTCGCGAGGATATTAAAATGGACGCTTTAGTCGCACTGCGCCGTGATTTGCACGCTCATCCGGAGATCGGTTTTCAGGAGCAACGCACCAGCGATATCGTGGCCACCTTTCTTGAGCAGCAGGGTATTGAGGTCTATCGCGGCATCGGTAAAACCGGCGTGGTCGGGGTGCTGAAAAAGGGCACCAGCTCCCGCATGATCGGGCTGCGCGCCGATATGGATGCGCTGCCGATGCAGGATCAGGGGGAGGCGGCGTGGAAAAGTCAGGTGGAGCAGGTCAGTCACGCCTGCGGTCACGATGGTCACACCGTGATGCTGCTGGGGGCCGCGGAGGTGCTGGCACGCGATATCGCCTTTGATGGCAGCGTCTGCTTTATTTTCCAGCCAGCCGAAGAAGGATTGGCCGGGGCGAAGGCGATGATCGACGACGGGCTGTTCAGTCGTTTTCCCTGTGACGCCGTCTATGCCATTCATAACTGGCCGCAACTGCCGCTGGGCACGGTGCAAACCCGGCCCGGGCCGATTATGGCGGCGGCCGATCGCTTTGATATCCGGGTGTTCGGCGGTGGCGGTCATGCAGCACAACCGCACCTGACACGCGATACCCTGCTGGCCACCAGTGAACTGGTGGTGCAGCTCAATACCCTGGTGGCGCGTGCGCTCGATCCCTGCGAAACCGGGTTGTTAACCGTCACCCGGATGCAGGGCGGCTTTTCGCACAATATGATCCCGGCCGAAGCCAGCCTTACCGGCACGGTTCGCACCTTCAACCCGGCGGCACAGGCGACGCTGGAAGCGCGGCTGCGCCAGATGGCAGAACACATCACCGCCGCGCACGGCCTGCGTGCCGAGGTCAGCTATCACCGCTATTACCCGGCGACCATCAACAGTGCCGCCGAAGCGCAGTTCTGTCTGCAGGCGCTGAGTCAGGCGGGCATCCCGACTGACGTCGCACCGCAGCCGGCGCTCACTTCCGAAGATTTCGCTTTCATGCTGCAGGCGCGTCCCGGCGCGTATCTGTGGCTGGGATCGGCCCCCAGTAAGCCACTGCATCATGCTGCCTATGACTTTAATGATGCGCTGATTCCGCATGGCATTCAGGTATTTGTCGCGCTGATCCGTCAGGCGCTGGCAGAGAAATTTCCCTGCTGAATGCAGCAGGATTTTGACAGGAAATGCCGCTGCCTGCGGAATTACGGCAGCGTAAGAAACCAACGGGTTGCGATACTTGAGCCAACCGAACGTTACGTGGATGAGGGTTTAAAATGCAGAATGTCATGGCAGAGCAGCAAGCATACTCCGATAACAGCCTGTTACTGGATGCACGCGAGCAGAACGTGCCGCGTGGCGTGGTCACCGCACATCCGTTGGTGATCGAACGAGCCAAAGGCAGCGAAGTGTGGGATGTAGAAGGCAATCGCTATCTCGATTTTGTTGGCGGCATTGGCGTGCTGAATGTCGGTCATAATCATCCGGCGGTGGTCAACGCCGTCACCCGTCAGCTGGGCATGGTGTCCCACGCCTGTTTTCAGGTGGTCGCCTATCCGGGCTACATTACGCTGGCCCAGCGGCTGAACAAGCTGGTGGGCGGTGACGACGCGTACAAAAGCGTCTTTTTCACCAGCGGTGCCGAAGCGGTAGAAAATGCGGTGAAGATCGCCCGTGCGCATACCCAGCGCCCCGGCATCATCGCCTTTGATGGCGCCTTTCATGGCCGCACGCTGCTGGGTGTCACTCTGACCGGCATGTCTGCGCCTTATAAACAGAATTTTGGTCCGTTCCCTGGCGATATCTATCGCCTGCCGTTTCCTAATCCGCTGCATGGCATCAGTGAAGTGGACTGCCTGAAAGCGCTGGATCAGCTGTTTGCGGTACAGATCCTGCCGGAGCGGGTGGCGGCAATTATTATCGAGCCGGTGCAGGGCGACGGCGGCTTCCTGCCGGCCGGTCCGGCGTTTATGCAGGCGCTGCGGCGCATCACCGCTCAGCACGGCATTCTGTTGATTTGTGATGAAGTGCAGACCGGTTTTGGCCGTACCGGCAAGATGTTCGCCTTCCAGCATCTCGACATCAAACCCGATCTGGTTACTCTGGCGAAAAGTCTGGGCGGCGGCCTGCCGATTTCCGGCGTAGTCGGTAAAGCAGAGATTATGGATGCGCCGACTCCCGGCGGGCTGGGCGGCACCTATGGCGGCAATGCGCTGGCCTGTGCCGCGGCGCTGGCGGTACTGGACCTGTTCGAGCAGGACAACCTGCTGCAGCGATCCTGCCAGCTTGGCGAACAGCTCAATGCGCGTCTGCGGCAGCTGGCGGATAAATATGCCTGCATCGGTGACGTGCGTGGCGTCGGCTTTATGCAGGCGGTAGAGATTCTGGATTTTGAGACCGGACGGCCCGACGCGGCACTGACGCAGAAGATCCTGGATAGCGCCTGCCAGGAAGGTTTGCTGCTGATTAAGTGTGGGCTGCATCGTAATACTATTCGCTTTCTGGCGCCGCTGGTCACCACCGACTCGCAACTGGAAGAAGCGTTGCATATCTTCGATATTGCCCTGGCCCGTGCCACGGGACGGTTAGGGTAAGTCGAGCTTCCTCATTGATATTGTTAAAGTAATTTGAAAATCTCCCGCTGGTATAACCACTGCTTAGCGCTGGCGCGTTTACCGTAAAGCGTGTTATACCTTCGGGAGGTTCTGCACATTTGATTAAGAGCCTATCCCATTAGGCTATTTCATTTGTCAGTCTGAACCTGGGCAGTGCTCACAATCCTCCCGTACTACCTGGTACGCTCCGGTTGTTCCGCGCTGTTCGTGCCCAGACTGCCTGCAACAATTACGCCTACTGGGATAGGCTCTGACAATGAGGGGTGCTATGAACGGCTTAATGAAACTTGACCGCATCGACATCAATATCCTGGTGCAACTCCAGAAAGATGGCCGTATCAGCAACGTTAACCTCGCCGATGCGGTAGGCCTTTCCCCCAGCCTCTGTCTGCAACGGGTCAAGCGTCTGGAACAGGCGGGCTTTATCACCGGCTATGAAGCGCATATTAACCTGACGCGGATCACCGATTCGGTAACGGTATTTACCGAAGTGACTCTCTCCGGTCATCGTCGCGAAGACTTTATGAAATTCGAAAGTGCGATGCGCGACGTGGATGAACTGATGGAGTGCCATCTGATCACCGGCGGTTACGACTATTTGCTGCGCTTTATTACCCGCAGCATTGAACATTACCAGGAAGTGATTGAGAAGATGCTCGACGCACAGATCGGCATCGATAAGTACTTCAGCTATATCGTTATTAAGTCACCGATCATGAAAAGCAGCGTGCCGTTGCGATCGCTGATCGGTAAACAAAATTCGGTCGAGTTTGGTGTGTAGCGGGCGGTCTGTGATCGCTCATCCCCGCTTTCCCTCATCACCGGGGAAGGCGGGGCGGCTGCACTGTCAGTAACGATCCCGCCGCTGGTCATGACTGCGGCTTAACGGCATATTCTCCGCGTTCCTTGTTCAGATTTGCCTTCGCCAACGTGCCTGTTATTTAACCCCGCATTTCCCGTTCTGATTTCCCCCGCCAACGCGTCCGTCATTTTAGCCCTGTTTTCTGCGTCGACGCGCCACAGTGAAACTGATGGCCGGTCATGCCAGCAGCGGGAATCCGGCGCACAGCATAAAATTTCTTTCGCCGCTGAAATTCAGGCGCTACAACACCTTCTGATGCACGCTACGGTCTTAACCGTTTCGCAAACCCTTTTACACTGTTTTCAACCGATACAAGGAGTTGTCATGAGTTCATTAATCATTGCTGACCAGCACTGGCAACGTGATGCGTTCACCGTGTCCACCGCGCGCCAGCAGCTGGACCTTGACTGGATCCATCGCCAGCTGGCTGAAAAGTCCTACTGGGCGCAGGGTCAGCCGCGGGCCAAAACCGAGCGGGCGATTGCCGGATCATTGCCGTTTGGCCTCTATCACCAGCAGGCGCAGATCGGTTTCGCCCGGCTGATTACTGACTACACCCGTTTTGGCTGGCTGTGTGATGTGATGATCGATGAAAACTGGCGTGGGCACGGGCTGGGCAGCTGGCTGGCCGCCTGCGTCCGTGAACATCCCGAACTGCAAACGGTGCACCGCTGGATGCTGTCAACCCGTGATGCCCATCAGGTCTACCAGCGACTCGGCTGGCGTGTGGTGCAAGATCCGCAGACGCTGATGGAATTTCCTCCCTCCTGACTCCGGAGTTACCCTGAGATGCGATACCGCGTTGGCGTGGATATTGGCGGATCCTTTACCGATTTCGCCGTGCTCGATCAGCAAACCAATCAGATTCATACCCTCAAAGTCCTGTCGCGCCCGGATCGGCCGGGCAGCGAAATCGTCAACGGGCTGACGCAGTTTCAGCAGCGTGATGGCATTGAACCGACAGAGATTGGCTATTTTACCCACGGCACCACGGTCGGAATCAACGCGGTGATCCAGCGCCGCGGCGTTCGGCTGGCGCTGTTTGCCACCGAAGGCTTCTGCGATGTGCTGGAGCTGGCGCGGCTGAAAATTCCGCATATCCACGACCTCTTCTCGCGGCGTCCCGCACCGCTGATTAGCCGCGATCGGGTGTTTGCTATCCGCGAACGCAGTGACTGTCACGGCAACGTGCTGCAACCGGTCGATCGTCAAAGCGTGCTGGATGCGATCGCGCAGGCGCGGGCGGCGGGCTGTCAGGGCATTGTGGTTTCGCTGCTGCACAGTTACCGCAACCGGCACAATGAAGCTGCCGTTAAAGCGATTATTGACGAAGTGGCACCCGAGCTGCTGACCTCCTGTTCGGCCGATATCTGGCCGATCATTCGTGAATACGAACGCACCATCACCGCCACCATCAACGCCTATGTCCAGCCGATGGTGATCAACTACCTCGAATCGTTTGAGCAGGCGCTGCAGCGTATCGGGGTGAAGCCCCCGCCGCGCATTACCAAATCGAATGGCGGCGTGATGGGCATTGAGCAGGCGAAACGCGAGTGCGTACAGATGGTACTCTCCGGGACCGCATCCGGAGTGATCGGGGCCAGTTATCTCGCCAGCGCCTGCGGTTTCGACAAAATTCTCAGCCTCGATATCGGCGGCACCAGTGCCGACGTGGCGGTGATTGTGGATGGCAAGGTGGCGCAGGGCAACGGCGAAATCATTGGTGATTTCCCGATCTTTATTCCGTCGGTTGCCGTGACCTCGGTCGGGCAGGGCGGCGGTTCACTGGCATGGATCGACGGCCAGGGCGTGCTGCAGATGGGACCGGACAGCGCCGGTTCGCTGCCGGGACCGGTCTGCTTCCAGCGCGGCGGGACGCAGCCTACCGCCACCGATGCCTTTGCCGCCTGCGGCATGATGGGCCACGGCGCGCTCGGCTATAACGCCGTGAGCGTAGATGTAGCCGCCGCCTGCGCGGCCTGGCAGCCACTGGCCGATGCGCTCAAGGTGACGGTGCATGAAACGGCAGAGACCGCCATCCAGCTGGCGATCTCCAGCATGTACAGCGATACCAGCGGTTTGCTGTCACGGTTTGGCCTCGACCCGCGCGAATTCTGGTTCCTCGCCTTTGGCGGCGCAGGGCCGATGATGGGCTGCTTCCTGGCACGCGAGCTGAACATGAAAGGGGTGATCGTGCCGCCCACGCCTGGTGTCCTTTCGGCGCTCGGCGGGCTGGTGGCCGACATCCGCAATGACTTTATCCGCACTCTTTACAGTGACCTGACGCCAGCGCTGGCCGACACCTTAGCCAGCGAAGCGCAGGCGTTACAGCAACGTGCCTGTGGCTGGCTGGCGCAGGAGCATGGCAGCGAGATGCCGTACCAGCTGCAATTCAGCGCGGATATGCGCTATCGCGGCCAGTCGTTTGAGATTGAAGTGCCGCTGGAGGCGACCTGGCTGACGACGGCTGACGTCACGGCGCTGCATCAGGCGTTTGATCGTCAGCATCAGCAGCTGTTCGGCCACTGTGACGCGGATGCGCCGGTGCAGCTGATCAATCTGCGGCTGGTGATCGCCTCGCCGGTGCCAAAACCAGAAATTAATCGCCTGCCAGCCGCCACCGAACCGGTCGCGGTGCTGAAGCAGGTGACGTCGTGGATTGATGGCGCGTGGCATCAGGTGGATGTGGTGCTGCGGTCGGAACTGCGCGCCGGGCATCGGCTGACCGGCCCGGTGATCGTCGCCCAGGATGATTGCACCACCTGCGTGCCGCCCGGCATGTGGGTCAAAGTCGACCCCTTTGGTAACCTGCTGATCACTGCGAGCGAGGCGTAATATGGCAATTGACGGACGTAACCTGCAAATCCTCGCCAACTACTGCGCGGCCGCCGCCGATGCGATGGCGTTTACCCTGATGCGCACCGCGCACTCGACTTTTGTCAAAGAGACTGAAGATTTCTCCTGCCAGATTGTCAGCCGCACTGGCCTGGCGTTCGCCTCACCGCGCAGCTTTGGCGCACCCTGGTACAGCGGCATCGACTATGCGCCGGTGCTGGCGCTGATTGAGGATTACGCCGAGGGCGACATCTGCATTACCAATGATGCCTACGCCGGTAACGTCGCCACCCATTCGCCCGATATCCATATCTGGAAGCCGGTGTTTCATCAGGGCGAAATTGTCTGCTTCGTGGTTGGCCACATTCATAACACCGATGTCGGAGGGGCAGTACCGGCTTCGCTGTCGCGTTCGCTGACCGATATCGTGCAGGAGGGGATCCGCATTCCGCCGCTGAAAATCGTCAGCAACGGCGAACTGAACGACGATGTGGCCCGCATCATGCGGCTCAACGTGCGGGCACCAGAGCAGAACTGGGGCGATTTCAAAGCACAGCTGGCGTCGGTTAACGTGGGTGAGCGCAAAATTCACGACATTATTGCCCGTTTTGGCGTTGATGATTTCCTGCAGGGCATTGAAGGGATTCTCGATTATGCCGAAGCACAGGCGCGCAGCATTATCGCCACCATTCCTGACGGCGACTATTTTTATGCCGACTACGCCGATGAAGATGGCGAAGGCGGCTATCCCTGTCGCATCGCCATTACGCTGCGGGTAGAGGGCGATCGGCTGGAGCTGGACTACACCGGCAGCGATCCCCAGTTAGCCTCCTCGCTGAACATGCCGACCGGCGGCCGTGAGCGGCATCCGCTGGCGCTGGTCGGCGTGACCTATGTGCTCTCTACGCTCGATCGTTCGCTGCTGCTCAACGCCGGTACGCTGCGGCCGACCCGGGCGATACTGCCGCCGGGCACGGTGATGAACTGTGAGGCACCGGCGGCGGTGGGCATGCGCTCACTGACCTGCGCGCTGTCGCAGATTGCTACCGTCGGCGTCTTCTCGCTGGCAATGCCGGACCGTCTGCCTGCTAACTCGCCCGGCGGCAACTCGATCATGAATATCCGCACCCAGACTCAAAACCGCAGCGTGGTTGCCTCGCTCGGTCCGGTCGGCGGTGGCGCAGGCGGCACGCCGCGTCATGACGGACCAGACGGCTCGGGTGGCCTCTCCGCCTTCCTGAAAAATACCCCGATTGAGATTAATGAAGCGGAAGTACCGATTCGTTTTCACCGCTATGGACTGGCCCAGGACAGCGCCGGTGCAGGCCAGTATCGCGGCGGATTAGCCACCGAAATGGCATTCGAAGTTTTCTCGCCCAATACCACTATTACCGCACGTAACCGCAACCGGTCGGTATTTGCCTCCGCCGGCGTGGTCGGCGGGCAGAGCGGGGCGCTGTCGCACTTCCGCACTCTGCGTGACGGCAGAGTGATTAACCACGGCAATACCGATGTGATCAGCGCAGAGCCGGGCGACGTGGTGGAAGTGCGCGGGCCGGGCGCAGGCGGTTATGGTTTGCCGTCACAGCGCGACCCGCAAGCGGTGCTACAGGATGTGCGCTGCGGCTTTCTCAGCCTTAACGCGGCCCGGCAACAGTATGGCGTGGCGATAGTGGATGATCAGCTGGATCTGCAGGAGACAGCCCGGTTGCGCGCCGCGATGCCACAGCAAGCGAGCCAGCATTTTGAGCACGGCGCGGCGCGTCAGCGCTTTGAATCGCTCTGGACAGCGCAGCGGTATCACTTGCTTACGGTTTTTCTTGCCGCAGCGCCGGTCAGCTGGCGGCACTTCCTGAAAACCCAGGTATTCCGCGCGGTGGAAGAAATAGGCGAAACGGCGGATATGGCGCAAATATTCAGTGATTTGCGTCAGCGATACCCGGCAATGGCGAACAACTAACGGCAATGCGGCATCGTCTACTACGCTTTAAGTCTGCAAGGACAACCAAGGGAAACGCGACGATGAGCATGAAAACCAGTGATTTTTTTGTCCAGCGCCTGAAAGAATGGGGCGTCACCCGGATTTACGGCTACCCTGGCGACGGTATTAACGGCGTGCTGGGGGCGATTCAGCGCGCCAATGAGAAGGGTGATGGCATCGAATTTATTCAGGTGCGCCACGAGGAAATGGCCGCATTTATGGCGGCCGGTCACGCCAAGTTCACCGGTGAAATGGGTGTTTGCCTGTCAACCGGCGGGCCTGGCGCAACCCATCTGCTGACCGGTCTGTATGACGCCAAAATGGACCATGCGCCGGTGCTGGCGATTGCCGGTCAGGCGGAAGCCACGGCCCGGGGAGCCAGCTATCAGCAGGAGATGAATCTGGATCGCATCTTCTCGGACGTGGCGAATTTCGTCCAGGAAGCGGCCGCGCCTGCTCAGGTTCGTCACCTGATCGATCGCGGCGTGCGTATTGCGAAGGCCCAGAACGGCGTCGCGGTGGTGATCATCCCCAAAGATATCCAGGATGAAGAGTGGCAGGCGCCGCAGCATCTGCACGGCTTCACCCATTCGGGCAGCGGCTATCAGCGGCCAAAAGTGGTTCCGTATGAAGCGGATCTGCAACGGGCTGCCGACATACTGAACGCCGGTAAAAAAGTGGCGATTCTGATTGGTGCCGGCGCGCGCAACGCCGCGGTTGAGGTGGTGCAGGCCGCCAACGTGCTGGGTGCCGGCGTGGCGAAAGCGCTGCTGGGCAAAGATGTGCTGCCGGACGACGCGCCGTTTGTTACCGGATCGATTGGCCTGCTCGGTACCAAACCCTCGTCAGATTTAATGAAAAACTGCGATACCCTGTTGATGATTGGCAGCGGCTTCCCGTGGACCGAATTTTTGCCGGAAGAGGGCAAGGCGCGGGCGGTACAGATCGATATCGATCCGGCGATGCTCGGCCTGCGCTATCCCTGTGAAGTCAACCTGCATGGCGATGCCGCCGAAACCCTGCGCGCGCTGCTGCCGTTGCTGGAGCATAAGCAGGATCGAAGCTGGCAGGAAGATATTGCGGTTCAGGTACGTGACTGGTGGACGCTGATGGAAGAGCGGGCCATGGCACCGGCGAATCCGGTCAATCCGCAGCGCGTCGTGTGGGAGATGTCACCACAGCTGCCGGACAATGCGATTGTCACCTCTGACTCCGGCTCGTGCGCCAACTGGTTTGCCCGCGATTATCGGGTCAAACAGGGACAGCGCGCCTCGCTCTCCGGCGGGCTGGCCTGCATGGGTGCCGCTGTCCCTTACGCCATCGCGGCTAAGTTTGCTCACCCGGAAAAACCGGTGGTGGCGCTGGTCGGTGATGGCGCAATGCAGATGAATAACATGGCGGAGCTGATCACCATTCAGAAATACTGGCAACAGTGGGCCGACCCGCATCTGATC
Organism: Pantoea sp. UYEF8; assembly: GCF_040546285.1. Classification (NCBI taxonomy): domain Bacteria; kingdom Pseudomonadati; phylum Pseudomonadota; class Gammaproteobacteria; order Enterobacterales; family Erwiniaceae; genus Pantoea; species Pantoea sp. UYEF8. Next base: position 153,348 of record NZ_JBEPNM010000004.1, on the reverse strand, counting down.
GTCTGCGTGTTCAACAATCAGGATCTTAATCAGGTGACCTGGGAACAGCGGGTGATGGAAGGCAATCCGCGCTTTGACGCTTCGCAGCAGCTGCCGGATGTAAAATACGCCGAGTTTGCTGAGTCGCTGGGATTAACTGGCATTTTTGTCGACAACCCTGACGATCTGGCTGCCGCCTGGCAGCGTGCGTTGAGCGCCGACCGCCCGGTGTTGCTGGAGGTGAAAACCGATCCGGAAGTCGCTCCGCTGCCGCCGCACATCACCTTTAAGCAGGCAAAAGCCTTTATGGCGTCGATGGCGAAAGGTGACCGTGGCGCGGCGCAAATCATCAGTGATACCGCCAGTCAGCTGTTGCATAAAAAGCATTAAGGGTTAAGCCGGGCCATGTTGCGCCGCTACCCTTACGCTTTTCTCCCCGGGCGCACTCGCGTCCGGGTATTCCCCCTTCTTCAGCATAACTAACGGGAGTCTTACCATGGCTACTGATACAAGCCCTGTCTGGTTTATTTCGGGATGCTCTACCGGTTTTGGTCGCGAACTGGCGCAGCAGACTATCGCGCGCGGTTTCCGGGTGGTGGTCACGGCACGTGACACCGCGAAAGTCGCCGATCTGGTTGAAGGGCATGACAATGCGCTGGCGGTGGCGCTGGATGTCACTCAGCAATCCAGCATCGATCAGGCGGTGCAGGCAGCGCTGAATGCGTTCGGCACCATTGATGTTCTGGTGAATAATGCCGGTTATGGCTACCAGAGTTCGGTGGAAGAGGGTGAGGAGCAGGAGATCCGCGCTCAGTTCGATGCCAACGTATTCGGTCTGTTTGCCCTGACCCGGGCAGTGCTGCCGGCGATGCGCAAGGCGCGCAGCGGGCACATCATTAACATCACCTCAGTGGCGGGCTTTATCGGCTTTGCCAGCTCCGGTTACTACTCGGCCAGCAAGCATGCGGTGGAAGGCTGGTCCGACTCGCTGGCACAGGAAGCGGGTCCGCTGGGTATTCACGTCACCTGCGTCGAGCCGGGTCCATTCCGCACCGACTGGGCCGGCCGCTCGCTGCATCAGACCCCGAGCACCTTGCCGGAATATGCTGATACCGCTGCCGCCCGGATGAAAGCTACCGCCGAATACAGCGGCACTCAGAAAGGCGATCCTGCCCGTGCCGCTCAGGCGATGATTGCGATTACCGAACATGATAATCCGCCACGTCATCTGGTAATGGGCGCATGGGGCTATGAGGCAGTCACCAGTAAGCTCAAAGAACGTCTGGCGCAGATTGAAGCGTGGAAACAGACGTCGGTGGACACCGATTTTCCTGAGTAGGTAGTAGGTGACTGTACTGCGGATGGCGGGAAGTCGTCAGAATGTGGAATTGAATCCGAAGCCGGTAAAACAGAAAGGCCCGGACAACGGGCCTTTCACCGCGAAGCGCGAGCCTAAATTTCCTGCGTTTCGCGCACCTGCAGCTCTTGCAACTTGCGGCGCACCAGGGCAGAGGAGGAGCGTTTTTTCGCCTGAGCTAACTGGGCTTTAATGGCGGGCAGATCGGGTCTGGCCATCCACTCAGCAATCAACAGTGCCTTTAACTCCCGGTTCCCGACCTCAGTCGGATCCAAAGCGGTGGTATCATCGTGTTTATCGTAATACGACATAACAAGCTCTCCCTGTAGTCACTATTTTATAAGCCTGGAAAAATTCCGGGATTAAAGGTTGCGGTGCTTTCTTCGGCAACCCTGTTCGGCGATTGTAGCGTAGTTCATTTTTTAACCCAAGCATGGCATCGTAAATCTCCTCCAGGGGTGTCGGACGATTGCGGTCAACGATCTCTCCTGACGCGGCCTGGAAAACAAAACCGCCAATACAGCAGCTTTCATAGTGTGCAATTAACGCCAGTACTACGTTCTTTAAAACGACAGCACTGCCCAATCCGGCAAGGCTAATGTGGCGAAAATCACCCAGGCACTCCAGACCATCGAACACGTCAAAACAGACCTCAGCCAGGCCGTTAACCGGAAAGGAGATGCCTTGTGGCATCCGGTATCCGATACGGGTAAAGATATGTTCATCAATCAGGTTGCCAGCGATAACGGTGTAAGACTTATTACCGGCAACAAACACGTAGCTGTGATGAACCCGCCGGTCGTAAATGAATCTTTTTCGCCTGATGTCGTAGTGTTCGAGAAAAACCTCTTCGTCTATGCGCACTTATCATCCCTGCATGCAGCCTGTAAATCCTTAAGCCGCGATTTTTCAGTAGCTGCCCGGACTCGTCAAACACCCATATGAAAATTAGGGTTATCCATTCCAGAGTGATAGTCGCTGTTGCTGCGCATCGACCTTATTTTGCGACCCTTGCCGCACTTCATCTCAGCAATGCGCCCCGTTATCGCGCATCCGTGCGCTATCGCCGTGCTGAAAAAATCCGCCCCCGCATCCGTTAGTGGTCTCAGGCCATCATAAGAATTCGATCTTGTATCCCAGTCCGTATCCCGTCTGGCATCCCCGTTTCAGACCGGTCCGTTCACCGCTTTCTGGCACGCTTCCTGCACTTACTCATCAGCGATGTTACTGGCGAGGTAGACCATGTTTGACTCCTTATTAGATGAAGATGCGACCACCCTGGCGGCGATGATCCGCAGCGGTGACGTTTCGGCCAGCGAACTGACTCAGGCCGCGCTGGCGCGTATGGCGCGGCGGGAGCCTGACATTCAGGCGTTTTGTACGCCGACGCCGGATCGGGCGCTGGCACAGGCAAAAGCGCTGGATGCCCGCAGGGCACGCGGTGAAACGCTGGGTGCGCTGGCAGGCGTGCCGCTGGCGGTAAAGGATTTGATCTGCACCGCCAGCGTACGTACCACCTCGGGTTCGGCTGCATATCAGGATTTTATTCCTGACGACGACGATATTACGGTCGAGCGACTGCTGGCAGCCGATGCCATTCTGCTGGGCAAAACCACCGCGCCGGAGTTTGGTTATAGCGGCGTCGGACACAATCCTCTGTTCCCGTCGCCCCGCAATCCGTGGGATCTGACGAAGACACCTGGCGGCTCCAGTGCCGGATCGGGCGCGGCAGTGGCGGCGCGGCTCTGTCCGATCGCCCTTGGCAGTGATGGCGGCGGCTCGGTGCGCATTCCGGCGGCTCACTGCGGCATTTACGGGTTCAAAGCCTCAATGGGACGCGTCCCGCTGTGGCCCGGCTGTCGCGATGAACGTTATCCGGGCGTCTCGAGCTGGGAATCGCTGGAGCACATTGGCCCGATGACGCGCACGGTACGCGACGCCGCCTTGATGATGTCGCTGATGGCTGGCCCGGATATGCGCGATCGCCACTCGATTCCCTGTAGCGACGTTGACTGGCTGGGCGCGCCCGATCAGCCGGTCGAAAAACTGCGCATCGCCTTTAGCGCCGATTTTGGCTACGTGGCGGTCGATCCTGAGGTCCGCGCCGTGGTCAGTGGCGCCGCGCAGCGTTTTGCGGCGGAAATCGGCGCAGAGCTGGAGCTGGCCGATCCTGGTTTCAGCGATCCCTCGGCGGCATTTGGTGCGCTGGTGGCGATGGAAAGCGATCTTAGTGGGATGCGCAGGATGATGGAGCAGCAGGGCGATCGGATGTCGCCGCACCTGGTCGCCATGCTACAGCGCGACTGGCGGGCCGAAACCTTTACCGACGCCATCACCACCCGCAAAGCGGTCAGCAATAGCCTGTGGCGTTTTATGCAGCGCTACGATCTGCTGATCACCCCGACGCTGGCGGTGCCGCCGTTCGCGCTCGGTATGCAGGGGCCGGAAATCATCGATGGCCGCATGGTACGCAGCGATCACTGGCTGTCGTTCTGCTTCCCGTTCAACTTCACCGGCCAGCCAGCGGCCTCGGTGCCGGCCGGTTTCACCGCCAGTGGCCTGCCGGTGGGACTGCAAATTGTCGGACGGCATCTTGATGATGCTTTAGTGCTGGCTGCCAGCGCGGCTTTCGAGCGCATTCAGCCGTGGAACCACCTCCAACCTGGAATCGCCCAATGAAAAACGCCTCTGCACCTGCATTAGAACAGGAATTTGAACATCAGCCGGTGCCGCTAACGCACCGTCACTCCACCCGTTCCGTCTCGGCAGTCTGGTTCGGCTTTCCGATGATCCTGACCAATGCGCTATTCGGCGGCATCATCACCTGGCACCTGGGCTTCTGGCCGGCGCTGATCGCCATTCTGCTCGGTAATCTGGTGCTGTTCGCCTACGTCGGCGCGCTGAGCTGGTACGCCGGTAACAGCGGGATGAACTTTGCCTTACAGGCGCGCCGCACTTTTGGCAGTAAAGGTTACATTCTGGTCTCCGGCTTTCTCTCGACCGTGGTGATTGGCTGGTACGCGTTTCAGACCGGGCTGACCGGCACGGTAATTAATCAGACCTTTGGCTGGAATGCGCTGGCGGTTACCGCCTTTGCCATGGTGCTTTATACCGCCATTACCTTTCTCGGGGTGCGTGCGCTGTCGGTACTGGGGATGATCGCCGCGCCGCTGTTTGTGGTGCTGGGCGGGGTGGCGCTCTGGCTGATTAGCCAGCAGCATGATTTCACAACCGTCACCCACTGGCAGGGCAGCGCCAGTGCGGCGGGCGCGATGAGTATGGGCACCGCCGTCACCATGGTGGTAGCTGGCTTTGCCGACTCCGGCACCATGACCGCCGACTTTACCCGCTGGTCGAAAAATGGCCGTTCCGCGGTGATCGCCGCATTCTCAGCCTTTCCGGTGGCGAATGTGATCTCCTATCTGTTTGGGGTGGTGATCGTCGCGGTCGGCGCGGCGGTCGATCCGCTGACCAATGGCGGCAACTTTCTGCCGATGCTGATGGGACACAGCGCCTTTTTATCGGTAGTGGCCTGCCTGTTCGTGTTCATCAACCTCGGCTCGGTCTGCACCCACTGCCTGTATAACGGCGCAGTGGGTTTCAGCCATCTGTTCAGCAGCAAAATGCGCCTCTGGACGCTGATTCTGGGCGCGATTGGCGGGGCGCTGGCGCTGGCCGGCGTCTGGTCTTACTTCCTTGAATGGCTGAGTCTGCTGGGGATTGTGGTGCCGCCGTTTGGCGCAGTGATGATTGTTGATCTGATTTTTATGGCGAAAATCAGCGAGCAGCGACCGTCACAGCGTTTTCGCGCTACCGCCTTTGCGGCCTGGGCGATCGGCAGCCTGTGCGCGGTCATCGCTCATCTGGCCTTTCCGCAATTTGGTGAGGCGGTGATTGGCCTGGTGACCGCCGCCCTCAGTTACAGCCTGATTAGCCGGGCGCGTGCGCCGCAGCCGGTGATGGAGAATAAAAATGCCTGATTACAGCGTCAACTCTGTGCCTTACGCCTGGCCGTTTGACGGCGGTTTCAGCCCGGCCGATACCGCGCTGGTGGTGATTGATATGCAGACTGACTTTTGCGGCGTTGGCGGCTACGTCGATACTATGGGTTACGATGTGGCGCTGACCCGTGCCCCGATTGCGCCGTTGCAGCAGGTGCTGGCGGCGATGCGCGCCCGACAGTTTCCGATCATCCATACCCGCGAAGGGCATCGGCCGGACCTCAGCGATTTGCCGGCCAATAAGCACTGGCGATCGCGACGGATGAAGGCGGGCATCGGTGATGCCGGGCCGTGCGGTCGTATTCTGGTACGAGGCGAACCCGGCTGGGAGATTATCCCGGAACTGGCGCCGCTACCGGGCGAGGTGGTGATTGATAAACCGGGCAAAGGTTCGTTTTACGCCACCGATCTGGAGTTGATCCTGCGCAGCCGCAACATCCGCAATCTGATCCTCAGCGGCATCACCACTGATGTTTGCGTGCACACCACGCTGCGTGAAGCCAACGATCGCGGATTTGAATGTCTGGTGCTGTCTGACTGCTGCGCCGCCACCGAGCGGCGACATCATGAAGCGGCGCTGAGTATGATCCACATGCAGGGCGGGATTTTTGGCGCGGTTGCCAGTTCGGCTGCCTTGCTGGATAGCCTCGGTGGATAACCCACAGCGGCCCGCAGTCGGTCAGCTCTGCCGCGCATCGCGCTGTGGGCTGGCCTCAACCAGACTGGCAAGCTGATCGACCGGAACCGCGTGACTGAACAGATAACCCTGTAGCTGATTACAGCCCGCATCTGCCAGCGCTGACATCTGGCCTGGCGTCTCAACGCCTTCGGCGGTCACCATCAGGCCCATCGCATGTCCCAGCTTAACCACTGACTCAATAATGGCGACCGAATTATCCGCTACGCCCAGCGACTGCGTAAACGAGCGGTCAATTTTGATCTTATCGACCGGGAAGTGGCTGAGATAGTTCAGGCTGGAGTAGCCGGTACCAAAATCATCCAGCGCGATGCGGAAACCCGCCTCGCGTAGCGCGATAATGATGGCGCGCGCCTCTTGCTCATCTTCGATCAACACTCCTTCGGTGATCTCCAGCTCAATCCACATCGGATCGCCGCCGTGCTGCCGGACAATTTCAGTCATCCGTTCAACAAAGCCGGTGGCACGAAACTGCACCGGCGAGACGTTGACCGCCACCATCAGGCCGGGAAAACGCTGCTGGGTGGCGCAGGCTTCCGCCAGCACCCACTCTCCGAGCGGAATAATCAGCCCGGTCTCTTCGGCAATCGCAATAAATTCGCCGGGCACCACCAGGCCACGGGTCGGATGATGCCAGCGCAGCAGCGCCTCGACGCCGACCATCTGCTGACCGCCAATGTCCATCAGCGGCTGATACCAGACTTCCAGCCCCTGCTGGCGTTGCAGCGCGCTGCGCAGGTCAGCGGCGATGGTCTGACGGGTACGCACCGACTCATCCATCGCCCGTTCAAACTGTCGATATTTGCCGCGTCCGCCGCTTTTGGCTTCGTACAGCGCAATGTCCGCTTTGCGCATTAATTCCAGCCGATCAACGCCATCTTTGGGGGCCAGCGCCAGACCGATGCTGGCACCGCTCCAGACTTCGCTGCCAAACAGCGTAAACGGCTGGCTGAGCTGGTCGATGATGCGCTGCGCCAACCCCTGCGCCTGGGAAAGCGTCTCTACTTCTGGCATCACCACGATAAACTCATCGCCGCCGATCCGCCCGACGGTATCGCTGGCGCGCACCATCCGGCTCAGGCGCTGCGCCACGGCAATGATCAGCTCGTCACCGGCATGATGGCCATGGGTATCGTTGATCGCTTTAAAACGATCCAGATCGATCAGCAGCAGCGCCACCCGCTGATCGTGACGCGTGGCCAGCGCCAGAGCCTGAGTCAGACGATCTTCTACCAGCGCACGATTGGGCAGACCGGTCAGCACATCGTGAAACGCCAGATGCTGCGCCTGCGCCTCAGACGCGCCCAGCTTCAGCATCGACTGCGACAGAGTGATCGACGAGGTCCAGAGGCGACGCACCATATACAGGCAGAGCAGGGAGATCGCCAGCACCGCCAGACCGGTTGACGGGCCGATCGTGCGCAACATCTGCGCGCCGGGACGGGCTGGCACCCAGTTGAGGTAGCCGACCGCATCACCGGATTGCGCAATCAGCAGGTAGCGCGCTTCGGTTCCGGGCTGCGGCGTCCCGTCGGAGAAGTGCAGTCCTTTTAGCTGGTTGCGTTCGGCCAGGCTGGCCAGATAGCCATCGTCGAGGAACTTAAGGCTGACCAGCCGGAAGCGCGGCAGGGCATCACTGTCGCGCTGAATATTACCGACCGCCAGCGCGGCTGCACGACCAGCTAAGCGGGCATAATCGACCTTATCCTCACGGCCCCGACTCTGAACCACCGGGCTTTGCAGGATGTCGTTAATCAGTGTGGCTTCCTGCTGTGGCGCGACCGGCTGGCCATCACGCCATACCCTGACGATCTGGTTTTGCGGGTCCAGCACCAGAATCAGCTGATGGCCAAACATCTCAAACAGCCAGTTGCCAATGTTCTCATCCAGCCAGCCCGGCGCGGTATCCTGATCCAGCAGATACTGCTGAAGCGGCCGCCAGCGCGACAGGCTGCGTAGCTGGCGCAGATGTTCGTCCAGGCTCTGGGAGAAAGAGGCTTCAATCATCCGCTGCTGCTGTTGCCGGGCCTCGGCGTTGGTCAGCGAGGTGCCAATGAACAGCGCTGTGCCCGCGCCGCCAAAGGTCAGCAGCAGAATCGCCACCAGCGGCACCAGCACTTCACGCAGAAAACTGCGGCGGAAATCGCCAGAAAGTTTAAGGCTGTTTATCATTTTTATTTTTTCTCTGCAGCAGGAGTACAGCTTAAAAACTAGCAGACGGTAACGGGTCTTCCACACAAACCTTCACGCACAGTGAAGCCGGCGATGGTTTTTGCGGTGAAGGTGAGGGAAGCAGGAGCAGCTGTGACAGAAAGGAAAAGATGGCTTGAGGGGATTTAATCCAGTCAGGCTTATGGGTGATGGGTTTTTTGATGTGCCCCCATCCCCCAAATTCACCTCTCCTTCACTCCTCCGTCACGGTTCTGTCATCTGATCCGGTCAAGGTAATGCCATCCCGCAGTGACTTTTCGCTGCGTCCCCACTCTGTAACCCGTGAGGATTTCATCGTGATGGAGTTATCCAGACATCCGACCACTGTCTATCAGGCCGTCGCTGCACAACTCGAACAGGCGCTACAGCAACGCTACCGCTGTGGCGACTATCTTCCCTCCGAGCAACAACTGGCCGATCACTATGAAGTTAACCGCCATACCCTGCGCCGGGCGGTGGATGAACTGGTGAACAAAGGGCTGCTGCAACGCCGTCATGGCGTCGGCATTCTGGTGCTGATGCGGCCTTATGACTATCCGCTGCACGCTCAGGCGCGTTTTAGCCAGAACCTGATGGAGCAGGGCAGTCACCCGACCAGCGAGCGGCTGTTGGCGGTGTTGCGTCCGGCCAGCCAGGACGTCGCCAGCGCACTGGGCGTCAAAGAGGGCGACAACGTCATTCACCTGCGCACTCTGCGACGTGCCAACGGCGTGCCGTTGTGTGTCATCAACCATTTCCTTGCCGATCTCAGCTGGTGGCCGCAGTTGCAGCATTTTAACAGCGGTTCGCTGCACGATTACCTCGACAAGCACACCGGCAAACAGCTGGTGCGTACCCAGACCCGCATCAGCACCCGGCGAGCGCAGGCGAAAGAGTGCAAGCAGCTGGAAATCGCGCTGCATTCGCCGCTGCTCTGCGTGCGGACGCTGAATAAAACCCGTGACGGTGCGATGGCCGAATACTCGGTCAGCCTGACGCGCGGCGACATGATTGAACTGACTCTGGAGCATTAATGGAACAGCAAACGGCCCGCCAGCGCTGGCTTTCAGTGCTGGCACACAGCAGCGCGGCACAGCTTAACGCGCACTGGCAGGCGCTTAACCTCCAGCCAGCGTTCACCCTGATTCGTCCGGCAGAGATCGGCCTGACCCGGCTGCAGGCGCGGATGGGCGCGACCGGTAAACGCTTTGTGATGGGGGATGCGACGGTGACGCGCGCGGTGGTGCAGCTCAGCGACGGCACGCTGGGCTACAGCTACATCCTGGGACGTGACAAAGCCCATGCCGAGCGCTGCGCCTTACTCGATGCCCTGTTACAGCAGCCGGAAACCCGGACGCTGTTGGAAGAGAAAATTATTACCCCGCTGGCGGCATGGCGTGATGAGCAGCGTCAGCTGCGCGCGCGTGAAATTGCCAGCAGCAAAGTGGACTTCTTTACGCTGGTACGCGGAGATAACTGATGACTTTACTGGCAAGTTTTAACCATCCGGTGGCGGATGCACAGCGCGCATTTCGTCGCATCCTCAAGGCGATGAGCGAACCTGGCGTGATGGTGTCGCTGCCGCTGCAACAGGGCTGGGGCGCACTGTCGCCTGCCGCCACCGCACTGTTACTGACGCTGGTCGATCAGGAAAGCCCGGTCTGGCTGGATGCGCAGATCGATAACGAACAGCTGCGCAATAACCTGCGCTTCCATACCGGCGCGCCGATTACTGCGCAACAGGATGCGCCTTTCGCGCTCAGTCATGCCAGCTCACATCCCGATCCGGCCCATTTTGCCGCCGGTGATAATCTGGCGCCGGAAAAGAGCACCACCCTGATTATTGAAGTGCCGTCGCTGAATGGCGGCCTGACGCTGCGTCTCTCCGGACCGGGCCTGCGTGAAACCCGCGCCATTGCGCCGCAGCTGCCGGAAAGCGTGCTGGCCTATCTGCGTAGCCGACTACATCCGTTCCCGCAGGGCGTCGATCTGATTTTTACCTGTGGCGAAGCGATGATGGCGGTGCCGCGCACCACGCTTGTGGAGGTGTGCTGATGTATGTTGCGGTAAAAGGGGGCGAAAAGGCGATTGCCCACGCCCATCAACTGCAGGCCGATCTGCGGCGCGGCGATCGGGATGTCGCCGAACTGGGCTGCGATCAGGTGGCACAGCAGCTCGGTCTGGCGGTCGATCGGGTGATGACTGAAGGTGGAATTTACGATCCGGAACTGGCGGCGCTGGCGATCAAGCAGGCCAGCGGCGATCTGGTGGAGGCGATCTTCCTGCTGCGCGCCTATCGCACCACGCTGCCACGACTGGCGGAGAGCCGACCGCTGGCGACCGGATCGATGCGTATCGAGCGGCGTATCTCGGCGGTCTACAAAGATCTGCCGGGCGGCCAGGTACTGGGACCGACCTATGACTACAGCCACCGTCTGCTCGACTTTACGCTGCTGGCCAACGGTGAAACGCCGGCATCGCCACGCGACGATCGGGCACTGGACGCCGCCTGTCCGCACATGTTCTGCATGATGAGCAATGAAGGGCTGGCGGTGCGTGAAGAGGATGACGGCAGCGAACCGACCGATATCACCCGCGAGCCGATGAGCTTTCCTGCCTCACGCGCCGCCCGGTTACAGCAACTGGTGCGCGGTGATGAAGGTTTTCTGCTGGCGCTCGGTTATTCAACCCAGCGCGGCTATGGTCGCACCCACCCGTTTGCCGGTGAGATCCGTACCGGCTATCTCAGCGTCAGCATCTGCCCGGAAGAGCTGGGGTTTGAGCTGGAGATCGGTGAACTGCTGCTGACCGAGTGCGAAATGGTCAACGGCTTCGCCCACAGCGACGACAGCGCGCCGCATTTCACCCGCGGCTACGGTCTGGTGTTTGGTCGCGCCGAACGCAAAGCGATGGCGATGGCGCTGGTTGACCGGGCGCTGCAGAGCCGTGAGCAGCAGGAACGCATCACCAGCCCGGCGCAGGATGAAGAGTTTGTTCTGTCGCACGCCGATAACGTCGAAGCCGCGGGCTTCGTCTCCCACCTCAAACTGCCGCACTACGTCGATTTCCAGGCCGAGCTGGAACTGCTGAAACGGCTGCGGCAGGATCATCAGGAGCGCAACCATGGCTGAACTCCACGGTTATAACAACGGCTATCTGGATGAGCAGACCAAACGCACCATCCGCCGCGCGATCCTCAAAGCAGTGGCGATCCCTGGCTATCAGGTGCCGTTTGCCGGACGGGAAATGCCGATGCCTTACGGCTGGGGCACCGGCGGCATTCAGATCACCGCCAGCGTGATTGGCGATCAGGATGTGCTGAAGGTGATCGATCAGGGTGCGGATGACACCACCAATGCGGTGTCGATTCGTCGCTTTTTTCAGCGGGTCAGCGGGGCGGCGACCACCGAACGTACCGCCGATGCCACGCTGATCCAGACCCGGCATCGCATTCCGGAAACGCCGCTGGAAGAGGACCAGATTTTGATCTTCCAGGTGCCGATCCCGGAGCCGCTGCGCTTTATCGAGCCGCGTGAAACCGAAACCCGGACCATGCACGCGCTGGAGGAGTACGGCATCATGCAGGTCAAACTGTATGAAGATATTGCCCGCTACGGTCATATCGCCACCACCTATGCCTATCCGGTCAGGGTCAACGATCGTTATGTCATGGACCCGTCGCCGATCCCCAAATTCGATAACCCGAAAATGCACATGATGCCGGCCCTGCAACTGTTCGGTGCCGGCCGCGAAAAGCGCATTTACGCCTTACCGCCCTATACCAAAGTAGAAAGTCTCGACTTCGACGACCATCCATTCACCGTTCAGCAGTGGGATGAACCCTGTGCGCTGTGCGGCTCGCGCCACAGCTATCTCGACGAGGTAGTGATGGACGATCAGGGAACGCGGATGTTTGTCTGCTCCGACACCGACTTTTGCCATCAGCAGCAGGAACAGCAACATGCACAGTGATCAGCCGCTGCTTGCGGTCAGCCAGCTCACCCATCTTTATGCGCCGGGCAAAGGGTTCGAACAGGTCAGTTTTGATCTCTATCCGGGCGAAGTGCTGGGCATTGTCGGCGAGTCCGGCTCCGGCAAAACCACACTGCTGCACAGCCTGTCGGCGCGTCTGACGCCGCAACAGGGCAGCATTCTTTATCAGGGACGCGACCTCTATCAGATGAGCGAAAGCGATCGCCGTCGTCTGCTGCGCACCGAATGGGGCGTGGTGCATCAGCATCCGCTGGACGGATTGCGGCCGCAGGTCAGCGCCGGCGGCAATATCGGCGAACGGCTGATGGCGGTCGGCCAGCGCCACTATGGCGATATCCGTGCCGAAGCCAGCCGCTGGCTGCAGGCGGTAGAGATTGCCGCTAACCGTATCGACGATCTGCCGACCACCTTTTCCGGCGGGATGCAGCAGCGTCTGCAGATTGCCCGCAACCTGGTGACCCAGCCGCGCCTGATGTTTATGGATGAGCCGACCGGCGGGCTGGATGTGTCGGTACAGGCGCGACTGCTGGATTTGCTGCGCACGCTGGTGCGGGAACTTAATCTGGCGGTGGTGATTGTCACCCACGATCTCGGGGTGGCGCGACTGCTGGCGCACCGGCTGCTGGTGATGAAGCAGGGGCGGGTGGTGGAGAGCGGATTAACCGATCGGGTGCTTGACGATCCCCATCATCCTTACACGCAATTGCTGGTCTCTTCGGTGCTCAATTAAATGATGACTCACACCCCCATGTTGCAGGTTGAGAATCTGTGTAAAACCTTTGTGCTGCATAACCAGAACGGCGCTGCGCTGCCGGTATTGCAGAACGCCAGCCTGACGGTCAGTCAGGGCGAATGTGTGGTGCTGCAGGGCCACTCCGGCAGCGGTAAATCGACTCTGCTGCGGGCGCTGTACGGCAACTATCAGCCCAACAGCGGCCATATCCGGCTGCAGCATCAGGGTGAATTGATCGATATGGCGCAGGCGACGGCGCGGCAGATCATCGCCATCCGGCGGGATACGGTCGGCTGGGTCAGCCAGTTCCTGCGGGTTATTCCGCGGGTGCCGACGCTGGAGATTGTGATGCAGCCGCTGCTGGAGCGCGGCGTCGAGCGCGCCTTCTGTGAAAAGCGCGCCCGTGAGCTGCTGAGCCGGCTTAACGTGCCGGAGCGTCTCTGGTCGCTGGCCCCGTCGACCTTTTCCGGCGGTGAGCAGCAGCGGGTTAACATCGCGCGCGGCTTTATCGCCGACTATCCGGTGCTGCTGCTGGATGAACCGACTGCCTCACTCGACAGTGTTAACCGTGACGCGGTGGTCGGACTGATTGAACAGGCGCGCGCCCGCGGTGCCGCCATTGTCGGCATTTTCCACGATGAAGCGGTGCGCGACCGGGTGGCCGATCGGCTGCACCTGATGCAACCGATCGCCACAGGAGCACAAGCATGATCATTAATAACGTCCGACTGGTGCTGGAAAACGAGGTGGTCGCCGGATCGCTGGAGTTCCGTGACGACCGCATCAGCAGCTTCAGCGAAACCGCCAGTCAGCAACCGGGCGCGCTGGACGGCGAGGGTGCCTGGCTGCTGCCGGGGCTGGTGGAGCTGCACACCGATAACCTCGACAAGTTTTTCACTCCCCGGCCCAAAGTGGACTGGCCGGCCCATTCGGCGATGAGCAGCCACGATGCGCTGATGGTTTCCAGCGGGATTACCACCGTGCTGGATGCGATTGGCGTCGGAGACGTGCGCGACGGCGGGCACCGGCTGGAGAATCTCAGCAAGATGATCGACGCCATCCGCGACAGCAACCGTAAAGGGCTGAACCGCGCCGAGCATCTGCTGCACCTGCGCTGTGAGTTGCCGCATCCGACCACCGTGCCGCTGTTTGAGGCGCTGATGGGGACGCCGGAACTGGCGCTGGTATCGCTGATGGATCACTCACCGGGGCAGCGTCAGTACGCCTCGCTGGAAAAATATCGCGAATACTATCAGGGCAAATATCAGCTCAACGATCAGGAGATGAACCTGTTCGAGCATGACCAGCTCACGCTGGCGGCTGCCTGGTCTCAGCCTAACCGCCAGGCGATTGCTGCGCTGTGCCGTGAGCATGGCATCGCCATCGCCAGCCACGACGATGCCACCGCGGCGCACGTTGAGGAGTCACATGCGGCGGGCAGCCGTATCGCCGAGTTCCCGACCACGCTGGAGGCGGCCCGCGCCTCGCGTTATCGCAATATGCAGGTGCTGATGGGCGCGCCAAACATCGTGCGCGGCGGCTCGCACTCCGGCAACGTCGCCGCCTGGGAGCTGGCGTCACACGGGTTGCTGAATATCCTGTCGTCAGATTACTACCCGGCCAGCCTGCTGGATGCGTCGTTCCGGCTGGCGGCGGATGAGCGCAACAGCCTTGGCATGGCGCAGGCTATCGCGCTGGTGACCTGTAATCCGGCGCGGGCGCTGGGACTGGAAGATCGCGGCGTGATTGCAGAAGGCTGCCGCGCCGATCTGGTGCTGGCGCATACCGCCCACGGTCACCCGCACGTGCGCCACGTCTGGAGCAAAGGCCGGCAGGTCTATTAATGGCGCGCCTTATCTGGTTAATCGGGCCGTCCGGATCGGGCAAGGATAGCCTGCTGAATGCGCTGCGCGATGCCCCGCCGGCACGGCTGCTGATTGCCCATCGCTACATCACCCGCGCCGCCGATGCCGGCGGTGAAAACCATGTGGCGCTGAGCGAGGCGGAGTTCGCCCGGCGTGCCGCGCTGGGGCTGTTCGCGGTCAGCTGGCAGGCGCACGGGTTTCATTACGGCATCGGTACTGAAGTGGAAAGCTGGCTGCAGCGCGGTCAGAACGTGGTGGTTAACGGATCGCGGCTGCATCTGGCGCAGGCACAGGCGCGATTCGGGCCGCAGCTGCTGCCGCTCTGTCTGCAGGTGACACCGTCGGTGCTGGCGGTGCGGCTGCGTCAGCGGGGACGGGAAGATGACGCGGCGATCGCCCGGCGGCTGGCGCGTGCTGCCCAGCCCCAGCCGGACGGGTGTCTGCTGCTCAATAATGACGGGGCGCTGGACCGCACGGTACAGCAACTTCGACAGCTGCTGGAGGCGCATCAATGAAACAGACCTTTGCTGGCAGCGCGGAGACAGTCCGGCATCGACTTCAGCGACCGGAGGCGTATCAATGAAGCTCACTTTTCTGGGGACTGGCGGGGTCACCGCCGCGCCACTGTTTGGCTGCGACTGCCGCGCCTGTCAGCGAGCGCAGCAGGACCGGCGTTATCATCGTGCGCCGTGCAGTGCGCTGATTGAGGCGGGCAACGAGCGCATCCTGCTCGACGCCGGCCTGCCGCTGCTGGCCACGCGTTTCCGGCCCGGTGAGCTGACCCGCATTCTGCTGACGCACTACCATATGGATCACGTGCAGGGGCTGTTTGCGCTGCGCTGGGGCAAGGGTGCCTCTATTCCGGTGTGGGGGCCGCCCGACACGCGCGGCAGCGATGACCTGTTTAAGCATCCCGGCCTGCTCGATTTCCGGCCCTCATTAACCCCGTTTGTTGCCCAGTCGTTTGGTGAACTGCAGGTCACGCCGCTGCCGTTGCAGCATTCACGGCTGACCCATGGCTACCTGTTCGACTGGCAGGGCAGCCGGCTGGCCTGGCTGTGCGATACCTGTGGCCTGCCGCCTGATACCGAAGATTTTCTGCGCGGTCAGCCGCTCGATCGGCTGGTGATCGACTGTAACGATCCGCCGCAGACCGCGCCGCGCAATCACAACGATCTCAACCTGGCGCTGGCGATCATCGACCGGCTTCAGCCGCGTCAGGCCTGGTTAACCCACCTCAGTCACGAGATGGACAACTGGTTAGCCGATCACCCGCTGCCAGAGGCGGTTCAGCCTGCGCGCGATGGTCTGATCCTGTCATCGGGCTCCGGCTGGCCTGTCACAGTTTGATCATCTGACTGTCATGCCGCCTTCATGCCGCCACGCCTTAATAACCGGCAGAACGTAATCAGTGATGACGGAGAACAATATGGCACAGGCACTTCTGAAAACGGTGGTCGATAACGACCTGCCACCGGCCAGTCTCGGCGGACAAAAAGTGTTGTCGGTGCAGAGTCTGAGCAAAGCGTACGGCGACAGCAAGGTGCTGGATAAGGTCAGCTTCGATCTGCACGCCGGGGAACTGGTGGCGGTGATTGGCCGTTCCGGCGCAGGAAAATCGACCCTGCTGCACATGCTCAACGGCACCATTGCCGCCAGCTCCGGCGCGATTATCAGCCTGCATCAGGGCGAAGCGGACCGCAACGTGGTCGCACTCAGCAGCCGCCAGCTGCGGGAATGGCGCAGCCAGTGCGGCATGATCTTTCAGGATTTCTGTCTGGTGCCGCGTCTCGATGTGCTGACCAACGTGCTGCTGGGCCGACTGAGCCAGACCAGTACGCTGAAATCCTTCTTTAAAATTTTTTCTGACCATGACCGCGCCCACGCAATTGAACTGCTGCAGTGGATGAACATGCTGCCGCAGGCGCTGCAACGCGCGGAAAACCTGTCGGGCGGTCAGATGCAGCGCGTGGCGATCTGCCGGGCGCTGATGCAGAACCCCAAAATCCTGCTGGCCGATGAGCCGGTGGCGTCACTCGACCCGAAAAACACCAAACGCATCATGGATGTGCTGCGTCAGGTGAGCGAGCAGGGCATCAGCGTGATGGTGAACCTGCACTCAATCGAACTGGTAAAAAGTTACTGCACCCGGGTGATTGGTATTCAGCGCGGGGTGGTGCTGTTCGATGGCCATCCGTCGCAGCTTACCGACAGCCTGCTGCATCAGTTGTACGGCGATGAACTTAATCAGATCCACTAACTTCCACGGCAAGAGAACAACCTCGAATGAAACTGACTTCTTTAGCGCTACTGACGGGTGTAATGGCTTTTGGTGTTAACGCAGCGGATGCGCCGAAACAACTCAACCTCGGCATTCTGGGCGGACAAAACGCCACCCAGCAGATTGGTGATAACCAGTGTGTGAAGACTTTCTTTGATAAAGAGCTGGGCGTGGATACGCAGATGCGTAACGCCTCTGACTACTCCGGGGTGATCCAGGGATTGCTGGGCGGCAAAATTGATATGGTGCTGAGCATGTCACCGGCCTCGTTTGCCTCGGTTTACCTGCAGGACCCGAAAGCGGTCGATGTGGTCGGCATTGTGGTGGATGACAAAGATCAGTCACGCGGCTATCACTCGGTGGTGATCGTCAAAGCGGACAGCCCGTATAAAAAACTGGAAGACCTGAAAGGCAAATCGTTTGGCATGGCCGATCCCGATTCGACCTCCGGTTTCCTGATGCCTAACCAGACCTTTAAGAAACAGTTTGGCGGCACGGTAGACGATAAATACAACAATACCTTCTCCAGCGTGACCTTCTCCGGCGGCCATGAGCAGGACATTCTCGGCGTGCTGAACAACCAGTTCGACGGCGCAGTGACCTGGACCTCACTGGTCGGCGATTACAACAGCGGCTATACCTCCGGCGCATTTGGCCGTCTGATCCGTATGGACCATCCGGATCTGATGAAGCAGATCCGCATTATCTGGCAGTCGCCGCTGATCCCCAACGGTCCGGTGCTGGTCAGCAACAAACTGCCGGCGGATTTTAAAGCCAAAGTGGTGGCGGCGATTAAGAAGCTGGATAAAGAAGATCACGCCTGTTTCGTCAAAGCGGTTGGCGGTGAGCAGCATATCGGTAATGCCACCGTGGCAGATTATCAGAACATCATTGATATGAAGCGCGACCTGATGAAAGGCAGCCGCGGCTAACGCGGCGGCGGCAATCTCATTACCTCCTTCCCTGACTATCCGGGGAAGGGGGATGCGGCAAACCGGCCGGCGTCCCGCTGCTTCAGCTCCGGAGATCCCCCTCTTGACCGAATTCGAACGTTACTACCAACGCATCCGACACCAGCAGAAGCGCGACACGCTGCTCTGGTCACTGCTGCTGGTCGCCCTCTATCTGGCGGCGGGCAACGTGGCGGAGTTCAATCTGCTGACCGTCTGGCAGTCGCTGCCACACTTCTTCGACTATCTGCATGAAATTATGCCGGTGCTGCATCTGCCGCTGCTGTTCGCGGATGGCAAAACCGAAGGGTCGCTGGCTTACTGGGGCTACCGTCTGCCGATCCAGCTGCCGCTGATCTGGGAAACGCTGCAGCTGGCGCTGGCCTCCACTCTGCTGGCAGTGGCGCTGGCGGCAATGCTGGCCTTTTTTGCCGCTGACAATACCCGTACGCCCGCCAGCCTGCGACTGGCTATCCGCGCCTTTGTCGCCTTTCTGCGCACCATGCCGGAGCTGGCGTGGGCGGTGATGTTCGTGATGGCGTTTGGCATCGGCGCAATCCCCGGCTTTCTGGCGCTGGCGCTGCACACGATAGGTAGCCTGACCAAACTGTTTTACGAGGCGATTGAATCGGCGTCTGACAAGCCGGTGCGCGGCCTGGCGGCCTGTGGTGCCACCACCCTGCAGCGGATGCGCTTCGCCTTCTGGCCGCAGGTAAAACCGATCTTTCTCTCCTACAGCTTTATGCGGCTGGAGATCAACTTCCGCTCCTCAACCATCCTCGGGCTGGTGGGCGCGGGCGGCATCGGCCAGGAGCTGATGACCAATATCAAACTCGATCGCTACGACCAGGTGAGCATGACCTTGCTGCTGATCCTGATTGTAGTGTCGCTGCTGGATACGCTCTCCGGCCAGTTGCGCCGTCGCGTCGTAGGAGAAACCGCATGATCAGCGTCGTACCGGATATCACGCATCTCAGAGCGCAGCATCGCGCGCTGTTTGCCGCGCAACCGCGCTACCTGCGCCGCCTTGGCCTGCTGGCGCTGGCGCTGCTGCTCTACTATCTGTTCTTCTTTTCGTTTTATGGCATTGAGTGGTCGCGCCTGCTGAACGGCTGTCAGCAACTGGGGCGCTACTTTCTGCGGATGTTTGTCTGGCAGGATTTTGCCAACTGGCCGTTTGGCTACTACTTCTCGCAGGTCGGGATTACGCTGGGCATCGTGTTTGCCGGCACCCTGACCGCCACGCTGCTGGCGCTGCCGCTGTCATTTCTGGCGGCGCGCAACGTGATGCACAGCCGGGCGACCCGACCGGTTGCCTTTGTGATGCGCCGGCTGTTTGACCTGCTGCGCGGCATCGACATGGCGATCTGGGGATTGATTTTTGTCCGGGCAGTCGGCATGGGGCCACTGGCCGGGGTACTGGCGATTATCCTGCAGGATGTCGGGCTGCTGGGCAAACTGTATGCCGAAGGGCACGAATCGGTTGAGCGCTCGCCGAGCCGCGGCTTGGGTGCCGTCGGTGCCAACAGTCTGCAGAAGCACCGTTTCGGCATTTTTACCCAGTCGTTCCCGCAGTTTCTGGCGCTCAGCCTCTATCAGATTGAGTCCAATACCCGCTCAGCGGCGGTGCTGGGCTTCGTCGGCGCCGGTGGCGTCGGCCTGGTGTATGCCGAGAATATGCGGCTGTGGAACTGGGACGTGGTGATGTTCCTGACGCTGATCCTGGTGGTGGTGGTGATGGCGATGGATGCGCTCTCCAGTCGTCTGCGCAAGCGCTATATCAGCGGGACACCGGTGCCGCTGTGGCAGCCTGCTGGGCGCGATTAAGCCGTTCGCTGCGTTGCCAGGCGCGCTGCAGCGCCTGCACCAGCTGCGCCTGCTGCCAGGGCTTCGCCAGCCGTTCGCACAGCGGTAAGGTGACCGGCTGGTGGCGCAGGTCCTGACCACTGATCAACAGGGTCGCCAGCTGCGGCCAGTTCTGCTGCGCCTGGCGGATCACCTCAGCGCCGTTGATCTCGCCCGGCAGCATCAGATCGCTGATCAGCAGATCGATATCGGGCGTCTGACGCAGCAGCGCCAGCGCCTGTTCACCGTCGCCGCACTCCAGCGTCAGGTAGCCTAGCTGGTGCAGATGCTCACACAGCGTCTGTCGCACCGCCGGTTCATCATCCAGCACCAGCACCAGCCGATCGTTGGCCGCGTCGGGTGGCGTCGGCTGGACCGGCGGGAGCGGGGCGGTGGCCGGCATCTCTGGCGCGCGCGGCAACAGCAGCCGCACCGTGGTTCCCTGTCCCGGTGCCGTCTCCAGTTCAATCTGACCGCCGGACTGGCGGACAAAGCCATACACCATCGACAGCCCCAGCCCGCTGCCACTGCCGGTGGCTTTGGTGGTGAAGAACGGCTCAAATACCTGCTCGCGCACCGCGGCCGACATGCCGCAACCGTGGTCAATTACCTCAATTGTGACACGGTCACGTTTCTCCTCCTGCTCCAGTCGCCGCTGGTTCCAGATGCGGATGCGGATTTCTCCGCTCTGCTGCTGCATCGCATCCCGGGCGTTGACCACCAGATTCATCAGCGCGTTTTCCAGCTGGCTGGCATCGATCCAGGCGGGCCAGCCGGGACGCTGCGCATCAATAACCAGTTGCTGACCGGGCAGCAGCGAGTGCTGCAACAGCCCCTGCAGATTATCCACCAGCGTCACCACCGAGACCGCGCGTGGAAACAGCGCCTGTTTACGTGAGAAGGCCAGCAAACGCTGGGTCAGCTGGGCAGCGCGATCGGCTGCCTGGCGCGCCCGCTCAATCCGGCTGGCGAGTGGGCCAGGCGTCAGCTGGCCTTCGGTCAGCGCCAGGCTACCGATGATCACCGCCAGCAGATTATTAAAGTCGTGCGCCAGGCCGCCGGTCAGCTGACCGACCGCTTTCATCTTCTGGCTGTGCAGCAACGCCTCTTCCAGCGCTTTGCGGGTGGTGCGTTCCAGCACCGTATTGACCATGCCGCGCCGGGGGATCGGGCTGAAGCGCAGTTCCAGCGTCCGCCCATCGGCCAGCCGGATCTCCTGCGGTTCACCGGGTCCATGCAGATCAACCGCCAGCGGTTGCAGCAGCTGCTGCCACGGCACGCCCCGGTGCAGTTCACGCGGCGGAATGCCCAGCAGCTCGGCATACTGCGCATTCCACACCACCAGCTGACCGTCGTTATCAAACAGCGCAAACCCGTCGCGCATCGCCAGAAAAGTGGATTCCAGCTGGTTGCTCTTCTCTTTCAGCAGGCGTGAAGTGTGGGCCAGCGAGGCAGTATTGCGGGCGAAGACGTTGAAGGCGCGCGCCAGCTCGCCCAGCTCATCCCGCCGTTGCAGCCCCGGCACGCTGACGTTTTGTTCACCCTGCGCCAGCCGGGTCATCGCCCCGGCAATCGCCGTCAGGCTGGAACCGAGATTGCGGTAGATATAGATGCCGGCATAACCGGTGATCGCCAGCGCCAGCAGCGCAAACAGCGTAATAAAGCCGATTATCGAATCCAGCTCGCGGTGGGTGGCGAGGGTCCGCGCCTCACTCTGCAACGCCACCTGCTGCACCGAGGCACTGATGTCCTCATTGAGCATCGCCACCAGCGCTTTGATGCGATAGGTGGCGTAGGCAATCGCCAGATCGCTCTGTTCCAGCGCATCGGCCAGCGGCAGCAGGCGCTGCTGAGTCGCCAGCAGGCGCTGCACTTTCTCGCCGGTGACGCCCTGCAACGGCACCGCGCGCCACTGCATCATCACCTGCTGTAACTGATCGATCACCGCGACGGGCGAGGGAGTACGAATGGCGATCCCGATCAGCCGCTCGGTCTGCTGGCGCAGCGCGGCGTCTGGCTGAGTCTGCTGTTCACGTCGCACCAGCTGGTCGATATGGCTGAGCAACAGCTGCGCCTGCCACAGGTCGCTCAGCATGGTGTTACGTTGCAGGTGGCGCTGATGGCCGGTCAGCAGTAACTGGTTGATGGTCTGTTCCAGCATCAGGCTGCGGGCGCGAATGCGGGCGATGCGTTCCGGCTGGCGCGCTGCCAGCGGCGCACTGGCCAGCAGCGTCAGTGAATGCTGCAGCGCCTGCTGATTCTGTTTCAGGCGTTGTGATTCGCTCTGGTACTCCAGCGCCCCGACCACCTGCGACAGCCGCACCGCCGCCGTGGCCACGTTGGCGGTATCGCGCGCCAGCGCCAGACTGCCGTTCATGTCGGCCAGCGTCTGCGCCTGGGCCTGTTCCTGAATCGCGCCAGCATGACGAAAGCCAAAGATCGCCACCACGCTCACCATCAGCGTGACCAGCACCACCAGCAGATTGAACAGTAACAGGCGGCCGCGCGCCCCGGCCTGCCACGGATAACTGCGCTGCATCCCACGACCTCATCATCACTGCAACGATGGGCCGAGTATAGGAGCGCACAGGCGGACGAATATGACAAATATGAACGGGCCCTGACATTTTCCGTTTATCTGGCGTTGCTTAACTGGCGGCTCTTCATAATCAGCAGGAGCCGGCCGATGACAGCCACACCGATACTGGAAATGCGGGAGATCACCCGGCGCTTCGGCAGTTTTTATGCCCTGAAAGGGGTCGATCTCACCGTCTATCCCGGCGAAGTTCACGCCCTGATGGGCGAGAACGGCGCCGGTAAAAGTACGCTGATGAAGATTCTGGCCGGTGCCTATACCGCCAGCAGCGGGGAAATTTTAATCGAAGGTAAACCCTATGCGCTGAAGGGGCCCAAAGAGGCGCTGGCCGCCGGGATTACCCTGATCTATCAGGAGATCAATCTGGCGCCCAATCTGACGGTGGCGGAGAACATCTTCCTCGGCAGCGAAATTGCGCCCGGTGGGCTGGTGAAGCGGCGGCAGATGGCGGAGCAGGCGCAGCGGGTTATCGACCGGCTGGGCGCGCAGTTCAGCGCCTGGGATTTGGTCAGCCGGCTGAGCATTGCCGAGCAGCAACAGGTAGAAATTGCCCGTGCGCTGCAACGTAACAGCCGCATTCTGGTGATGGATGAGCCAACCGCGGCGCTATCCAACCGTGAGACCGAACAGCTGTTTGCGCTGATTAAACGGCTGCGCAGCGAAGGGATGGCGATCATCTACATCAGTCATCGAATGGCCGAAGTCTATGAGCTGTCCGACCGGGTCAGCGTGCTGCGCGACGGCCAGTATGTCGGCAGTCTGACCCGCGAACAGCTCAACGCCAGCGAACTGGTGCGGATGATGGTCGGGCGGCCGCTCAGCGATCTGTTCAATAAGGACCGTACTATTCCGCTCGGCGATATCCGGCTGGCGGTGAATCACCTCACCGACGGCGGCAAAATTCATCCCAGCAGTCTGGCGGTGCGGGCCGGTGAAATCGTGGCGCTGGCCGGGCTGGTGGGTGCGGGGCGCAGCGAACTGGCGCAGCTGATATTTGGCGTACACCCACCGAAAGACGGCGAGATCTGGATCGACGGCGAGAAGGTCACGATTCGCTCACCCCGTGAGGCGATTGCGCGCGGGATCGGTTTTCTGACCGAGAACCGCAAAGAGCAGGGGCTGTTTCTGGAGATGGCGGCGCAGGAAAACATCGTGATGGCCACGCTGGAACGTGATGCCAGCTACGGCATGCTAGACCGTCGCAAAGGACAGTCGATTGCCAATGAGGCGATCGCTTCACTCAATATCCGGGTGCCGCATGCCCAGGTTCGGGCTGGCGGACTCTCC
This sequence comes from Pantoea sp. UYEF8, assembly GCF_040546285.1. Lineage (NCBI taxonomy): Bacteria > Pseudomonadati > Pseudomonadota > Gammaproteobacteria > Enterobacterales > Erwiniaceae > Pantoea > Pantoea sp. UYEF8. The sequence continues at coordinate 129,574 of NZ_JBEPNM010000004.1, read as the reverse complement.
GGCGGTAATCAGCAGAAGCTGCTGATATCGCGCTGGGTGGCGATTGGCCCGCGCATTCTGATCCTCGACGAGCCGACGCGTGGCGTCGATGTCGGCGCGAAGAGCGAAATTTATCGCATGATGCAGCAGATGGCGCGGCAGGGCGTGGCGATTTTAATGATCTCCAGCGAACTGCCGGAGGTGGTCGGGATGAGCGACCGCGTTTACGTGATGCACGAAGGCACCATCGTGGGTGAGCTGGAAGGCAGCAACATCAGTCAGGAAAATATTATGACGCTGGCAACCGGTGCGCATAGCGCGTCACCGCTCGAGGTATAAGGATACCATCATGACACAACTGGCCCGGACCAAAGCCCCGACGCTGAAACGCGCGCTGATGGGCGATCTGCTGCAAACCGTCGGTATCCTGCCGATTCTGATCCTGATCGTGGCGGTGTTTGGCTTTGTTACGCCGAACTTCTTTACCGAAGCGAACCTGCTGAACATTACCCGCCAGGCCTCAATCAATATCGTGCTGGCGGCGGGCATGACCTTTGTCATCCTGACCGGCGGCATCGATTTGTCGGTCGGATCGATGCTGGGCACTACCGCAGTGGTGGCGCTGGTGGCGTCGCTCGATCCAATGCTGGCCTCAATGACCATTCCGATGGCGCTGGGTGCCGGACTGGTGATGGGGCTGTTCAACGGTGTGCTGGTGGCGTGGGCAGGGCTGCCGCCGTTTATCGTCACGCTCGGCACCTATACCGCGCTGCGCGGAGCGGCCTATCTGCTGGCGGACGGCACCACGGTAATCAACTCCGATATCAATTTTGAATGGATCGGCAACGGCTATCTCGGCCCGGTGCCGTGGCTGATTGTGATCGCATTCGCTGTCATCGCTATCTGCTGGTTTATCCTGCGCCGCACCACGCTTGGGGTACATATCTACGCGGTGGGCGGCAACATGCAGGCTGCCCGCCTGACCGGCATCAAGGTCGGCATGGTGCTGATTTTTGTCTACGGCATGAGCGGCCTGCTGTCGGGGCTGGGCGGACTGATGAGCGCCTCACGGCTCTACAGCGCCAACGGTAACCTCGGCGTCGGCTATGAGCTGGATGCAATCGCTGCGGTGATCCTCGGCGGCACCAGTTTCGTCGGCGGCATCGGCACCATTACCGGTACGCTGATTGGCGCGCTGATTATCGCCACCCTGAATAACGGCATGACGCTGATGGGCGTCTCCTATTTCTGGCAGCTGGTGATCAAGGGCGCGGTGATCATTATTGCGGTGCTGATCGACAAATATCGCACCCGTCATCACGTGAGTTAAGGCTGGAAAGGGGGATGCGCAGCCGCGCGTCCGCCGCCATAAAAACGCCATTTAGTCGTTGGCACTTTGATAACCGCAGGAGAAGGTCTATGCGTTTTAATCCGATTGTAACCGGACTGCTGGCGGCGACGCTGTTCAGTACCGGCATGGCTCAGGCAAAAGAACTCAAATCTATCGGCGTGACGGTCGGCGATCTGGCTAACCCGTTTTTCGTGCAGATCACCAAAGGTGCGGAGATGAAAGCGCGGGAACTGGCGGGGGATAAGGTCAACGTGACGCTGGTCTCCAGCGGTTACGATCTCGGTCAGCAGGTCGGCCAGATCGATAACTTTATCGCGGCGAAAGTCGATATGATCATCCTCAACGCTGCCGACTCCAAAGGCATCGCCCCGGCGGTGAAACGGGCGCGGGACGCCGGCATCGTGGTGGTGGCGGTTGACGTGGCGGCCGATGGTGCCAACGCCACCATCACCTCCGATAACACCGAGGCCGGGGTGATGGCGTGTAAATATATTTCTGACCGTCTGAAAGCCAAAGGCAACGTGGTGATCATCAACGGGCCGCCGGTTTCGGCGGTACAGAACCGCGTTGAGGGCTGTATGACCGAGCTGAAGCGCCATCCGGATATCAAGCTGCTCTCTTACAACCAGAACGCCAAAGGCAGCCGCGAAGGCGGGCTGGAAGTGATGACCGGTCTGCTGTCGGCGAATCCGAAGATCGATGCGGTATTCGCCATCAACGATCCGACGGCGATTGGTGCCGATCTGGCGGCCAAACAGGCGCAACGTAACGAATTCTTTATTGTCGGCGTCGATGGATCGCCGGACGGTGAAGAGGCGCTGAAACGTAAGAACTCGCTGTTCGTCGCTACACCGGCGCAGGACCCGCAGGTGATGGCGGCCAAAGCGGTGGAGATCGGCTATGACATTCTGCAGGGCAAACCGGCACCCGATAAGCCGGTGCTGATTCCGGTGAAGCTGATCGATCGTAACAACATCGGCAGCTATCAGGGCTGGACGGTGAAATAAGCCACCGGCGGCACCGTCGGGTGCCGCCCACAGGAGGCCACAATGCAGCGATCAGAAGTGAATCACTATCTGCAACTGACCCGCGAGTTTCTGATGCGTCAGGATGTGCATCTGCCGCCGTGGGCCGATTTCAGCCTCAGCCAGTGGCGCGCTCAGGATCGTCGGCAGGCGCAGGAGATTCTGGCGCTGCGGCTGGGCTGGGATCTGACCAGCTTTGGCGCGGCTGACTTTTTGCACACCGGTCTGACGCTGTTCACTCTGCGTAACGGTTCACCGGGTGGGCATCCGTGGCACAAACCCTATGCCGAAAAGGTGATGCACGTGCGTGAGGGCCAGCGGACGCCGATGCACTATCATCCGCAGAAAATGGAAGACATTATCAATCGCGGCGGCGGCAATCTGATTATCGAAATACATAACCGCGACGGCGACGGACTGGCACATTCGGCGGTCGCGGTGACGCTCGACGGCATGCGTCAGTCGCACGCTGCCGGCTCGCAACTGCGGCTGTCACCGGGTGAAAGCGTGACGCTGGAAGCGGGCATCTGGCACAGTTTCTGGGGCGAGAACGGCTTCGGGGACGTGCTGGTGGGTGAGGTGTCGATGCCGAATGATGACGAAAATGACAACGTGTTTCTGACGCCGCTGGCACGTTTCAATCCACTGCTGGAGGATGAGACGCCGCGCTGGCTGCTGTGCAGCGATTATGCGCACTGGCTACCGTGAGCAGGGCAGGCGCGGCGCGGTCAGTCAGGCAATCTGGCTGGTGCGCGCCAGCGTATCGGGTTTGACCACATCAGCGGAAAAGACATAGCCGAGGCCGCGAATGGTGCGGATCAGGTTAGGCTGATGTGGATTGGTTTCGATCTTACGCCGCAGCCGCATGATCAGTACGTCGATGGTGCGATCAAATACGTCGAGCGTTTCGCTGTGGGTCAGCTCCAGCAACTGATCGCGGGTCAGCACCTTGCGGGCATGACGCACCAGCGCACGCAACAGGCTATATTCGCCCTGCGTCAGCGGCACCAGTTCACGTTGCGGATTAAATAACTGGCAGCGGCTCTCGTCGAGTTGCCAGCCGTTAAAGCGCCAGCCTTCCTGTTCCTGTTCGGCCGGCAGCAGGCGTCCTCCCCGGCGCAGGGCCGCCCGCGCGCGCGCCACTACCACCCGCGGATTAAACGGTTTGGCAATATAATCATCCGCGCCCATCTCCAGCCCGACCACCATTTCCGCTTCCGATCCCATTCCGGTCAGCATAATCACCAGCACATCGGGCCGCTGGCGCTGTAACTGCTGTAACACCAGCAGGCCATTGGTATCCGGCAGCATCATATCCAGCATCACCAGCCCAATCTCCGGGTGCTGATGGAGCATCGTCAGGGCCTCTTTGCCCTGATGACAGCTGTAGACATTGAACACATGTTCACTTAGCGCGTCCTGCAACACGTCGCAGACGGCAAGATCATCATCCACCACCAAAATCGCTGGCTTCATTGCGCGGCCCCAATGTTACGAAAGAGTTAATTCTGGAGTGTACACAGGCTAACAACGGTTGCTGTATGAGCCTGCTGAAACGTGACCAGCTTCGCCTGGCAGAGTGCGGAATCGTGCGCTGGCGCAGAGTTTTTCAGGCGGTCAATGTCGCCGCAGGAAAACGATTGCGCACAATCAGTGCATTGCACCATAATCGCGCCTTGTTTTGGTTCGGAATTGTCTTAGCCCTTCTGTAGCGCGGCAGGTAATCGATTGCGTCGGCTTATGGCATGGCAATTGCTTTGGGCTGTGGGTCAATAAACGTTTTTTCACCGAATTCAGGCTAGCGAGTATGCAGCAGCCCGTTTCGCTGTACCGGAAACAGAATAATCAGCATGCAAACCCCTTTGGCAAGTGAGAACGCACATTCGTGACGTCTCCTGTATCGAGAGATGATGATGTTAGAAAAATTATTCAAACTCAAAGCACACAACACTACGGTTCGCACCGAGATTATCGCCGGCATCACCACCTTCCTGGCGATGGCTTACATTCTGTTTGTGAACCCGAGCATTCTGGGTGCCACCGGCATGGATAAAGGCGCGGTATTTGTGGCCACCTGTCTGGCGGCGGCGATTGGCTGCGTTCTGATGGGGCTGATCGCTAACTACCCGATTGCACTGGCACCGGGCATGGGATTGAACGCCTTCTTTACCTACACCGTGGTGCTGCACATGGGCTACACCTGGCAGGTGGCGCTGGGTGCGGTATTCCTGTCGGCGGTAATCTTCTTTGCGCTGTCGATTTTTAAAATCCGCGAATGGATCATTGCCAGCATTCCGCTGCCGCTGCGCGCCGGTATTGGTGCCGGTATCGGGCTGTTCCTGGCGCTGATTGCGCTGGAAGGGGCGGGCATTGTGGTCGATAACCCCGCTACGCTGGTGGGGATTGGCGATCTGACTAAGCCTGGGCCGCTGCTGGCCATGCTGGGGTTTATCGTGATTGTGGTGCTGGAAGCGCGTCGTGTAACCGGCGCAGTGCTGATCGGTATCTTACTGGTGACCTTTATTTCGATGGGTATCGGCCTGTCACCTTTTGCCGGCGTGTTCTCTGCACCGCCGTCGATCGCGCCGACCTTTATGCAACTGGACATTGCCGGTGCCTTTAACGTCGGGCTGGTAAGCGTGATTTTCGCCTTCCTGTTTGTTGATGTGTTCGACAATACCGGGACGCTGCTGGGCGTGACCAAACGTGCCGGTCTGGCGGATGAGCAGGGTAACGTGCCGAAGATGGGCCGGGCGCTGATCGCTGACAGTGCGGCCGCCCTGTTTGGTTCGCTGCTGGGTACTTCGACCACCACCAGCTATGTGGAATCTGCGGCTGGCGTCAGTGCGGGCGGCCGTACCGGTCTGACGGCAATTGTGGTCGCTGTCCTGTTCCTGCTGGCGCTGTTCTTCTCACCGCTGGCCTCCAGCGTACCGGTCTATGCAACTGCGCCTGCCTTATTGTTTGTCGCCGTGCTGATGGCCTCGGGTCTGGCGGAGATTGACTGGAAAGATATCACCACTGCCGCACCGGTAACCGTCACGGCGCTGGCGATGCCTCTGACCTATTCGATCGCCAACGGTATCGCGTTTGGTTTTATTACCTGGACGCTGGTGAAGCTGCTGAGTGGCCGCACCAAAGAGGTCAACGCGGCGCTGGTGATCCTGTCGATTCTGTTTGTGATTAAGTTGGGGTGGCTGAGCGCCTGAATGCGCAGGGGCCGGCTGGCAGTGGTTTAACGCTGTGCAGCGGGCTGACATTCAGCAGGTTACGCCTGCTGCGGGCTGGCGGTGAGTGAGGTTACGCCTCGCTTAGATCTGAAATCGAGCAGGTTACGCCTTGCTGCGGGCTGGCATAGAGTAAGGTTACGCCCGCCGGGCAGTGGGGAGTTTCAGGTTGCCTGAGCAGGCGGACGCGTCAAGGGGCGGCCGCCCGCCCCTTAACAATCCCGGCGTCCGGCGGCCTGCGCGCCACGCTGTGCGCGGTCCCTTCGTCATTCCCTGCGGCCGACGGACCGGCCGGACGCGCCTTCCGTGGCGCGTTCCGTCCTTTCGCCGACCTCCTGTCGGCTCTCCTGGCCTCCGTTCATTCCTCAGCGCTGCGGACGCCTCTGGTGAAACCCTCGTCTGTAATCTCTCTTTCTTGTTACAGGGCTTAGTATCGTCTGGTGGCTGGTGGATTACGCCTGGCGGCGGTGCGCTTTGTAGCAGGGGGCGCGCTGTGCAGAGTGACGTCAGGCTGGTCTGGCATAAAGCAGGGTTTCACATGTCTATGGGCTGACATTGAGCAGGTTTCGCCCGCCGGGCGGTGAGGAGTTTCAGGTTGCCTGAGCAGGCGGTCGCGTCAAGGGGCGGACGCCCGCCCCTTAACAATCCCGGCGTCCGGCGGCCTGCGCGCCACGCTGCGCGCGGTGCCTTCGTCACTCCCTGCGGCCGACGGACCGGCCGGACGCGCCTTCCGTGGCGCGTTCCGTCCTTTCGCCGACCTCCTGTCGGCTCTCCTGGCCTCCGTTCACTTCTCAGCGCTGCGGACGCCTCTGCTAAAATCCCCGTCTGTAAACTCTCTTTCTTGTAGATGGACTGGTTTTGCCTGGTGGCTGGTGGGTTAGTTAGACCTGCTGCGGTCTGACATTGAGTGAGGTTACGCCCGCCAGGCGATGGGGAGTTTCAGGTTGCCTGAGCAGGCGGACGCGTCAAGGGGCGGCCGCCCGCCCCTTAACAATCCCGGCGTCCGGCGGCCTGCGCGCCACGCTGCGCGCGGTTCCTTCGTCATTCCCTGCGGCCGACGGACCGGCCGGACGCGCCATCCGTGGCGCGATCCGTCCTTTCGCCGACCTCCTGTCGGCTCTCCTGGCCTCCGCTCATTCCTCAGCGCTGCGGACGCCTCTGGTAAAACCCCCGTCTGTAATTATCTTTTCATTTCGCTGTTGCCGTGCTGTCTGCTGGCCCGTTGCAAAGACAAACCTCAATAATTACCGGGATGACGAACCCAACTTGAAAAAGACGAAACAACCGCTGCGATTTACAAAGCCGCGCTGTCTGCCGACCCGATAGAAAAGACAATCCCAAAAATCCACAGCGATAAAATACCCAACATAAAAAGAAGAGATAACAGCGGGTGGGTTAAATAACATTTTGTCTGCTGAGCCGAAAGCCAGAGGCAATCCCAAAAACCGACAGCGATAAAGTACCCGACATAAAAAAAGAGATAACAGCGAGAAGTTAGGAGGCCGTCAGAACCGCTGAGCCGATGAGGGATTTCAGGACGAGCGACAGGGAGGTCGCGAAGAGGCGGGTTCGTGCCAGGGATGGCGCGTCCCGCCGGTCCGTGAGAAATCCGGAAGAGGCGAAGGGACCGCGAAGCGGCGGTGAAGCAGGCCGGAGCCCGGGGTCTAGGGGGCGCGGCGACTGGCGCCCCTTGTCGGTCGCCTGCTCGGGCGATCTGAAACTGCCCGGCTTACCAGGCGAACGAAAACCTCTCATAGCCCGTTCGCGCAGCGAACCCCCAAACCTCACCGGCCGGCGAACGAAATCTTCTCCCAGCCATTCGCGCAGCGGACGCCTCTGGTAAAACCCTCGTCTGTAATCTCTCTGTCTTGTTACAGGGCTTTGTGTCGTCTGGTGGCTTGTGGATTACGCCTGGCGGCGGTAATGGATACTTTCCTTTTCTGACGGCTAACGGTCCTGAACGCAGAAAAACGCTGAAAGTAATGTTACTCACTCATCACAGCGACGAAGCACCAAACAAAGAAAAAAAGAAATAACAGCGAGAAGTTAGGAGGCCGTCAGAACCGCTGAGCCGATGAGGGATTTCAGGACGAGCGACAGGGAGGTCGCGAAGAGGCGGGATCGCGCCATGGATGGCGCGTCCCGGTGTTCCGTGAGAAATCCGGAAGAGGCGAAGGGACCGCGAAGCGGCGGTGAAGCAGGCCGGAGCCCGGGGTCAAGGGGGCGCGGCGACTGGCGCCCCTTGTCGGTCGCCTGCTCGGGCGATCTGAAACTGCCCGGCTTACCAGGCGAACGAAACCCTCTCAGCCCCGTTCGCACAGCGAACACGCAGCTCCTTACCCGATTGTCATCAGACTGGCATTCCCGCCGGCTGCGGCGGTATTCACACTCAGCGAACGCTCAATCAGCAACCGTTCCAGCAGCAGATTGGTCTCACCGCGGGCGAAGCCCTGCACCGAAACAATCGCGCCTTCGCGTGCGGCAATTTGCTCACACAGGGTGCGCAGCTGATCGGCATCACCGTGATAAATCACCGCATCAAATTCTGCCGCTAACGGATCACGCGCCAGGGTAATACGCGCTTTCACCGCGTCTGGCAGGGAAGTCAGCAGGCGACGATGCAACTCATCATCCTGCCACAGCGCCTTGCTGCCCACGCTGGTGACGGCGGCCAGTTGCACTAAAGCATCCTGCTCGTTGTCGGCAAGGCAGAGCACCTGATCACGCGGCAACAGCGAGAACGTGTTGCGCTCGCCGGTCGGACCGGGCAGTAACCGTACCACGCCCGCCTGCGCCAGATCGGCATAGTGCTGGCACAACGCCGCCAGTTCAGGCTTCTCTTTAGCCCAACCCGTCAGCGCCTGATGAGGTGCCAGCAACGCCTGACGCAGGGCGCTGTCGGCAGGGCGCTCGGCATCCTGACGATCAAACGTCAGTCGCAGCGCGCCGTCCGGACGATGCGCCAGCAGACGATAGAGATAGAGCGGTCCGCCGGCTTTCGGGCCGGTACCGGATAATCCTTCGCCACCAAACGGCTGCACGCCAACCACCGCGCCAACCATATTCCGGTTGACGTAGAGGTTGCCGACTCTGGCATTCGCCGTCACCTGAGCAATAGTCTCGTCGATGCGGGTATGTACACCCAGCGTCAGGCCATAACCCGAGGCGTTAATCTGTTCAATTAACTGCGGCAGATTATTGCGGGTGAAACGCACCACGTGCAGTACCGGGCCGAACACCTCTTTATCCAGATCTTTAACCTGATCCAGTTCAATCAGGGTCGGTTTGATGAAGGTGCCGCTGCTCCACTCTTTGCTGTCGTGTGGATTCTCCTGCACCGCCTGATAGACCGTGAAGCCTTTATTGCGCATCGCCTGAATGTGACGCTCAATATTGGCTTTGGCTTCAGCATCGATCACCGGACCAATATCGGTCGACAGGCGCTCCGGATTACCCATCCGGCATTCCGCCATCGCACCGCGCAACATCTTCAGTGTGTGGTCGGCAACATCTTCCTGAATGCACAGCAGACGCAGGGCAGAACAACGTTGACCGGCGCTGTCGAAGGCAGACGCGACGATATCAATCACCACCTGCTCAGTCAGCGCGGAGGAGTCGACGATCATCGCATTCATTCCGCCGGTTTCAGCAATCAGCGGCGTCGGGCGACCCTGCGGATCGAGACGACCGGCCAGATTACGTTGCAGCAGCGTCGCAACCGCGGTTGAACCGGTGAACATGACGCCGCGAACCCGATCGTCGCCGGTCAGCTGCGCGCCAACCGTTTCACCCAGACCCGGCAGCAGTTGCAGCACGCCAGCTGGCACGCCCGCATCCAGCAGAATCTGTACCGCCTGCGCCGCAATCAGCGGTGTCTGCTCCGCCGGTTTGGCCAGCACGCTGTTACCCGCAGCCAGCGCCGCAGCAATCTGACCGGTAAAGATCGCCAGCGGGAAGTTCCACGGGCTGATACAGACCACTGGACCCAGTGGGCGATGAGTTTCGTTATCGAAATCATCCCGCACCATACCGGCATAGTAATAGAGGAAATCGACCGCTTCGCGCACTTCAGCGATGGCGTTGTTGTAGGTCTTACCGGCTTCACGCACCAGGATGCCAATCAGCTGCTGCATCTGACCTTCCATGATCTGTGCCGCGCGCTCCAGAATTGCAGCACGCTCCTGAGGCGGAGTGGCGAACCAGATCGGGCCGCTGTTGACCGCCGCATCCAGCGCCTGAGAGACTTCCTGCTCAGTCGCTTCGCGTACCTGTCCGACAATATCGTTCGGCGCAGCGGGGTTAACAATAGTGCGGCTTTCACCTTCACCCAGCTTACCTTCAATCATCGGCTGAGCCAGCCACGGCTGCGCGGCACTGCTCAGCAGGGCGCTGGACAGTGAGGCCAGACGGTGTTCATTGGCCATATCCAGACCGGCCGAGTTGACGCGGTTAGCCCCATACAAATCGCGCGGCAGAGGAATCTTCGGATGCGGCAGGCCAATCGCCCCTTCGCTGGCACCCAGCTTCTCCACCGCCGTCACCGGATCGGCGACCAGCTCATCAATCGGCAGTGAGGTATCGGCGATACGGTTAACGAAGGAGGTGTTGGCACCGTTCTCCAGCAGGCGACGCACCAGATAAGCCAGCAGCGTTTCGTGCGTACCGACCGGCGCATAAATACGGCAGGGACGGTTAAGTTTGCCGTCCGCCACTTTGCCTACCACCTGCTCATACAGCGGTTCGCCCATGCCGTGCAGGCACTGGAACTCATACTGACCCGGATAGTAGTTGTTGCCAGCCAGCTGATAAATCGCCGCCAGCGTATGGGCATTGTGGGTGGCAAACTGCGGGTAGATCAGGTTCGGCACCGCCAGCAGTTTACGGGCGCAGGCCAGATAAGAGATGTCGGTGTAGACCTTGCGGGTATAGACCGGATAGCCCTCCAGCCCCTCCATCTGGGCGCGTTTGATTTCGCTGTCCCAGTAGGCACCTTTAACCAGACGGATCATCAGGCGACGGCGGCTCCGTTGTGCCAGGTCGATCAGCTCGTCAATCACGAACGGACAGCGCTTCATGTAGGCCTGGATGACAAAGCCGATGCCGTTCCAGCCTTCCAGTTCCGGCTCGAAACAGAGTTTTTCCAGCAGGTCGAGCGACAGCTCCAGCCGGTCAGCTTCTTCGGCATCAATGTTGATGCCGATGTCATAGGAGCGAGCCAGCAGCGTCAGCGATTTCAGAATAGGGTAGAGCTCCTCCATCACCCGCTCATACTGAGCGCGGCTGTAGCGCGGATGCAGCGCCGACAGCTTGATCGAGATGCCCGGGCCTTCATAAATGCCGCGGCCATTGGACGCTTTGCCAATGGCGTGAATCGCCTGCTGGTAGGAGACCAGATAGGCTTTGGCATCGCTGGCGGTCAGCGCCGCTTCACCTAGCATGTCGTAAGAGTAACGGAACCCTTTCTCTTCCAGCTTGCGGGCGTTAGCCAGCGCTTCAGCAATGGTTTCGCCGGTGACGAACTGCTCACCCATCAGACGCATCGCCATATCCACGCCTTTACGGATCAGCGGCTCGCCGCTCTTGCCAATAATGCGGTTCAGCGATCGCGACAGATTGGCTTCGTTATGGGTTGAGACCAGACGGCCGGTGAACAGCAGGCCCCAGGTGGCGGCGTTAACGAACAGCGACGGGCTGCGACCGAGATGCGACTGCCAGTTGCCGTTGCTGATCTTATCGCGGATCAGCGCATCGCGGGTCGGCTTGTCAGGGATACGTAATAACGCTTCGGCGAGGCACATCAGCGCCACGCCTTCCTGCGAGGATAAAGAGAACTCCTGCAGCAGGCTTTGCACCATGCCAGCGCGTCCGGTTGCTCCTTTTTGGTGCCGCAGCTTGTCGGCCAGCTGGTAAGCCAGCTGATGGGTTTTCTCCGCCAGCGCCGCAGGCAGACGTGCCTGCTCCAGCAGCATCGGCACCGCGTCGGTCTCCGGGCGACGCCAGGCGGCGGTCACGGTCGAACGGGTCACCGACTGCGGCAAAATCTGCTCTGCGAAGTCAAGGAACGGCTGATGCGTCTCGTCGGTCAGCGCCTCATCAGCCTCCACTGTCGCCAGGCTGGATAACGGGATTTCAGGCAGCGAATCGCCCGACTCAAGCTGGCCGAGGTAGTTAAAGATCGCCTGTTTAATCAGCCAGTGTGGCGTGCGATCGATACGCTGCGCAGCCAGTTTGATGCGCTCACGTGTCGCGTCATCCAGTTTTACCCCCATGGTGGTTGTACCCATGACTCCAGTGCTCCTTATAGTGGTTCGATACGGCGTGGCTGCACTATCACTTAAGTTGCAACTTTGTGCAACCGTGTTAAATGTGAGCCAGTTAACACCCTTTTAACGCCGTCAATTGTTAATTTTTGCAATGCGGCACGGATATTGCTGCAAAATCCTCGCCAACCTGACGGGCCTGGCAACGCGCGGTTTATGTGAGGTTGCGCCGGGTTGCAACCGACGTTATGTGAGCGAGTGCAACCTCTGAACACTTTTTCGCAATCGGTTAGTGAAATCGCTGTAACGCCTGTGTTAAATCCATTGTGCGCCGAACGCCTTTCCGGCAGGATACCGCGCCGCAGGGAAATGGCTAACGCCCTGACGAGGATAATCGGTCCGTTTTGCCCCGTTCCGGCAAGCAGGCAGCTGGCGATTTCTCTGGGATATCAAATAATAAGTGGAGAGACAGATGAGTCTAAGTACACCGATGCTGGTGACCTTTGTAGTTTATATTCTTGGGATGGTGCTGATCGGTTTTGCGGCATACCGCTCAACCAAAAACTTTGATGACTATATCCTCGGCGGCCGCAGTCTCGGCAGCGTGGTTACGGCGCTGTCTGCCGGTGCGTCAGACATGAGCGGCTGGCTGCTGATGGGATTACCCGGTGCCATTTTCATCTCCGGCATCTCCGAGAGCTGGATTGCCATCGGCCTGACGATTGGTGCCTGGCTGAACTGGAAAATTGTTGCCGGTCGCCTGCGGGTACAGACTGAGCATCACAATAACGCGCTGACGCTGCCGGACTTTTTCACCAGCCGCTTTGAAGATCACAGTAAAATCCTGCGCATCATTTCTGCCATCGTGATCCTGGTGTTCTTCACCATCTATTGTGCTTCTGGCGTGGTGGCTGGCGCACGTTTGTTCGAAAGCACCTTTGGGATGAGTTACCAGACGGCGCTGTGGGCGGGCGCAGCCGCGACCATCCTCTACACCCTGGTTGGCGGTTTCCTCGCGGTGAGCTGGACTGACACGGTGCAGGCCAGCCTGATGATTTTTGCGCTGATTCTGACGCCGGTGTTTGTCATCATCGCGGTCGGCGGCTGGTCTGACTCCATGGCCGTGATTGAAGCGAAAAGCCTCGAAAACCTCGACATGCTGAAAGGTCTGAACTTTGTCGCGGTGATTTCACTGCTTGGCTGGGGACTGGGCTATTTTGGTCAGCCGCATATCCTGGCGCGCTTTATGGCGGCCGACTCCCACCGTTCAATCCGCACCGCACGCCGTATCGGTATGACCTGGATGATCCTCTGCCTGGCCGGTGCGGTCGGCGTGGGCTTCTTCGGTATCGCTTATTTCCAGAACAACCCGACCCTGGCGGCGGGCGTCAATGACAACGCGGAGCGGGTGTTTATCGAACTGGCGCGTATCCTGTTTAACCCGTGGGTGGCCGGTATTCTGCTGTCAGCGATTCTGGCGGCGGTGATGTCGACCCTGAGCTGCCAACTGCTGGTCTGCTCCAGCGCCCTGACTGAAGATCTGTATAAAGGTTTGCTGCGAAAAAACGCCAGCCAGAAAGAGCTGGTGTGGGTCGGACGTCTGATGGTGCTGCTGGTGGCGTTAATCGCTATCGCGCTGGCGTCTAATCCGGAGAACCGGGTGCTGGGCCTGGTAAGCTACGCCTGGGCGGGCTTTGGGGCAGCGTTTGGTCCGGTGGTGCTGTTCGGGGTGTGCTGGAAGCGCATGAACCGCAACGGCGCGCTGGCGGGCATGATCATCGGCGCGTTAACCGTGCTGGTGTGGAAGCAATATGGCTGGCTCGGCCTGTATGAAATCATCCCGGGCTTCCTGTTCGCCAGTATCGCCATCGTGGTGTTCAGCCTGATGGGACGTGAACCTTCAGCCGAAGCACAGCAGCGTTTTGCCGCCGCGGAAGCGGAGTTCCAGACTAAATAACGCGCGCAGAGCGTAAAAAAGCCCGCCGGTTAATCGTGGCGGGCTTTTTTTTGTTACAAAGATAAACCACTCAAATGCGAAATTATCTCATCCGGCAACTTGTTTTTTTCGTGGCGATAATGATAATCGGTATCGTTTACATTTTACCTGATTTTACTTTTATTGACGCTGCTTAACATTCAAGAGGTTGGCGATGTTTGTTCCGTTTCTCATCATGCTGCGCGAAGGCTTAGAAGCCGCACTGATTGTCAGCCTGATAGCCAGCTACCTGAAGCGCACCCAGCGCACCCAATGGTTTCCTGCCATGTGGGCTGGGGTAGTAATCGCTGCGGCGCTCTGCCTCGGGCTCGGGCTGTTCATCAACGCCACCACCGGCGAGTTTCCGCAGAAACAGCAGGAACTGTTTGAAGGGCTGGTTGCGCTGGTCGCGGTGGTTATCCTCACCTCGATGGTGTTCTGGATGCGCAAAGTGGCGCGCAATATCAAAGTGGAGCTGGAGCAGGCGGTGGACCAGGCGCTGCAACGCTCAGGGCGCGGCGGACTGGCACTGGTGCTGATGGTGTTCCTGGCGGTGGCGCGCGAAGGGCTGGAGTCGGTGTTCTTCCTGCTGGCGGCCTTTACCCAGGATGTTGGCTACGCGCCGCCGATTGGTGCGGTGCTGGGGCTGGCGACCGCGGTGGTACTGGGCATGCTGCTTTACTGGGGCGGTATTCGCCTTAACATGGCCCATTTTTTCCGCTGGACCAGCATCTTTATCCTGTTTGTCGCGGCGGGCCTGGCGGCCGGGGCGATTCGGGCTTTCCATGAAGCAGGACTATGGAATCGCTTTCAGGATGTGGCGTTTGATCTCAGCAACACCTTATCGACCCATTCGCTGTTCGGTACGCTGCTGGAAGGGGTACTTGGCTATCAGGAAGCCCCCAGCGTCAGCGAAGTGGTGGTCTGGGGCCTCTATCTGATCCCCGCTCTGATTCTGTTTTTTATGCCCGCGCGTCCTGCCGCGTCGGCCACTGTGCGCTAAGCCATTTATCGGGTGCGCCTGCCGCGCTCAACAACGTGATAGGGAAATAAACATGACAATGCGTTTCCGCCGCAAGGCACTGCTGGTTCCTTTGCTGGCGATCTCCGCCTCCGCTGCCGCCGCGGTGCCTCAGGTGACCGTCAGCGTTAACGACAAGCAGTGTGAACCGATGACCTTAACCGTTAAGGCCGGTAAAACTCAGTTCCTGATTAAGAACAACAGTCAGAAAGCGCTGGAGTGGGAGATCCTGAAAGGGGTGATGGTGGTTGAAGAGCGCGAGAACATCGCACCCGGATTCAGCCAGAAGCTGACCGCCAATCTGCAGCCAGGCGAATATGAGATGACCTGTGGCCTGCTGAGTAATCCGAAAGGCAAGCTGGTGGTTGAGGCCGGTGACGCCGCAGCGAAAAGCGCGCCGTCCGAGCGGATGCAGCTGGTCGGCCCGATCAGCGCCTACAAAGCCTATGTCACTGAGCAGGTGAATCAGCTGGTGAGTGGAACTCAGGCCTTTACCGATGCGGTTAAAGCTGGCGATGTTGAAAAAGCTAAAGCGCTGTTTGCCCCGACGCGTCAGTATTATGAGCGTATTGAGCCGATTGCTGAGCTGTTCTCCGATCTCGACGGCAGCATTGACGCCCGCGAAGATGATTATGAGAAGAAAGCGGAAGATCCAAAATTCACCGGTTTCCACCGGCTGGAAAAAGCGCTGTTTGCCGATCACAGCACCGAAGGGATGGCGGGTTACGCGGATCAGCTGAACAAAGACGTTAAAGATTTACAGACCCGCATCAGCGAACTGGCTTTCCCGCCAGCCAAAGTGGTCGGTGGTGCGGCTGGGCTGATTGAAGAGGTCGCCTCCAGCAAAATTTCAGGTGAAGAAGATCGCTACAGCCGTACCGACCTGTGGGACTTCCAGGCCAACGTTGATGGTGCCCAGAAAATTGTTGAACTGCTGCGGCCGATGGTCAGTCAGGCTAACCCGCAGTTACTGGCAAAAATCGACGGCAACTTTAAGAAAGTGGATGCGATCCTGAGCAAATATCGCACCAAAACCGGTTTCGAATCGTATGAGAAACTGACCAGCGCCGATCGTAATGCGCTGAAAGGACCGATTACCGCCCTGGCGGAAGATCTTTCATTACTGCGTGGCACCCTGGGTCTGGATTAATCATGAGTCGTCAGGAAGATGACGCGCAGCCCGCGCGTCGTCGTTTATTAAAAGGTCTGGGCCTGCTGGGTGGGGCGGCCGCACTGGGTGGCGGTTGTCCGTTTCATGCGGCGGCCGCCGACAGCTTTTCACCGGGCACGGTAACGCCGCAGGCGCGGCAACAGGCGCAGCCATTTTATGGTCCGCATCAGGCGGGCATCGTGACGCCACAGCAGGCGTCAATGATGCTGGTGGCATTTGATCTGCTGAGCAGTGACAAAGCAGAGCTGGAGCGGCTGTTTCGTCTGCTGACCCAGCGCATCGCTTTTCTGACCGCTGGCGGTCCTGCGCCGCAGGTGACCAATCCGCGTCTGCCGCCGATGGACTCCGGCATTCTGGGTGCCACTATCGCCCCGGATAACCTGACAATTACCGTGTCAGTGGGGGATTCGCTGTTCGATGAACGTTTTGGTCTGGCACCGCATAAGCCGAAAAAACTGCAGCGGATGACCCGTTTTCCCAACGATTCACTGGATGCTGCCGAGTGCCATGGTGACCTGCTGTTGCAGCTGTGCGCCAACACCCAGGATACGGTGATTCATGCCCTGCGTGACATCATCAAGCATACGCCCGATCTGCTGGGCGTACGCTGGCGGCGAGAAGGGTTTATTTCCGATCACGCGGCGCGCAGTCAGGGGGCGGAGACGCCGATCAACCTGCTGGGATTCAAAGATGGCACCGCCAATCCGGATACTCACGATCGTGCCCTGATGAATCAGCTGTTATGGGTGACGGACGATCAGGATGAACCGGTCTGGGCACGTAACGGCAGCTATCAGGCGGTGCGACTGATCCGTTTTCGCGTTGAGATGTGGGACCGCACGCCGCTGGGCGAGCAGCAAACCATTTTTGGCCGCGATAAGCTGAGCGGGGCGCCGCTGGGGATGCAGCATGAACGCGACATTCCGGATTACCACAACGATCCGGATGGTGAGGTGATTGCGCTGGATTCGCACATTCGTCTCGCCAACCCGCGAACCCCGGAAACCGCCAGCAGCCTGATGCTGCGTCGCGGCTACAGCTATTCGGCAGGAATTTCCGCTTCAGGGCAGCTGGAGATGGGGCTGCTGTTTGTCTGTTATCAGCACGATCTGGAAAAGGGCTTTATTACCGTCCAGCAGCGTCTGAATGGCGAAGCGCTGGAAGAATATATCCGGCCGTTTGGCGGTGGATACTTTTTTGTTCTGCCCGGCGTCGCCGATGCCAGCCATTATTTAGCCCAGCCGTTACTTGAAGCCTGATTAAATTTCATCCATCCTGCTCTGCCTGGCCACCGGCGGAGCATTTTTTTGTCTGATAACCCGCTCAGACGCTTTTTTTGCTCAGTTTTAGCTGAAATTTTAACGCGATTTTGAGTGTGACAAAATAAAATAAAGCATTGAAAATAAAAGAATATGCTGTATTTGACTGCTAAAGTGTTAACACCCGATTCGCAATTACTTTGCCATGAAGTAAAATTACTGTTGCAAAGCGCCAATAAAATGGTGCACTTTATTCAGTAAGCGTAATCAGACGTGTTGATGTATCACACTGGAGTTCGCGCATGGGTCGATTCTTTTATGGAAAGTCTGTATCAGTAATTAGATTGCGCTTAACCGCGAGGGCTATTCTGCCTCGTAACATCCTCCTCTCTTCAACGTTCTCTCTTGTCATTTCGCATCCTTTTTTTACCGGTATACAGCAACGCTGTACTGCTGCTGCATGCCTGAATTCATGGCCTGTCACGGCTCTAAAGGAAGCCAACTGAAACCTCTAAAGCGTTCACGTAATCGCAACGGGCTACTGGCCTGACGCGGGAAATGAAACCAACTGTAAGGTGCCACTATGGGAAGACAGAAAGCAGTGATCAAAGCGCGTCGGGAAGCAAGACGAGTGCTTCGCAATGACTCCCGGAGTCATCGTCAGCGTGAAGAAGAATCGGTCACTTCGCTGGTGCAAATGGGTGGGCTGGACTCGATTGGCATGGCGCGCGATGTGCGCGACCGGGGACCGATAGAAGCCCGTAATGAAGCTCAGGCACACTATCTCAACGCCATAGAAACGAAACAGCTGATCTTTGCTACCGGTGAAGCCGGTTGCGGCAAAACCTGGATCAGCGCTGCGAAAGCGGCAGAGGCCCTGATTCATAAGGATATTGACAGAATTATCGTTACGCGCCCGGTATTACAGGCCGATGAGGATCTGGGATTCCTGCCCGGCGATATCTCCGAGAAATTTGCCCCTTATTTCCGACCGGTGTACGACATTCTGGTTAAACGTCTTGGCGCATCCTTTATGCAGTACTGTCTGCGTCCGGAAATCGCCAAGGTCGAGATTGCCCCGTTCGCCTATATGCGCGGCCGGACTTTTGAAAATGCCGTGGTTATTCTGGATGAGGCGCAAAACGTGACTGCCGCCCAGATGAAAATGTTCCTGACCCGACTGGGCGAAAACGTCACGGTCATTGTGAATGGTGATATTACCCAGTGCGACTTGCCCGCTGGGGTGCCTTCCGGTCTCGCAGACGCGCTGGCGCGTTTCGAAGAGGACGAGATGGTTGGCATCGTACGTTTCGGCAAAGAGGATTGTGTGCGTTCTGCGCTGTGTCAGCGCACCCTGCACGCGTATAGCTAGCGTTTGATTGAGTAGCAGTGTAGCGCCCAAACCCGGCTTCGGCCGGGTTTTCTTATGGTGGGGCGGGGCTTCTTACCGTTGCTGAACAGCGCATAGAATTGCGCATAAAAAAAAGCCTGAACTTTCGTTCAGGCTCTTCTTTGAATGTGGCGGTGAGAGGGGGATGAACTCGCTGCGCTCGCCCTGCGGGCAGCGTCGCAGGCTCCGCTGTTCAACTGGCTGCGCCAGTTGTCGAACCCCGGCGGGGCTTCTCACCCCCTCTCTGAACTTTGCACAAAACTACGCATAAAAAAAAGCCTGAACTTTCGTTCAGGCTCTTCTTTGAATGTGGCGGTGAGAGGGGGATTCGAACCCGCGCTTTAATCTTTCTAACTTACTGATAAATAGCTGTTTCATTTTGCGATCCTTTTACGCGTGCAGAAGACGTGCATTAATGTTGAAAAATCGATGTTATTCGCTGCCCGTTTTGATCCCCGGTCGTGTCAGATGCCCACCAGACTAAAAATGTTTTCATCTCTTACCCCTTATGCCGCTGTCAGGCTCAATGCCGCGGCGAAAATAGTCAGATTGCAGGCAACAAAAAACCGCCCGAAGGCGGCTGTTTATAAGGATGTTAAAGGGATTAAATTCCCATGCGGTACTCTTCGTACGTGCGAGGTTCCGAGTCACCTTCTTTACGGAAAGAAAGCAGTTCTTCCTTCCGATTCGTAACATACCCCAATGTTTCAGTAAGCTGACGTCGCAGGGTAGTAGGCATTTGAGGAATGGTTTTATCGGTCAGTCCATTCTCAATTTTATTCATGATTTCGAGAGCCAGGGCAATCTGCTCCTCATCAATCAGAATATTGACGCGATAACCCTCACTGGTATCCTGCTCGCTGCCTAACTGCCTGGTCAGTTTATCGACCTGATTGGCATAGTCATCCAGCTGGGCCTGAACATCGGCGGGGATTTCACCATTTTTTTCAGCCAGCGTTTTAAGTGCGTTGACGTTATCGATCGCCTGTTGTGCAAGGTCAGTTGCAGTAGTCATATTCAGTATCCTTTTGAAAAATTTTTAATTAAGAAAATTCAATGAGGTTAAAAAGGCCGATCAAAATCGGCCTAAAAAAAGTCAGTTACTGACTAGCTGTTATGGGTGATCGTACTGCTGGAAAGTGCGCGGTACCGGGTCGCCGGGCTTACGGTACTGGGCGTTGTCGTCTTTGCGGCTTTTCAGATACATCAGGGTCTGCTTGGCCTGATACTGATCATCTGGAGAGAGTGAACCAGCCGTACCTGCGTTAATCGCCGCAACAACTTTGGTCAGAATTTCGATACCCCAGCCCACGGCTTCAGTGGTATCCAGAATCGCAGAGCGATACAGGGTATTGAGGTCTTGCAGGTCTTCAAATTCCTGGTCGGTATGAGACATAATAAATCCTCTTTCAGTTGAGTGAGTTAGGCTGTGAATTCACTCAGTCACATTACTCTCAGCACCTGGTGATGACCAGTAAAATACTGTTTATATGTACAGTATATTTGTGTCATAAATTTGGCTTAGTGCCACTTCTGCGTTTACTGCGCTCTTCCAGAAAACGTATCCGGCTGCGACTGGCACGCTGGCGAACGGATTCATAGGATCGGTTGAGTTGCCGGGCTATAAGTTTTGGTGGGGTAGTCGCTGCGAGTTCTTTAAGAAGGCCTATCTCATCGGGTGACCAACGGCGGCCGAGAGTTAGTTGATTCCCCCGGCGCTGATATTCAGGTGATTGCATGCAGCCTCCTATGATTATCCGATTGCCTCTTCAATTTCTGCCTTACGAAGCAGATAAACATCATCAAGCTTTTGCAGGTCTGACTCATTTCCTGCCATTGCTGATCTGGCTCGCTCATAAGCTGAATTCAGCTTGTTTAAATCCATAGAGCCAGCATTTGCTGTGAACCACACGAGCGGGCTTACAGGTGGGTTATTGACTGTCAGTTTCTCAACAAAGTGCTCAACACGTTTCCCACGAGAAACCGAGAGCATCATGGAGAAATTTGCTTCAATGCCGCTCATAGCCTTAACTTTAATGCCGCCAACTTTCACGCCACCAAATTTCACATTCGGATCACCTACCAGAGTCAGTGATTTACCAACCCAATCCTTACCATCGTTACCCCATCCCCCTACCAGAACGCGGCGCATTGAAAGCGATGGTTTGTATGGCCGGCCCTCATATCCTTCGAGGTCGATAAATACCGGCTGCTCCTTGTTGCCGGCGCGCACTGATTTAATCGTGGCTGTTATGGAACTGGTCTGTACGTCTTCAAAGTTGATTTGGTCAGACTTAGGGATAATGGTTCTTGAAAGGTCCATCACAGAAACACCTCATCATTGAATTCTTCATCAAAAAGATATGACGGGATGTTTATCTCTGCGGAAGGCAGTACAATCCCCTCGGTTTTTATTTCTTCGTTTTCAAGGCACTCAGCTATCTTTTCGAGAGCTGCAAACATCGCCTTTCGGCCCGCTTCGAGCGATTCTTCCCGATGAAATACATACAGTTCCGATATGGCGGCTTATTCTCGATAGCGAAAAAGCAAAACTGGTCCACGGTTTTACCGGTAACCAATTTGAGAACGTGTAAGTAAAAGGCGGCCTGAATGTGGTAGTGAAACCTACCAAATGCCTGACTGAAACCTCTGGCTGAGGCGTCATTACAGCTTTTGACATCCATAGGGTATGGGTAGCTATCTGACAGTCGGTCGAATCGGCATTTAAGCGGAAGTCCTGTTATGTCGCACGTCGCGAACATAGAAACCTCAGACTTCCCTGCAGAACGCATATAGTCGACAAAGTCGTCGTTCATCCTTGCGGTTTCAATCATCCTTGAAACTGTGTCGACATCCTGACCTACCAATATGCGATCACATCCATACTGTGCCAGCGCATCCTTGTACTCTCTGGATCGACGGTCCGCTGCGGAAGACAGCATAAGAAACTGACTTTTGAATAACTGAGGCTCAAGCAGAGCGGCATGTATTGCCGTTCCAATATGCGCTGACTTGCTTCCCTTGAATGGATTGAAGTAGAGGTTTGCTGGGCTGACACTGATAGCTTTTACCGACGTCGATCCAATGGCGGGGTCTGCATGGTAGTCCTCATTGCTGAGGTCGTAGTAAATCCCTGGCTGCATTACGCCGCCTCCTGATTTCCATGTTTGTTGCGGTAAATCCCGATCGCCACTTCACGCCGCGCAGCCTTAATCATCGCATCACGTAAAAAAGCCTCAGCCGCTTCGTGCTGCTCGTCGTCTTCGTCGAACATCTCGATGGCCGGATAGTCGTAATGGCGCGTCAGGAAGGCGCACAGGGCAGGCATTAACGGGTTTGTCTTGTGCTGGCTCATACGTGCATCAACTTCAGCTGCGATGAACTCCAGTTCGCTATCCGGCAGGTTATCGGCGATATCCTGCACCTCATGCCGGGCAGTTCTGTTCAGTCTCATTGCAAAGCCCTCCGCAGTAACTGCATCGCCATAGCCCACTTGGCACCATCGCCGAACAGATGAGCCTCTCTTGAAAGCTCCTGAGCCTTCGTGAAGTAACGTGATTTCATGGCTGGCCTCTTTGATTCAGAGTGTCGATAAGGTTGCGCCAGCCAGTGCGGAGGCGGCGTGTAATGGTGTCGAGAAGTGATTCGTCTAACTGAGCAGCGCCCACGATGGCGCCGCCCGCGATGGCATAGTTCATCGTGGGTTCCTTGAATTTGGTTAGGTTGGTGTCAAAAAGAAGGGAGCCATTGCGGCTCCCATAGGGGTGATACGTTCTGGTTATCTATCCTGTCATTTGAAACTTCTTAGCGTTGGTGCGTAGCACCTCAAAGCCGTCTGAGTAGACAGCTTTACGGTGTCACTCAGTTGATATTTTCATGGAAGCGATTTTTTGTATTAGGCATTATGAAATCCTCCGTTCCGTGTATAGAAAACGACTATGAAAAAGATGCTAACTGCGACCTTGTTATTTTTCCTAACCGCTCATCTCTCTGCTGCTCATGCGCAGATGAGTGAGGATGAGGCAAAAGAAGAAGGCAGGGGAATATGGATGACTGGCTGCCTCGACTACAAAAATGGTCTTCTGGATGGAGATTTTCCTAAATGGTTCAAGCTTGATGCCATGACAAAAAGTCGTACCGATGTGAAAAGGAATGCTGTCATCCGTCTTTATTCCAATGGTTGGGACACCGCGAAAGCTATGGGTGGTGTAGTTGACTGTAAAAACCAATCCATATATTCAGCCGATGCCTTTACCTCGGGAATAGATATACGGTCTTAATTAAGTAGTGCTATTTAATGATGTGTGTTACGTCCTTCCGGACGGTGCGGTAACCCGCGTTGAATATTGCAATCTCCGGCAGACATACCGATGTGCTCTCATGCCTGTCACGCAGACAATAAAAAAGGCCGCCTAAGCGACCTCTTCAAATTTGGCTACGATGCCAATGTCTATCTTCACGTTCATCCCTGTTAACTGCCAGGGTGACTCCTGATCCGCATCATTTCCCACTACAAACCGGAGCCGATCATCGGCTTCGTAAATCTTGCCCTCAGTAAATGCCTGGTGCTGATTTGACTGGATGCATTTAAGTTTTTTCATGACTTACCTTGCTGTAACGGAATTGGACTTGCGATTGCCGGCATTGTATAGCGCAACCTCAGGCAGGCAAACAGCCCCACCTTCATGCCTGTCACGCAGAGAAGGGGAGATGCAAGCCTTCTCGATGCGGCTGATGTGCTTAACCTGAATCGCCACAACCTCTGGCTCAATGCCGAAAGCCGTGTCGATGATTGATTCGATGCGATCACGATCCATTGCCACCGCACGACGACGAGCATGGCGGCGTGATTTGGCGTTCTCTTTAACCGATGTGCCGTAAGTGATTACTGTCATGGTTGCCTCCTGAAGTGGTTTTGGTACTGCCGACTGGTAAGCCGATAGACAGTCCAAATCCATCTCGGTTGGTTAGTTGGCGCTTTGTCAGCGCTGCAATGTTGTTAAAGAGCATCACCGTCCTGGTGAATAGTGCGTCCTGCTGATGGGATAAAATTACAATAAAGTTTGTAGGCTGTAAACAATAAATATTGTATTTGGTGGCGAAGAATACAAATAGCTTTGTTTTTAAAGGGGATTTATTTTTGCGAAGTGGGATCTGCAGGCACAAAAAAGCCCGCTCAATGGCGGGCTATTAGGGGGAACCAGTAAAAACTTCGTCGCGGCCGGTTAATTGGATTTTTCTTCTTTAGCTCTTTGGGTGGCCTGATCAACCTGAATTTTTAGCAGCGTTTTGTTTATATCATCCAGCTTATCGGCAACGCGGGTGAATCCTTGGTTCATCTCGCCGCGAAGCGAATCCACATCGTCCCCGCTTTTATCACGTGAAGAGGTCAGGTCTGAGCGCACGTCATTAACATCAGAATGGATTAAAGCGTAAGTGCCTCCCGCTATAGCAAGAGCACCTAGTAAAGTCGCTACACACAGTCCAATTGCCCAACGGATAGTTAGAGGGCTATCTTTTTCAATTGGCATAATATCCTCCTCTAAATCTATCGTTACGGTTTCAGCAACCAACATATGGCTGCCATCGTGATTTTCAAGTATACCAGTTTCTGGGTTAGGTTGTTGCGGGTTAAATTTTGGATTTTGAAAGAAGAAACTATCATCAAAACAAGGCGTGATCATTTTTTTCTCGCATGCAGCCAGGTTGCAACCTTATTGGTGTTGAAAAGCTTTATCTCGCCACATGTACTGCATATTACGAAGAATGCCCATACCCCAGAGCCACTTATCATTGGGAGAGGAAGCGTGATGATAACCGGCTTTTCCTTGTCATTAGGATTACTGTTTATCTCCCAGTGAGAGCCACCACAGCATGAGCACTGAAGATCTTTCCCATCTTTTTCAAAGCTCTTCAAAAAGTCTTTGAAATCTTGTGTCGTCGCTGAAAGGACCAATTCAGGTAGATTAATTTTTTTATCCGCGTCCATAACTCACTCCTTATCATCCAAACGTCTCTTCCGGCCACTAAGCTGCAGTAATCGCTATCACCGCATTTACAACTCCAGCAGCTAACAGAACAAAGCCCGGAATCAGGTAATTTTTGTCCCGCTTCTTACGGGCCAGGTAGAACATCGCGAACGCAATGCAGAACATCGGAATCGCTATCTTCGCAAAAACTGACATGCCATCTCCTTAGCCAAAAGTCTCTTCCTGCTATCGAGTCTCAAACCAGCCTCATCTTCGTCTCGATCGCTACGCCAAGCACTTTGCAGTTACCGTTCACCGGCACCATAGGCCACTGTGGGTTCAGCCCCTTCAGGTACTTCTGGCTGCCATCAATGATGAGCTTCTTGAATGTCGCTTCGTTATCGTCGGTTAGCTTCGCAACGACCAGGCTTCCATTGACTGCTTCACGTCCGGTATCGAACAGCACATAGGTTCCTGCCGGAATACTCAGCCCAATCGGCGCAGTCATTGAATCGCCTTCCACCTGCAGCCAGAATGCATCTCCCTGCGTATGTGCGTCAGATTCAAGCCACATATCGACATCCTTAATCGTATAGGGTTCACAGGCTTCATCCCATGCGCCAGCCTGAACCTTGCTTAAAACGGGGTAGCGCGCAGTCGGCTTGTAGTCCCGAGGGTTAGACACATTGCTGTCTAAGGTTGCCCCTGTTCCATCAAGAAGCCATTGGATGTCGCAATTTAACGCCTTAGCTAGCTCAGGCAAATACCTTGGTCTTTTAGTTTTACCGCTCTCAAGCTGGACAATCGCCTGCTGCGTTGTGCCGGCCTTTTCCGCTAGCTCTGTCTGAGTCAAACCCAGCTCAGTCCTTTTTGAAAGCACCCTTGCCGCAATTGTCATTTAACACCTCATCAAAAAAGAGATGTTCACAAGAAAAGCTGTAATTGACAAACAAAGTAGTTTGTATTTAAAATACAAGAAAGTTTGTCAAGGAGGCTATATGCAAACTATCTCCCAGCGCCTCAAGCAGAAACGAGCAGAGCTGAAGATGACTCAGACCGAATTGGCGCTTAAGGCAGGTGTGAAGCAGCAATCAATCCAACAGATTGAAGCTGGTATCACCAAGCGCCCACGGAAGATCTTCGAAATCGCTGTAGCTCTGCAATGTGATCCTGTCTGGCTGCAATACGGAAACGGCGTCAATACCGCCGCCTGATTTCCACCGCTCTTTACACAATCTAGCCCGCCGCCAACGCGGGGAAATTTTAAACCCAAGTGACTTGCTCACCGCAATGTCACGCAATTACTTAACCAACAAAGGAATTTTACATCATGGAAATTGCAAGCTATCGCAAAAAAGCGAGAGAGATTGAAAGCCAGTTACTGAACAAACTGGCTGAACGTGGACAGGGAACACTGGCGAAGGTACTCGACCTGGACGACGCAGCTGTAAGCCGCATGAAGCGTCCATCAGGAAAGCAGCGTCACAGCTTCTTCCAGATGATGAGTCTGGCGCTGGCTTATCTGGATGTGGTTTCACCTGAATCAGAAGTGGCGCAGAGGTTGTTGCGCATAGAGCAGCTACTGACAAAAGAAAAAGCCACGAGCTGCGCGAACAGCTTCGAGGCCTGATGCACGAATCTTACTGGATCAACGTACAGGAGTAATTATGAGTTCTTTATTATCGCTTTACAAGGCTAAAGAGAAAAACGGCACTGAAACAACGGTTAAGAAAACTTTTCTGGTGCCATTGGCTGAGCTTTACGTCGAGCCTGGCTACAACGTCCGAGAAATCGACCAGGAGCATGTCGCTGAATTTCGAGACGCTTTCATTGCCGGTGAATTTGTGCCGCCGCTGGCGGTTCAGGTGACAGAGCAGGGAATCAAGATTATCGACGGTCACCACCGGTACTACGGCGCAAAAATGGCGTCAGAAGCCGGACACGAAATACCCCGCCTTGAGTGCAAGGACTTCTCAGGCTCCGAAGCTGATCGCATCGCATTCATGGTCACCAGTTCACAGGGTAAGGCACTGTCTCCTCTGGAACGTGCGGCAGCATATCAGCGCCTGCTGAATCAGGGCTGGACACCTGCAGAGATTGCCAAAAAGGTTAAGCGTTCACCAGCTGATGTGGATCAGCATCTTCAGCTACTGGAGTGTGGCGATGGTCTAATCGCAATGGTCAAAGCGGGCGAGGTAGCACCGACAACGGCTGTGGCGCTATCACGTGAACATGGCGCGAAAGCGGAAGCCGTGGCGCAGGTTCAGATGGAGAAGGCCAAGGCTGCTGGTAAAACGAAGCTGACGCGCTCTGCTGCCATACCGCAGTTCAGTGCAGCAAAAGCACGCCGCCTGGCTGAATTACTGGTTGATGCAGAGTTCGATCGGGATGGTGGTTTCGACAGCTTGATTCTCTCTCATGGCACCACTGAAGAGATAAAGCGGATTCTCTCTGATTATCGCTCAGGCATTCCTTCTGACGGGGGCGGCGATGAATCTTGCGCATGACAACGTATCACCAATCAGGCCCGCTCTCAGGGCCGTGGAGCAACGTGTGGCAGATACAGACGATGGATACACGCGTCTGGCAAACGAGCTGTACGAAGAGCTGATAGGAGCCAACCTGACCAGGAATCAGGCTAAGGTTGCGCATGCTGTTTGCCGGAAAACATACGGCTTCAACAAGAAGATGGATCGCATTGCTGACAGCCAGATTAGCCATCTCACCAGGCTGCCCAGGCAGAAGGTGAATAAGGCAAAAAACGAGTTAATTCAGATGTGTGTTCTGGTCAGGGAAGGCATGCTAATCGGACCAAATAAGAACCTCGCAGAGTGGCAAATTCCAGAGTGTCACCATGATGGTGTCACTGTCACCAAATCAGTGACAAAAAGTGTCACCAAAATGGTGACAGGGTTGTCACCAAAACAGGGACACACAAAAGACACTATTACAAAAGACAAGAAAGACAATAAACATACGTCAGAGGATTCTGGCGAATCCTCCGACACCCCCCTGAGGAATCTCCCGGTCATTCGGCCTGAAGCAGCGACCCATTCACTGAAAGGTGACAAGTGGGGAACTGCTGACGACCTGAAGGCTGCTGAGTGGATGTTCAGCAGGGTGAAGATTGTTACTCCAACAGCTAAATCCCCTAACTGGCCTGCCTGGGCTAACGAAGTACGCCTTCTGAGAGGAACACTTGAAGTTACGCACCATGACATCTGCGAAACCTTCAAATGGGCCAACGCCGATCACTTCTGGCAGACCAATATCCTCAGCCCTGCAAAACTCCGCGCAAAGTGGGACACGCTCCGTGCGCAGATGAGCCAGCCAGGGCGTAACCGGCAGGCAGTAGCTCAGCAACCCGCTCAGCACTGGAACAGCCGCGAAGCCTGGGAGAATGAATTCCTATGAGAAATCTCATATCAGCAATTCAGAATCGTGATGCAGGCGCAATGGCTCGCATTGCAGGAGATGGGCCGCGTCCAGTTGAGCGTGGAGTGCATGAAGACGTTGAACGTCTGGTAGACGCCCTGTTTTCAAACCTGAAGCAGGTGTTTCCGGCATCGGTCAGCACTGCGTGGCGCAACCCCAACGACGAAGCAGCAGCGAAACGCCAGTGGATCGCGGCGTTTGCAGAGAACGGCATCCACAACAAGCAGCAGCTATCAGCAGGCATGAAACTGGCCCGCGCCAGTGGCTCACCGTTCCTGCCATCACCCGGCCAGTTTATCGAGTGGTGCAAGCAGGGTGAACACCGCGCAGCCGGTCTGCCAGCCGATGATGAACTGTATGACATGTTCCGCCTGTACTGCCGGGACCGTGGCATGTACGACAGCAGCGAAGAGTTCCCATGGGAAAGCCCGGCCTGTTTCCACATGGTGACAGCGGTCTATAACCAGATGCGATCATTCAACCTGACCGACACAGAGTGTCGCAAACGCCTGGGCGATGAGCTGCGCAAGATGTCCCGCCGCATTGAAGCTGGCGAAGTCATCCCGCCGCCGCGCAAACAGATTCCTCAATTGCACATTCCGACCGGTAACGAAAAGGCACTGGACCACCTCGCCGACATTCGCCGCCGCTTCGGTCTGAAAGGTGGCCGCCATGACTGAGATGAACCGCATCTGCTTTGAGCGCCTGTATCGCAGCGTGCACGGCGATAAACACAACCTGACCCGATCACATCTTGGATATCAGGATGCCACGGTAGACCGGGCGTTTTTCTTCTGGCTTGAGGGAAAGGAGAGCGCAGCATGACACAGGTTACTCAACTGGTAATCAAAACCCCGCTGATGCGTCAGGCCCGCAACATGACGCTGGCAATCATCGACCTGGCTAAGACGCGCGACCTGACGCCGGAGCAGTTCCGGGCGCACCTGAACGCTATCGACATGCTGGCGCGCGAAGCACATGA
Organism: Pantoea sp. UYEF8; assembly: GCF_040546285.1. NCBI lineage: Bacteria > Pseudomonadati > Pseudomonadota > Gammaproteobacteria > Enterobacterales > Erwiniaceae > Pantoea > Pantoea sp. UYEF8. The sequence goes on along the minus strand of NZ_JBEPNM010000004.1, from coordinate 100,530 downwards.
CCTGATAGTCGATGCTGAGTTTGAAAAGGAAGGAGAAGATCATGATCCACTATCACGGCGGACCAATAACGCCTGACACCTGCGCAATTCGGGCATGGAAAGGGCGGCATGCTTTCATCTCCTTTGCTCATGCCGGCCAAATAAATCTCGCCTCAGAGTTCTGTCAGTCATTCGCTCTGGATAACGGTGCGTTCACAGCTTGGAAGGCAGCTGGACGAAACAAAATCGACTGGAGGGATTACTACGAATTCGTGGCTAGATGGAAAAACCATCCCGGCTTCGATTTCGCCATCATCCCTGATGTTATCGACGGCGGAGAAGCAGAGAACGAAGCATTGCTTGATGAGTGGCCACACGGTGATTTCTATGGCGTACCGGTATGGCACATGAACGAGAGCGATGATCGATTCATCCGGCTTTGCAATAAGTACCCGAGAGTGGCTATCGGTAGTTGTGGAGAATATGACGTTAAGCGTCCGAATCTTGCTGTGGCGCGCATGAAGGACCTGATCCGGCACGTTACAGACGATTACGGCCAGCCCATCGCCAAGCTTCACGGCCTGCGCATGCTTAACCCAATTATCTTCACCAAACTACCGCTGGCGAGCGCTGACAGCACTAACGTTGGCAGAAACATTGGTATCGATAAGGCATGGTCAGGAGCGTACGCCCCTGCATCAAAAGAAACCCGCGCTGCATTGATGGTCGAACGTATCGAGTCACACAACAGCCCCGGCTCACTGCATTACTGCGAGCAACGGGACCGGTTCAACATGCAGCTGCAGTTGGCTGTATAGGAGGACGCATGAATAACGTAATCCCTCTCAGACCTAAGCACCAACCCCTCAAAGACTCACACTCAGCGATACTGACAGCCCTCAAGATGCTTCGTGAAGGCGGACACAGTAAGCAGAGCATTGACCTGTTGTTGAGCGCCGCAGCCGACAACATCCATGATTACGTGGAGACAATCGAAGGGAGGTAGCAGTGGAGACGCAACGTTATCTACTGAGAGACAACAGCATCCGGCAGAACTGCATCAGCGCCATCCAGCAACTCCCCGCCAATCCCGACAAACCTCTGCAGGTAACCATTCAGGAAGACACCAGAAGCCTTGCGCAAAACCGCATGCTTTGGGCCTGCCTGCATGACGTATCGAGCCAGGTGGTCTGGTACGGGAAGAAGCTCGATCCTGAGAGCTGGAAACACATTTTCAGCGCCAGCCTGAAAGGACAGGAGACGGTGCCGGGTATCAATGGCGGCTTTGTGGTGCTGGGCCAGTCAACAAGCAAAATGCGCGTCGGTGAGATGCGAGATTTAATCACCTTAATCCATGCATTCGGTGCCGAGCAGAACGTCAGGTTTAGCGATGAATCAGCGCGCGCGGCTGAATGGGCTGGAAGATTCGGGAGGACAGCATGACACCACAGGTTACCTCAATTCCTCAGTTACTCATTGAGACCCGAGGAAACCAAACAGCAGTTGGCCGAGCGATCAAATCCACTCGCACAACTGTCAGGAAATATGCCCGAGACTTTAACTGCCGGTATCACGTCGTAGTCAATGGTGTGTTGATGGTCAGTCAGGGCGATCGTGGGCTTCACAAAAGGAAAAGCAATGAAGAAAACATGGTTCACCCATGACCCTGTAGATACAGACACTGCAAACGAACTCATTTCCCGTTACAACGCCCGCAACATTCATACCCAAAAGACACTCGCCGCCGATCCCCGTTTATGGCTGGTTAGCGCGCTGTTGCCTGAAGGTAATCGCGAACCACGAAGAGACAAAACTTATGAGAACAAATGCTGGGCGTAAGCGTTGTTGTAGCTGCAGTACTGTGCTGACCAGTGAAGATAAACACCGGTTCGGAGTTAGCTGTGAAATCTGCGAAGAGGATATCTGGTATTACGAGCACCTCGACTATCTGCCAATTCATGCCGCATGGCGATATACCTGCTATCAACTGCGCTGGCTGTGGCATACCGCTGGCTACGGACGAGACATATGCCTGCGTCCGCTGCTGCGCCGGCTGGATGCAAGACGACAACATCAGAATGCACGGAGGGGGCGATGAGAAAAGTCAGGCGAAGATGTAAGAATGCGGACTGTCGAGAATGGTTTCATCCGGGTTTCTCAAATCAAACGTGGTGCTCACCAAAATGCGGAACCGTGATAGCACTGACAAAGAGAGAGAAGGACCGGCATAAGGCGATACAGGAAGCAGAGCGACGGCGAAAAGATGAAGCTCAGCAGGAAAAGCGCCATACCAAAATCCGCAAGTTAGCAGTAAAGCCCCTCAGTCACTTCCATAAGCAAACCCAGTCAGCCTTCAACGAATATATCCGCACTCGTGATGCCGCCGATCCGTGCATCAGCTGCGGACGATTCCACGAAGGAAAATATGACGCCGGGCACTATCGAACTCGCGGCGCTTCACCGGCTACACGCTACGAAGAAACCAACTGCCATAAGCAGTGCGTACCATGCAACCAGCACCTTTCCGGCAACATTGAAAACTACACGCCTAACCTGATTAAGAAGATCGGTCAGGCTGCTTTCGATCGCCTTATGGGTCCGCATGAGCAAAAGAAATGGACGCGGGAAGAGCTGCAGGAGCTGGCTGCGCACTATCGGCAGAAAACCAGAGAGCTGATCAAGCAGAGGAGCGAGACACCATGAGCCTTGAAGCGACAGTAAAATATTATTTTCCAAAAACAGCGAGCTTTGCGGGTATGCCGCCTGCAACAGCTACAGATGCGCTATCAGGCACTGACTACATGGCTGCCATGGGAATGACTCAGAGCCGAGCGCCGCTGGGCTATAGTGCGTTCATGGGTAAGGTTGGAGTGAGCGATAACGACGCCCGACGCGCCGTATCGTTATTAACTGAATATGCATTGAGTACCTGCGATAAGGTTGCCGCCTTGCGCAAGCTAGACACCGATATTAAGACAGCAGTTATGCAAACGCTCGCAACTTATGCCTACATGGATTATTGCCGAAGCGCCGCCAGCGTCAAACCCTGCGAATGCTGCCAGGCGAAAGGATTTATTGAGGCTGACGTTTTCAGCATGAAGTCACCGCTATCAGGTGGCTCTGCACGAAGCGTGAAGGAGGTTGTTCGCGTTATCTGCAAGACCTGTAAAGGTAAGGGCGTCGTGTCATCAGCGTGTCGTGACTGTAGCGGACGTGGACGTGCCGTTGATCGCAAGCTGACTGAAGAGCAGGGCGTGCCTGTCATGGGGGATTGCAAGCGTTGCTGCGGGCGAGGGTATGAGCGCATCCCCGCAGTTGAAGCATTCCGAAGCATTTGCGCATTTACGGAGGCTATCAGTTTGGCAACGTGGGACAGGAGTGGAAAGCCATTCTTTGACCAGCTTATCGGCAAGCTGGAAGTTGAGGAATCATGGGCTAACTCCTCACTGAATAAAGTTACAGTTTGAAAAAAACCCACCGTAAGGTGGGCTATTGCTAATTAGTTTCCGCCGGGACGTGAATCTGATGAACGTCCACCACAGCGAGAACCATCTGCTGCCGTATCGTTAGCATGTTGGCAGTTGCCAGCAAAAGCTTGTGTAATTGAGCCGAGAGATAAGGCAAGGAAGAGTATTGCTAATGTTTTTTTCAAGGCATGCACCTTTGCATTTGATTAAATTACTAGGTTAGTAACATGAACCGCCAGCATGGTGAGAACCGGTTCCGCCGTGTGGATGTGTGCCTTTAGGACATGCCAGAGCTGAGCTTGAGAAAGCAAATACTGCGGTGAGCATTAAAAGTGCGGCAATCTTTTTCATAAATTTATAGCATCCTGAACAAGAGAGGAGTGAAGAGATGGTCACAACAATCTATCAGAAGATTCCTATTAATTAATACTGATATATGATCAGTTCTTATGATTTAATTTCTCTTGTAGGCTTAACTGAAAATAAAGGACATAAAATCGCTGGTTATTTTATCGTGAGCTATTTACTTTTCAGGAAGCTGGGGATATGATTCCTAACAGTTGAAGTTGCGCGCTGTTGTTTGAAGCGTTAACTTAATCCAGTCAGTTCCATCACTGATAATGTGGATGCCAAACAGCCTCGCGACCTCATCAGTCTGCGGGGCTTTTTTATTATCCCCAAGAGCGGATAAAGCGCCCCTTATACCCTCTAGCGGGTAAGTAACATCACTAAACTATTTCAAAGGTCAGTCATAGAACTGGCCTTTTTCATTGCAGACTTTCAAAAGATTTCTGACATAACCTGTTGTCGCTTAGCATGTAAAACTTTCAATCAAAGAGGTTAAAGCATGCAAAGCATAAAAACTTATTCGATACCCCTCGGTAATGTTTCGCCATCAAATCTTGATGGGCTGTCCGCATTGTTTGAAGAGTACTCTTCATATTTTGATGGGTACCTTTTAACAAAGTATGGCGGTGATGGGCAATATCAAGTAGTGGATGGGTCATTCGAAATTACAGGTGCAACAGAAAACTTTATTGAATTCATTGCAGTAGTAAACTATTTCTCCGGATGCAAAGACCAAGACCATGATATTGATGTAGGCGGAAGTGCTTATTATGAAATCACTAATGGTCATTTAAACGTCAGTTTGGATGAGACAGTCTGGAATCAAGATTAAATTTCATTTCAAAAGCTCACTTCGGTGGGCTTTTTTCGTTTTTCGCCCCTGCCAATCAACATCGACTTTCACCCTTTCCTATGTGGCAGCGGGCGATCTTTTCTTCTGACTACCTGCAGCACCGACCGTAATCACGGAGGTGTTATGAGTATCGATATGAGCAAACTGGCTTCAGGCGCAGCATATGGCGCATCTGCCGGGACAATCGCCAATGGTCTTCTGACCCGGCTAAGTCCCGATGAGTGGAGTGCTGTAGGCGTGCTGGCCGGTATTTTGGTCGCGCTTTTCACGCTCGGCATCAACTGGTACTACAAGCGCAAGGCTACCCTGGCGCAAATCAAAGCCCTTCAGCGCTGGCCTACTGCTCCGGACATCAACGAGGATTAACCCATGGCTATGTCAAACAGCCTGCGCAATAAGCTTATTGCTGTCGCGGGTGGCGGAGCTATAGCTATCGCTACGGTATTCCTCGGCGGAAAGGGTGGAGTAGAGGGGAGGGTGTACGAGCCTTACAAAGATGTGGCGGGCGTCTGGACTGTCTGCGACGGGCACACCGGCACCGACATCATCAAAGGAAAGAAGTATACCGACCGCGAATGCGATCGCCTGATGTGGAACGATCTGCAGCCAGTCAAAAAAGCTGTTGATGGGATGGTCAAAATCCCACTGGGTGAATATCAGCGGGCCGCATTGTACAGCTTCACCTATAACGTTGGTACAAACGCGTTCTCGAAATCGACACTGCTTAAGCGTCTTAATGCCGGTGATGTTGATGGCGCATGTGAAGAATTACGCCGCTGGATTTACGCTGGCGGCCAGAAATGGCGTGGATTAATGAATCGGCGCGATATGGAGCGCACCATGTGCCTGGCGGAGAGTGCCGATGACCTTAAAGGCTAAGGTGCTTTCTGCACTCATCCTGCTGGCTCTGCTGCTATTAGCCACCTCAGTAGCGCTCGCGCTTTATTACCGCGGCAATGCCATTGACTACAAGGCGCAGCGTGACACGGCAAATAACAGTCTCAAGCTGGCAAATGACACCATTACCGATATGCAGACACGCCAGAAAAGTGTCGCTGCTCTCGATGCGAAATACACTAAGGAACTAGCTGATGCTAAAGCAACTATCGATCAGCTGCATGATGATGTTGCTACTGGCAAGCGTCGGTTGCAGCTCAACGCCACCTGCCAGAAACAATCCTCCTCCGGAACCTCCAGCCTGGATGATGCAGCCAGCGCCCGACTTACTGACGCCGCTCAGCGGGATTATTTCACCCTCAGAGGGCGAATCGAAGTTGCCGGAAAGCAAATAGCGGGGCTGCAACAGTACATCAGAGAGCAGTGCCTTTAATATTTTCCTTCAATAGGACTCGCTAAATCATCATCACATAAACATTAAGGATGCAGTTAGCGCGATTTGAACAATCAAATGAATCAGCGCTGCCTTTATCCACGAAACCTTCTTATAACCTGTAGATTTTATTCCTAAAAGCGCCTTTAACTTACCATTTTTAAGGAGCAGGTGAGCAACGAATAAAATCCAAAGCAGGTTTGCTAATGGTAAGGCATAAGGGAGTAAGATACTTGTTACCCCCACTTTGCTACCAAAAAGAGCAAGTATTAATTTTGCTGGCCAAAACAAGACGGTCGCGCATGCAGCCAGAATATTGTGTAGGGAAAAGCCAGTAAATGAGTTGGTTATTAAGTAGCCGATGGCTTGCTGATTGAGCCAGCCTCCTACATAAAGAATTAGCAGCCCAATAATGCGACTTCTGGATTCAGGTGAGATTTTGTTGTCAGATAGCCCGGATACATTTGAAATAGTGGAATAATTTTGCTGATTAGTGAGGGCGCCGGGTGTAGTGATTGGCGGGAACTCAAAGGGCTCATGGTAGTTTTCTTTTTTATAGTCGGATCGATAAGTTTGATCTGCTTCATACTTGCTGCCGTAAAGCCCATCAGATCCCTGATACATATCTTGGCCAAAAACGTTTTTACCTTTATGTTCTGAACTCATAATCATCCCTATCTAAATGAAAATTGCCTGAAGGGCATAGCTAAATTGCAAACTTTCAGATAATACCTGCAAGCATAAAAAATTCCACTACGAAATTTAGTAGGTTGTTTGGAAAAACGCTTCAGAAGGCGCTTGATTATACCGCTTGCAAGATATAATTTTCAGACAAGCTTAAAACCGATGCAAAAGAAACTTGTACCACGGTAATTGGCTCGATAAAATGACGCAAACGCATATATGAGTAAGGGAAAAAATTATACCTGAGCACAGTTAGGGTGTTCACCTTTGGCTTGATTGCCGTTGCGAACGGGGTTCGCTTTTAAAGAAGGGTATAGAAATGCGTACTGAAGATGATCTGAAAGAAATCAAGGAAAGCTTACACAGGATCGCTTACGGCGGGCCGTCTACAGGAAACCTTTGGGCTATCATCGCACAACTCGTTGTTTTTAACTTCGGGCTTGTTTTTATGATTTATGAACATTCAAAGGGATCTATTGGGTTATTGTTTGCGTTAGTTTATGGTATATCCGCTGCTTTATTGGTTTTAAGTAGATGGAGCTTAATACCTCTATTTATATGCTATGTATATTTGAGTTTATGCTGGTCTATTATTCCTTTCGGCGTGTTCATGGATGCGAAACATCCAATTCTTGCATGGGGTGGTGGTGTAATAGTCTTTGCCTTTTCTATGTGGGTACACATTTGTTATGTGACCGATGATATTTTCAAAGGAAAGATAAAAAGCAGGAAAAAAAAGTAAAAGGATACTTGATTTTTGCTCATTAAGGGCTCGCTTCGGCGGGCCTTTTTTATTGGGTCCTATATGACCGATACCTACCGCATCACCGTTACCACGAAGTCAGGCGAAACTCACGAAGGCCTGATGAACCGATCACAGCCTGAGATGGTTAATGGCTTCATTGGTGTTGCAAGGGAAGATGGCGCTTGGGTATACCTCGCGCCTGATGATGTGCTCAAGATGGAATACGTGCCGCAAGAACAGCTATCCGATACTTGACGTAAGCACACGCAACCTCGGAAAAACTGTTGATTGATGGCGCAAAAGCAATAAGCAGATCCAGATAGGTTAATTTCATTTTTACCTCCGCAAAGTTATAGGAAAAGCGCAGCGGGGCTGTGCTTCTATTGTGAGGGTTAATAGCCTCTCTATAACGTGTCTCATAATTGGAGAAAGACATGGCATCACCAGATTGGGAGGCCATCGAGTCGGCTTACCGGGCTGGCTTGATGTCAGTAAGGGCGATTGGTGAAAAGCATGGCGTTAACCATGCCACCATCCTCAAAAGAGCAAACAAAGAAGGCTGGCAACGTGACCTGACAGAGCAAGTCAGATCGGCCGTTAAAGCCAAGGTAACCAAATCGGTAACCAGCGGCGGTAACCAGTCACCAGTGGTTACTGATGCGCAGATTGTTGACCAGGCATCAGACGAAGCTGCCGCTGTAGTGATGGCTCACCGTGAGGGGTTAGCAGCATGGCGTGGCATTACCAACAAGCTCCGCGACTTCCTCGAGGATGCTGAAATCACCGAAGACAATCATGCCTCAATGTCACGCTCAATCACTGCTGGTGTTGACGCGCAGATTAAGGTGATCAACGCCGAGCGTAAGGCCTACAACCTCGATAGCGAGGAAGGTAATAAGACGGTCGATGACCTGTCGAATCTGATGGATTCATTGTCTCAGGGGGCTTAATGAAACCTGAGTACATCAAGCTGCTATCCGATAAGGACTGGCGGCTGAATAATCTGTACTGGATAACCGACAAAGAGGGTAAGCCTCAGCGATTCCGGATGACGCCAGAGCAGCGCGAATACTTCGAGGGCATGCACACACGCAACATCATCCTTAAAGCACGTCAACTTGGTTTCACCACAGAAGTCTGCATTATCCAGTTGGATGCGGCTTTGTTCGAGGCTGCCAAGTGCGCCCTAATCGCCCACACCCTCAACGATGCTAAGCGCCTGTTCCGGGAAAAGGTGAAGTACGCCTATGACCGGCTGCCGGCAGAAATCAGGGCTGCCAATCCGGCGAGCAATGATTCGGCGGGTGAACTGGTATTCAGAAAGGGCGGGTCACTTTACGTCAGCACGTCATTCCGTGGCGGCACGCTGCGTTTCCTGCACGTTTCCGAGTTTGGGAAGATATGCGCTAAGTTCCCCGACAAAGCGCGTGAGATTGTCACTGGTGCGTTTGAGGCGGTATCCAGCGATTGCTTCACCACTATTGAGAGCACAGCAGAAGGGCGGGCCAGTTACTTCTTTGATTACTGCCAGACCGCTGAGAAAGCCCAGTTGCAGGGAAAGACGCTTTCGAATCTGGACTGGAAGTTTTTCTTCTTCTCCTGGTGGAAGAATCCCCTGTATGCAATCGACCCCGTAGAGCCTCTACCGCAACGCCTCGACGATTATTTTGACGATATCGAGCAGAAGCACGGTGTCATTCTCAATGATCGCCAGAAAGCCTGGTATTACGCCAAAGAGAAGACGCTCGGCGATGACATGAAGCGCGAGTAGCGCTGCGAACGTTTCTGCGATGTCTCAGCAGTTGTTCAGTAATGCTTTCGGGAACATGGAGGACGCGCTTGTTAAGTTTGCCACCACCGGCAAGGCTTCCTTTTCTGACTTCGCAAACTCAGTTCTTTCAGACATTGCCCGCATTGCCATTCGCCAGTCGCTTATTGGGATCGGCACAAGCTTTGCCGGGATGGCGGGAGGAATGTTTGGTGGCGCTGCTGCAGCTTCGTCCGGAGCAGCAGCGGCTTCTTCTGCATCATCAAGCAATGCCTTCTCCAGTGGGGCATACAGCAACCTCAAGCTTAACGCGAAGGGGGGCGTATACGATTCTCCATCCCTGAGCACTTATAGCGGTGGCGTGTATGACTCACCGAAATTCTTTGCCTTCGCTAAGGGGGCTGGTGTTTTTGGAGAGGCAGGGCCTGAAGCAATTATGCCGTTAACACGTTCATCAGACGGTTCACTGGGTGTAAGGATGGTAAATGGCGGCCAGGCTGATGCTAAGAGTGCTGGTAACACGGTTATTCACCAGACTATCCAGGTGAATGGTAATGGCGATGCAGCACTGAAGCAGGCAATGGAAGAAGCTGCGCGAAGAGGTGCTACTGATGGCGCGAAACAGGCCCGACAGGACATGCTGCAGGACTTCCAGAACAGAGGGCAGGGCCGTCGACTGCTGGGCGTATAAGACAGGAGTAAATAATGGCAGATGTACTGGAATGGCCCGGCCCCAATCCTTCCTCGCTTAACTGGCACCTCGAATCAAATACTAAAACCTTTCGCTCTCCCTTCAACGGCGCATCACAGACGGTTCGCTTCCCCGGCTCCCGGTGGAAATGCACTGTTGAGTACGCGGTACTTGAAGAAGCACAGGCCCGCAGGATTGAGGCGGTGCTGGCGGCGATGGATGGTGAATATGGTCGGGTCAGGATACGGGATTGGGGTCGGGCAGGAAGAACTCCGGAAGGAACTCCTGTTGTGTCAGACCCAGATCAAACGGGAGTGGCCCTTTCAACAAGTGGCTGGAAGGCAAACACGGTAGTACTCCGGGCGGGGGATTACTTTACCGTTAACTCTGAGCTTAAAAAAGTGACAGCGGATGTGACCAGCAATGCTTCTGGCGTAGCGGTTATTTCGTTTGCCCCAATGCTGCGAACGTCTCCTGCCGCAAACTCCCCACTGGAAGTTCAAAACCCGTGGGGGATATTCAAGCTTGTCGACAACTCTCAGGGCGAAATCCGGCGCGCACCCGGCCTTATCTCATCAACAACCATCGAGTTTGAGGAGGCTTTCTGATGATGTACTCACCGTTTTCAGACTCAATGGTGGACTGGCTTTCTCGCGATCGCGTAACAGTGGTGGTGGCCGCAAATATCCAGTTCGAATCAGGAACCGCATACGTGCATTCCGGGACCGGGACGATCGTTATAAACGGGTTTGTCTACTACGGCATGGGTCGAATGGGTTCCATCGATGATGTAAACGAAACGAACACGACAAGTCCTTCTCAGCTGAAGATGACGCTGTCAGGTCTGGATATGTCTCTTTTTGCCAAAACACTTAATGAGAGATGCGTAGGCCGGTCTGCGGAGATATTTCTGGTCGCGATAGACGATAACGGGCAAGTGCTTGGCGCTGACCTGATCTTCCAGGGCAAGGTATCCAGTACTGGCGCAACCGCGGGCGAAACTAACGCATTGCAGTATACCGTCAGCAATATCTTTGAGGACTGGCAGCGACCATTTCCAGACCGATTTACCGATGAATCACATCAGTCGTCGCAGCCGGGTGACAGGATATTCCGTTACGTTGCGCAGATGTCTGAGCGGTCAATTTTCTGGGGTAGTAAAAAGGATGCGCCAGGCTTTACCTATTCGTGAGGTTTTATGAAGCACCCTGACTGGCAGAAGAGACTTGTAACTGTAATTAAGGCCGCCGAGAAGCGGCCTTTTTCATGGGGAGAGCATGACTGCTGCCTGTTTGCCGCCGATTGCGCGCAGGCAATGTGTGGCGAAGATTTTGCCGCTGAATTCCGCGGGAAGTATGACAGCGAAACCGGAGCGAAAAAGGCGTTGCTGCGCGGCGGCGGTTCACTTGAGCGTGTTCTCTCACGCTTTCTTGAAGAGGTGAGTCCGGCATTTATACAGCGTGGAGATATCGCTGTGGTCGAGAACGCCGGGCGCAGGTGCGCAGGGGTTTTTTATAGCGGCGCGGTATGGGTTCCGGGCGATTCAGGCCTGGTTGGATTACGCGGAAATGTATTGAGTGCATGGAGGGTTAACTGATGCCTGCTGCTATTCCAATCGTTGCGGCTGTGGCCGGTGGTATTGCCGTTGCTAACCAGGCTTACGCCATCGCAATGGTAATCACCGTGGCCGCTCAGCTTGCCTCTCAGGCTCTGGCGAAAAAGCCCTCCATGGGTGGTTACCGGGACACCCAGGAGAGGAAGCAGGTTCTTCGCGCCGCTGCCAGTGCCAAAACAGTTATTTATGGCAAAACTCTTTCGGCCGGCACGCTCTTCTTTTCGGAAGAGCAGGAGGGTGACCAAACTGATGGAGAGCTGCTACACCTGGCCATTACACTCGCCGGCCATCCAATTACCGGCGTAGGCGCTGTTTATCTAGGCGACGATGACATTTCGACCTACGGAAGCAAGGCCTCTCATGAGGTGCATATTGATCGCCAGACAGCAGATCCTTATCTGCTGGCAAATGCACCTTCATGGAAGGAGGACATGATTGGTAAGGGCATTAGCTGGCTTAGGGTGACACTTCAGTTTGATGCGGAAAAATTCCCCTCTGGCATTCCCAATATTACCGTTGAGAAGCTTGGTCGTAAGGTGTATGACCCACGCACGGGCCAGACGCTTTACAGCAACAATGCCGCTCTGTGCATCCTCGACTATTACCGCAACTACCTCAAGGTTCCTGACTCTGACATCAACTGGGATCAGTTCAAGGAAGCAGCGAACATTTCAGACGAAAGGGTTACCAGCACCGGCAATCTGACCGAGCTTCGTTACACCATAAATGGTGAGTTCGACCTGAGCGAGAATAAGGCAAGCATCCTTGAATCAATGCTTTCTGCATGCTCTGGAGAGGCTACTTATATCGCGGGCAAGCACGGCATTCTGGTTGGTGCTTATTACGGTCCAGCGACAGAAGAGATCACTGAAAGTCAGCTGGCGGGCGATATTGAAATCATGCCCGAGGTATCTCAGTCTGAGCGTGTGAATACCATCAAAGGGACATTCACTGACCCGGAGCAACGATTCGCTGAGGTGGATTTTCCGACGGTCTCTGTTGCTGAATGGGTTGCGGAAGACGGCGTTGAAATTTCTCAGGACCTCAAGCTTCGCTTTGTGACGTCTGAATTTCAGGCTCAGCGGTTGGCTGACATTAAGCTAAAGCGTACTCGCATATCTCGGACCATGAACGTTACGCTGAACCTGAGCGGATATCGTTATCGACCGGGAATGTATGTGAAGGTTAACTTTCCTTCACTGGGGATTGTCGGCGTTGAGATGCGTGTAACGGACTGGAGATTCGGCGTTCAGAATGGCGTACAACTCACACTCAAGCAGGAAACAGCCGGGGTATGGGGTGACGCAATTGGGAAGCCTATCGATCGCCCTCCATTCACGCAATTGCCAACTGGCGGAGTAGCTCAACCTCAGAACCTGAAATACACCGTTGAAGAAATCGGTCAGGTGGTTCAGGGGGTGCTTTCATGGCAGAATGTGGGTCAGTATGTTTATAATCAGGTCCTTATCAGGAAAGACGGACAGCTGGTTTTATCGGTGCAGGTTCCTGGCTCATTCACCCGCCTCACCGGACTGCTGCGAGACACGTACACAGCGCATGTCATAGCGGTTAACCAGATGGGCGCCCAGTCTCCTGAGGCATACCTTGAATTCAGTATCGAAGCGCCGCCACCACCTTCTGCAGTGGATCAGAAGCAGGGTTATTTTTCAGTAACTCTCATCCCTCGCATCAATGAGATAACCAACGTCTCAACACAGTTCGACTTCTGGACTTCAGGCCTGACTCAGCTACCTAATGCCAACCAGTCTACAGTGGAAGGCAATGCAAGTCGTGCCGGCATCGGAAGTAACTGGACAGCTTACGAACTGAAAATTGGCCCTACATATTACTGGTATGTGAGAACCATAAATGCCTTTGGAACATCTGCGTTTGTAGAGGTGCCAGTTGTTTGCAACACAGATACTGGCGAGTTGATTGACTACATCGATAATCAGATCCGCAAGTCAGAAGCATTTGACCGGCTCACTTCATCCATTGATACGAGTGTCGATGCAATCCTGCAGAACGCCCTTAACCTTGATGCCTCTGTGGATCATCAGTTTGAGGCTTACGGTCGAAACCGAGCCGACATCATAACTGTCCGTCAGACCATTGCCACCATTGACAGCGCCTATGCTCAGAAATTTGAGCAGATTCAGGCCCAGTCAGACCAGAACACTGCGTCAGTGCAGCAGGTCTCCAGTGCTTACGCTGACCTCAGCGGCAAGCTTTCGGCTCAGTGGGGCGTGAAGGTTCAGATTGACAGGAATGGGACTAAATATGTCGCTGGCATGCAGCTTGGGGTGGAAGGCAACGGCGGGTCCACTCAATCATTTGCACTCTTTAGCGCAGATACATTCGCAATCTACAACACAAGTACCCTTGGTTATCAACTGGCCTTCACTGCAGTAAATGGCCAGGTCTTCATTAATGACGCGCTTATCAACTACGCCTCTATAACCCTCGCCAAAGTGGGATCATGGTACTCAGCAAACTATGTAGCTGGCAGATCAGGAACAATCATGAGGAGTGATGGTTCTTTTGAACTGTACGGAGGCTCTGGCCGCTCTGGGGGTAGCGTGTTCAATGAAACTGGAATGGCCGTTTACGACGCTAACGGAGTGGAAAGGTTTAAAGCGGGGAAGCTCAACTAATGGCTGATATTTATGGGGTTCGTATCACTCCCGACGATGGAGGCAAACAAATCATACTGGACGCCTCAATGCGTTACGCATCATATCTTGGTAGCGCGTCCATGCTGGCAAACACCGGGTCAGTGGGTGGGTTTAAGCCTCAGCCCGCCAACAGCAAGGCGCTGATAGTGCCACGAAATCTGGTTCGGGTGTATCCAGGAAGCAATCCTGCCGGACCGCCTATGGCATATGTTCGCAGCATGTCTTTTAACGGCAGCGCTCTTGTTTACGATGCAAAGTTCACCGATCCGGATGGCGGCAAACCATTACCTACCGATGAGGCGGGGTTTTCTGATGTATTTTCTGTCTCATACGCTGAAAACCCTTCAGTGGAATATGGAGCGAGAATCACCAACGGTTCAAACTTTATGGAGATAGGCGACACATCGTATCTTGGATTTGTAACCTACAGAGCCGTCATCAATATAAATGGGTCGTGGAGCATCCCGTCAGAAATTGTAAATCTCGGGAATTATATTGTATTTGCGCGATGGTCAAATACTAATAACCCGCTATATCTGGACAGAGGAAGTAATGCCATTAAGTCATATACGGCATTTGGAAGCATCGAAGGGTCAATGGAGGGTGGTATAGTTAATAATGTTCAGGTTGTGATTGTCTCCTGCGGATTCTCCCCCTCACTTCCCGTTTCTGGTTATGGGATGGTTATTCGAAACGCCTCAAATCAAGTCACGTATTCCAGCAAATATCCACCCGTAATGTGGCCTGACGCCTACTACGATTTCGGGTTTTATGAGAGCTATGACGGCTCTTCGGGTGAAGTCCTGTCATGGGTTAACCCCACTGGCGCCGTGTCTCAACCAATGGTTCCGCTTTGTAGCCTCGGCCTGCAACGCGGCGATTACAGCAGGGATAATAACGGGTACAGCTTCAGAAAGTGCTTAGAGTCTGGCCTAAAGATGAATGGCAATGCTATTTCAACAGCAAGAGCCAAGACTACAGGACGGGAGGTGGTTGTTTACCAGTACCCTAAAGCGGTACAGGCGGCGTGCCAATTACCTTGCATCGAAGCATCATATTATTTTTGAAAAATCCCCGTATAACTATATAACCGGCCACCGCGCCGGGTTTTTTTATTGCCCGGAGAAATCTATGCCAGCAGGCACTATTGCACTAACTAACAACTCAACCGCAGTTACCGGCTCAGGCACTAATTTTTCCTCTGAGCTGAAGGCTAACGATTTCCTGGTAGCCATTGTGGGCGGCGTGACTTACACACTTGGCGTGCAGTCAGTTAACTCAGCCACAAGTGTGACGCTGACTACGGCATATAACGGTCCGACAACGTCAGGGCTGGCATGGACTGCGGTTCCTAATGCGGCGCTGGTTGGGATTACTGCTCAGGTAGCAGCTGATGTTGCGAAAGCCATTCGCGGGCTCAATCTCGACAAGGCTAACTGGCAGCAGGTATACAGCACTGCCGGCAATATCACCGTTACGCTGCCAGACGGTACTCAGTACAGTGGACCATCATGGAAAAGCCTGGCAACCTCACTCAGCGGGCTGGGAGATTCTGCAACTAGAAATGTGGGAACAACATCTGGAACAGTAGCGGCGGGGAATGATTCGCGGCTTAATACGGTAAATGGTAAAACTGGGGGAGCAATATCGTCAAGCGTTCAGGTTTCAGCGGGTACGCTGGGCTGCAATGGACCTATTGTGGCTACTGGCAGTGGTTTTTTTTGCGATAATGTCAGCGACACAACCACTGACGCTACCTCGACATTTATGCGCGCGTATGGGCTTGATCGCAATTATGATGTCTACCACCAGTATTATCTTGTTAAGGGCCAATATCACTCATGGAGGTCTGTGCAGAATGCAGTAGTGTCACTAAGTGTGAGATCCAACGGGGCCTGCTATGCGGCTTCATTCAACCCGACGTCTGACTCAAGACTTAAATTTAATAAGCGTTTCATTGGCGACGCGCTCTCCAAGTCCATGACACTGAGGGGTATGACCTACCAAATTCAGGGAGAAGCGCGGGCAGGTGTTATAGCACAAGATGTGCAGAGGGTACTCCCGGAGTCTGTGACCGTTGACGGCGAAGAAATAGTGCTAGAAGACGGCGAAATAATTAATGATCAGCTGTCTCTGGATTATGCCGGGATTACGGCATTGAATACTGAGGCATTAAAAGATGTAGTTAAGTTGATGCTCGAGTGTCTGACTGACCCCGATTCAGCTAAATCCAAGCTTATAAATCTGGTTGATTCTATCAACGCATCAACAGATGACGCGAACGAAACTGACATGAAAATGGAATGGGCTTTGCTTAACCCTCCCGTCTCATCTCCAGACGAAGTGACTGAAGACAACCCCTCAGAAGGTGAGGCGTAAAAAAGCCCCGGCGACGGGGCAGGTACAGACCGCGTCAGTCTCAGCAGGCTGCGGTGGGGCACTAAGTCTTGGTGAGCATCAGAACAGGATTCAGGCATGGAAAAGTCGACGCAGGGGCTGGCTCGATTACTTAGCATCAACTAAAAAAATAAGCACCTTTCATGGCCAGCGCCAAGACTAACGCTACGTTAATAGCGAAAGCGACGACAGGGACTATTATTTTTTTCATTACTCCTCGCTATATATTGTATTCTGCCACACAGCCGCCTCTCCGGCTTCCCTGAGCAAAAATGTCCCGCCCTTAGTGTGGCGGGCTATAACAACTTCTCTTCCGGCCATTAGCTAGCCATATCGCCAGATCATACCCTGAATAGGAAACTGTGGTGGTTGTGAGTTTATACATGCTTTCTCACGTTTGTGCCGTCCATCTTAGTAGGCTGTGGTGGGGCTGGCATTAGTCACTCCTTCACAACAGCATAAAAAACGCCCGCTCGAAGCGGGCGACGAGACGCAATCTCCAACGGGGGAGAACCATCAAACACAGCTTATAATATGCTATATAAGCTTAGGATACTGCCGCAGCGTTGCTATGAAAGATAGCGTAGTAATTTTACTCGATAGGATTGCATAAGTAGATTTTCCAGACGCAAAAATGCCCGCACGAAGCGGGCCAATCAGCATCTTCTCGATTTTTTGTTATGGGTACCACTGCGTTTGCAATGGCATAAATTTTTACGGCCTGGCTGATGAATTCTTTAGCTGCGGCATGCAAAAAAATACCCGTCACTCCAATGAAAGAGACAGGTACAAGGGGAGGTGAAGCGTTCGAACGCGCAAAGGCATTCTGTTGTTTTTAGGCTCTCTACTGTGCTTGCAAGAAGGACGTAGGGTGGATTTCACTTCTTGCCGGATGGGAGTTGCATCCATTCACCTTCCACATTAAAAATTTTATTCATAAACAATTCAACAACAAGCGTAAGCGGTAAAAAATTCAGTTCGAAGAATTACGGTGACCTATCGTTCGGAGAAGTTAGGAAAGCCTGCTCGTTAGGTAATTTAGTACCGCAAGTAACCCGATGAGAAACATCTTGTACTGCCAGCAAGATTTTTAAAAGTATCCTATGCTTAGAAAGCCCTTAATTTATTAGAGATTATTATGACTAGTCACAGAGGTGGAGCAGGTAATTTCGCGGCCAATCCAGAGAGAGCTGTAGAGGCCGGACGAAAGGGAGGAGCCCTCAGTGGAGGAAACTTCAAGAATGACCCAGAGCGGGCAGTTATCGCAGGTCGAAAAGGCGGTATTAAAAGCCGTAGAAAGTAATTGTTTGTAAGTTAGGATGCTGTGAGGCTGGACTTCACAGCATCTGAAAAAAACTGCCTTATCTCGAATTCTCAGCAACTACCTCACCTTTACAAATCACACAACTGGTCAGCCTTGATCAAAACCACCGATCGATATTACTGTTTATCCATACAGTGTTTATCAATGGAGGATTTGTCATGCCGCGTGATTATGAGATTAAAGATGCATTTGTAAGCGCCATAAGGCGCAGCCCGGATGGTGGCGTCACTGTCACTACTCAGGAGTTTGTTCGCCAATTGGAGCTTCTCAACTGGCACTTCAGCCTGCGTGAGGCTAATCAGTGGATCAAGTCGCATACGGTGACGTTCCGGGACGTCTCTACTCAGGAGGGTGAGGCTAAGACGTATAAGCAGTTCAACCCGAACGGGGGAATCTGACATGGGCTTTCCATCTCCTGCGCAGGACCATGTTGAGCACCGACTTAACCTGAACAGCATTCTGATGCCAAACCCGGCCAATATGATGCGCATTGAAACGCCGGAAGGATTCGTGCTGGTTGACCGTTCTGCCCGGATGAAGCCTGGCGACAAGGTCGCGTACCAGCTTGATGATTACCCGCAGATTGGGAAATTGTTCCCCAGCGGCATCATCACTCAGGACGGAGAGACGATCGACGGTCTGGGTCTTGATGGGGTAGTGGTGCTGGGAAAGGTGACGGCGGAAGTGCTGCCTATTTATGAGCCATACCGGCCGACTATATAAAGGTAGCGCGAAGCGATCCTGATAATTATGGATGCTGCGGAATATGAGCAGCATCCTGACATCTAGTGTTTCAATTAGACACAAACAGAAAAGCCTCTGGCGTTAACCAAAGGCTTTTTCTTTGCATCCAGGATGCGCGTGCATTTCACGTGCACTTTTTTGTACTGCCTTCGTAGTTCCGTTGTCTTTATGTAGTCCTTGGATTCAGTCTACACGCGGCTTTGTCCGCTCAACGTCCTACTAATTATGGCGGTGAGAGGGGGATTCGAACCCCCGATACGTTGCCGTATACACACTTTCCAGGCGTGCTCCTTCAGCCACTCGGACACCTCACCACATTTTTTCCATTGACCGCGCCGGGTCAACGGGGCGCTACTATAGGGAGTCGGCTGAAAAGGGTCAAGCACTATTTTTCTCTTTTGTTCTATTCGCTTAAGCTCTGAACGAATCGATTTAGCGTTACGCACTCCGCCGGTTTTGTCATCAAATTGAAATCCCAGTGACACAAAAATATCACCCGATCGTCGCAAAATTACCGCCTGAAATCATTGGTATTTTTTGCTTACAAGGATCGAATAATGAAAAAGCTTCCTCTGTTTACCCTCTCTCTGCTCGCTTCAGCGATCGCGACTTCGGCCATAGCGGATACCGACCTCGTTTCCCGAGCGGCGCAGGGCGATCTCAGCCAGCATGGTGGGGCTCGTCGGCTGACCGGTGACCAGACTGAGGCGTTAAAAGCCTCGCTACGCAATAGCACCGCCAAAAACGTCATCCTGCTGATTGGCGATGGCATGGGTGACTCTGAAATCACCGCGGCGCGTAATCTGGCAGAAGGCGCAGGCGGCTTTTTTAAAGGTATCGATGCGCTGCCGCTGACCGGCCAGTACACCCATTATTCGTTAGATAAGAAAACCCACAAACCTAATTACGTCACCGACTCGGCCGCGTCAGCCACGGCCTGGGCAACCGGCACCAAAAGTTATAACGGTGCCATCAGCGTCGATGTTAATGGTCAGGATCAGATGACGCTGCTGGAGCTGGCGAAAGCAGCGGGCAAAGCCACCGGCGATGTCTCGACCGCCGAACTGCAGGATGCGACGCCCGCGGTGCTGTTCTCGCACGTGACCTCACGTAAATGTTACGGACCGGAGAAGACCAGCGAACTCTGTCCGACCAACGCCGCAGAGCAGGGCGGTAAGGGATCGATTAGCGAACAGTTACTGAAAACCCGTCCCGACGTAACCTTAGGAGGCGGGGCAAAATCGTTCGCCGAGGTAGCGAAAGCCGGCGAATATCAGGGTAAAACGCTGAATGAGCAGGCGCAGGCACTGGGCTATCAGCTGGTCAGCGACTGGCAGGGGCTTAACGCCGTCACCGTGGCCGATCAGCAAAAACCGCTGCTGGGTCTGTTCTCTGCAGGCAATATGCCGGTGCGCTGGCAGGGGCCGAAAGCCAGCTATCACGGCAATATTGATAAGCCGGTGGTGACCTGTGAAGTCAATAAGGACCGCCCGCTGTCAACGCCTACGCTGGCGCAGATGACCGCCAAAGCGATCGACCTGCTGCGTAACAATCCGAATGGTTTCTTCCTGCAGGTTGAAGGCGCATCAATTGATAAGCAGGATCACGCGGCCAATCCTTGTGGTCAGATTGGTGAAACGGTGGACCTGGATGAAGCGGTCCAGCAGGCGCTGGCATTTGCCCGTGAAGAAGGCAATACCCTGGTGGTGGTGACGGCGGATCATGCCCATAGCAGTCAGATCGTTGAGAACGGCACTAAAGCACCGGGACTGACCCAGGCGCTGAACACCAAAGACGGTGCGGTGATGACCATCAGTTACGGCAATTCAGAAGAGGATTCGCAGGAACATACCGGATCGCAGTTGCGGATTGCGGCCTATGGCCCGCATGCGGGTAACGTGGTGGGGCTGACCGACCAAACCGATCTGTTCTATACCTTAGGAAATGCAATGGGGCTGAAGCTGCCTGGCCAGTAAAAGCCGATGCGGGGCGGTTTACGCCACCCCGCATCCAACCTTAGCTCTTCACTTTATTAGCGAAGCTTTTGCGCAGCTTCTGCAACTTCGGTGGGATCACCGCCAGGCAGTAACCGTTACGCTGACCGGCACCGTCCCAGTAATCCTGATGATAGGCTTCGGCCGGATACCACTCTTTCAGCGGCTCGATAGTGGTTACTACCGGCACGTCGTGATCGGCCTGGGCACGTTCAATCGCCGCACGGGCTTCTGCTTCCTGTTCGGCATTAGCCGGGAAAATCGCTGAGCGATACTGGGTGCCAATATCGTTGCCCTGACGATTAAGCTGGGTCGGATCGTGGGTCACAAAGCTGATGTCCAGTAAATCGCCATAGCTGACTTTCTCCGGATCAAAGCCGATGCGGATCGCTTCTGCGTGGCCGGTGGCACCGCTGCAGACCTGTTCGTAGGTTGGGTTGGGACGGGCACCGCCGGTATAACCGCTCTCTACCGACTCCACGCCGATCACATCCTTAAATACCGCCTCGGTGCACCAGAAACAGCCACCCGCGATCACTGCATATTCGATTGCCATAATGATTTACTCCTGTCAGGTCGAAAGAGGAGAATGGGGACGAGAGGATCCACTTTCAACTAAATCAGCATCTCTGGTTTAAAATCTTTGCTTTTATCCAGCAGCTTATCGCTCATCACGCTGAAGCGGCCTTCACCGGTGTAGTGCAGCGTAGTGGGATATTCCGGCTGTTCGGCGACGTGCGCTTTAACAATTTCAAAGATAAACAGGTTGTAGTTATCAACCATCGAATCGTCATACAGCTGACATTCGAAACTGGCAAAACATTCGGCGATCATCGGTGCGCGGACCACCTGCGCCGGCTCAGCCGTCAGGCCAAAGGCGTCGAACTTATCCAGCTGGTCACCGTGACTGTTACCAATCGCCACCACCTGATCAATCAGCGACGCCGAAGGCACATTCAGCACGCACTGTCCGCTGTTGCGGATCAGTTCGTGACTGTAGTTCATGCCGGCAATCATACAGCCGACCAGTGAAGGGGAGAATTCAAGTACGGTGTGCCAGCCGAGGGTCATGATGTCGTACTGATCCTCAAACTGCGAGCTGAGCAACAGCACCGGACCCGGCTCGAGATATTTACGCGCTTTGCTGACCGGAAAAGCGTATTTGTGCATGCGTTGACTCATGGCGGAACTCCCTGAACGGAACATAGCCATTAAGTGTAGAGCACCACGCCAGCGCAGCGCTGGCGTCAGCCCGCAGAATCAGCAAAAGTGCGGCCGGGCACCATTCAGCACCCGGCAACGTCCGGTCTTAGCGGCCAACCCGAGCCTGTAGTGCCGCAGGATAGCGGTCGCCTTGTACCTCGACAGCAGCCAGCGCCTGATTAATGCGCTGCAGGTCTTCGGTGCTAAGTTGCAGCTCCGCAGCCTGCAGGTTTTCCTTCAGGCGGTGCAGTTTGGTGGTGCCGGGAATCGGGACAATCCACGGTTTTTGCGCCAGCAGCCAGGCGAGCGCGATCTGTGCCGGGGTGACGGCTTTATCCTGAGCGATAGTGCCGAGCAGATCGATCAGAGCCTGATTGGCGGCTAGCGCCTCGGGAGAAAAGCGCGGAACCTGGCTGCGGAAATCGTCACTGCCAAAGGTACTGTCAGGCTGAATCGCGCCGGTCAGGTAGCCTTTTCCCAGCGGGCTGAACGGCACAAAGCCGATACCCAACGACTCCAGCGTCGGGATCATCTCTGCTTCCGGCTCACGCCACCACATCGAATATTCGCTTTGTAACGCGGTAACCGGCTGGACCGCATGAGCACGTCGCACGGTCTGCACACCGGCTTCGGATAAGCCAAAATGTTTGACCTTGCCTTCAGCGATCAGATCCCGGATGGTGCCAGCGACATCTTCAATCGGCACCTCAGGATCAACCCGGTGCTGATAATAGAGATCGATCACCTCGGTTTTCAATCGGCGTAACGATCCTTCAATTGCCCGGCGAATCTGCTCTGGCCGGCTGTTAAGGATCTGCTGTCTGTTATCCTCGCCAAAGGTGAAGCCAAACTTAGTGGCGATGACCACCCGATCGCGAACCGGAGCCAGCGCCTCGCCGACCACCTCTTCATTCAGCCACGGTCCATAAACCTCAGCGGTATCGAAAAAAGTAACCCCCTGATCGACGGCGGCGCGGATGAGCGCAATCGCCTGCTGTTTATCGGTTGCCGGACCATAACCGTGGCTCAGTCCCATGCAGCCGAGACCCAGGCTGGAAACCTCAAGACCGGACTGACCTAATTTGCGGGTTTGCACTGTTACTCTCCTCTGAAAACGTTGCGGGGAATGCCTGAGAATAGAGCACGGCGGGCGGGCTGATTAGGGGGTTAAAAAGAGATGGGTTTATGAGCGCTGCTCATAAATAGCCGGGGAGAGGGCGTTTATCTGATGCGATCAAGGCGAGCTTAAGGTTTCCTTAATGTGGGGCGAGGATACTCCGGGTACAACATGAGGAGAATGCCATGAAATCTGCTACCACTGCGGTAATTGCTGCACCCGCCCGACCTTTCAGTGAATATGCCGCGCTGCTGATCGCCGCAACCACGGTGATCCTGTTTCTGGCGGCATGGTTTAGCGCCTGAGTCGGCAGCCATCAGAATTTAATGACCGCACGACAGCCACTACGGTCGCGGCGGTTCTCTAAAAAGAACTGAAAGCGATGCAGCTGCACAATGCGGCTGACAATGCTTAACCCCAGCCCAATCCCGCCATAACGACTGTCCATCCGGATAAATGCTTTACTCAGTTCACCACTTTTACTTTCGTCAATCCCCGGTCCCTCATCTTCCACCGTCAGGGTCGGCTGTTCGCCCGATGCCAGCCGCAGAGTGATTGCGCTTTTTTTGGGGCTGTAACGATGGGCGTTCTCGACCAGGTTACGCAGCAACATTTTTAGCAGCGTCGCGTCGCCGCGCACAAAGATATCCTGCGGTAGATCGAGCGTCAGGGTCTGCTGGTGTGCATCCAGCATGGTGCTCAGCTCCGCCTCCATCGGCAGAATCACATCTTCAATCAGCGCCACGTTCTGGTAAGTACCAGAGGTAAAAGACTGACCGGCGCGCGCCAGCTGTAGCAGCTGCGACACGCTGTTGGTCATCTGATCGAGCCGCTGCAGTAACGGCTGCACGTTAACGTCGCTGTTGCGTTCAATCAGTTCCAGATGCAGCCGCAGGCCCGCCAGCGGCGTACGCAGTTCATGCGCCACATCGGCGGTAAACAGCCGTTCGCGCTCCAGACTGTTATTCAGCCGCGCCACCAGCTGGTTAATCGCCTGGGTCACCGCATCAATCTCCTGCACCGGACTGTGGCAGGCGATGGGGTCGAGATTTTCTTCGCTGCGGTTTTCCAGCTCACGCTGCAGCTGATACAGCGGCCGGGTAATCCATTTTACCGCCTGATAGCAGAGCAGCAGCGTCAGGCTGATCATCACCAGACTGGGCACCGCCAGGCTGGCAACGGCTTCATGCACCTCGCGTTCGACGTGCCGATCCATGTTGCGCTTTTGCAGCTGCGCTTCGACCAGAAACTGAATCTGCTCTTTGCTCTCATGCCACAGCCAGGCGACGCTGATCACCTGGAAAACCAGCAGAATCAGGCCAATGGTCAGGATCAGGCGAAAGCGCATACTGCGATGGTCAATCCGGGGTTTCATGGTGCCTCGCGAATCACGTCAGCCGTCACCAGCGCGTAGCCAAAACCGCGCACCGTGCGGATGGCGCTTTTGCCAATTTTGTCACGCAGGTTGTGAATATGAACCTCCAGCGTATTAGTAGACGGCTCGGTTTCCCAGTTATAGATATCCTGATAGAGGATTTCGCGGTGAACCGGATTGCCCGCTTTCAGCATCAGACGGGAGAGGATGGCATACTCTTTCGGCGTCAGATCCAGCAGCGTGCCGCCGAGCGTTATCTGGCGATGCGTCATGTCCAGCGCCAGCGCGCCGACCATCAGCTGGCTGTCGCCCTGGTTCACGTGACGGCGAATCAGGGCGCGAATGCGCGCCAGCAGTTCATCCAGCGAGAAGGGCTTGATCAGGTAATCGTCGGCACCGGCGTCCAGCCCGGCGATACGTTCGCTGATGGTATCGCGTGCGGTAAGGATCAGCACCGGCGTCATTTTCTTCTGCCGCCGCAGGCGCAGCAGAAAATGCAGCCCGTCTTCATCCGGCAACCCCAGGTCCAGCACCACCAGGCTATACAGGCCAGTGGAAAAATGCGCTTCGGCATCCCGCACCGTGGTGACGCCATCACAGACGTATCCTTCGCCCTCCAGCGCCAGCATCAGGCCCTGCAATAACAGCGCATCATCTTCTACGATCAGAATTTTCATTGTGGTCGGCTCCGACACATCGTCAAAATGTCATCCGCGGGTAGATATTCGTGGGTCGCGGTGCCGGTTAAACCCAGCATGGTGGAAAACAGATTATCCTGTGAGAAATCGTCTGTCGCCGCCAGTTTAGTCAGACAACCACGATTCACCGCATAACGCTGCTGATAATCATCGGACAGCCAGATCAGCATAGGCACATGTTTCTGGGTATCGGGGGCGATAGCGTAGGGCAGACCGTGCAGGTATTCGCCATTTTCGCCCAGCGATTCGCCATGATCGGACAGATAGACCAGGCTGGTGGTAAAACGATCCTGATGGGCACGCAGCACGCCAATTGCCTTGTCGACGATGTGATCAACATTTAATAGCGTGTTGTCGTAGGTGTTGACCAGCTGCTGCTGTGAACAATCCTGGATCTGATTGGTATCGCAGGTCGGGACGAACTGGCGCAGCTGCGGCGGATAGCGGTGACTGTAGGTCGGACCGTGGCTGCCGATGGTGTGCAGCACGATCACCGCGTTGCCCTTGAGCTGGTTAATGTAGTCATCCAGGCCGTGAAACAGCACATCGTCGTAACACTCACCGTTAATGCACATGCCGGGCAGGTTCAGGCTGGTCATATCCTGGTGCGGCACGCGGTCGCAGGCACCCTTACAGCCGCCATCATTTTCATTCCATAACACGCTGATGCCGGCGCGCTGAATAATATCCAGCAATCCTTCCTGATGGGCGGCCAGCACGTCGTCGTAATGGGCGCGCGGCATATTCGAAAACATGCAGGGGACTGACACTGCCGTCGCCGTGCCGCACGAGACAGTATGCGGGAAATAGATCACATTATCTTTGGCCAGCAGCGGATTGGTCTGGCGCGCATAGCCGCCCAGCGAGAAATTCTGCGCCCGCGACGTTTCGCCGACGATCAGGATAGTCAGATTCTGTTTACCGCCGTTAAGCCGGTCAGGCTGCTGATGCGCATCTTCGCCGATCCGCACCAGCGGCAGGTTCTCCAGCTGCTGATGCTTATACCATGACAGGCTGGCGGCGATGCTGTTGGACGGGCTAAGCGCCTTCACCAGTTCGCGGTTATTGCGGAACAGTGAGGCGTAATCTTTATAAAACAGCAGGGCGACCAACAGGATGATTGCCGCTGAGATCAGGATGCTGAGCAAACGCTGCACCACACCGCGCCAGTTTTGCTTTTTCAGCCGTGGCCAGAATACCAGCAGCGCCATCAGAACGCCGGAGGTCAGCAGGGTAAACAGCAGCTGCGGCGTGATCAGGGCAAACGATTCAGAGGCGGTGGTGTCCATCATATTGGTGATCATCGAGCGATCGACCACGATGTTATAGGTCTGAATAAAAAACTGAGCGGTGGCTGAGATCAGAATAAACAGCGCCATCAGTACCCGATCGAGCCAGAGAAACGAGGCGAGGGTGATCACAATGTTGATCACGCTGAACGCCACCAGCGGCATCGACAGGAAGACCAGCGTGGCGTGCAGGCTGGTCAGCGGCATCAGGGCCAGCACCTGACGGTAATAGGCCAGATTAAGGAAAACCGCGATATAAACCGCAGCAAGGATCAGCAGAGTAAGGCGGCTGATGACCGGCCTGTTCAGTGAAAATGCCATGATCAAAAAAGTCCGAATATCAAAAGTGTGCTGAGATTGCACTTTCAATATTAGGAATACCTTAAGAAGCTTAAGCTTTCTCCGGTTTTACCGGTTCAGTCGCGATGACCTCGCCTGGCTCCAGCCGCTGCTGGTGCGAAATCAGCGCAGCCACTGCAAAGGCAACCCCGGCCGATTGGGCAGCTTGTGCTTAGTTAACCGCAGCGGCTGGCATGAAACATGCATCTTTCTGGCATAACCCCTGTTTCCGTCTACACTTAACCGGTAGATGTTCTCAGTCAGCCAGTATTGTCAGTAATGAGCTTGTAAGTTTGAGGAGAGTGACCTATCAAATCGTCCTGTTTTACCCCTCAATCACCGCGTTATCAGAATTTCCCTCTTGCTGACCCTACTGCGTCAGGACATCCTCGATTTGAACTCAAATTTCCAAATTCAGGAGAAGTGACGTGACCCAAGCGGTAAATACCTCTGACACGTTCCCGACACTGGAGGGCGGACGTTACGCCTTCTTTTTTGATGTCGATGGCACGCTGGCAGCGATACAGTCCCGTCCCGAAGCGGTGTTTATTCCTGAACAGGTTGTCACGCAGCTGCAACAACTCTCTGCGCTCAGTCAGGGCGCGCTGGCACTGGTTTCCGGCCGGCCGATTGAGCAGCTCGACGCACTGGCTGCGCCGTGGCGCGGTCCTGCCGCCGGTGTTCACGGTGCAGAGCGTCGTGATGCCGACGGGGAGATGCAGCGCATCAGCCTGCCGGTCGAGGTTGAACAGCAACTCAGGACGGAACTGCAAAACGCGATGGCGTTATGGCCTGGCACTCAGCTGGAGATCAAAGGCATGGCCTTTGCGCTTCACTATCGTCAGGCAATGCAGCATGAACAGGATGTATTACGACTGGCTGAACAGTCGGTGAAACGATTTCCGGGGCTGGCGCTTCAGCCGGGCAAATGTGTGGTGGAGATTAAACCCTTAGGTATTGATAAGGGCGCCGCCATTCGCGATTTTATGCAACAAGCGCCTTTTGCCGGACGCATTCCGGTATTTATTGGAGACGACCTGACAGACGAGAAAGGTTTTGCCGTGGTCAACGCCATGCAGGGCATTTCGATTAAGGTCGGCGAAGGTTCCAGTCAGGCACCGTTTCGGCTGAATGATGTCGATGCAGTGTATAGCTGGCTGGAACGAACATTATTACGATTAAAGCAAGACAACGTCGGTAAGGAGTTTAGGTTATGAGTCGTTTAGTGGTTGTATCTAACCGTATCGCCATTCCAAATGGGGCTAAAACCAGCGCAGGCGGCCTGGCCGTCGGCATTCTGGACGCGTTGAAAAGCACTGGCGGATTGTGGTTTGGCTGGAACGGTGAAATCAGCGAGTTCTCCGGTGAAGAAGAGGATGATGTGTCGGTCCAGCAGCATGAGGGCATTGAGTACGCCTCCTTCCCGTTAAGCCAGAACGAATACGATCTCTACTACTGCCAGTTCTCAAATACGGTTATCTGGCCCGCCTTCCATTATCGTCTTGATCTGGTGAAGTTCCAGCGCGAAGCGTGGGAAGGTTACTGCGAAGTGAATGATGCGGTGGCTCAGCGGTTAAAACCGTTGATTAAGCCGGATGATATTCTGTGGATCCACGATTATCACTTCCTGCCATTTGCGGCGGCACTGCGTCGCGCCGGCATTAATAACCGCATTGGTTTCTTCCTGCATATTCCGTTCCCGACGCCTGAAATCTTCAACGCCTTGCCTCCGCATCAGGAACTACTGGAAATGCTGTGTGAATATGACCTGCTGGGCTTCCAGACCGAGTCGGATCGGGTCGCCTTCCTCGACAGCGTCAGCCAGCTTACGCAGTTGCAGAATAAAGGTGATAAAAAACACCGCGCCTTCGGCAATACCTTTATGACTGAGGTTTACCCTATCGGGATTGAACCTGACAGCATTAAAGAGATGGCGGAAGGTCCGTTGCCACCGAAGATGGCGGCGATGAAGAAAGAACTGGGTGACGCGCGCAATATTATTGCCTGTGAGCGTCTCGACTATTCTAAAGGGCTGCCGGAACGTTTCCTGGCCTACGAGGCGCTGCTGGAGAACTTCCCGCAGCACCGCGGTAAAATCCGCTATTCGCAGATTGCCCCGACCTCACGTAGCGATGTGCAGGCCTATCAGGATATCCGTCACCAGCTGGAAACCGAAGCAGGGCGCATCAACGGTAAATACGGCACGCTGGGCTGGACGCCGCTCTACTACCTTAACCAGCATTTTGATCGCCGGCTGTTGATGAAAATCTTCCGCCTGACCGATGTCGGTCTGGTGACGCCGCTGCGCGACGGGATGAACCTGGTGGCGAAAGAGTACGTGGCGGCGCAGGACCCGGACGATCCGGGTGTACTGGTGCTGTCGCGCTTTGCCGGTGCGGCCAATGAGCTGACCTCGGCGCTGATCGTTAACCCGTATGACCGCGACGAAGTTGCGGCGGCGCTCGATAAAGCGATCACCATGCCGCGTACCGAAAGGATTTCACGCTACAACGACATGATGGCGGTTCTGCGTAAAAACGACATCACCGCCTGGCGCGAGAACTTCCTGAAAGACCTGGAACGCATTGCGCCGCGCAGTGCCGACCACGGCACGGTAAATAAAGTCGCGACCTTTCCAAAACTGGCCTGATTAGGCGCTGACGGGCCACGATATTTGCGGATGTCGTGGCCTTTTTTACAACCAGCGCGCGCTGTATCCTTCTGTTACATTCCGACACGTTCCCTGCCATTACCGTTACCCCACGCGGGGTTTGCCTGATGCCACAACTGTGGGCAGATCGGCCAAAAAAAATCAAATGCGCGAAAAAACGACTGATAAGAGGCTCAGCCCGCTTTCTTTAACTTCTTAACTCAAGTTTTTCCGCTGGCTGCCGATACTTATCAGGCCTGATTAAAACTCCCCTCGATTCATTCGTCTTGCTTATGTAACCCATTGTTACATCTGGTGTCGTATACTAAACACACGACTGCAACTGTTAACGTTAAGTTGCCAGTCAGTGCCAATACTGCCGTAAAAACCTTAACGCTTTCATTACTCACTCCCTGCGATACTTACCCTAAGTTATTAATTTGAAAGCGATTGATCACCCCGTTGAACAGCATAATATTCTGTTATGTCTGTTTTAAATGGTTCTAAATAGGGTGTTAAATCGATTAACACCAACATTAGATCAGCCTGCTGTCAAACCGTGGAATAGAGCCTGTTTTACCCCCTATTAAACCTTTCTCAGGACCAATTCGACTTAAAATCGCCTTTTTTTGCTTAAAAAACGAGCAACAGACAAAGGATCGTAAAGGGTTGCTGAAGAAATTTGCGTTAAAAGTGTGACCTGCGTCACACTTTATCTAAAATTTCACATTACTGTCGTTGTATGTGGAAATCAGACGATATAGATTTGCGTTGTTTTCGGATTAGTCTTAAAAAATGTAAGAAGACGTCACGGAAGATGGTTACAACTCGAAAATAAAATGGCCTGGATTTTTGACTTTCGGCGGACCTGAAACCCGCACATAAGATGAAGGCGAAGAGCAGTGACATTTGCACGACAAACAATTTTTTTTTGCCATCTTTAGATTTACCAATCAGCAGCTCGATACGCAGAAAATAATCTGTGGTGAAGTTACGTCGCATCTCTCAGGATGGAAAAATGGGTACATCTGAATTACTAAAACATATTTACGATCTCAATTTGTCATATTTACTGCTTGCGCAGCGATTAATTAACCAGGAAAAAGCATCTGCAATGTTTCGCCTCGGTATTGACGAGAAAATGGCGGATGCATTATCTGAATTAACTCTGCCTGAAATGGTAAAAATGGCGGAAACCAATCAATTGGTTTGCCAGTTTCGTTTTACCGACAGCAGCACAATTAATCGCCTGACGCAGGAATCACGCGTGGATGATTTACAACAAATCCACACCGGCATTTTATTATCCAGCCGTTTACTGCGTAACGCGTCTAAAGATGACGCGCCTGCTAAAAAGAGGGCGATGTGATGACTGAGAAAAGTATTGTTCAGGAAGCGCGTGATATTCAGCTCGCGATGGAGCTGATTACCCTTGGCGCGCGCTTACAGATGTTAGAAAGCGAAACCCAGCTGAGCCGTGGCCGTCTGATTAAGCTGTATAAAGAGTTGCGTGGCAGCCCACCACCTAAAGGCATGCTGCCTTTTTCGACCGACTGGTTTATGACCTGGGAGCAGAACATTCATGCTTCCATGTTCTGTAACGCCTGGAAATTTTTACTGAAAACCGGACTGTGCAGCGGCGTTGAGGCCGTGATCAAAGCCTACCGGTTATATCTCGAACAGTGTCCGCAATCGGACGAGGGCCCGCTGTTGGCGCTAACGCGTGCATGGACCCTGGTGCGATTCGTTGAAAGTGGCATGCTGGAACTGGCCGATTGCAAAAGCTGTAATGGCAGCTTTATTAATCATGCCCATCAGCCGGTAGGCAGCTTTGTCTGCAGCCTGTGCCAGCCGCCATCACGTGCCGTAAAAAGACGTAAACTTTCTGCAGATTCTGCCGATATGTTTCCACAACTGCTGGATGAACAGGTTAAACGCGCCGTTTAAGTTTGTTCGCACTGTGGAAGCCATCCAGCAGCGGTTAATACCGCTGCTTTTTTTTTGCTTCCGTTTTACGAATAACACCTGCGGCTCTCTGGCTTAACTTCCACCAACACGTTACGGACGTAAGGATTTCTTGTGCTAATAATTGTAGGTTATTTGATTGTTTTAGGCTCCGTGTTGGGCGGATATGCGCTGGTGGGCGGTCATCTTGGCGCGCTGTATCAGCCAGCCGAATTATTAATGATCGGCGGGGCCGGTGCCGGCGCATTTTTAGTGGGTAACAACGGTAAGTCGATTAAAAAAACGCTGAAAGCGTTACCTTTGTTATTTCGCGGATCAAAATATAACAAAGCTGTTTACATGGACTTAATGGCGCTGCTTTATCGCCTGATGGCCAAATCACGTCAGCAGGGGATGTTATCGCTGGAACGCGATATTGAAGATCCCAGCCAGAGCGAAATTTTTGCTAATTATCCGCGTATTCTTGCCGATAAGCAGTTAGTGGATTTTATTACCGATTATTTACGTCTGATGGTCAGCGGCAACATGAACGCCTTCGAGATTGAAGCGTTGATGGATGAAGAAATTGAGACCTACGAACACGAGTGTGACGTACCGGCGCAAAGTATAGCGGCGGTGGGTGATGGCCTGCCAGCTTTCGGTATCGTGGCGGCAGTAATGGGGGTGGTGCACGCACTGGCCTCGGCCGATCGCCCGGCGGCGGAACTGGGTGCGCTGGTCGCCCATGCGATGGTCGGTACCTTCCTCGGTATTCTGCTGGCGTATGGCTTTATCTCACCGCTGGCGTCAGTGCTGCGCCAGAAGTGTGCTGAAACCACCAAGATGATGCAGTGCATCAAGGTGACGTTGCTCTCCAGCCTCAATGGCTATGCACCGCAGATTGCAGTGGAATTTGGTCGTAAAACGCTCTACTCGGCTGAACGTCCTTCCTTCAGCGAACTGGAAGAGCACGTACGTAACGCGAAAAACCCGGCTAAACAGACTTCGGACGAGACCTCATGAAGCACGGCAATCGCCCAATTGTGCTGATTAAAAAGCGCAAACATAAAGGACATGAAGGCAGCCACGGCTCGTGGAAAATCGCCTATGCCGACTTTATGACGGCGATGATGGCGTTTTTTATGGTGATGTGGCTGCTCTCTATCGCTAACCCGCAGCAGCTGGTGCAGATCGCTGACTACTTCAAAACGCCGCTTAAAGTGGCGATAACCGGTGGACAGCGCAGCAGCGACAGTGAAAGCCCGATCCCTGGCGGCGGTGACGATCCGACGCAAAAGATTGGTGAAGTAAAGAAAGTGGTCGATATGGATGAGCAGAAACGCAAGCTGGACGAGATTCGTCTTAACCGGCTGCGGGAAAAGCTCGATCAGCTGATTGAAGCCGATCCGCGTCTGAAAGCGCTGCGCCCGCATCTGATCATCAACATGGTGGAAGAGGGGCTGCGTATCCAGATTATCGACAGCCAGAATCGCCCGATGTTTAAGACCGGCAGAGCCGAAGTCGAGCCTTATATGCGCGACATTCTGCGCGCCATTGCGCCGATTCTGAATGACATCCCTAACCGCATCAGCCTGGCGGGTCATACCGATGACTTCCAGTATGCCAGCGGTGAAAAAGGGTACAGCAACTGGGAGTTATCGGCCGATCGTGCCAACGCCTCGCGGCGTGAACTGGTCATTGGCGGGTTAGACAGCGGCAAAATTTTGCGGGTGTTAGGCATGGCCGACACCATGCGCCTGAAAAATCGCGGCGGGAATGATGCGGTTAACCGCCGTATCAGCCTGCTGGTGTTGAACCACGACACCGAAGCGGCAATAGAAAAAGAGAACGCAGAAAGTGATGCCGTCCAGATCAGCGATCCGGCGGCGATTGAACAGATTACCGCACCTGCATCACCAGGCAGCGCGGTGAATACAGCAGCCCCCTCACAGCCGAGGTGATCCCCGTGAGTATGGACATCAGCGATTTTTACCAGACGTTTTTTGATGAAGCCGATGAGCTGTTAGCGGATATGGAACAACACCTGTTGGGTCTCGACCCGCAGGAACCAGACTCTGAACAGCTTAACGCCATCTTCCGCGCCGCCCACTCGATTAAAGGTGGAGCCGGAACCTTTGGTTTTACGGTATTACAGGAAACCACTCACATCCTGGAAAACATTCTGGATGGTGCTCGTCGCGGCGAGATGCAGCTCAGCACCGACATCATCAACCTGTTTTTGGAAACCAAAGATATTATGCAGGAACAGCTCGATGCTTATAAAACCGCGCAAGAGCCGAACGCGGAGAGCTTTAAATATATCTGTGAAGCGCTGCGTCAGCTGGCGTTAGAGGCTAAAGGCCTGCCGGTTGAAGCGCCAGCCAGTGCTGCGCCATCTGCCAGCGCGCCCGCGACCAGCAGCAGTGCGCTGCGGGTACAGCTGATCGACCTGAAAGAGAAAGAAGTCGATCTGATGCTGGAAGAGATGGGCAATCTCGGCACCCTGACCAACGTGCAGAAGGGCAGCAACATGCTGGACGTCTGCATTGATGGCGTCGGTAAAGATGACATCGTTGCGGTGCTCTGCTTCGTGATTGATGAAGCCCAGATTCGCTTCCCGCAGCCTGAAGAGAACGCACCGGTCGCGGCGGTTGTGGCGCCAGAAGTGCCAGCGGCAGCGGTGGCTGCTGAAGTGCAGACGGCCAGCGTTACCGAACTGCCGGTTGCTGCCGTGAAACGCGAAAGCAAGCGCGTGGCGGCCCCGGCCAAATCAAACGAATCAACCAGCATCCGCGTCGCGGTGGAAAAGGTCGATCAGCTGATCAACCTGGTTGGCGAACTGGTGATCACCCAGTCGATGCTGGCCCAGCGTTCCGGCGAACTCGATCCGGTAGCCCACGGCGACCTGCTTAACAGCATGGGTCAGCTGGAGCGTAACGCCCGCGATCTGCAGGAATCGGTGATGTCGATTCGTATGATGCCAATGGAATATGTCTTCAGCCGCTTCCCGCGTCTGGTGCGTGACCTGGCGAGCAAGCTCGGCAAAGAGGTGGAACTGACCCTGCTGGGCAGCTCAACCGAACTCGATAAGAGCCTGATTGAACGCATCATCGATCCGTTAACTCACCTGGTGCGTAACAGCCTCGACCACGGTATCGAATCGCCGGATAAACGTCTGGCAGCCGGTAAAGTGGCGACCGGTAACCTGACGCTGTCAGCGGAACATCAGGGCGGCAACATCTGCATCGAAGTATCCGATGACGGTGCCGGCCTGAACCGTGAGCGTATCCTGGCGAAAGCGCTGTCATCCGGCCTGCCGGTCAGCGAAAACATGAGCGACGAAGATGTCGGCATGCTGATTTTCGCGCCTGGCTTCTCAACCGCCGAGCAGGTGACCGATGTCTCCGGACGCGGCGTTGGCATGGACGTGGTGAAACGAAACATCCAGGAGATGGGCGGTCACGTCGAAATCTCGTCTAAGCAGGGCAAGGGCACGACCATCCGTATCCTGCTGCCACTGACGCTGGCGATCCTCGACGGCATGTCGGTACGCGTTGCCGATGAAGTGTTTATCCTGCCGCTGAATGCGGTGATGGAATCACTGCAACCGCGCGCCGAAGAGCTGAAACCGCTGGCCGGTGGCGAGTGCGTTCTGGAAGTGCGCGGAGAATATCTGCCGCTGGTCGAGCTGTGGAACGTCTTTGATGTGCAGGGGGCGAAAACCGAGGCCACGCAAGGCATCGTCGTCATTCTGCAAAGCGCGGGCAAGCGTTACGCGCTGCTGGTCGATCAGCTGATTGGTCAACATCAGGTGGTGGTGAAGAATCTGGAAAGTAACTATCGCAAAGTGCCGGGCATCTCAGCCGCCACCATTCTTGGCGATGGTAGCGTAGCGCTGATTGTCGATGTATCAGCACTGCAATCACTTAACCGTGAAAAACGTGTGGCCGGCGCTGCCGCCTGATTGATAACGAAAGGGTAAATAACATGAATGGAATGGCAACCGTGACAAAAATCGCTGGCGAAACTGTGGGTCAGGAGTTTCTGGTCTTCACGCTGGGCGACGAAGAGTACGGCATCGATATTCTCAAAGTTCAGGAAATTCGCGGTTACGATCAGGTAACGCGTATCGCCAATACGCCTGAATTTATTCGCGGCGTCACCAACCTGCGTGGCGTGATCGTGCCGATTATCGACCTGCGGGTGAAGTTTTCGCAGCCCGATGTTGAATACAACGACAACACCGTGGTGATCGTACTGAATCTTGAGAACCGCGTGGTCGGTATCGTGGTGGATGGCGTCTCTGATGTGCTGTCGCTGACTCAGGATCAGATCCGTCCTTCACCGGAGTTCGCGGTCACCATGTCGACCGAGTACCTGACCGGGCTGGGCGCACTCGGCGAGCGGATGCTGATTCTGGTGGACATTGAGAAGCTGCTGAGCAGCGATGAAATGGCGCTGGTGGATAATCTGCGTAGCGCATAATCCCACCGTCACAGGCCGGATATGCCCGGCCTGTGACAGTTTTTCTGCTGAATAATTTCTTTATTTTTCAATCAATAAAAATTCTGTCTGGCCTAATTTCCCGCTATCGCCTGCCGATAATCACCTTGCTGCTTTACCACTTACATTTTTCAGGGTTAATCATGTTAACGAAAATCCGCGTAGTTACCAGTTTGCTGCTGGTATTGCTGATGTTTGGGCTGTTACAGGCCTTTTCCGGCTCCGTTTTTTATTCCGCCCTCAGCCACGACAAGCAAAGTTTTGCCGTTTCGCAGCTGGCGATGCAGAACACCCAGGCGCTCAATGATGCCTATATGAGTCTTAACCAGAGCCGGGTGTTACTGACCCGCATTCAGCTGCGTTTCGCCACCAGTAAACTGGAAGGGAAACCGGCGGACGTAGCCGGCCTGTTTGACGACAGCAAAGGCTTTCAGCAGGCGGCGGCCGGTTTTTACAAAGTGTTCAAAGAGACGCCCGATACGCCGGGACAAAATCTGCAGCTTAACGAGCAGCTGGATCAGCGCTACAGCGCCTACGCCGATGCGCTGAATGCGCTGCAGGTCGCGTTGCAGTCTGACGATCTGGTAGCGGCCGGCAAAGCCCCGGTGGCGCCCAGCCAGAGTGCGTTTCTGAAGCTGTATACCGACTGGCGTACCGATCAGAACCGCCTGACCACCATCGGTGTTGACGAGAACAGTTCTGCCTACAGCCGGATGCTGTGGATACTGGGTACCATCATGGCGGTGGTGGCAGCAGTGATCGTGCTGTGCTGGTTCGGTCTGCGTAAGGTATTAATTACTCCGCTGAACACCAACATTACTCATATTCAGCACATCGCTCAGGGCGACCTGACCCAGCCGATCGCGGTTGAAGGCCGTAATGAGATGACCCAGCTGGCGGCCAGCCTGCACGATATGCAGCAGTCGCTGGTGCGCACCGTGAGCAACGTGCGTGAAGGTTCAGATGCCATTTTCACCGGAGCCAGCGAAATTTCTGCCGGTAACAATGACCTCTCGGCCCGTACTGAACAGCAGGCGGCTTCGCTGGAGCAGACCGCTGCCAGCATGGAACAGCTGACCGCCACGGTGAAACAGAACGCCGAGAACGCGCGTCAGGCGTCGCAGCTGGCGTTAAGCGCCTCAGAAACGGCGCAGAAAGGCGGCAATGTGGTCGATGGCGTGGTGAAAACCATGCGCGACATCGCCGGCAGCTCAAAAAAGATTGCCGATATCACCAGCGTGATTGACGGCATCGCCTTCCAGACCAACATCCTGGCGCTCAACGCCGCGGTGGAAGCCGCTCGCGCCGGTGAACAGGGCCGTGGTTTTGCGGTGGTGGCCGGTGAAGTGCGTAATCTGGCCCAGCGCAGCGCGCAGGCAGCCAAAGAGATTAAAAGGCTGATTGAAGATTCGGTTAACCGGGTGAACACCGGTTCTCAGCTGGTCGGCACCGCCGGTGAAACCATGAGCGATATCGTCAATGCGGTGACCCGCGTAACCGACATCATGGGCGAGATTGCCTCGGCGTCGGATGAGCAGAGTCGCGGTATCGACCAGGTCGGCCAGGCGGTTACCGAAATGGATCGCGTGACTCAGCAGAACGCCTCGCTGGTGGAAGAGTCCGCTGCCGCGGCGGCCTCACTGGAAGATCAGGCCAGTCGCCTCAGCCAGTCGGTTGCGGTGTTTAAGATTAAGCGTGCAGCCGTGGGCCAGGCGTTGACTAAACATCTGCCGATTGCCGCACCAGCGACGGCGCTGGCGCCGCGTAAAGCGTTGACCGCACCGGTCAGCGATACCCACTGGGAAACCTTCTGATCGATCGCGCGCCCCGTCTGCATAGCCGGGGCGCGCACCTGCGCTTTTTCTCCCGCCAGCCTGACTAAAGCCAAACCCACCGTCCTGCCGCAATATCATTAATTACAAAAGCCGATTGTCGCTGAAAAGCGGCGAAAAGCGTTAACACATCGCGACTGGCCGCCGATATAGCCGCTGCACCTTAATCAACCTGCAGGGGAACAAGATGTTAAAAAGAATAAAAGTGGTGACCAGTCTGATCGCGGTACTGGTGATCTTTGGCGCGCTCCAGCTGCTGTCTGGCAGCCTGTTCTGGTCAGCGCTGAACACCGACAAAGCGGCGTTTGCCCTGTCGCAAGTCGCCAATCGTAACGTCACGGCGATGACCGACGCCTATATTTCGTTAAACAACAGCCGGACCACGCTGAACCGCGCCATGCTGCGACTGCAAACCAGCATGGCTTCACAGATGAACGGCGGTCAGCTCGACGATCTGATGAACAAAGCTAACGCACAGTTAGCCGAAGCCGATCGTCACTTCCAGGTTTATTACAATCTGCCGGGCACCGCAGGCATGGAGGTGTCGCTGCGCGACCGGCTGGAAGCTGATTACGCCCGCTACGACAGCGGCCTGAAAGAGATGATTAAAAGTCTGCAGGCGCGCGATCTGGAAGGGATGTTCAAACAGAATATTGAACAGAAACAGGTGGCGATGCAGGGCAGCTACGGTGAGTGGCGCGCCCGTCAGACCGCACTGGCTGAGCAGGGAATCGAACAGAACCAGCAGGCCTTTACCCAGATGATGTGGCTGCTGGGCGTAATTGCCGTATCGGTGCTGGTGGTGATCGTCGCCTGCTGGTTTGGCCTGCGTCAGGTGCTGATTCAGCCGCTGCAACAGCTGCTGGCGCAGATCCGCGCGATCGCCTCTGGCGATCTGACGCAGCCGATCGTCGTGGAAGGACGCAATGAAATGAGCCAGCTGGCGGCCGGCATTCAGGAAATGCAGCAGTCTCTGGTGATGACCGTCAGCAACGTGCGTGACGGATCTGACGCCATCTTTACCGGTGCCAGTGAGATCGCCGCCGGCAATAACGATCTCTCCGCCCGTACCGAAGAGCAGGCCGCCTCACTGGAGCAGACCGCCGCCAGCATGGAGCAGCTGACCGCCACGGTGAAACAGAACGCAGACAATGCACGTCAGGCATCACAGCTGGCGCTGACCGCGTCAGAAACCGCTCAGCAGGGTGGCAAAGTGGTTGATGGCGTGGTCAGCACCATGAAAGAGATCGCCGGCAGTTTGAAGAAGATTGCCGACATCATCAGCGTGATTGACGGCATCGCCTTCCAGACCAACATCCTGGCGCTCAACGCCGCGGTGGAAGCCGCCCGGGCCGGTGAGCAGGGTCGCGGTTTTGCGGTGGTGGCCGGTGAAGTGCGTAACCTGGCGCAGCGCAGTGCTCAGGCAGCTAAAGAGATCAAAGGGTTGATCGAAGATTCGGTGGCGCGCGTCAACAGCGGCTCATTGCAGGTTGAAAGCGCCGGCAGCACCATGAACGATATCGTCGGGGCGGTAACCCGCGTGACCGACATCATGGGCGAGATCGCCTCGGCGTCTGATGAGCAGAGCCGTGGCATTGAGCAGGTCGGCCAGGCGGTTACCGAGATGGATCGCGTCACCCAGCAGAACGCCTCACTGGTT
The DNA here is from genome assembly GCF_040546285.1 of Pantoea sp. UYEF8. NCBI lineage: Bacteria > Pseudomonadati > Pseudomonadota > Gammaproteobacteria > Enterobacterales > Erwiniaceae > Pantoea > Pantoea sp. UYEF8. Next base: position 61,306 of record NZ_JBEPNM010000004.1, on the reverse strand, counting down.
GAACAATCCGCCGCGGCTGCTGCTGCACTGGAGCAGCAGGCCAGCGTGCTGACCCAGGCCGTCTCCGTATTTAAAGTCTCCCGCGCGTAATTTCTCTCCTCTCCTCACGGCGGCTGCGGTAAAGCCGCCGCCGTGCATAAAGTTCCCCTCCGATGCGCCGATAAATAGAAGCGAATCGCCAACCAATGAGGTGTGTATGTTTAGTCGTGTACGTGTTGTGACCGGTCTGCTGTGCGTGCTGGCGCTGTTTGCGCTGCTGCAGCTGTTTTCCGGCGGAATGTTTTTCAAAACCGTTAGTTCAGATAAAGAAAATTTTGCTTATAACCAGCGTTTGAACACGCTGCAGCAGGCGATGGGCACCTCATGGGTTTCGCTGGTTCAGGCGCGTAACACCCTTAACCGCGCCGGTATTCGCTTCCTGCAGGATGCGCAGATGTCGGGATCGGGTGCCACGGTCAAAGAGCTGGTGGCGCTGGCGGGTGAGGAGCTGAAACAGGCCGAACTGGGCTATCAACAGTTCAATGCCAACCTGTCGGAAAAAGGCAAAAATGCCGATAACGTCAAGGCGCTGCAGGCCAACTACCAGGCGTACCACGACGCGCTGGCAGAGCTGATGGTGTTTTTCAACAGCGGCAACTTCAAGGGCTTTGTCGATCAGCCGACCCAGAGTTATCAGGACAAATTTCAGAAAGATTACAACGCCTGGCTGGAGTACAACCTGGTGCTGTCGAAGCAGGGCGTTCAGGCCAATGAACAGGCCTACAGCCGCTCAATCACCATCGTGATCGCGACGCTGGCCGTCACTCTGCTGATGATTATCCTGGTGTGGAACGTAATGCGCAGCGTACTGATCCGTCCTCTGCGTCAGAGCATTGAGCATATCCAGCATATTGCGCGCGGCGATTTGACTCAGCCGATTGATCTTTCAGTGCGTAACGAAATTGGCGAGTTGCTGACCTCATTACAGTACATGCAGCAGGAGCTGGTGCGCACCGTGCGTACCGTGCGCGACGGGTCTGACGCCATTTATACCGGTGCCAGCGAAATCGCCATCGGCAATAACGATCTCTCATCGCGTACCGAACAGCAGGCCGCCTCGCTGGAGCAGACCGCTGCCAGCATGGAGCAGCTGACCGCAACCGTGAAGCAGAACGCCGAAAACGCCCGTCAGGCGTCGCAGCTGGCGCTCAACGCCTCAGAAACGGCCCAGCAGGGTGGCAAAGTGGTGGATGGCGTCGTGACCACCATGAAAGAGATTGCCGGTAGCTCGAAGAAGATTGCTGATATCACCAGCGTGATCGACGGCATCGCCTTCCAGACCAACATCCTGGCGCTCAACGCCGCGGTGGAAGCTGCCCGTGCCGGTGAACAGGGTCGCGGTTTTGCGGTGGTGGCGGGCGAGGTGCGCAGCCTGGCACAGCGCAGCGCGCAGGCCGCTAAAGAGATCAAAGGTCTGATTGAAGATTCGGTCAGCCGCGTCAATACCGGCTCGGTGCTGGTAGAGAGCGCCGGCGACACCATGAGCAACATCGTCAGTGCGGTGACGCGCGTCACCGACATCATGGGCGAAATCGCCTCGGCGTCGGATGAGCAGAGCCGCGGGATCGATCAGGTCGGTCTGGCCGTAACCGAGATGGATCGGGTTACGCAACAGAACGCCTCACTGGTGGAAGAGTCGGCTGCGGCGGCGGCGGCACTGGAAGATCAGGCCAGCCACTTAAAACAAGCGGTCTCAGTGTTCAATATTGGTAAAGAATTTGTCGCCCAGGCCGTTAACAAGACAACGGCGACAAAAAGCCTCCAGCTGGATGCGCCGTTAACCGTTGCCCGTCAGTCTGCCTCTCGCGGCGACGACAACTGGGAAACCTTTTAATCGCCTGGAAGGCCCGACCACCCTGTGGCAGTCGGGCATCGCAGCAGAAAATTAATGTGTTTTAGTTCAGGCCAGGTGCAGAAATGAAAAAATCGACATTCGAGCAAAATGAGACGACAACGCTGCTGTCGCAAATGGTGCAGCGCTTACCGCTCTCGGATACGCATTTCCGTCGCATCAGCCAGCTGATCTATCAGCGTGCCGGTATCGTGCTGGCCGATCACAAGCGCGAGATGGTTTACAACCGTCTGGTTCGTCGTCTGCGTACGCTGAATATTGATGATTTCGGTCGTTACCTGGCGCTGCTGGAACACGATCCTAACAGCGCAGAGTGGCAGGCGTTTATCAATGCCCTGACCACCAACCTGACGGCGTTTTTCCGCGAGGCGCATCACTTTCCAATTCTCGCGGAGCATGCCCGTAAGCGTCAGGGAAATTTCAGCGTCTGGAGTACCGCCGCGTCAACCGGTGAAGAGCCTTACTCGATTGCCATGACGCTGGCCGAAACGCTGGGTACCGGACCGGGTAAGTTCCAGGTCCACGCCAGCGATATCGACACCCAGGTGCTGGAGAAAGCGGTGGCCGGCGTCTATCGCCAGGAGGAATTGCGCACGCTGTCACCGGCGCAGCTGCAACGCTTCTTCCTGCGCGGCACCGGTCCTCACGCCGGGATGGTGCGGGTGCGTTCTGAACTGGCCAGCATGGTCAGCTTTGCCCAGCTCAATCTGCTGGCCAATGACTGGGCGCTGCCGGGCCAGTTCGACGCCATTTTCTGCCGCAATGTGATGATCTATTTCGATAAAGAGACGCAGGAGAAAATTCTGCGTCGGTTTGTTCCGCTGCTCAAGCCCGGCGGCATCCTGTTTGCCGGTCACTCAGAGAACTTCAGTCAGATCAGTAAAGAGTTCTGGCTGCGCGGACAAACCGTCTATGGACTGACGAAGGAAAGATGATGAGCAAAATCACCGTGATGTGCGTAGATGACTCTGCGCTGATGCGGCAACTGATGACGGAAATCATCAATAGCCATCCGGATATGGAGATGGTCGCTACGGCGCCCGATCCGTTAGTCGCCCGCGATCTGATTAAGCAGTTTAATCCGCAGGTGCTGACGCTGGATGTGGAAATGCCGCGCATGGATGGCCTCGACTTCCTCGAAAAACTGATGCGTTTACGGCCGATGCCGGTAGTGATGGTCTCTTCGCTGACCGGCAAAGGCTCGGAAATTACCCTGCGGGCGCTGGAGCTGGGGGCGGTGGACTTCGTCACCAAGCCGCAGCTCGGCATCCGTGAAGGGATGCTGGCGTACAGCCAGATGATTGGCGACAAAATTCGTGCGGCGGCGCGCGCCCGACTGCACAACCGGGCGGCGATGCCGGTGCCGGTCGCGCTGAAGGCGGGTCCGCTGCTGAGTAGCGAGAAGTTGATTGCGATTGGCTCCTCTACCGGCGGCACCGAGGCGATTCGCCATGTGCTGCAGCCGCTGCCTGCCACCAGTCCGGCGCTGCTGATTACCCAGCATATGCCGCCAGGTTTTACCCGCTCCTTCGCCGAGCGTCTGAACAAACTGTGTCAGATCACGGTGAAAGAAGCGGAAGACGGTGAACGTATTCTGCCGGGACACGCTTACATCGCGCCAGGTGCGATGCACATGGAGCTGGGCCGTAGCGGGGCCAACTATGTGGTGAAACTGAATGAAGGGCCACCGGTTAACCGGCATAAGCCTTCAGTGGATGTGCTGTTCAAATCGGTAGCGATCAACGCCGGACGAAATGCGGTCGGTGTGATCCTCACCGGCATGGGCAACGACGGCGCGGCCGGGATGCTGGAAATGCATCGGGCCGGCGCCTGGACGATTGCCCAGAACGAAGCCAGCTGTGTGGTATTTGGCATGCCGCGTGAGGCGATTGCCACAGGCGGCGTGAGCGAAGTGGTGGATTTAAGCAACATCAGCCAGCACATGCTGGCGAAAATTAGCGCCGGACAGGCATTGCGTATTTAACAGGCCCGTCCTGCCGGGCGAGATAACACAGGAGTAGATATGGCTGATAAAAACATGCGCTTTTTGGTAGTAGACGACTTCAATACGATGCGTCGTATTGTACGTAACCTGCTGAAAGAGCTGGGCTTCAATAACGTAGAAGAAGCAGAAGACGGCGTGGACGCGCTGTCAAAGCTGAAAGCAGGTGGTTTTGACTTCGTCATTTCCGACTGGAACATGCCGAACATGGATGGCCTGCAGCTGCTGCAAACCATCCGTGCCGATGCTGCGATGAGCAGCCTGCCGGTATTGATGGTGACCGCGGAAGCGAAAAAAGAAAACATTATTGCTGCCGCTCAGGCCGGCGCCAGTGGATACGTAGTGAAGCCATTTACTGCCGCCACGCTGGAAGAAAAACTGGGCAAAATTTTCGAAAAACTGGGCATGTAAGGAGATGTGATGAGCGACCTTCCGAAACCAACTGAGGATGCCTCGGCACACGACATCATTACCCGCATCGGCTCTCTGACGCGTATGCTGCGCGATAGCCTGCGTGAGCTGGGGCTGGATAAAGCCATTGCCGATGCGGCTGAAGCCATTCCCGATGCCCGCGATCGTCTGGATTATGTGGTGCAGATGACGGCGCAGGCCGCCGACCGTGCGTTGAACTGCGTTGAAGCGGCACAACCGCATCAGGATAAGATGGAAGCCGGGGCAACCCAGCTGAAAGGGCGTTGGGACCAATGGTTTGAAAACCCAATTGAACTGGCCGATGCGCGTGAGTTGGTGACGGATACTCGCGAATACCTTGCTGCCGTGCCGGATCATACGTCCTTTACCAACAAGCAGTTGCTTGAAATCATGATGGCGCAGGATTTCCAGGACCTGACCGGTCAGGTGATCAAACGCATGATGGATGTTATCCAGGAAATTGAGCGCCAGCTGTTAATGGTGCTGCTGGAAAACATGCCGGAAGTCAGTGCCGAGAAGCGTCAGGAAGGCACCAGCCTGCTGAACGGTCCGCAGATCCACACCGATGCACCGGGCGTGGTAGCGAACCAGGATCAGGTTGATGACCTGCTGGATAGCTTAGGGTTTTAATCGCGACCGTCAGCCTGCGGGCTGGCGGGCTGCGTTGCCGTCCCTTTCTCTCACCGGGCCACCAGACGGTGGGCCCGCTCTGCTTTATTAAACTCATCCGCCAAAGAACGCCTGTTTTTCCCGTCTTATCTGCGCTTTAACCCCAGCCAGTTTTGGCATTCTATGCTCAGAATTCCTGCCAACCGAGGTTTGTCGTGGCTGAAGAAAGCGACGAGGACAAAACAGAATCGCCCACCGCGCACCGACTTGAAAAGGCGCGGGAAGATGGGCAGATCCCGCGTTCGCGCGAACTGACCTCATTACTGATGCTGCTGGCCGGCATCATGATTCTGTGGATGGGCGGCACCATGATGGCGCACCGTCTGGCGGGCATGGTGGCCACCGGTCTGCGTTTCGATCACGGCATGGTGACCGACGATAAAATCATCATCAGCCATATCGGCAGCCTGATCGGCCAGGCGTTAATGGCGCTGCTGCCGCTGATGGGCGGACTGGTGCTGGTGGCGATTGCTGCGCCGATGCTGCTGGGCGGTATTGTGATCAGCGGCAAATCGATCAAAGTCGATTTTACCAAGCTCAGCCCGCTGGCCGGTTTCAAGCGAATGTTTGCCGCCCAGGCCTGGACGGAGCTGTTCAAAGGCATCCTCAAGACCGTGCTGGTGGGCTGTGTTGCCTGCTGGTACATCTGGATCCACTGGCCGGAGATGCTGCGGTTGATCAGCGAATCTCCGATCAACGCGCTGGTGCACGGCATGGATATGATTGCCATCTGCTGCACCCTGGTGATGCTGGGGCTGGTGCCGATGGTCGGTTACGACGTTTTCTGGCAGCTCTACAGCTATTACAAAAAGCTGCGCATGTCGCGTCAGGAAATCCGCGACGAACACAAACAGCAGGAGGGCGACCCGCACGTCAAAGGGCGTATCCGCCAGCAGATGCGCGCCGCGGCCCGCCGCCGGATGATGGCCGATGTGCCCAAAGCCGACGTGATCGTCACTAACCCGACGCACTATTCAGTGGCGCTGCAGTACAACGAGAAGAAGATGAGCGCACCGAAGGTGATTGCCAAGGGCGCGGGCGAAATCGCCCTGAGAATTCGTGAACTGGGTGCGGAACACCGCATTCCGGTTCTGGAAGCACCGCCGCTGGCGCGTGCGCTATACCGACACACTGAAATTGGACAGCACATTCCGGGCGCGCTCTATGCGGCCGTGGCGGAAGTGCTGGCCTGGGTCTGGCAGTCGCGCCGCTGGAAGCGCGAAGGCGGCCTGATCCCAGCCAAACCGAAAAACCTGCCGGTCCCGGCAGAGATGGACTTTGCAGGAGAGAGCAAAAACGATGGCTAATAACCTGGCCGCAAAACTACGTTTACCGGGCAACTTTAAAGATATGCAGTGGCAGGTGCTGGCGGGTCCGGTACTGATCCTGATGATCCTGTCGATGATGGTGCTGCCGTTACCGCCGTTCATCCTCGATCTGCTGTTCACCTTTAACATTGCGCTGTCGATCATGGTGCTGCTGGTGGCGATGTTCACCCAGCGTACCCTGGAGTTTGCGGCATTCCCGACCATTCTGCTGTTCTCTACCTTGCTGCGTCTGGCGCTGAACGTCGCCTCGACCCGTATTATTCTGATGGAAGGGCATACCGGCGCGGCAGCAGCAGGTCAGGTGGTTGAGGCCTTTGGCCACTTCCTGGTCGGCGGCAACTTCGCTATCGGTATCGTGGTGTTCATCATCCTGGTCATCATCAACTTTATGGTTATCACCAAGGGTGCTGGCCGTATCGCCGAAGTGGGCGCGCGCTTTGTGCTTGACGGGATGCCCGGCAAGCAGATGGCGATCGACGCCGACCTTAACGCCGGTTTAATCGGCGAAGATGAAGCCAAACGTCGCCGTTCAGAAGTGACCCAGGAAGCGGACTTCTACGGCTCAATGGACGGTGCCAGTAAGTTCGTCCGCGGCGATGCCATCGCCGGTATCATGATCATGGTGATCAACGTCATCGGCGGCCTGCTGGTCGGCGTGGTGCAGCACGGTATGGACGTGGGGCACGCGGCGGAAACCTATACCCTGCTGACCATCGGTGATGGTCTGGTGGCGCAGATCCCGGCGCTGGTGATCTCCACCGCCGCGGGCGTAATCGTTACGCGTGTGGCGACCGATCAGGACGTGGGCGAGCAGATGGTAACCCAGCTGTTCAAAGATCCGCGCGTGCTGATGCTGAGTGCCGGCGTCATCGGCCTGCTCGGGCTGGTACCCGGCATGCCAAACTTCGTCTTCCTGCTGTTTACCGCTGCCTTACTCGGTCTGGCCTGGTGGCTGCGCGGTCGGGAAATGCAGCCGAACAAGAAGATGGAAGCGACGCCGGGCAGCCTGACTAAAACCCCGGAAACACCGGCCAGCGCAGAAGCCTCCTGGACCGATGTGCAACTGGAAGATACGCTGGGGATGGAAGTAGGTTACCGCCTGATTCCGATGGTCGATCATCTGCAAAATGGTGAGCTGCTGGGCCGTATCCGCAGTATCCGTAAAAAGGTGGCGCAGGATGTCGGCTTCCTGCCGCCGGTGGTGCATATCCGTGACAACATGGAACTGCCGCCGGCGCGCTACCGTATTCTGATGAAAGGGGTCGAAATCGGCAGCGGCGATGCCTACCCGGGCCGCTGGATGGCGATTAACCCGGGCACCGCAGCGGGCAGTCTGCCGGGTGAAGCAACCGTCGATCCGGCGTTCGGGCTGGCGGCCGTCTGGATTGACAGCGCGCTCAAAGAACAGGCGCAAATCCAGGGCTTTACCGTGGTTGAAGCCAGTACCGTGGTGGCAACGCACCTGAATCACCTGATTGGGCAATACGCCAGCGAGCTGTTTGGCCGTCAGGAAGCGCAGCAATTGCTGGATCGCGTGACCCAGGAGATGCCGAAGCTGACCGAAGATCTGGTGCCGGGCGTGATCAGCCTGACCACGCTGCACAAGGTGCTGCAAAACCTGCTGGTGGAGCGGGTGTCGATTCGCGATATGCGCACCATCATCGAAACTCTGGCCGAGCATGCGCCGGTACAGAGCGATCCGCAGGAGCTGACCAGCGTGGTGCGCGTGGCGCTGGGTCGCGCCATTACTCAGCAGTGGTTCCCCGGCAATGATGAAGTGCAGGTGATCGGACTGGATGCCACGCTGGAACGCTTGCTGCTGCAGGCGTTGCAGGGCGGTGGTGGACTGGAGCCAGGTCTGGCCGATCGGCTGTTAAGCCAGGCGCAGGCGGCGTTGCAGCGTCAGGAAATGCTCGGCGCACCGCCGGTGCTGCTGGTCAATCATCCGCTACGTGCCTTGCTGGCCCGCTTCCTGCGTCGCAATCTGCCGCAGCTGGTGGTGCTGTCTAACCTCGAACTGAGCGACAACCGTCAGATTCGCATGACCGCCACCATCGGAGGCAAATAATGCGCTGGATGATGGCGTTGGGATTAATGCTGCCGCTGCTGGCTCAGGCGGCCGGTGGTGCGTGGCAGGCCAGCGCCAGTGGTCCGCTGCTGGCCAACCGCGGCAGCTGGCAACGCAGCCAGCCGCTGACGGCACCGGCTAACCTTAGCGGCGTGATCAGCGTGGTTAACTGGCGTTATCAACTGAGCAAACCGGCCCCGTCCGGGCTGGAAGTGCGGCTGTGCGGCGCGCAACGCTGTACTACGCTGGAAGGCGCCAGCGGCACCACCCGTGGCCTGGCACATCTCAGCGCCGATGAAACGCTGCATATGGTGTTTGGTTTTGCCGGCAGCGGCGCGCTGCCGCCGGGCTTGCGGGTCGTCAGCAGCGCAGTGATGGTGAATTACCAGTAGCGACGGGATGAGGCGTATCAGGCATTGACGCCTTTCATCCCTTCGGCCGAATACCTGCCGCCTTTAATCTCCACCTGCTGATGAATCTGGTTCAGTAACGCGACATCAGCCGCCTCCAGTACCACTTCACTGGCCTCCGCATTTTCCGTCAGATAAGCCAGCCGTTTGGTGCCAGGAATTGGCACAATTCTTTGATACTGCGCCAGCAGCCACGCCAGCGCAATCTGACCCACCGTACATTGATACTTCTGGCTTAGCGGCCGCACAACCTCCAGCAACTGCGCGTTATGATCGAGGCTGGCCTGCTGGAAGCGGTCATTATTTTTACGGAAGTCGTCTGCGGCAAAGTCGCTGTTGTTAAGGTATTTGCCGGTCAGAAAACCGCGGCCGAGCGGAGAGTAGGGCACCAGTCCGATGTCGAGTTTTTTCACCATCGGCAGGATCTCCGCTTCAATATCCCGGGTCCATAAAGAATATTCTGTCTGCAACACGGCGACCGGATGAACCGCATGTGCTCGCTGTAGGGTGGCTGCTGACACTTCACACAGACCGACATGTCGAATCTTCCCTTGCTTAACCAGCTGGCTGAGACAGTCCATGCTGTGCTCGATGGGCGTGGACTCGCTGACGCGATGAAGGTAAAACAGATCGATCTGCTCGACGCCCAGCCTTTTCAGCGAAGCGTTGCAGCACTGAATGAGGTAATCGGGCTGATTATTGATGACGCGGGCATAGGCCTGATCGGCAGCACGCTCAATACCGCATTTGGTGGCGACCTTTATCTGCTGCCGGCTGCGCGTATCCAGCCGGGCAAGAAACTCGCCGATTAGCTGCTCATTGTGGCCGCGGCCATACAGGTCTGCGGTGTCGATAAAATTGATATCCAGATCGATGAGAGAATTAAGCAGTTGCAGCGCGCTGCTGTCGTCGGTCTTGCCATAAAATTCACTCAGTCCCATTGCACCATAGCCAATTGCACTGACGTTCAAATCCTGCGTGAGAGTTCGGGTTTTCATCATGCCTCCTGATAAGTTGACCCGATTATTCCACCGCGCTTTCCGTTAATGAATTCGCATTTTGGTTATTCAGTAAAGGTATCAGCCAGCTGGCAACAGCGTTAGGGACAGGTGGGATTGATGGCGTAGCAGGGCAGATTTACGTGGCGTAATAGTTTGAAAAGTAAGCGAAAGCGGCATCATTCTGGCCAGGTTTATCGGCCGCAGTGATGCTTTATGGCAGCCAGCGATGACTTATTCCGGTTGCAGCGGGCGACACAATAAGGCCTGGGCGTCCCGCACGGCCTGGCGCGTTTCATCCGCGCGGATTACCGCATACAGATCGATATTTAACTGCTGGGCGGCAGAATCGGTCAGTTCCCGATAACAGAGGCCTTGCTGATTGAAGGTGCATTTTGACTGGGGCAGCAACGCGAAGCCTTTGCCCCGGGCGATGTGTGACAGCATCACCAGCGAATCGTCAGGCTCTTTGACCCGTTTAAACGTGACCCGCAACTGCGAAAAGTAGCGTTCACACTTATCGTAAAACAGCGGATTGGCACTACGCGGGAACCAGAACAGCGGCAGGTCAGCCAGATCGTCCAGCGCAACCTGTGATTGCAGGCTGGCCGGGTGCAGCGCTGGCAGCGCCACCCGCAGCGGTTCGCGACAGATCCACCCATAGTTTGCCGACTGGTCTGCATCCGGCCCTTTCTCGCCGGTGATAATCAGATCCAGCCGGTTTTTTGCCAGGCACTGCAGCAGTTGCGCCGAGCTTAGATCGGGCGTTTCGATCTCATCCTCTATCTTCAGTTGGCTGAGCTGAGCCCTGACTGCCTCAATAAAGTCGAAATTAAGCGTCCGCGTCAGGCCAATGCGTAAACGGCCCGGCGTCATGGCGGCCTCGGTTTTCAGTTCGCTGAGTTGTCTGAGGATAGCGTCAGCCTTCACCATAAGGTTACGTCCGGCATCGGTCAGGCTGACATCGTGGGTGGTTCGGTGAAATAACTGCTGTTCCAGCACCGCTTCGAGACACTGGATCTGCCGGGTTAATGGCGGCTGGGTCATCCGCAGGCGTTCTGCCGCCCGGCGAAAGTTAAGTTCATGGACCACCGCGAGGAAACATTGCAGTTGCTCAATGCTGGGGAGATGGGTGTTGATAAGGTGCGCGGGCATACTCATTGCGTCATCCTGCCGATCGGCGGCAGCGTCCTGAATCGCCGGGAAAGGACGCTGTCAGGCTGGCGCACGGCGCTGAGGCAACGGTTATCGTCTGCCGCAGCGCCGCAGGCGGTTTACATGCGTTCGACGGTATCGATACCCAGCGTATCCAGACCCTGTTTCAGCGTCTTCGCGGTCAGCGCCGCCAGCTGCAGTCGGCTCAGGCGGGTAGCGTCCGATTCGGCGGTCAGGATCGGGCAGTGCTCGTAGAAACCGGAGAACAGACCCGCCAGATCGTACAGATAGGCGCACATCACGTGTGGCGTGCCGTCACGCGCAACCTGGGTGATCACCTCTTCGAACTGCAACAGGCGGGTTGCCAGTTGCGCTTCACGCTCTTCGCTGATCACAATCTCTGCGTCCAGCGCTGCGGCATCAATGCCCGCTTTACGGAATACCGACAGCACACGGGTGTAAGCGTACTGCATGTAAGGCGCGGTATTGCCTTCAAATGCCAGCATGTTATCCCAGTCAAAGATGTAATCGGTGGTGCGGCTTTTTGACAGGTCAGCGTACTTCACGGCACTGATGCCGACGACTTCCGCCAGCGTTTTCACTTCCTCTTCACTCATCTCCGGGTTCTTTTCACGAACCAGGTTATAGGCGCGCTGATAGGCTTCATCAAGCAGATCGGCCAGCTTGATGGTGCCGCCGCTGCGGGTTTTGAAAGGACGACCATCTTTGCCCAGCATCATGCCGAAGGCGTGGTGCTCCAGCGGTACTGACTCCGGAACATAACCGGCTTTGCGCACGATGGTCCAGGCCTGCATCAGATGCTGATGCTGACGTGAATCGATGTAGTAGAGCACCCGATCGGCTTTCAGGGTTTCATAACGGTATTTGGCACAGGCGATGTCGGTGGTGGTATAGAGATAGCCGCCATCCTTTTTCTGGATGATCACGCCCATCGGTTCGCCTTCTTTGTTCTGGAACTCATCCAGGAACACCACGGTAGCGCCTTCACTTTCTACCGCTAACCCTTTTTGCTTCAGGTCAGCGACAATGCCTGGCAGCATATCGTTGTAGAGGCTTTCACCCATCACATCTTTACGCGTCAGGGTGACATTCATGCGGTCATAAATTTTCTGGTTCTGACTCATGGTGATGTCGACCAGCTTTTTCCACATCTGACGGCAATATTCGTCGCCGCCCTGCAGTTTGACCACGTAGCTGCGTGCGCGCTCGGCAAACGCCGGGTCTTCATCGTAGGTACGCTTGGCTTCGCGGTAGAACGCTTCCAGATCGGCCAGCGCCATTTCAGCGTGATGCTCGTTCTGCTGCTTCTCAAGGAAGGCGATCAGCATACCAAACTGTGTGCCCCAGTCGCCGACGTGGTTGGCGCGAATCACCCGATGGCCGAGAAACTCCAGCGTCCGGACCGCGGCATCGCCAATAATGGTGGAGCGCACGTGGCCGACGTGCATCTCTTTGGCCACGTTGGGTGCAGAGTAATCGACCACGATGGTCTGCAGTTCAACCTGCTGTACACCGAGGCGCGGCAGGCTCAGCGCTTCACGCGCATGGGTCGCCAGCCACTGGTGATCGAGGAAAATGTTAATGAAGCCCGGTCCGGCAATTTCAACTTTACTGGCGATGCCGGTCAGGTCGAGATGCTGGATCACTGCTTCCGCTAATTGTCGCGGTGCTTGCCCCAGCTTTTTCGCCACGGCCATAATACCGTTGGCCTGATAATCACCAAACTGGACCCTGGCGGACTGACGAACCTGCGGTTCGCAATCGGCGGGAGCGCCGGCTAAAACCATTGCCTGACTGACTTTTGCGGAAAGAAGAGACTGAATATTCACCGGGTTACCTTCATGTGCTGAACAACGCCCGAATCACTGGATCCGAGCCGTCATCATCTTGCCTGGCAGCACTGCGCAATGGCGCGACAGCAGTGGAGGGCGCAGACAAAATGGAAAAAAATGAGGGGAAAAGTATACGTGAAATGTCAGTGGGCGTCAGCAGTTGGATGAAGCGGGGAAACAGAGCCGAAGATGTTTCCCTGTGGCGTTAACGACGTCGCAGGTGACGGCGAGGGTTCTTGACGCTTTTATCTTCACGCACCTTCCAATGGCGGGAAATTGCAAATCCCATCAGTGCGATCAGGACAGCGACAACGATGAGCATAGACATAGAGCCATTCCTTTTGGTTGTGTTAGGTCAAATTTATAAGAAACAGGGGGTGGCTGCAATTGTTTCACTATCAAATAAGAGTTATCTTATTGTATTAAAGAAGGTGATTAAAATCATATGTTTAGGTCACTTTCATCAATTAACTCATGGACCTAAAGAGGGGATTAATCCGAATTGAAAGCTGTTCTTATACGCTTTTGCCGGAAATAATGGGCTAAATAAGATGAATCTGATCATTTTGTGGCGCTCAGGGCAGAGCAGGCAACAGGTTCTAATGTTAAAAAAGATTAAACAAATCGAGAGGATTTACCGTTGTGACCAGACCTTTTCCCGCTGAATTGGACGATTTAAAGACAGATTTGCAACGTTTTGAAGAATCGTTGCAAAATTTTGCCCAGCGACTGGGTTTATGCCTTAACGATCTTGAAGCCGATCACATTGCAGTGCGTTGTCATCAGGACGCGACCGCAGTGCGCTGGCAGCAAGGGCTGCAGCAGATTGGCACCCAGTTTTCTCAGGCGATGATTAATGGCCGGCCAATTTGCCTGTTTAAACTGCATCAACCGTTGCAGGTGGCGGGCTGGGCGCTGGATGTGGTCGAACTGCCGTGGCCGGGCGAGAAGCGTTACCGTCATGAGGGATGGGAGCATGTCGAGGTGGTGTTGCGCGGCGATCATCAGACGCTGGGCGTGCGTGCCATGGCGTTATTATCGGATGAGGCGCTGACGCAGCCGGGGATTTCGTTCAAGACCAGCTCGCCACAGGGCGAAAATGAGCGTCTGCCCAATCCGACCCTGGCGGTGACGGATGGGCAGACAACGATTAAATTTCATCCATGGCGACTGGAAGAGATTGTCGCCAGCGAGCAGGACTAAGGCCGGGCGGCAACGGCGCGCTGCAGTCGGGCGACCGCTTCATCCAGCAGGGCGCGGGTACAGCCAAAGTTAAGACGGACAAACTGGTCATTGCCAAATTCGCGTCCTGCTGACAGTCCCAGCCCATGTTTTTCAAAGTAGAGCGCCGGACTGGCTACCCCGAGACCGCGCGCATCGATCCAGGCGAGGTAGCTCGCCTCCGGTGCGATCAGGGATAAGCCGGGCAGCTTGTTGACCTGCGACACCAGCCAGTCACGGTTGCTGCGCAGGTAGGCATTCTGCGCGCTGAGCCAGGCGCTGCCGTCGCGCCAGGCGGCTTCTGCCGCCGCTAAGGCCAGAATATCGACATCGGGCACAATGCCCCGTCTCATCTTATTAAAGCGGGCGCGCAGTTCAGCGTTGGGGATGATCGCCATCGAGGCACCCAGACCGGCGATGTTAAAGCTCTTGGATGGCGACATCAGCGTAACAGAGCGCTGGGCGGCCTCTTCGCTCAGGCTGGCAAACGGAATATGCTGTACGCCGGGCTCCAGCAGCAAATCACTGTGGATTTCATCGGAACAGACAATCAGGTCATGCTGCCGGGCAAATTCCAGCTGCGCCTGCAGTTCGTCATGGCGGTAGACCGTTCCGCCCGGATTCTGTGGGTTACACAGCATCAGCAGCCGCTCTTTACCGGTCATCTGACCGTCGGCCGCCGCCAGATCCAGCAGCCAGCGTCCCTGTTGCAGGCTCAGCGGCAGATTCAGTTGCCCGCGCTCCGCCAGTTTTGCCGCGCTACGGAAGGGCGGATAGATTGGCGTGGGGGCGATGGTCAGTTGATCCGGCGCGGTGAATGCCCGTACTGCCAGATTTAACCCGCACACCACGCCCGGCAGTACCACAATCCACTCGGGATTAACGTGCCAGTTATAGCGCGAGGCCAGCCACTCCACGGCGCTGTCGATAAAACCAGTGGGCTTATCGCCATAACCAAAAATGCCATGTTCGGCACGGGCTTTTATCGCTTCGATGACACAATCAGGCGATCGAAAATCGGTATCTGCCACCCACAACGGCAGAATGTCCTGGTCCGCATATTTGTTCCATTTAAGGCTATCGCTGTGACGACGGTCTATCCGTTGGTCGAAATTGAATGCCATAGTTAACTTTCCCGGTAAACTCATTCCAGCAGCCAGACTAACTGATGAATCTGCCTTGAACCAGAGTCATGTAAAGGAGAAGAGAATGACCACACTGGAAATTTGCTGCTATGGCGTGGATTGCGCAGTGACCGCGCAGCAGGCCGGCGCCGATCGGGTTGAACTCTGTGCCGCGCCACGTGAAGGGGGCTTAACCCCGTCCGCCGGCATGCTGAATGCTGCCCGGCGTGAAGTTTCAATTCCGGTTCATCCCATCGTCCGGCCGCGCGGCGGCGACTTTTGCTATACCGCACGTGAATTCGAGGCGATGAAATCTGACGTAGCCCTGATTCGCGAACTCGGCTTTCCGGGCCTGGTAATCGGCATGCTCGACGAAGATGCGCACGTCCATCGTGGGCAGATGCGGCAAATCATGGCGCTGTGCGATGGCCTGGCGGTGACCTTCCACCGAGCCTTCGACCTCTGCCATAGTCCGAAACGCACGCTGGAGGAGTTGACCGATCTTGGCGTAGCCCGCATTCTGACTTCAGGGCAGCAGCAGAGCGCGGAGAATGGAATTGCACTGCTGAAGGAACTTAATGAAGTGAGCACGGGTCCTATCATTATGGCAGGTGCCGGTGTTCGTCTGAGTAACCTGCAAAAGTTCCTCGACATGGGAATACGTGAAGTCCATAGCTCGGCAAGCCGATTGATCGCTTCGCCGATGCGCTACCGCAAAGCGGGTGTTTCCATGTGTTCTGAAGCCGAAACCGATGAGTTCAGCCGCTATTGCGTTGATGGCGATGTGGTGGAGGCGATGAAAAGCGTGATGCAGATGAGCACCGTCCGGGTGGCCTGAATCACTTCCGATTTTGCCGCGCAGCACGCCGATCATTGACGTGATGTTTGCAAGTACCAAACCCCAGTATGCTTGCTGGGGTTCTTTTTATCTAAAACAAAGGGTTACTCCCCGAAAGAGCCAGTGGCATCATCTGAATCTGAATCTGAATCTGAATCTGAATCTGAATCTGAATCTGAATCTGAACAGAGAACGATGCGCTTATCATTGATACCTTCATATAAACAGACTGATGCAAAAGCATCCTGACGAACACGCTTTGCAGTTAGACTAACTCAAAGACATCGGAAAGTGGACGCCGGGCAGAAAGCTGAAGCTATCGCAGGAGATGATCCAGATAAACTTTCAGATGGCCGAAGAGTTCATTGATGGCTGCATGGCAATGCTGGATGTACGCTTAGAAATGGATAACCGGAAC
The DNA here is from genome assembly GCF_040546285.1 of Pantoea sp. UYEF8. Lineage (NCBI taxonomy): Bacteria > Pseudomonadati > Pseudomonadota > Gammaproteobacteria > Enterobacterales > Erwiniaceae > Pantoea > Pantoea sp. UYEF8. The sequence continues at coordinate 44,899 of NZ_JBEPNM010000004.1, read as the reverse complement.
TGAGAAAGGCCCTATGCTGGGCCTTTTAATATTAAGGTAATAGCAAGCCGAGAATAACAAACATGAAAAATCTGGCCTGGTTTCAGGTATTGTGTATCCGCATTGAGGTTCATAACAAAGTGGGTGGCAGGTGAAAGAACATCCCTGAAGAGTTCTTGTGCCTGATAATCAAGCGTGGCAGGGCGTTCTACTACACAATATTGCTCACGTAATCATCATTTAAAATTTCTTCCGGCCGGTGCGCTGGTGGTTTCTATTGATGACCGTTCAGCTAAAGCGGTGGCGATTTCAGACTGTGTCGTAGTTATTCGACACCACGCCACTAGCGGAATCCTGGCGGCTAAGGAAGATTAAGACACCGATGCCAACTGGCAAATTTTAAGCCGTAGTGCTGATGGCTGCCATCATAAAAATACAGCAGCCGATATAAAGCGTTAAGCGGCTCTATTTTTCGGATAGCCAGAATTCATCAGAGCTTCAACCAGTGGCATATATGTAGATGATTTAACTTCATCATCAAATTGCTGATAACCCGCTTTCGCACCTTCAATATAATGAGCACCGGACATAAACGGATCACTACCTGTTTTCATGGCATCCTGAGCCGCGATAAATATTGCGAAGGCTGTTTTCTCTTGCTTTGGTGAAAAATGAGACTCAATGAACAGAGCAACGATATCAAAATCTGTATGTGGTTCATTCAGAATCTGACGACTCGCATAATCGAGTGTTCCAACCATGTAGCCAACGACCCACGGAGTAACTACTTCGCGATTTGCAATTAAGCCGCGTTCGGTAACAGATGTACAGAGCAAAAGCTGGGATAGTACGACTTCATGAGCGATCTTAATAACCTTCACCTCTCCTTCAGTAAAGCGGCGATTTTTGCTTACTGCTGAGGGTTGCTTGAAGAGTTTATTGGAAATCCATTTGAACATAATTAAGCCTATTCATTAAAACTACCTACGTTGAAAAGCTAATGTTAACAATTTAGCTAATGATAACTCAATGGCGAACCATATCGATCTGTTAATGGTTGGTGGCGGAAGGTTTGTTTTGTAGTGGAAGGAGCAAAAGATTTTGTCGTTTGAACGCAAAATCTCGCGCACTCTAACGCACAGAAAATATTTCCTTTTGCAGAAAGTAAACATGTTTACAGCCCAGAAACGAAAATTCGCGCTGTCGCTTATTTCCGGTATTTAGAAAAAAGATGCGGCGATAAAGGGTGGGTGCTCGGCCCACACCGTACCCTTCAAGGGGGCGCAACCTGCTAATCACCTGGCACCATCGCTTTTATTAGTTTCAACAAGGGAAAATTAAGTTGACGACCATGACGACGCTCGGAAAAAAGTTAATACCTGGCGGTAAAAATGAATCCGAATCAGTCCCTAAAAATTTGCTAAAAGAAGGACGCTAAACCAGATGCAGCAAAGCCGGTTGCCAGCAAATTTTCAAAATAGCGCTACGCAGCGTTGGTTGTGAGTAACGGCATATAAAATGTCTTACTGGCCTACCGGATACACTGAAAGGCCAAAAGGCAGGTTGACGCCCCAGTTTTTGGCGTCCGACTGCCTGGCGAACGTCTTCTTTTTTTACCTGCGCTTATTTTTAACACCAACTGTGCAGCGGTATCTGATCTCTCCTGTGGAGGTCTTCCGTTTCTCTATGCTATAGAAAGCCATTTCTTGGTTACTCGCTATGGATTGTCAGGGGGGCCTACAGGGGGACCTGAACATACAAAAAGGATAAATAATACTGTAATAATGCACAGTAATCTGCAAGTAAAAAATGCACCATCATATTTTAACTTGTTGTTATATAAGCATTCAATATTATTATTGAAAATACGATTCGCAGTATGCTTGCTGGGGTTCTTTTTGCCTGCAGTTCCTCTTTTTTCCTTTATTCACCGGCTTCTATTCACCGGCTTCGCGCGGATGCTCCTTCTGATGCGGGTGGTAGATTTTCTCCACCCCGAGCCGCTTCACGGCCTGACGCCACGCCCGCTGGCCGCAGTAGTCACACTGCTGGTCAGGCTGCTGCTCACTCTGCACCACGTAACCGCAGTGACCACAGGCGAAACAGCCATCCACCGCTATATGCTGGTTGAAGGTCTCATTCTGTTCAGGCAGCAGCCACAGTCCGCTACGCGGCTGTTGATAGAGCAACAGGCTGACCCGGCCAGACGGTTCCAGCCAGGCGCGCCGGACCTCACCCAAATGCTGAACGCCCATTGAACGCAGTTCCGAGAATGCCCGATCGCGCGAAAATTCAGCGTGGTGCAGATGCTCCAGCGCCAGTCGTCCATCCATCACCAGCAACGTGGCATCGCCCTGGGTCAGCACTTCGAGCCGATGCGAGAAAAAGGTGCTCCAGGAGAGCAGGCGAAAACAGCCAAGCAGCGTAATCAGCAACACGATGGTGGTCAGAATGCCCTTTTCAGGCGTCTGCAAGGGCGCACCAATCGCGGCACCCAACATGATCATTATCGCCAGATCGATAATGCTTAACTGACCGGCAAAGCGACGGCCCATCAGCCGCAGCACCAGCAGTAAAACCAGATAGATGAACAAAAAACGCAGCAGCACCTCACCGGCAAAGGTCCAGGGCGCTTCACCGATTAGCCAGCGGTGCATAAGGTCACGCATTGTTAGTCCTCCAGCGAGGTTGAGGCGGGGAGCCAGTGGTGCGCGTGGCAACAGTGGCAGGCGCTATCGGCGGGCGTATTGCGGTCCGCCAGGTTACCGCAGGAAAAGCAGACCTGATGCTCATCGGTTGCCATCGCCGCAATCAGGGCGTCATCGCCGCGGGGCGCAATCGCCAGACCGGGACGCGGGGTATCGCTCCACACCAGGGTTAATGCACCGGAAGGCTCAATGTATACCCGGCTGAGTTGCCCCAGATGCTGAACGCCACGACCGCGCAGCAGTGAGAACAGTTTTTCGCGCGACAGCACGGTGGCGCGCAGCGTCTCCAGCTTCAGTCGACCTTCATCCAGCACCACCCGTTCGCTACCCGCCAGCAGACGATCGAACCGGCGGGAGCGCATGCTGAGATGGCCGGCAAGATGCTGCAACGCCAGCAGGCTGGCAATGATCACCAATGGCGGCAACAGCCCGCGCTTGTCATCCAGCAACGGGACGCCCATGGTCCCCGCCAGGGTGACCACCGCTGACAGTTCGAACAGCGTATATTGCGAGGCGACGCGACGACCCAGCAGACGCAATGCGATAATAATCAGGACAAAGCAGATCACTGCGCGCCCAATCACCTCCAGCAGAAACGTGGGAGGATTCTGACCAAAAACCAGACGTGCAATATCGGACAACACGATTTCATCCTGCTTCATGACTCACCGTACCCCTATCGACGAATAGCAGAGTGAAAAAGTATATCGTGTGAAATCTATTCTGCCGCACGGTCAACCGGCCTGCAGCCCTTGTGCCGTCTGGATTAAGCCTCAAAAAGCCCGGTGTCTTCAGCGCTCTGCACCCACAGCAGAGACTGCTTCACAGCGAAATAACCGGCGCGGGCGGCCAACTGAAATTTTTGCCTTAGGCCGCCATTCGCCGCCGCAGCGTTTACACTTAACCCAACGTTGTCTGGAACTTACCTTATGAAATGCGAACCGATTGTTGCTGTAAGCCTGTTACTGGCTGGTCTGAGCACTCCGCTGGTTGCGGCCAGTCAGTGCGGCCCGCACAGTGGTGCTATTGCCAGCAGTAATAACTGGATCCTGCTGGGCGGCAGCGCAAAGGGTGCCGTTAAGCAGGTGATTGCCGGAGAATTTGGCAAAGATGTGAATTCGCAAAAGCGCGTGCTGGGTCAGTTCGATGCCTGCGGCGATCTGCTGGTGGCCGATGTCACTTACGACAAGAATGAACGCAACGTGATCCTCAGTATGGAGCAGCACATCGCCCGGGTGCAGGGTGGCTGGGTGGCGGAGTATGCCTATCTGGTGAAGGTGCTGAAAGAGGGAAAAGAGGTGGTGGTCGATAACCGGCAGGGGACGATCAACTGGCAGAAGGGGAAAAACGGCAACATCACCAGCGCCTCGGATAAATTTACCAGCATGGGCACCAGTGGCTTTACGGACACCACCTATCGTTACGATCCGCAGTTCCGGCTGCAAAAAAGCGTGGCGCGTGGCAGCGATCAGCTGACCAACGGAGAGTATCACTACCGCTGGAATCCGCAGGGGCTGGTGACCCGCACCACCTCAACCCGCAGCACCGATAGCTACACCTACGATAACCAGTGGCGGGAGCTGCGCCTGAACGGCACCGCGACCACGCCGCTGAGTACCATCCGCACCGTCGATGAGTGTCAGTCGTGGGATCAGGTCGGGAATTGTACCCTGAGCTACCTGCACGAAACCGAAGTGTTTACCCGCGGCACCATCGAACGTCATCTCAGCTCCGCCTATAAATATGAGTACTGGGGCCAGCCTGCGGCAGAAGAGTAGCGGGCGATCGCACTATCCATCGCCCGCGAGGCGTTATTCCACCGTCTTACTGAACGCATCCAGCGCCAGCAGCGCGTGGGCAATATCTTCCGGCGACAGGTTCGGGTTCAGGTTCTTCAGCGTATCCCCCTCGCTGTTGGCTAGCGCCCCTATTTTGACCAGATTTTCCCAGCTCTCATTCTCCAGATGCAACTCCTTCAGCGTGGTCGGCATGTTGATGGCGCGATAGAAACGAATGTAGCGCGCAATCTCATCGTCCGGACGCCGCTCCAGCACCATCTGGGTCAGCGTACCGTAAGCGACTTTTTCACCGTGCGTCAGGTGATGGATATCGCCATCAATCGCGGTAAAGCCATTGTGGATGGCATGAGCCGCCGCCAGGCCGCCATTTTCGAAGCCCAGACCAGAGAGCAGGGTGTTTGCCTCAACCACTGCCTCGACCGCTGGCGTTACCCGTTTTTCGCTTACCGCCACGAAGGCGCTGTAGCCCCAGGTCAGTAGCGTCTCTTCACAGGCGCGGGCAATCGCCAGACCGGCGAGGGTAGGATCACCGTTCACCATCGATTTGGCGTGCGAACGGGCCACCGCCTGCGCCTCGACCCAGGTTGCCAGGCCATCGGCGATACCGGATGCAAACAGCCGCGCCGGCGCGCTGGCGCACACCGCGGTATCCACCAGCACCAGGTCTGGATTTTTACTGTAGAACCGGTAGCTCTCAAACACGCCGCTGTCGGTGTAGATCACCGACAGCGCGCTGCAGGGTGCATCCGTTGAGGCAATAGTTGGCACGATCGCCACCGGCTGCTTCAGCTCATCCGCCACCGCCTTCACCGTATCCAGCGTTTTACCGCCGCCCAGCCCGACCACCACATTACAGCCCTGGTTTTTCGCCAGCTGGCTCAGTCGGGTAATCTCATTACTGGAGGCTTCGCCATTAAACTGCTGCCAGTTAAAATTAACGCCCGCCTTTTGCAGTGCCTGCTGCGTGCGCTCGCCAATCAGTTTCCAGACGATTTCATCCGCCACCAGGAAAGCGTTGTCACCCAGTTCGGCGATGTAAGGCCCCAGCTCATCCAGTACGCCAGCGCCCTGCACATATTTGCGGGGTGAAGAGAAGATAAATTTACTCATAATCACAACTCCTTAATATGAAGATAAACCGCTGTTAGCCTGGCACAAAGTCGGCAAACGGGCGGGGGAATCACCAATGAGATGTCGCCGGAACCCTGTTAAGCTACGGCCAGCCCGCCATCTTCCAGGAGATCCTGATGAGCACCACGCTGTTTTCTTTTCTGTTTGCGATTACTGTTCTGACCCTGACGCCGGGCTTTGATACCGCGCTGGTGTTGCGCTCGGCGGTGGCCCAGGGCGCGAAGCGCGCCAGCGTAACGGCGCTGGGCGTGACGCTCGGTTGTCTGGTGTGGGGCGTCGCGGTGGGATTAGGATTAGGCGCGCTGCTGCTGGCGTCTGAAATGGCCTACAACCTGCTGAAGTGGCTGGGCGCGGCGTGGTTACTCTACCTGGGACTGAAACTGCTGCTGAAACCGCGCCAGCAGCCAATGATTCAGAGCGGGCAACCGGTGCTGCAACAGGGCTATCTTGCCTGCTTCAGCCGCGGTTTGCTGGGCAACCTGCTGAATCCAAAAGTGGGGATCTTTTATGTCAGTTTTCTGCCGCAGTTTATTCCGGCCGGGGCATCGGTGGCGCTGTGGTGTAGCCTGATGGCGCTGACGCACATGCTGCTGGGACTGGTGTGGAATGCGGTGCTGATTGGTGGCAGCCACTATTTCGCCCGCCATCTGCGCCAGCCACGGGTGCTGAAAGTGATGGATCGCCTGACCGGCTGTGTGTTCATTGGCTTCGCGGCGAAACTGGCTTTGTCCCGCCGCTAAGCTTCAGGGAAGGATTTTAAGGTTTGGTGGCAACCAGCACCGCGCGCAGCGGGGCAGGATAACCCTCGACCGTTTTGCTGGCGTCGTCAGGATCGAGGAACTCGGCCAGCGATTCGCTGGTCATCCAGTCGGTACGACGCTGCTCTTCGGTGGTGGTGCGGGCGAAATCAACGATGCGCACATCGACAAAACCGCTCTTCTCCAGCCAGCTTTTCAGCGCCTCGGCCGACGGAATAAAGAACACGTTGCGCATCTGCGCATAGCGTTCACCGGGCACCAGCACCTGATTCACATCACCTTCGATCACCAGCGTTTCCAGCACCAGTTCGCCGCCGCTCACCAGCTGATTTTTCAGCTGCAGCAGATGGTCGAGCGGGGAACGGCGATGATAGAGCACGCCCATTGAAAAAACCGTATCGAACGCCTGCAGCGCCGGTAACTGCTCAATGCCCAGCGGCAACAGATGGGCGCGGCGATCGTCATTCAGCAGCTTACGTACTGCCTCAAACTGGCAGAGAAACAGCTGCATCGGATCGATACCAACCACCAGATGGGCACCGGCGCCAATCATCCGCCACATGTGGTAACCGCTGCCGCAGCCCACATCCAGCACCGTCCGGCCCGCCAGCGAGGAGATATGCGGCAATACGCGATCCCATTTCCAGTCGGAGCGCCATTCAGTATTGATTTCGGTGCCGTAGAGTGAGTAAGGCCCTTTGCGCCACGGCATCAGATTGCGCAGCAGTTTCTCAATGCCCTGACGGTGGCGATCGCTGATGTCATCGCGGTCAGCACTGACGCTGTGTAACAGGTCAAGCCGCTGCGGTTCGAGCTGCGGCAGATATTCCAGCGACTTATACCAGTCGCGGAAGTGTCCATGCAGGTTTTCCCGTTGCCATTCGCTGATTTGCGCCGGCAACACTTCCAGCCACTTCGCCAGCGGACCGACGGCAATTTGCTGATAAAAACGGCCAAAGTCGATCATTTCAATGCCACCAGAGAACCAAAGTTAAAGCACTGGAACCAGAGTTCGGCGTGCGAGAAACCGGCCTGTTTCAGGCGGGCTTTGTGCGCTTCTACGCTATCGGTCAGCATCACATTTTCCAGCATGCTGCGCTTCTGGCTGATCTCCAGCTCGCTGTAGCCATTGGCGCGCTTGAAGTCATGGTGCATGTTAAACAGCAGTTCACCGACTTCGGCATCTTCAAAGCTGAATTTCTCTGACAGTACCAGCGCACCGCCAGGCTTCAGCCCGTGCCAGATTTTCTCCAGCAGCGCTAACCGCGCCGGTGGCTCAAGAAATTGCAGCGTGAAGTTGAGCACCACCAGCGAGGCGTTTTCAATCGCAATATCGCGGATATCCGCTTCCAGCACCGTTACCGGCGTGTCAGCGCGAAAGGCATCAATGTGACGACGGCAGCGCTCAACCATGGCCGGGGAGTTATCCACCGCAATGATCTGGCAACCGGGCACCTGAATATTGCGGCGCACCGACAGGGTGGCCGCGCCGAGCGAGCAGCCGAGGTCATAAACCTGGCTGTCGGGCGTCACAAAACGTTCTGCCAGCATGCCAATCATCGAGATGATGTTGGAATAGCCCGGCACCGAGCGCTGAATCATGTCGGGAAAGACTTCAGCTACGCGCTCGTCAAAAGTCCAGTCGCCCAGTTTTGCAATGGGCGCTGAGAAGAGTTGATCGCGGTCAGACATATCGAAAATCCGAAGAGACGACGGAAAGGGCGCTATTCTGGCAGAAAGTAGGGCGGGCTGCACCCCTTAACCCGGCAACACTCAGTGTAGCGTCACCACCAGTTCCCATGGCAGGTAGATCAGGTTAAAAATCACCATGCCGCACAACGAAAACAGCGTCAGCAGCATGCCATATTTGCGGCCCGGCATGGCGCTGTGGCGCAGACCCCAGGCGTGCAGCAGGCGGCTGATAAAAAATAGCAGGGCGGTGAGGTGCACCATCCAGATATCGGCACCGTTCATCTCCATCATCACCAGCAACAGCAGCGCCAGCGGGATGGTTTCAATGGCGTTGCCGTGAATGCGTATCGCCATTTTTAAATCATGATAACCCCCATCGCCATACGCCACCCGATAGAAGCGGCGGTAACGCACCACATCCAGCGTAAACTTCATGACCAGCAACGCACCCCACACCACGTATAACGCGCTAACCATTGTGACTCCATCAGCATCAGTAAGGCGGCTATTCTAACCAGCGCGGAGGGCGCTGTCCTGTCCACTGATTAAAACAGTGAATCCTGTTGCGGCCAGTCGGGACCGCTGCCAATCCGCGGATCAATCTGTTGCAACTGCGGCCATAACGCCTGCACCAGTGGAAATACCTGGCCCATATCCGGGGTGTGCAGAAACAGCATCGCGTCGCCCTGTTGCAGCCATTCGGTTAACTTTGGCCGCCAGATCTGAAACAGCGGCACGCTCTCTTCGACGCTGTCGCTGCCGATAAACCGCACCATCGGCTGCGAGCCGGTGCGTACAGCATGCGGCGGCACGCGGGGCTTCTGCGCGCGCGCCGCCAGCGCCGCCGGGTTTTGCGAGGTTGAGGCGTGGACCGGGCGGCTGTCCAGCACCACCCGGTTAATGCCACGCGCCAGCAGACCGCGATTCAGCGCCCGCTCGGCTTCACCTTTGGCAAAGAACGCCGCGTGACGCACTTCGACCCCGTATTCAAAACGCGCGGGCAGGCTGTCCAGAAAGCGCCAGAGATCGTTAAGCTGCGCTGGCGAAAAGGTGGCGGGCAGCTGCAGCCAGTACTGACCGATACGATCGGCCAGCGGCTCCATCAGGCGCAGAAAGTCGGTCAGCAGATCGTCGCTGTGCTGCAGCGCCGCCTGATGGCTGATGGTATTGGGAAACTTAAAGCAGAAGCGAAAGTCGTCGTGGGTCATCTCACGCCAGCGCAGCACGGTATCGGCTGTCGGCAGCGCGTACAGCGTGGTATTGCCTTCGACACAGTGAAAATAGCGGGCATAATCCGCGAGGCTCTCAATGCCCCAGCGTTTCCAGTGCGAATGCTGCCACTGGGGCAGGCCAATACGAAGTGTCACACCCTCTCTCCTGGCTCTGAGTTAAGATTTGCGATTATCCTCTAAGGTCACGCCCCGGTGCAAACAGGCCCGCTGCGGATGAAATCGCCGCTTTGGCGCGGCTCTACTTATCCTGTTTGCCTTTTTCCATTATAATGACCGCCATTTTTGCGACAGCATCGCATCAGGTTACGCGGCCGGATGCTGTCAGCTGCAGCGGCGAAGTTAAAAGGATAGTGTTATGCGTACAGAATATTGCGGACAGCTCAATCTGTCTCATGTGGGTCAGCAAGTCACTCTTTGCGGCTGGGTAAACCGCCGTCGCGATCTGGGAAGCCTGATTTTTATCGATATGCGCGACCGTGAAGGCATCGTGCAGGTATTTTTTGATCCCGATCGTCAGGACGCGTTTAAGCTGGCTTCTGAACTGCGTAACGAATTCTGTATCCAGATTACCGGTACCGTGCGTGCCCGTGACGATAAGAATAAAAACAGCGAGATGGCGACCGGCGAAGTCGAAGTGTTTGCCCATGCGCTGAACATCATCAACCGTTCTGAGCCGCTGCCGCTGGATGCTAACCAGAACAACAGCGAAGAAGCGCGCCTGAAGTACCGCTATCTGGACCTGCGTCGTCCTGAGATGGTGACCCGCCTGAAAACCCGCGCGAAAATCACCAGCTTCGTGCGCCGTTTTATGGACGATGAAGGCTTCCTCGATATCGAAACCCCGATGCTGACCAAAGCCACGCCGGAAGGCGCGCGCGACTATCTGGTGCCAAGCCGGGTTCATAAAGGCAAGTTCTATGCGCTGCCCCAGTCGCCACAGCTGTTCAAACAGCTGCTGATGATGTCGGGCTTCGATCGCTACTACCAGATTGTTAAATGCTTCCGTGACGAAGATTTGCGCGCCGACCGTCAGCCGGAATTTACCCAGATCGACGTTGAAACCTCCTTCATGACCGCGCCGCAGGTGCGTGAGGTGATGGAGCGTTTAATCCGTAATCTGTGGCAGGCGGTACAGGGTGTGGATCTCGGTGAGTTCCCGCAGATGACCTTTGCCGAAGCGATGCACCGGTACGGCTCCGATAAGCCCGACCTGCGTAACCCGATGGAGCTGGTGGACGTTGGCGACCTGCTGAAAAATGTCGAATTCCAGGTCTTCGCGGGTCCGGCGAACGATGCCAAAGGCCGCGTGGCGGCACTGCGTGTGCCAGCTGGCGCGCAGCTGAGCCGTAAGCAGATTGATGAATACGGCAAATTCGTTGAGATTTATGGCGCCAAAGGTCTGGCGTGGATGAAAGTCAACGTGCGTGCTGATGGACTGGAGGGGGTGCAGAGTCCGGTCGCGAAGTTCCTCAACGCAGAGATCGTCGAAGGCATTCTGAGCCGCACCGGCGCGCAGGATGGCGACATCATCTTCTTTGGTGCCGATCGCGCCAAAGTGGTGGCCGATGCGCTGGGTGCACTGCGTCTCAAAGTGGGCCGCGATCTGAGCATCACCGATGAGAAAGCCTGGGCTCCGCTGTGGGTGATCGACTTCCCGATGTTTGAAGAGGACGAAGAGGGCGGCCTGGCGGCGATGCACCATCCGTTCACCGCGCCGAAAGAGATGAGCGCCGATGAGCTGGCCGCCGATCCGACCCGTGCAGTGGCTAACGCCTATGACATGGTGATCAACGGCTATGAAGTCGGCGGCGGCTCGGTGCGTATCCATAACGGCAAAATGCAGCAGACGGTGTTCAGCATTCTGGGTATTGAAGAGCATGAGCAGCGCGAGAAGTTTGGCTTCCTGCTGGATGCGCTGAAGTTCGGTACGCCGCCACACGCGGGCCTGGCATTTGGTCTGGATCGTCTGACCATGCTGCTGACCGGTACCGATAACATTCGTGACGTGATTGCGTTCCCGAAAACCACCGCTGCGGCCTGCCTGATGACCGAAGCCCCAAGCGAAGCGAATCCCGCCTCGCTGCTGGAGCTGGGCATTCAGGTGGTAAAAAAAGAAAAGCCTGAGACTAAATAATGGGCTATAAACATCCGGTTTCAGTGCTGGTGGTCATTGTGGCGCGCGACACTGGCCGGGTGTTAATGCTGCAGCGGCAGGACGATCCGGCCTTCTGGCAGTCGGTAACCGGCAGCCTGGAGGCGGATGAAACGCCGCTGGCCGCTGCCCGGCGTGAAGTGGGCGAGGAGTTGGGCATTGACGTGCTGGCGGAACGGCTGGAGGTGGAAGATTGTCAGCGTCAGATCGACTTTGAAATCTTTCCGCACTATCGCCATCGCTACGCACCCGGTGTCACCCATAATCACGAACACTGGTTCCGGCTGCGGTTGCCAGCAGAGCGGGCAATTGCACTGACCGAGCATCTGGCGTTTCGCTGGCTGGCATCGGCAGAAGCGGCTGCGCTCACCAAGTCCTGGAGTAATCGCCAGGCGATTGAAGAATTTACCTGAATCGCTGCTGCCGCGCATTTTTCCGGCGGCGAATCGATTAAATTTATGAATCTGGTGAGTTTTAACAGGACTACACCAACGTATTGAACAGTCAGGCGTACCCGGTGCCGTGAGGTTGTTCACCGCCAGCGCGACGTAGCCAGCGTACTGTGTACGTGAGTTGCGAGCCGGCCAGCGGGACAATCCCGGCGGCAGGATAGCCTGCACCATGCTAAGTTCGGAGAAAAAGTAACATGGCAGGACATAGTAAGTGGGCAAATACCAAGCACCGTAAAGCGGCACAGGACGCGAAGCGGGGCAAAATTTTCACCAAGATCATTCGTGAACTGGTGACGGCGGCCAAACTGGGCGGCGGCGATCCGGGCTCGAACCCACGCCTGCGTGCCGCAATGGACAAAGCGCTCTCCAACAACATGACGCGTGAAACCATGGATCGCGCCATCGCGCGCGGCGTCGGCGGTGATGACAACGCCAACATGGAAACCATCATCTATGAAGGCTACGGTCCGGGCGGCTCGGCCATCATGATCGAGTGCCTGAGCGACAACCGCAACCGTACCGTGGGCGAAGTGCGTCACGCCTTCACCAAAACCGGCGGAAACCTCGGTACTGACGGCTCTGTTGCCTACCTGTTCAGCAAAAAAGGGGTGATCTCCTATGCGCCGGGTCAGGATGAAGATGCGGTGATGGAAGCTGCGCTGGAAGCCGGAGCTGAAGATGTGGTCAGCTACGACGATGGCGCGATTGACGTTTTCACCGCCTGGGAAGAGATGGGCGCGGTGCGTGATGCGCTGGAAGCGGTCGGCCTGAAAGCGGATACCGCTGAAGTGTCGATGATCCCGTCTACTAAAGCGGAAATGGATGCGGAAACGGCACCGAAACTGCTGCGTCTGATCGACATGCTGGAAGATTGCGACGATGTGCAGGAGGTTTATCACAACGGTGAGATCTCCGACGAGGTGGCGGAAACGCTGTAATGGCGCTGACCCGCCCCCCTTAACCGGAGAGGCTTAATGTCGATTATTCTGGGTATCGATCCCGGTTCGCGCATCACCGGTTATGGTGTCATTCGTCAGACCGGCCGCCAGCTCACCTATCTGGGCAGCGGCTGTATCCGCACTAATACCACTGAGTTGCCCGCCCGTCTGAAGTTAATTTATGCGGGCGTCTGCGAGATCATCACCCAGTTTTCGCCCGATTACTTCGCCATCGAACAGGTGTTCATGGCGAAGAATGCGGATTCTGCGCTGAAACTGGGCCAGGCACGTGGCGCGGCCATTGTCGCCGCGGTCAATCACGATCTGCCGGTGTTTGAGTACGCTGCGCGTCAGGTTAAACAGACGGTAGTCGGGATTGGCAGCGCCGAAAAAAGCCAGGTGCAGCACATGGTGCGCACCCTGCTGAAGCTGCCCGCCAACCCGCAGGCCGATGCTGCCGATGCGCTGGCAATCGCCATTACTCATTGCCACGTGTCGCAGAATGCCGCACGGATGAGCGACAGCAAGCTGGTGCTGACCCGCGGGCGTTTACGTTCAGGTTAGCCGCGCGGTTGCCGGCACACGCACAGGCTGGATATTCATCCAGCCTTTTTTATGTTATAAAATCCGCCACATTGGTTGGTTAAGGAAGCATTCAGGTGATAGGTCGTTTACGGGGCAATATTCTGGAAAAGCAGCCGCCGCTGGTGCTGCTTGAGGCACACGGCGTAGGGTATGAAGTCCATATGCCAATGACCTGTTTTTATGAACTGCCTGAACTGAATCACGAAGCGGTGATTTTTACCCACTTCGTGGTGCGCGAAGATGCGCAGCTGCTGTTCGGCTTCAACAGCAAGCAGGAACGTGCGCTGTTTCGTGAGTTGATTAAGGTGAATGGCGTCGGCCCGAAACTGGCGTTAGCGATCCTCTCTGGCATGTCGGCGCAGCAGTTCGTTACTGCGGTCGAGAAAGAGGAGATTGCCTCGCTGGTGAAACTGCCGGGCGTAGGCAAGAAGACCGCTGAGCGTCTGGTGGTCGAGATGAAGGACCGCTTCAAGGGGATGCACGGCGATCTGTTTGGCGGCGATTCCGCCTTTACGCTTACCACGCCGAATGCCGAACCGGAAACCAACGATGCCGAAGCCGAAGCGGTTGCAGCGCTGGTGTCGCTGGGTTATAAACCGCAGGAAGCCAGTCGTATGATCAGTAAAGTCGGTCGACCGGATGCGGATTGCGAAACGCTGATCCGCGAAGCGCTACGCGCCGCCATTTGAGGTAAGTCATGATAGAAGCCGACCGCCTGGTCTCTGCTGTAAGCGTTAACGAAGAAGAGAGTCTCGATCGCGCCATTCGCCCGAAAATGCTGACCGAGTATGTCGGCCAGCCGCAGGTGCGTGAGCAGATGGAGATTTTCATCAAGGCAGCGCAGCTGCGCGGCGATGCACTCGATCATCTGCTGATTTTTGGTCCGCCGGGGCTTGGCAAAACCACCCTGGCGAACATCGTCGCCAATGAAATGGGGGTTAATCTGCGCACCACCTCTGGCCCGGTGCTGGAGAAAGCCGGTGACCTGGCGGCGATGCTGACCAACCTTGAACCGCATGACGTCCTGTTTATCGATGAAATTCACCGCCTGTCGCCGGTGGTAGAGGAAGTTCTCTACCCGGCGATGGAAGATTATCAGCTGGATATCATGATTGGTGAAGGTCCGGCTGCCCGTTCAATTAAGCTCGATCTGCCGCCGTTTACCCTGATTGGTGCCACCACCCGCGCCGGTTCACTCACTTCGCCGTTACGCGATCGCTTCGGCATTGTGCAGCGGCTGGAGTTCTATCAGGTGAAAGATCTGCAGCACATTGTTGGCCGCAGTGCCGCCTGTCTGGGGCTGGCGCTGAGCGACGAGGGCGCGTTAGAGATCGCCCGTCGCGCACGCGGTACGCCGCGTATCGCCAACCGTCTGCTGCGCCGGGTGCGGGATTTTGCCGAAGTGCGGGCTAACGGTGAGCTGAGCGGCGAGGTTTCCTCCAGCGCACTCGATATGCTGAACGTCGACAGCGAAGGGTTCGATTATATGGACCGCAAGCTGCTGCTGGCGATTATCGATAAGTTCATGGGCGGGCCGGTCGGACTGGATAACCTGGCTGCCGCGATTGGCGAAGAGCGTGAAACGATTGAAGATGTGATCGAGCCGTTTTTGATCCAGCAGGGATTCATTCAGCGCACACCGCGCGGCCGGATGGCCACGCAGCATGCTTATCGTCATTTTGGCATTACCCGCGAGGTCTGATCAGACCACCGGTTTGCGCACCATGCTGATAATAAACAGGATCGCGGCGCTCAGTACCACCGACGGACCGGCGGGCGTGTCGTAGAAGGCGGAGAAGGTCAGGCCGCCGGTGACGGCCAGCACGCCGATAATCACCGCCACGCCAGCCATCCCCTCGGGTGAACGGACAAAACGTCGGGCGGTGGCGGCCGGGATGATCAGCAGCGAGGTAATAATCAACGCGCCGACAAACTTCATTGCCACCCCGATAGTCAGCGCGGTCACCAGCATCAGAATCAGGCGGGTTCGCTGAATATTGACGCCATCCACCTGCGCCAGTTCCGGGCTAATGGTCATCGACAGCAGCGAACGCCACTGCCACGCCATCACCAGTAACACCACCACCACGCCGCCGCCCATCATCCACAGATCGTCCGGCGTCACCGCCAGCAAATCACCAAACAGATAGGCCATCAGGTCGACGCGCACGTTCTTCATCAGGCTGACCACCACCAGACCCAGCGACAGCGCGCTGTGCGCCATGATGCCGAGCAGGGTATCGATCGCCAGATGTGGACGTCGTTCCAGCCATACCAGCCCGAGAGCCAGACAGACCGTCACCAGGATCACGGCGTAATAGGGATTAACGTTGAACAGCAGGCCAAACGCGACGCCGAGCAGCGAGGCATGGGCCAGCGTATCGCCGAAGTAGGACATTTTGCGCCAGACGACAAACGACCCCAGCGGGCCCGCAGCCAGCGCTAACATCACGCCGCCTATCCAGCCCGGTAATAACAACTCAATCATGATGAACCCTGTCCTTTGCGTAAAACGATTCGTCCCTGCAGGTCGTGACGGTGATTATGATGATGACGATAAATGGCCAGTTGTTGTGCGCCGCGCGGACCGAACATCGCGATAAATTCGGGATGTTGCGATACCGCTTCCGGGGTCCCGGAGCAGCAGATGTGGTGATTAAGGCACAGCACCTCATCGGTTTTGGCCATCACCAGGTGCAGATCGTGGGAGACCATCAACACGCCACAGTTCAGTTCATGACGCAGCTGGTCGATGAGATCGTACAGCGCCACCTGGCCATTGACGTCAACCCCCTGAGTCGGCTCGTCGAGCACCAGTAACTGGGGCTGGTTGAGCAGGGCGCGCGCCAGTAACACCCGCTGGGTTTCACCACCGGAGAGTTTTTGCAGTGGCGCATTGAGCAGGTGACCGGCCTGAACACGTTTCAGGGCTGGCAGGATCTCTGCGCTTTTACTGCCACGCGACAGGCGCATAAAGCGTTCCACCGTGACCGGCAGCGTCGGGTCGATGTGCAGTTTCTGCGGCACATAGCCAATACGCAGGGCCGGATCACGCCTGAGCGTGCCGCTGGTCGGCGCGAGCAGACCCAGCACCACACGCACCAGGGTCGACTTACCCGCACCGTTTGGTCCCAGCAACGTCAGAATGCGCCCCGGCTGCAGCGCCAGACTGACGCCAGACAGCACGTTGCGCTGGTCAAATTTGATCGAAACGTTTTCGAGTGTAACAAGTGAGGTCATAGTATTTACAGGTTGCACAGAATTTCGAATGTTATAATATCACATCCCACACCCAGGTCACGATGGAATGACGCATAATGTTACATATTAAAAAGGGCGCACTTTTCGCCTTAACTGCTTTCTCCGTTACAGCTTCTTTAACCTTTTCTGCGCAGGCAAATGTGGTCGCTTCACTCAAGCCGGTGGGTTTTATCGCGGCAGCGATTGCCGATGGGGTGACGCCGGTTGATGTGCTGTTGCCAGACGGCGCCTCAGAGCACGATTACGCCCTGCATCCATCCGATGCAAAACGCTTAAAAAACGCGGACTTAGTGGTATGGGTCGGGCCTGAAATGGAAGCCTTTATGGCGAAGTCTGCGGCTGAGTTGCCAGCGAAAAAAAATCTGGCAATCGTCGATATCAATGGGGTGAAACCGCTATTGATTAGCGGTGGTGAAGATGAAGATGAACACACAGCGGAAAAATCCGAACAGCCGGACGCCGATGCCCATCATCATCATCACGGCGAGTTTAATATGCACCTGTGGATGTCACCGGAGATCGCACGCAAAACCGCGGTTGCAATCCATGAAAAATTATTGGAACTTATGCCGCAAGATAAAGCCAAACTTGACGCCAACCTCCAGCAGTTTGAGGTAACTTTGGCGGACACGGACAAACGCGTTAACGCACAACTCGCACCGGTCAGAAATCAAGGATATTTCGTTTTTCACGACGCTTACACGTACTTTGAAAAACACTACGGTCTCTCGCCCACCGGGCATTTTACCGTCAATCCTGAGATTCAGCCGGGCGCCCAGCGTTTACACCAGATACGAACACAGTTGGTTGAGCAGAAGGCGGTATGCGTCTTTGCTGAGCCACAATTCAGGCCAGCAGTCATCGATGCTGTCGCCCGCGGAACGCAGGTGCGTAAAGGCACGCTCGATCCGCTGGGAACAGACATCAGCTTAGCTAAAGATAGCTATGTGAAATTCCTCTCACAGCTGTCGAGCCAGTATGTAAGCTGCCTGAATGGAGCATGAGGAATAGGTAAAAGTGCAGCAGATAGCCCGCTCTGTCGCCCTCGCATTTAATAATTTGCCGCGCCCCCACCGCGTTATGCTGGGATCGTTAACTGTTATTACTCTGGCCGTCGCCGTCTGGCGGCCTTACGTCTACCACCCCACCGATGATGTGACGCCTATCGTCAAAACTATCGAGCTGGATAAAAATGAACTCCGCACCCTGCTGCCGGAAGCCAGTGAGCCGATTGATCAGAGCACACCGGAACCGGATGAAGAGCTGCCAGCAGATGAGGATGATACTGGCGTGCCTGACACGCCGGGCGTCCACGAATATACCGTCTCTTCTGGTGATACGCTGAGCAGTGCGCTGAATCAGTATGGCATCGACATCAGTGACATCAATTCGCTGGTGGTCAGCGATCGGGATTTACGTAACCTGCAGGTCGGACAGCAGCTGAGCTGGACGCTGGCCGATGATGGCAGCCTGAAAACCCTGAGCTGGGAGATTTCCCGTCGCGAAACCCGCACCTATGAGCGCACCGATAAAGGTGGCTTTAAAATGGCAGCGGAGATGCAGAAGGGCGAATGGCGTAACAGCGTTCTGCAGGGCGAAGTGCGCGGCAGTTTTGCCGCCAGCGCCCAGCGGGCCGGGTTAACCAGTGCGGAAGCCAGCGGCGTGATTAAGGCGCTACAGTGGCAGATGGATTTCCGTAAGCTGCGGGCCGGCGACCAGTTCAGCGTCTTAATGTCGCGTGAAATGCTCGACGGTAAAAGTGCCCAGAGCCAGCTGCTCGGGGTGCGCCTGCGCAGCGGCGGCAAAGACTATTACGCCTTCCGCGCCGAAGACGGTAAGTTCTACGATCGCAACGGCTCCGGCCTGGCGCGCGGCTTTATGCGCTTCCCGACGGTGAAGCAGTATCGCGTCTCCTCTAACTTCAATCCGCGCCGTCTGAACCCGGTAACCGGACGCATTGCGCCGCATAAAGGCGTCGACTTTGCGCTGCCGATCGGCACGCCGGTACTGGCGGTGGGCGACGGTGAAATCGTGGTAGCGAAGAATGGCGGGGCGGCCGGTAACTACGTGGCGATCCGTCACGGACGTCAGTACATGACGCGCTACATGCACATGAAAAAAGTGCTGGTGAAGCCGGGCCAGAAAGTGAAGCGTGGCGACCGCATCGGGCTGTCTGGTAATACCGGACGTTCAACCGGGCCGCATCTGCACTTTGAAATCTGGATCAACAATCAGGCGGTCAACCCGTTAACGGCCAAGCTGCCGCGGATGGAAGGACTGACCGGCAAAGAACGCAGCGAGTATATGGCGCAGGTGAAATCCTGGCTGCCTCAGCTGGGCCTGAAATAAGCGAATTTCGCCAAATCGCGCAGAAACCGACGGCAATCCCGTCGGTTTTTTTATATCTGGCGCACGATGATTGCAAATTTGCCCGTCGTCACTATCATTAGCCGGTCATTGTTTGAGGCGAGTGCATGGAAACCCGAAAAAAAAATAACGCTGAATTTATTCCCGTTTTTGAACGTTCATTTCTCAAACCTAAATACTGGGGAAGCTGGCTGGCGATTGGTGGCCTGGCCGGTATGGCGATGTTACCGCCGAAAGTGCGCGATCCGCTGCTGGGTCGGTTAGGCCGCTTTGCCGGCAAACTGGCGAAAGGTGCCCGTCGACGCGCCCTGATTAACCTTTACTATTGCCTGCCGGAACTGAGTGAATCCCAGCGTGCCACGCTGGTTGATGAGATGTTTGCCACGGCACCGCAGGCGATGGCGATGATGACCGAATTAGTGCTGCGCGATCCGGCGCGAATTCGCCAGCGTGTAGAGTGGCACGGTCGTGAAATAATCGACCAGATGCAGGCGGAGCAGCAGAATGTCATTTTCCTGGTGCCCCACGGCTGGGCGGTGGATATTCCCGCCATGCTGCTGGCGTCGGAAGGACAGAAGATGGCGGCGATGTTTCACAACCAAAGCGATCCGCTGCTGGACTATGCCTGGAACACCGCGCGTCGCCGTTATGGCGGCCGGTTACACGCCCGTAATGACGGCATCAAACCGTTTATCAGCTCGATTCGTCAGGGCTACTGGGGCTACTATCTGCCCGATCAGGATCATGGTGCCGAGCACAGCGAGTTTGTCGACTTCTTCGCTACTTATAAAGCGACGCTGCCGGCGCTGGGTCGTTTGATGAAGCTGTGCCGCGCCCGCGTTGTGCCGCTGTTTCCGGTCTATAACAGCGACACGCATAAGCTGGAAATCTATGTGCGGCCGCCAATGGACGATCTGCTTGACGCGGATGACCATCAGCTGGCGCGCCGGATGAATGAAGAAGTAGAAATTTTCGTGCGCCCGCATCCGGAACAGTACACCTGGATCCTGAAACTGCTGAAAACGCGCAAAGATGGGGATATGGAGCCCTATTCACGTAAAGAGCTCTACCCACGCAAATAGCAACAAGGCCGCGAAAGCGGCCTTTTTTGTGACGTCTGGCGTGGATAGCGGTGAGATCGAGAATGCTCAGGGAACACGGTCAGATCGTACAGAGCAGGCTCAGGGAGTATACGCCCCGCTAAGACGCAAAACCCGCCAGCCATGGCAGGCTCAGCGCGGGCAATGACGTACCTGGTCCCTGAGGTGCGCCCGCAGCGGGCCCACGCTTTGCATTGTTCAAAAACGCTCCCGGCATTGTTGTTCATCGCCCGCTATGCTTCCCGGGCGTCTGCTCCGGTCGCTTAGCGTTTCTCTGCTGGCTGCGTAAGGCAAACCCGTGGTTGCGGCCTTGTTATAACGCTTCCAGCCTGCTGCGCCGTTTGCGTTCCCGCATAAACACTATCACCAGACCAAACCACAGCACGCCGCTGATAAAGTTGATCAGACAGAACCACAACGTACCACCACTGAAATAGCCGCTTTTCGCCAGTTCAATGCCGATTGCCAGCGTCAGAATGCTGATCATCCCCAGCATCGCCGCCACGCTGCCTTTGCCTTCATCACTGGCGTAGAGCGTCAGGCGGTAGAGTCCGGCATTCACCATGCCCGCACCAAAAGCGTACAGGCTGAGACCGGCGGTAATCAGCAGGTAGCCGTGACTGTTGAGCAAACTGGCCAGCAGCGCCAGGCTCAACCCGATCAGAATCGGCCAGGCAGCAAACTTCACCGGCTGTTCAATCGGCACCCGTCCCGCCAGCTTACTCAGTGTCAGATTACCGGCAATCATCGCCAGGAATACCGGCAGCTGCAGCAGCGCGTACTGCATGCGCGACAGCCCTTCGTCATGCATCAGGATCACCGGCGACAGCGCTACCCAGGTCAGGATCGGGATAAACACCAGCCCGATGGCGAACGATCCAGACATCACCAGCCGATCTTTCATCAGTCGCCGGTAGTTACGCGCCAGATTCGGCAGGGCGATGGAATGACTGCGATCGCCGGCAGTTTCCGGCATCACCCGCCACAGCACGACAAAGGCCAGCAGGCTACAGCCGGCGAACAGCCAGAACATACTGCGCCAGCTGCCAACGGTCAGCCACGCCGCGCCCGCCAGCGGACCGGCCAGCGGGGCCAGCAGCGCAACGTTAGCCATCAGCGCCATCATCCTTACCGCCAGCGCTTCATCAAACGCCTCCTGAATCGCGGCATAGCCGACCGCACCGATAAAGCACAGGCTGATGCCCTGCACAAAGCGCAGGCTGACAAACTCCTCAATCGAGCTGACCCAGTGGGTGAGAATGCAGGCGGCGGCAAAAAACAGGATGCCGGAAAGCATCACCGGCCGGCGGCCAAACTTATCAGAGAGCGGACCGAGCAACCACTGCAGCACTACGCCACCAATCAGGTAGGCGGTCAGCGAGGTCGATACCCACTCCGGGCCGACGTCAAATTCCGTGGTGACGATCAGCATGCCGGGCTGGATCATGTCATGGGCAATATAGGTTGCGAATTCGAACAGGACTAACGCCAGAGGAAACAACAAAATTCGGCCGGTAAGCTGGCTGATGGGGTGAAAACGGGCCATCTGGCCTCCTTGTCAGAAAAGAAAAACGCGACTGGCAGGCAGTCGCGTCTTTTATTCTACACTGGCAATGTCAACCCGGGGGGCAATTAATCCACGCGCAGCACGCGAGTGGTATTGGTGGTGCCGGTGGCGCCCATTACGTCGCCCTGAGTAACGATAACCAGGTCACCTGATACCAGGAAACCCTTATCGCGCAGCAGGTTAACCGCATCGTGTGCGGCGGCCACGCCGTCATTGTTGCTGTCAAAGAACACCGGCGTCACACCGCGATACAGCGCAGTCAGGTTGAGGGTGCGCTCATGACGCGACATGGCAAAAATCGGCAGCCCCGACGTGATACGTGAGGTCATCAGCGGGGTGCGGCCTGATTCGGTCATGGTGATGATGGCGGTTACACCCTGCAGGTGGTTAGCGGCATACATCGACGACATCGCAATCGCCTCTTCGACGTTGTCGAACTGCACGTCCAGACGGTGTTTAGAGACGTTAACACTGGGGATCTTCTCCGCGCCGAGGCAAACTTTGGCCATCGCCGAGACGGTTTCTGCCGGATACTGACCGGCGGCGGTTTCTGCCGACAGCATTACCGCATCGGTCCCGTCCAGCACCGCGTTCGCCACGTCCATAACTTCCGCGCGGGTCGGCATCGGGTTGGTAATCATCGATTCCATCATCTGGGTGGCGGTGATAATGGTGCGGTTGAGCTGGCGGGCGCGACGAATTAACGCTTTCTGAATGCCGACCAGTTCCGGATCGCCAATCTCTACGCCGAGATCGCCACGCGCTACCATCACCACATCAGAGGCGAGAATAATGTCATCCATCGCTTCCTGACTGGCAACTGCTTCGGCACGTTCAACTTTCGCTACCAGTTTGGCATCGCAACCCGCTTCACGGGCCAGACGGCGGGCATAGTTCATGTCTTCGCCACAGCGTGGGAAGGAGACCGCCAGATAGTCGACCTTAATTTTCGCCGCGGTGATAATGTCCGCTTTGTCTTTTTCCGTCAGCGCTTCAGCCGACAGGCCGCCGCCCAGCTTGTTAATCCCTTTATTATTCGACAGCGGGCCACCGACGGTAACTTCGGTGAACACTTTCATCTCCTGAACTTCCAGCACTTTCAGCTGCACGCGACCATCATCCAGCAGCAGGATGTCGCCCGGCACCACATCTGCCGGCAGGCCTTTATAGTCGATACCGACGCGCTCTTTATCGCCTTCGCCTTTACCGAGGCTGGCATCCAGCAGGAAGCGGTCGCCGATATTGAGGAAAACTTTGCCTTCTTTAAAGGTAGAAACGCGAATTTTTGGACCCTGCAGGTCGCCGAGGATCGCCACATGGCGGCCCAGTTTTGCCGCGATCTCACGGACTTTATCTGCACGAATCTGGTGATCTTCTGGCGTGCCGTGGGAGAAGTTGAGTCGCACAACGTTTGCGCCGGCCGCGATGATTTTTTCGAGGTTATTATCACGATCGGTAGCCGGGCCGAGGGTTGTTACGATCTTGGTTCTTCTGAGACGTCTTGACATGAAGGACTCCGTTAACAAATAAGCCGGTCCTGGTCGGCGGACACGGCATGGTTAGCTATTCTATATGATCGATGGGCTGTGATACGACTCACATTGTAAATGTGATGTTAATTATTTTGTTGTGTATCTTGTTCCCGAATGGCGTGCTTTTCGTAACGCGACGCTTTCAACGCCTGTTTAACGCGTTTGAGGTTTTCCCGGAAAGGCGTCCCGCGTTCCAGGGTAAAACCGGTCGCCAACACATCGATCACGGTCAACTGCGCCAGGCGCGACACCATCGGTAGATAGACATCAGTGTCTTCCGGCACATCAAGCACTAAAGCCAGCGCGGCTTCTTCGGCAAGGGGCGAATCGGGAGAGGTGATGGCAATAACGGTGGAACCGTTTACACGGGCCAGGCGAGCCAGTTCTACCATATTTTTTGTGCGGCCAGTATGTGAAATGAGAACAAAAACGTCACCGGCTCGACTATTTATACAACTCATGCGCTGGATCACAATATCGTCCGACCAGATGACCGGTAAATCAAAGCGCAGAAATTTGGTGAAGGCGTCATGCGCCACCACCGCCGAGGCTCCAAGGCCAAAAAACGCCAGTTTACTGGCACCGGTCAGCAGCGTCACCGCCTGCTGCAGGCGTTCGGTATCCAGCTGGTCGCGTACCTGCTGCAAACCAGCCAGCGCCGAATCGAAGATTTTGTGGCTGTAATTCTCAACGTTGTCGTGCTGCTCTACGCCACGGCTGACCCAGTTGCTGCCTTTTACCAGACTCTGCGCCAGTTGCAGTTTGAAGTCGGGAAAGCCGCGAGCCCCCAGCCGGTGACAGAAGCGGTTGACCGTGGGTTCGCTCACGCCCGCCGCGCGCGCGAGGGTGGCGATGCTGGAATGCATAGCGGCCTGTGGCGCAGCCAGAATCTGCGCGGCGACTTTCTGTTCCGCTTTACTCAGCGCAGCCTGCTGCGCCTCAATCTTTTCCAGCATATTCATAAGTGGATGACCATTATCACTTTTATCAATTTCAATTATTGCTGTCGTCGGCAGCCATTAACAGAGACTATATCGCGTTAGCGCCGGTTGGGCGCAAGGCCGGATAAGTCGGGTGCGGCTTTTTTTGGCATACTTTGACGGCGGCCGGATTTTCGCTGACAACATCAGACACAGAAAAAAAGCTGAAATACGCACGTGTCATCACACGCGCTGAGGCTATCCGGTACAGAGTTAATGCGGTTGACCCGGCGAGTCGGTTTACCTGGCGCGGGGAAAAAAGTACATTGTGCTGAAAGAAAATAACAACCTGGACCCGGTGGCAGAGGATGCATCACCATCGGATTATCCTGCAACGAGGAGAGGAAAATGGCGGTTACACAAACAGCCCAGGCATGCGATCTGGTGATTTTCGGTGCCAAAGGCGATCTTGCACGCCGTAAACTGTTGCCTTCACTGTATCAGTTAGAAAAAGCGGGTCAGATCCACGAAGAGACCCGCATCATTGGCGTAGGCCGTGCCGAGTGGGACAAAGCGGAATACACCAAAGTGGTACGTGAAGCGCTGGAAACCTTCATGAAGGAGAAGATTGACGAAGCGCTGTGGGATAAGCTCAGCGGCCGTCTCGACTTCTGCAACCTCGATGTCAACGACACCACGCACTTCCCGAAACTGGGCAAGATGCTGGATCAGAAAAAACGCACCACCATCAATTATTTTGCTATGCCACCCAGCACCTTCGGTGCCATCTGTCAGGGTTTGGGTACTGCGAAGCTGAATGCCAAACCGGCGCGCGTGGTAATGGAGAAGCCGCTCGGCACCTCTCTGGAAACCTCACAGGAAATTAACGACAGCGTCGGCGAATATTTCGATGAGAGCCAGGTGTTCCGTATTGACCACTATCTGGGCAAAGAGACGGTACTGAATCTGCTGGCGCTGCGCTTTGCCAACTCGATTTTCGTCAATAACTGGGATAACCGCACCATCGACCACGTACAGATCACCGTGGCGGAAGAGGTGGGCATTGAAGGTCGCTGGGGTTACTTCGACAAAGCGGGCCAGATGCGTGACATGATCCAGAACCACCTGCTGCAAATTCTGACCATGATCGCCATGTCACCACCTTCTGATCTCAGCGCTGACAGCATCCGTGATGAGAAAGTGAAGGTTTTGCGTTCACTGCGCCGTATCGATCAGACCAACGTGCGTGAGAAAACCGTACGTGGCCAGTACACCGCCGGCTTCGTGCAGGGCAAAAAAGTGCCGGGCTACCTGGAAGAAGAGGGCGCGAACAAATCGAGCGCCACTGAAACTTTCGTCGCCATCCGCGTGGATATCGACAACTGGCGCTGGGCAGGCGTGCCGTTCTATCTGCGTACCGGTAAGCGCTTACCGACCAAATGTTCAGAAGTGGTGGTCTACTTCAAAAACCCTGAGATGAACCTGTTCAAAGATTCCTACTCAGAACTGCCACAGAACAAGCTGACCATTCGTCTGCAGCCGGACGAAGGGGTGGATATCGAAATCCTGAACAAAGTGCCAGGCCTCGACCACAAGCATAAGCTGCAGACCACCAAACTCGATCTGAGCTACTCCGAAACCTTCAACCAGTCACATCTGGCCGATGCGTATGAACGCCTGCTGCTGGAAAGCATGCGCGGTATTCAGGCGCTGTTTGTCCGTCGTGATGAAGTCGAAGCGGCCTGGACCTATGTCGATTCGATCATTGAAGCGTGGGCGGCGGATGGCGATTCCTCCAAACCGTATCAGGCCGGCACCTGGGGCCCGGTTGCCTCGGTGGCGATGATCACCCGCGATGGTCGTTCGTGGAACGAGTTTGAATAACTGAACGTTTAAGGCCCGCACCGTGCGGGCCTTTTTTTTGTCCGGCGCAATTCTGGAAAAGTGAACTGGCGTTTCAAAAATCGTTTGAGGCGATAGACGCTCAGGAACCGGATCATGTATGGTAGTGGCGCAATTACAGGGCAGGAGCCGATGCTCCATGACCGGGCCGCTAATCCCGGTGTTATCAAGCAAGGGGAAGTGATGAAAAACTGGAAAACGAGTGCCGAACAGATTCTGACCACCGGACCGGTCGTGCCGGTGATCGTAGTAAACAAGCTGGAACACGCGGTGCCGATGGCCAAAGCGCTGGTCGCGGGCGGCGTCAGGGTGCTGGAAGTGACGCTGCGAACCCCGGTGGCGATGGATGCACTGCGTGCGATGATCAAAGAGGTGCCGGAGGCGATTGTGGGTGCCGGTACGGTGATCAATCCACAGCAGTTGCAGGAAGTGACCGATGCGGGCGCGCAGTTTATCATCAGCCCCGGCGTCACCGAATCATTACTGAAAGCCGCCGTGGAAGGGCCGGTTCCGTTAATTCCTGGCATCAGCACCGTTTCTGAACTGATGACCGGCATGGATTACGGCCTGCGTGAATTCAAATTCTTCCCGGCGGAAGCCAACGGTGGCGTGAAAGCGCTGCAGGCGATTGGCGGACCTTTCCCGCAGGTACGTTTCTGTCCGACCGGTGGCATTTCTCCGGCCAACTACCGTGACTATCTGGCGCTGAAAAGCGTGCTGTGTATTGGCGGGTCTTGGCTGGTGCCAAACGATGCGCTGGAAACCGGCGACTGGGATCGGATTACCCGACTGGCGCGTGAGGCGGTGGAAGGGGCGAAGTAATAGCAGGCGGTGAGCACGGGCTCACCGCCGTGATTTTATCCCTCGACCGTCACCGCAGCTGCGCTGGCAACGGCGCGCGCAATCGCCTGATCGGTGGTCTCACCGCTGGCCAGCGCCACGCCTAACCGACGCTGACCGCTGATCTCCGGTTTGCCGAACAGGCGCAGTTGCAGACCAGCCCCCAGCGCCGCATCGACATTCACGAATTGCACATTCTGGCTGGTAAGCTGCGGCAGGATCACTGCCGATGCAGCAGGGCCATACTGGCGGATGCCGCCAATCGGTAAGCCAAGGAAAGCGCGCACGTGCAGCGCAAACTCCGACAGATCCTGCGAAATCAGGGTGACCATACCGGTATCATGCGGACGCGGCGACACTTCGCTGAACACCACCTCATCGCCGCAGATGAACAGCTCAACGCCAAACAGACCGTAGCCGCCCAGCGCCTTCACCACCTGAGCCGCAATGGCCTGCGCCCGCTGCAGTGCCAGATCGCTCATCTGCTGCGGCTGCCAGGATTCACGGTAATCGCCGTCTTCCTGACGATGACCAATCGGCGCGCAGAAATGAATGCCATCGACTGCACTGATGGTCAGCAGGGTAATTTCAAAATCAAACGCCACCACCCCTTCGACGATGACCCGACCGGCACCGGCACGACCGCCTTGCTGCGCATATTCCCATGCACGGTCCAGCTGACTGGCATCGCGGATAAAGCTCTGGCCTTTGCCGGATGAACTCATCACCGGTTTTACGATGCAGGGAAAACCGATCTCTGCGGCAGCCTGATCGAAACGCGCTTTACTGTCGGCGAAGCGGTAACGGGAGGTCGGCAGCGACAGCTCTTCGGCTGCCAGACGGCGAATGCCTTCACGGTTCATGGTCAGCTGCGCGGCGCGTGCGGTTGGCACCACACGCTGGCCTTGCTGTTCCAGCTCAACCAGTTTATCGGTGGCGATGGCTTCGATTTCCGGCACCACGAAGTCAGGCTTCTCCTGGGCGATCAGCGCGGCCAGCGCGTCGCCATCCAGCATGTTGATCACATGGCTGCGATGCGCCACGTGCATCGCCGGGGCATCGGCATAGCGATCGACAGCAATCACTTCCACACCCAGACGCTGACACTCCAGCGCCACTTCTTTACCCAGTTCACCTGAACCTAATAACATCACGCGCGTGGCCGCAGGGCGCAGCGCTGTTCCGAGAGTCGTCATAAATTCACCTAAGCAGTCAAAATGCGCGCGCAGTATAAACGAAAACGTTTGCGTTCTCATCTTTCCTGCCCGCTGGCGGCTGTTTTGCCGTACTTTTCCCGCTCTGACGTTTCCTGACATCTTTTTCGTCAGGATGGCTGACTACCATCTAAAACAGGAGTGGAAGATGAATAACTGGTTACAACAGATTCAGTCGGTACTGGCAAAGAAGGGCGGTAATAGTCAGTCCGGGGGCGGCTTAAGCGATATGCTGGCGCCGGGTGCCTTAGGTGGGCTGGCGGGTATGCTGATTTCCAGTAAGTCGTCGCGCAAACTGTTAACCCGGTATGGTGGCAAAGCGCTGATTATTGGCGGTGGTGCCGCCGCCGGCGCGCTGCTGTGGAATAAATACAAACAGCGGGTGCGTGAAACCCACCAGGATGAGCCTGACTTTGGCGTGGCGCAGACGCCGGTCGACTTGCGGGCGGAGCGTCTGGTGACTGCGCTGGTGTTTGCTGCAAAGAGCGACGGTCATATCGACGATCAGGAACGTGCGGCGATTGAGCAGAATATTCAGCAGTCCGGCTATGGCAAAGATGCCGAACAGCTGATTCAGAAAGCGATGAGCCGCCCGCTCGATCCGCAGTGGCTGGCGGCTGGCGTCAAGAATGAAGAAGAGGCGCTGGAACTCTACTTCCTGAGCTGCGCCGCGATTGACGTCGACCATTTTATGGAACGCAGCTACCTGTCGGCGCTCGGCGACGCGCTTAAAATCCCGCAGGATGTCCGTGACGGCATCCAGCAGGATATCGTGGCGGAGAAGGCCCGCTTGCCCGCCAGTTAATCCTCACTGGCCACTTCCGGTGGCCAGCTTGTTGTTTCCGTACCAGCTGATGCTTGGCTTCCTGCGCCTTTGGTGCCACGCTTACAGATCATTACTTTCACGGAGACGGATGTCATGAAAGCACCCATCGCAAAAAAAATACCGCATGAGATGACGCTGCATGGTGAAACGCGCGTCGATAACTACTACTGGCTACGCGACGACAAACGTGAAGATAACGAAGTACTTGACTACCTGCGGGCTGAAAATAACTATGGCCGCAAAATCATGTCGACTCAGCAACCGCTGCAGGAACGGGTGCTGAAGGAGATCATTGACCGTCTGCCGCCGGAAGACCATTCGGTGCCCTATGTGAAGAACGGGTATCGTTATCAGAGTCGCTATCAGAGCGGCAATGAATATCCGGCTTATTATCGCCAGCCCGCTGCCAGCGAGGTGACTGATGAGTGGACGCTGCTGCTTGATGCCAATCAGCGTGCCTCCCACAGTGAGTTCTATACCATGGGCGCACTGCACATCAGCCCGGATAATCAGGTAATGGCGCTGGCCGAAGATTTCCTGTCACGGCGACAATATGGCATCCGCTTCCGCAATCTGCAGAGCGGTAGCTGGTATCCCGAAGTGTTGAGTAACGCCTCATCCAGCTTCGCCTGGGGCAACGACTCCCGCACCGTCTACTATGTCCAGAAACATCCGCAGACGCTGCTCTCTTATCAGGTATGGCGGCATGAGCTGGGTACGCCGCAGTCCGACGACCAGCTGGTGTATGAAGAGCGGGATGATACCTTTCACCTCAGCGTGCATAAAACCACCTCTAAGCAGTTCATCCTGATTGCGCTGTTCAGTACCACCACCAGCGAAATCCAGCTGATTGACGCTAACTTCCCGGACGCGCAGCCGCATGTGTTCCTGCCGCGTCGCCGCGATCATGAATACAGCCTCGATCACTACGATCATCAGTTCTTTATCCGGTCGAACCGTGACGGCAAGAACTTCGGGCTCTATCGCACCCGTTATCTGGCGGAATCCCGCTGGGAGACGCTGATCCCGGCGCGCGATCATGTGGTAATGGAAGATTTCCAGCTGTTCCGCGACTGGCTGGTGGTGGAGGAGCGGCAGCGCGGGCTGACCAGCCTGCGGCAGATCAACTGGGCCAGCGGCGAAAACAGCGGCATCGCCTTTGACGATCCGACCTATGTCACCTGGCTGGCCTACAACCCGTCGCCACGCACCAGTAAACTGCGCTACGGCTACTCCTCAATGACCACTCCGACCACGTTGTTTGAGCTGGATATGGATACCGGCGAGCGCCGCATCCTCAAGCAGAGCGCGGTCAAAGGCTTCAATGCGGACGATTATAAAAGTGAGCATCACTGGATTAAAGTCACTGATGGTACGGAAGTGCCGGTCTCGCTGGTCTATAACCGCAAATATTATCAGCCTGGTCAGAACCCGATGCTGGTATATGGCTACGGGGCCTACGGCAGCAGCATGGACGCCGATTTCAGCGTCAGCCGCCTCAGCCTGCTGGATCGCGGCTTTGTCTATGCGCTGGTCCAGGTACGCGGCGGCGGCGAGTTAGGCCAGCAATGGTACGACGCGGGTCGCCTGCTGAATAAGATGAACAGCTTTACCGATTTTATCGACGTGACTAACGCGCTGGTGGCGCGTGGATTCGGTCATCCTGAACGACTCTACGCAATGGGCGGCAGCGCCGGTGGTCTGCTGATGGGCGCGGTGATCAACATGGCACCGCAGCGGTTCCATGGCGTGGTGGCACAGGTACCGTTTGTCGATGTGGTGACGACCATGCTGGATGAGTCGATTCCGCTGACCACCGGTGAATATGACGAGTGGGGCAATCCTGAACAGGCGGAATATTATCACTACATCCGCCAGTACAGCCCCTACGACAACATTGAAGCCAAAGCCTATCCACATCTGCTGGTGACCACCGGTCTGCACGACTCGCAGGTGCAGTACTGGGAACCGGCCAAATGGGTGGCGAAGCTGAGATCGCTGAAAACCGATAACAACCTGCTGCTGCTGTGTACCGACATGGATGCCGGCCACGGCGGCAAGTCCGGCCGCTATAAAGCCTATGAAGGGGTGGCGATGGAGTACACCTTTATTCTCGGACTGGCGCAGGGCACGCTACCCCCGGCCGAAGATTACTGAGACTCACTAAGATATTTACGCAGCGCCTGCCGCAATGGCGGGCGCAAATCGGTCACGTTATCCAGCATCCATTTCAGGTAGCCCGGATCTTTACGGGCGATCACCGCAATCGCCTGGCCGCGGTATTTGCCGAACGGCAGAATATCGTCGCGCTGGGCCGCCGGTTGCGAACGCACAATCATTTCGGAGGCGCTCCAGCCCGAGGTCTCCATGATGCGAATCAACAGCGCGGCAGTGACATAACAGTCATACAGCGCGCGGTGCGCATGCAAATCCGCAGGTGGCGTCACGTCCAGCTTCAGCGAGTGCCGCAGCGCCTGGTTGCCATATTTAATCCCCGGCCACAGCTGACGCGCCAGCTGCATGGTGCAGATCCACTCTCCGTACATCTCCGGCAGCATGCGACGGTCAAAGCTGGCGTTATGCGCCACGTAGAAAGCACTGCCGTGGTAGCGCGAGATCGCCTGTTCGATGGTCGGCTTGTCGGCCACCATCGCTTCGGTAATGCGATGCACCGCCATCGCCTGACGGCTGATAGGGCGGTCGGGCAGGATCAGGTCGCTCATCGGATTGACTATCTGGCCGTTAATCACGTCGACCGAGGCCACTTCTACCACGCCGCCCTGCAGGCCGCAGGTTTCGGTATCAATTACGCGTAATATCATTATTTCATCTTCGGTTCATAAGGCAGACGCGACAGGCTGAGTGAGGCCTGGCGATAGTGCATCAGACGCTGGCGAAACCAGTCGCGCAGGGCTTCTGGCTGTTCCTGTGCGACCATCTCTGCGACCACCGGCATGTTATAGCGCTCTTTAAACGCCACGCCCGCTGCCGCCAGATCGACATTGATTTTGTCTTTCTCTTCACGGGATAGCTGGGCAAGGTTATGGCTCATAGTGTTCTCCTGATGATGTGGGGCAAAAGTAATGTTTTCGCCGGTCTGAATCAAGGGTTAAGGATCGCATCGCTGGCCTCGACACCACAAATAGAGCAGCGTATCCTTTCGCCACGTTTGTCGCGTCAACGGTTGTTAAAAGGATGATCTTATGCAGAAAAAACCGGTTTCCCGCATGATGATTGCGCTGGTGGCGGCCGCAGGCCTTGCCTTCAGTCAGTCTGCGCTGGCACATGCGCATCTTCAGTCATCAAACCCGGCGGCTGACGCGCAGGTGACCCATTCAACGGCTGCGCTGACGCTCAATTTTAGCGAAGATATCGAGGCGGCATTCAGCGGCGTCACGTTGCTGGATGCGGCCCAACAGCCGGTAGCAACCGGCAAAGCGCACGTTGAGTCAAAGCACGCCAGTCGTCTGATTATCGATCTGCCTCAGCCGCTTAACGCTGGCAGTTACCAGGTTAACTGGCATGTGCTGTCGGTCGATGGGCATAAAACCTCAGGAAGCTACCGCTTCAGCGTGAAATAATCGTGGTGGACTCCGTCTGGGTTATGCTGCGCGGGTTGCATTTTGCCGCCCTGATGCTGCTGACCGCCAGCGCATGTTATTGCGCGCTGCTGGCACCGGCGCGCTATCGTCCACGGCTGACGATCTGCTTAAATCCGTTATTGCAGTGGAGCGCGTGGCTGGCGCTGCTGAGTGCACTGGCGATGCTGGCCTGCCAGAACGTATTAATGAGCGGCGACAGTGCCAATCTGGCCGATAGCGCGGTCTGGCTGGCGGTACTCGGCACCCGCTTTGGCGCGGTGTGGCAGTGGGAGATGCTGTTCGGCGTCTTTGCTGTCGCAGGGCTATGGCTGAAGGGGCGGTTACGAGCGCAGACACTGCTGCTGGCGGGGGTGCTGCAACTGGCCGCTCTGGCCTTAACCGGACACGCGGCGATGCGCGAAGGCGGGCCCGGCGCGCTGCAGCAGATCAGTCAGGCGTTACATCTGACTGGCGCGGCGTTCTGGGCTGGTGGTTTATTACCGCTGCTGCTGTTGATGCGTGAAGCTCGCCAGATCGATCGCCGTACAGACGCTATCCGCACCATGATGCGTTTTTCCCGTTATGGTCATCTGGCCGTGGCGTTAACCCTGCTGACCGGGATGATCAACAGCCTGCTGATCCTCGGCTGGCCGCTGGCGTGGCCCGATTCACGTTACGTAGCTTTATTGCTGTGGAAAGTAGTGCTGGTGGCATTGATGGTGCTGGTGGCGCTGATTAACCGTTACTGGCTGGTGCCACGCTTCCGTCTGGCGGGCAGTGGGACGCAGCAAAAATTTATCCGCATGACCCAGCTTGAACTGCTGCTGGCGTGTGGAGTGGTTGGGCTGGTCAGCGTTTTTGCCACGCTGTCGCCAGCCTGAATATTATTAAGAAATGCGTAAAGGTAAGTTATGTTGCTGAAGAAAGTGATTCCCGCAGTCCTGTTGTTATCCGTATGCGGCCAGGCGCTGGCGGCGCAGATCATTACCGTCAGCCGCTTTGAAATCGGCAAAGACAAGTGGCCGTTTAACCGCGAAGAGGTGATGCTGACCTGTGAGAAAGACGGTTCACTGTTTGCCATCAACCCCAGCACCCTGATGCAGTATCCGTTGAATGATAAAGCGGATCAGCTGTTCAAAACCAAGCAGGTGAAGGCACAACCGATCAGCGTGATTCAGAGCGAAGATAAAGCCAATCCAGGCCATATGATGAGCCTGCAGCCGATCATTGAGCGTACCCAGGCGCTGTGCGGTAAATAAACCCGCCGGGTGCAGTGCTGCGCTGCACCCGAATTCTGCTGTTTTCTGCCGTTGCGATCACAAACTGTTTCAGTTTCCGGCCCTCAGCCTCGCGTTAACTGGCAAAACCTCTGCGCTGTTCTAATCTTAACTTGCAAGGCGAAACCGCCTGCAAGAATGCCAACTTTTAGCGCACGGCTCCCTGAGAGCCATTTCCCTGGACCGAATATAGGAATCGTATTCGGTCTTTTTTTGTCTGGTGTTTCGCAATAATTAATTTAGTAAAATCAAGTAGTTAATCTCATACTGCTGCCTTCTGTTCTACTCTGCCGGAACCTGTGCCGCCTTAATTCAGCGTGTATTCAACAGCTGCTGATCGGGTTTATGACTGATAGGCGCAGAAGTTCTGCGCGTTAATCAATCACAAGCAGCTTTACCTGAACAACCCCTCAACGCCGCCACTCTCAGCCCGCCAGCAAACTTGTGATCACTGGCGTTTGGCTTATCCTTAAGGCTTAATCAAAGGGAGGTATGTTTATGAAGGCTGCAATTGCTACGCGTGAGCACCAGGTTGATGTTGTAGAGAAAACTCTGCGCCCGCTGAAGAATGGCGAGGCACGGTTGCGGATGGAGTGCTGCGGAGTTTGCCATACCGATCTGCACGTCAAAAACGGTGATTTTGGCGATAAAACGGGCGTGACGCTCGGGCATGAGGGTATTGGTATCGTTGAGGAAGTGGCGCCCGATGTCACCTCGCTTAAGCCGGGCGATCGCGCCAGCGTGGCGTGGTTCTTCAAAGGCTGCGGCCACTGCGAATACTGTAATTCAGGAAATGAAACACTCTGTCGCGATGTGGTGAATGCCGGTTATACCGTTGACGGCGGCATGGCTGAAGAGTGCATTGTGGTAGCGGATTATTCGGTTAAAGTGCCTGAAGGTCTTGACCCTTACGCCGCCAGCAGTGTTACCTGCGCTGGCGTCACCACCTATAAGGCAGTGAAAGTATCAGAGGTTAAACCGGGTCAGTGGATTGCGATCTACGGCCTCGGCGGATTGGGCAACCTCGCATTACAGTACGCGAAGAATGTTTTTAACGCCAAAGTGATCGCCATCGATATCAGCGATGGTCAGCTTGAACTGGCGAAACAGATGGGTGCCGATCTGGTGGTTAACTCCGCTACTGAAGATGCGGCCGCAATCATTCAGGAAAAAACCGGTGGCGCACATGCAGCGGTAGTCACTGCCGTTGCCAAAGCGGCATTTAACTCGGCCGTGGACGCGGTCAGAGCCGGTGGTCGGGTGGTGGCTGTCGGGCTGCCGCCTGAAGAGATGAGCCTGAATATTCCGCGACTGGTGCTTGATGGCATTCAGGTGGTCGGCTCGCTGGTCGGAACGCGTAACGATCTGGCAGAAGCTTTCCAGTTTGCTGCTGAAGGGAAAGTGGTGCCTAAAGTCACCAAAAGGAAGATCGGCGAGATCAATACCATCTTTGATGAGATGATTCAGGGAACAATCCGCGGAAGAATGGTGATCGACTTTACCAATCAGTCCGCCTGATCAGCACCAGCAATCCCGAATTTAAGCCCGCGCAGTGCGGGCTTTTTTACGCCTGGAGCGTGATAACGCAGGGCCGGGCAGTCATCCATCAAACCTCATCAGCCTCATCAGTATCCTTCAATAATTAATAAGTTCTGCTTTATGTTTCCTGATGTGTCTCTGACTTGCACTTTACCGGTAACATTATAATGTGAAGGGGAAGTAACTAATACACACAACACAAAGAGGGATATTTATGGCGAAACATCATTGGATAAAAACCATTGAAATAACAGCAATTGTGCTGTTCATGCTGGTGCTGGCTTACCTTGCGGTCACTGGCGTTTTATCATCGACCGGATTCGATCACTCATGGCCATATCCAACTAAGTAACAGAGCTTTGCACCAGGGAAACTCGTCTTCTGATAAATATAATCAATAAAATGCCCGTTGCGAGGCACACTGTCAGAACACAAAATAATCAGCAAGGTGTTATCAGCAGGATTTGCTCATTAACAAGGGCACCGAATCCGATCGGCAGCACTTGCCGTAAGTTTCCCCCACGAGCAGGTTAGTTCAAAAGGCTGGTTTACGCATCAGGCGTGGGCAGGCCAGTATTACAGTCTGGCAAACGTAATAATTTGGCAAACGTAACAATGGGAATGATGACAAGTTATGAAGCCTGCCGGTCAAAAATCAGGTTGTACGATACGCTTTCGAAAAAAGATTGATTCCGCTCATCATAAGGTGACTGGTTAAAAGCCTATGTTCACAGTGACAGGTTCTTACTGACTGAGTACCAATGCAAAATTAAACGGAAAAGTAGTTGTATTAAAATATATAAGATAAAAATCAAATTTTCCGTTGAATCAGAAGTCATACATTTGTTGTACTCAAACCTGGTCAAAATATTATAGCCAGCCTTATCATGCCTGATTTACAGAACATAGATTATAACCTCTATTTATCAGCGCATAACATAATTAATAAGATAGTCGGGTCAAAAGCGCTTAATACGGCTGATATCGTTGCCTTTTTCGGTTATTAATGATTTTGTATTATTGCTATAATCCATTGTCTCTCAACCATGAGAGTAATCAGAAATAAATCGGTTAAATTAAACAGTAGTTTCACAGGGGTATACCAGGATGGATAGGAATAACGATATTTATGTGACCAGACCCCTGTTACCTCCGCTATCAGAATTTTATCCATATCTGGAGGATATCTGGAAAAACAGGCAGTTAACGAATAATGGCCCTTTCCATCGCCAGCTGGAACAGGCTCTGGCAGACTATTTAGGGTGTAAGCACATTTCATTATTTGCGAATGGCACGCTGGCACTGCTGTGTGCGATTCGAGCACTGCGGATTAGTGGGGAAGTTATTACCACACCTTATTCTTTTGTTGCTACTTCTCATTCGCTTTCCTGGAATGGCCTGAAGCCGGTGTTTGTTGACATTGATCCTATTACCGGAAACCTGGATCCCAATAAAATCGAGCAGGCTATTACACCTCAGACAACGGCAATATTGCCGGTTCACTGTTATGGCATCCCTGCGGACGTAGAAAAAATTGATGCGCTGGCGAAAAAGCATGGGTTGAAGGTAATTTATGATGCTGCGCACGCTTTTGGCGTAACCCGTGATGGTAATTCAATTTTGAATTTTGGTGATTTATCCATAATCAGCTTCCATGCTACTAAAGTATTTAACACCATTGAAGGCGGTGCGATTATATGTCCCGATCTGGAAACCAAACGTCATATTGATCGTTTAAAAAACTTTGGTTTTTCAAGTGAAACCACAGTAGATGCTATTGGTATAAATGCCAAGATGAACGAATTGCAAGCCGCTTTTGGATTGCTACAGCTTAAGCATATTGATCATGCGCTCTTACAGCGGAAAGCGTGCTACCAGCGATACAGACAAGCCTTTGCTCACTTCGCAGGAGTGAAAATTATTCAACCTGATGCACATGTAAGCTGGAACTATGCTTATTTTCCGTTATTTATTGGTGCGGACTTAAACTGCAGTCGCGATGAGCTTTATGCCGCTTTAAAAAACCAGGGGATAATGGCTCGCCGTTATTTCTTTCCCCTGATCAGCGATTTTCCGGTTTACTCCGGCCTGGCAAGCGCGAATCCGGACAATCTACCGGTATCGCGGCAACTGGCAGACCAGGTGCTTTGCCTGCCAATCTATGCAGGTTTATCTGCGGAGGATCAACAGCGCGTGATTAACGTTGTTCTCAACGTGGCCGCTAAGCTTCGCTCCGATAGCGTTAAAGAGCGAGAAACAGTATGAAGCTCGGAATTTATGGGGCGGGGGGTTAGGGCGAGAAGTTTTCGCGCTGGCCAGCGTGATTAATGCAAAAGATCAGCGCTGGACGAGTATTTTTTTTATTGATGACATTCATCCTAATCGACTATTGAACAATGTTTCTGTTATCGAATTCAGAGCAGCAGTTAATATTAAAGATATTGAATGCGTGGTTGCAGTAGGCGAACCAATGCTCAGGAATGAATTAATAAAAAAAATAAAGACTAGTGGTATTCCGTTGGCTACGCTGGTACATCCTGATGTAGATATAAGCACCTCAACTTTTTTAGGGGAGGGCGTTGTAGTCTGCAAACAGGCGTTTATCTCTTGCGATTGTGTGATAAGTAATAATGCCTTTATACAGCCGCAGGTTTGTATTGGTCATGACTGTCATGTTGGTGAGAATAGCATAATTTCTCCAGGCGTAATGCTGGGTGGAAACTGTGAGGTTGGTAAGGATGTTTTTATAGGTCTGAATGCCTGCA
Organism: Pantoea sp. UYEF8; assembly: GCF_040546285.1. Lineage (NCBI taxonomy): Bacteria > Pseudomonadati > Pseudomonadota > Gammaproteobacteria > Enterobacterales > Erwiniaceae > Pantoea > Pantoea sp. UYEF8. Next base: position 6,782 of record NZ_JBEPNM010000004.1, on the reverse strand, counting down.
CCAAAGAAAAAATACGTATAGGAAATAATGTGATTATTAGTATGGGGTCAGTTGTTTTCAATGACGTTAAAGAAAATGTCATTGCATTAGGTAATCCCGCCAGGGTGATGCGAAACAATGAAGATAAAAAAATTTTCCAGCATCCAACAGCAAAAAGTGAATAATTATGGAAAGCATAGCATTATATAATAAGGCCTTTCTCGATATTTTTATGCTAGCAGAGAAAGACCTGGTTACCCTGAAATATCATGATGTACCAGAGTGGGATTCTGTAGGTCATATGATGCTCATAACAGCAATAGAAGAAGCATTTGATATTATGTTTGACACCGAAGATATTATTGGCTTTTCCTCATGGGAAAAAGGAAAGTTAATATTAGCGAAATATGATGTGGTGCTTTGAGAAATGCGTCTTCTCGATGGGAAAAACGTATTCATTACAGGGGCAAGTAAAGGCATTGGCTGGGCTTTAGCGCAAGCTTTCGCGGAGAATGGCGCCAACATTTTTGCTCACTCCCGCAGTGAGGATAGCCAGTGGCAGGAAGCATTGGAGTGTTTAGCTAAAAAAAATGGCGTTACGATCTGGCCATGTTACTTTGATATGACAGATTATGCTGCGATGAAAAAAGCCCTTAACAGCATAAAGGCTAATAATTCGTCTGTCGACATACTGATCAATAACGCAGGCGTTATGACAAACGCACTGTTTCAAATGACGACAGATGAGATGTTGCGCCAGCAGTTCGAAGTGAATTTTTTTTCCATTTTCATGCTAACACAATATATTTCCAGATTGATGACGAAGAAAAATAGCGGCAGCATTATCAATATCTCTTCAGTAGTGGCTATTGAGGGGAGTGCGGGTCAATCAGCTTATAGCGCTGCAAAAGCGGCAGTGATTGCTTTTTCTAAATCGATAGCCGCTGAACTGGGCGAAAAAAACATCAGGGTTAACTGCATTGCGCCTGGCATTATCGACACGACTCTGCTGCACAGCCTGCCTGTACAGCGACTTGAGAAAACTAAAAATAAAACATTATTAAAGCGATACGGTTTACCCGCTGAAGTCGCCTCGACGGCTGTTTTTCTTGCTTCAGAACTGGCAGCCTACATTACCGGGCAGGTTATCAGAGTAGACGGTGGATTAAAATAGTTTGCTAATTGTCATCAGGAGTTATTAAAACCATGTTTCCAGATATGGAACAACATAACCCGGCGGCAATTGCTGCCATCGATGAAAAAGGGCATGAGTTAAGTTATGGCCAGCTTCACGAACAGGGAAAGCATCTTGCCGATATTATTCCATCTCACTCCCTGGTGTTTTTATTTTGTGAAAATAGCTTTGCTTCACTGATGGGTTATGTCGCGTTTCTTACGCATAAAATAGTCCCTTTAATGCTCGATAAAGACCTGGATAACCAGTTTATTGACACGTTAACGGTAACTTATCGACCTGGATGGTACTGGCGGCCGCAGCACAAAGATGGCCCCGATCCGGCAGCACTGTTCAGGTATGAAAATTATGAACTGATACCAACAGGACTGGCCACTTTCCCTCTAAGTGAAGATCTGGCTTTACTGGTATCGACATCGGGTTCAACCGGCAGTCCCCGTCTGGTTCGACAAAGCATGAGCAACATTTATGCTAACGCATTAAGTATTGCCAGCTATTTGAAAATTGATCAACGTGAACGGGCGATAGTAAATTTGCCGATGAGCTACGTCTATGGATTGTCTATTATCAACAGTCACTTACTGCGCGGAGCCACATTATTATTAACAACCAAAGCGGTCACGCAGCGTGAATTTTGGCAATTTGTAACTCAGTATTCTGCCAGCTCACTGGCTGGCGTGCCCTATACCTGGGAAATGTTGCGGCGGTTAGGTTTCACGAAAATGCACCTTCCCGCGCTCAAAACACTGACACAGGCGGGGGGTAAGTTAGCGCCAGAGTTGCACAAGGCATTTGCAAGTTATGCTCGCCAGCATAATAAATCTTTCGTGGTAATGTACGGCGCGGCGGAAGCAACTTCGCGTATGGCATGGCTGCCGCCAGAAAGATCGCTTGATAAAATCGGCAGTATAGGCAAAGCCATTCCCGGCGGGCGTTTTATCATCATTGACGATCAAGGTAATGAGATTGACGATTATAACAAAGCCGGCGAACTGGTCTACTTTGGCCCTAATGTAATGCTCGGCTATGCTGAGTCGGGGAGCGATCTCAACAAAGGGGATGAGTGTCTTGGACGGTTAGCGACCGGAGATATCGCCCGCTGTGATGAAGAAGGTTATTTCACAATCGTTGGGCGAAAAAGTCGTTTTATCAAGCTTTTTGGGCACCGTATCGCACTTGATGAGCTCGAAGCTATCATTCACTCCGCTTTTCCCTTTCTGGAATATGTCTGTGTCGCAGAGGATCAAAGAGTTATTTTATATATCACTGATGAAAAATACTCTCATGTGATCAGGTCATTCGTCTGTAAAAAAATTCAGCTCTCGCCAGCGACGGTTAAAGTAAAAATAATTCCTGTCATTCCCAGAAATACTGCCGGCAAAATACTCTATTCAAAACTGGAATCCCCTCATGGACTGCTGTGAAGAGATGCTGTTATCGCCATTTTCGCTTAAACAGCATGAAAAGCAGAAGCTGATGACACAGCGGTTGAAAAAACTGACCCGACATCACTACAAAAATTGTAGCGCTTATCAGAGAATTATGGATGCACTGGGAGTGCAAATGAAGCATCTACAGTCGCTGGAAACGATCCCTTTTTTGCCGGTGTCGCTGTTTAAGCAAATGGAGTTGGTCAGTGTGGGTCAGGAACAGCTGGTAAAAATTATGACCTCCTCCGGAACCAGTGGGCAGAAGTTATCTAAAATTTGTCTGGATAAGATAACCGCAATAAATCAGCAAAAAGCATTGGTTAAGATTGTCAGCGATTTTACCGGACAGGCACGTATGCCGATGTTAATCATTGATACGCCTGACGTAATGGCTAACCGTAATTCATTTTCTGCGCGCGGAGCGGGTATCCTCGGCTTCTCCCTTTTTGGCAGTGAAAAAACATGGGCATTAAAAAGTGATATGTCGCTGGATATGCCAGCAATCAGCCATTTTTTACAAAAGCATCGTGGGAAAAGAGTATTGATTTTTGGTTTTACATTTATTATCTGGCAGCACTTTTATAAACAGCTTCTTCAAATCAATCAAAAAATAGATTTGTCATCAGGAATATTAATACACGGAGGCGGCTGGAAAAAGTTGATTTCAGCCGCCGTATCTCCAGAGTATTTTTCAGCTGCGTTACAGCGACAGTGTGGAATAGCACATAATCACGATTATTATGGGATGGTTGAACAGACCGGAACAATCTTTATGCAATGTGAGTATGGTCATCTCCATGCCAGTGTTTTCTCAGACATTATTATTCGAAATCCTATCGATTTTTCAGTGTGTCGGCATGGAGAACCCGGCATCATTCAGGTGCTCTCCGTCATTCCTGTATCTTATCCTGGACACGCTTTACTCACAGAAGATAGAGGGGTCATTCTGGGTATCGACGATTGCCCCTGCGGTCGATATGGGAAATATTTTAGCGTAATCGGGCGAGTAGAGAATGCCGAATTAAGAGGGTGCAGTGATACCTATGCCGAACAGTTTTGAAAATGTCACCTTTTTGGTGGGTGATCAACATGTTGCGAACGGGATGCTTGCTCAGCGGACATTTCAGCCATTTGAAAATTTTATCATTGATTTTCTGGATGAGTTTTCGCGGAGACTGTTTAGAAACCCGATTGCTAAGGCCTGGCCTGATGTCATTACGCTGGCGTTCTGGTGTCGAAAAAAGGCGTTATTAAAACAGAAGTCTGCATATCCAGATTTATCGAGACGAACCGGACGAGGTTTAGCCTTCCATATTGCACCCTCGAACGTTGCAACAAACTTTGCATGGTCCTTAGTTGCAGGTTTACTCAGTGGTAACTGTAATCTTGTTCGGGTGCCGTCACGCTCCTTTCCACAGGTCTCTGTTATCTGTGAAGAGCTAAATAATGTACTGCGAAATCGCCCTGACATTGTGCCTTATCTCTGTCTGGTACGTTATGCCAGAGAATCTGGTTTGACCGATATCTTCTCTGGCTGGTGTGATACCCGCCTGATCTGGGGCGGGGACGAAACTATTTCAGCTGTTCGAAAATCACCGATACCCTCGCGTAGTCTCGATTTAACTTTTACAAAACGTCATTCCCTGATGCTGATTGATGCCAGTCATTATCTTACACTGATCAATAAACGTGCAGTCGCAGACGGATTCTATAACGATACCTACCTGATGGATCAGAATGCCTGTACCTCTCCTCAGCTTGTCGTATGGTTGGGAACAAAGGCTGATAAGGAGCAAGCGCGCACACATTTTTGGGCTGAATTAGAAATTTTAGTAAACAAACGATATCAACTACAGCCGATTACTGCATTAAGAAAGTTTGATCGTTTTTGCCACCATGCTGCAATGAGCGGCAGTGTAAAAAAAGCCTCAACGGCATCTAATCTGATCTTTCGCCTTCTGCTGGACAAACTTGATAAGTCTACAATGACGCAAACTGAAGCCGGCGGATACTTTCTGGAGTATCTTGCCGATGATATCAGTGAAATTTTACCTGTATGCGGTAATCGTTGTCAGACACTTGCTTTTTCGGGCGTTAGCTCAAAACATATAGAAGACTTTCTAAAACGGTATCGCCCTGCAGGCGTTGACAGGGTGGTTCCACTTGGCCAGACGCTGGATTTTAATCTCAAATGGGATGGCTACGATCTGATCTACTCGTTATCACGATATACAACGTTTGCAGATTAATAATGAAAAATTACGCATGCAAAATATACGATGAATTTTCTGCCTGGAATAGACAACCATGGAAAAAATAATTTTTCTTTTCGACCTGGACGGCACAATAACAGCAGAGGAGTCTTTAGCTGAAATTGGGGAGTCATTTCACCTTTCTCCAGAAATGGTTGATCTCACAAATCAGACAATAAAAGGCAATGTTCCTTTTGTAGAAAGCTTTATCCGCCGGGTGGAGATACTTAAGAAAATTCCGGTGTCATCTATCCGGGAGAGAATGACGAAAATTGCATTACTAACGGATGTTGTTAACTTCATCGAAAAAAATTCTGATGTTTGTCGCGTCGTTACCAGCAATGTAGATGCATGGATCGCTGATTTAACCAAGAATATTGGCTGCAAATATTATTCTTCAGAAGGATTGGTGGTTGATGATAAATTAGTCAGATTAACGAAGATTTTAAAAAAAGAAGAGATTGTATTGCGTTATAAAGAGTCTGGTTATTACGTCGTTTTTATTGGTGATGGGCATAATGACAGTGAAGCGATGCGCTGTGCGGATATCGCCATTGCAAGTGGTATAGTTCATGAACCTGCAAAAACACTATTGACTGTCGCCAGTCATTGCGTATATAGCCAGAAGGCGCTGGTAAGGTTACTGGAGCAAATTAAAACGCCTTCGCCAGGTAAATCATTAGTATTAAGTTGCGCCGGCATAGGTTCACGGTTAGGGCTTGCGAAAACAAAGGCATTAATTGAGTTCAACCACAAGTCGCTGATTGAATTGCAGTTAGAGAAATTCACACGTGTCGAAGATGTACGAATTGTTGTCGGCTTCCAGTATTCTGATGTCATTGAAACGGTGCTTAAGATCAGGCAGGATGTCATTTTTGTTTTTAATCATGACTACTTTCATACAAAAACTGGAACCAGTCTTTTTCTTGGCGCCAGACATGCTAAAGAATATATTCTTGCGTGGGATGGCGATCTGATTGTTCATCCAGATGATATTACCCGTTGCCTTGAATACGATGGTGAGTATGTTGGATGTAGCAGGGTTATTTCAGATGACCCGGTTTATGTTAATGTAAACGAGAAGGGTTATGTTGTTAATTTTTCTCATTCATCAGGGGATTATGAATGGTCTGGTCCTGCTTGTTTGAAGAAAAACAAAATAAAGTACACGACGATGAATGTGTTCGATCAAATTATCGATCTACTACCATTGCCAGCACTAAAAATAAAAGCTCAGGATATTGACACCTATGCTGACTATATCAATGCAAAAATACTAATAGAGAAGTGGGGTTAGATGAGTAAAAAACACATTCTTAATTATTACGAGGAAATGGCTAAAACAATCAAATCTCCGCTGGAAACTCGTAACAAAGCAAAGGATTCTACCTGTTACGATGTTGCGCTAATGAGAGGTTTTGCTGATAAAAATTACGATTTATTGGATCTGGGAACCGGCACTGGCTTAATGATAAATCCTCTGGTCGATGATTTCAGGACCATCGTCGCAATTGAAAAATACCAAGGGTTTACCGAGTTTATTTCCAAAAGCTCTTCCGTAGAAATAATTAATACTGATATTATGGATTTTACTACAACCCGGTCATTTGATGTGATATCAATTTTTGGTGTTATGAATTATTTTAACCAAAAGGAGGCTGAGGAACTATATAAAAAAATTGCGGGGCTTTTACATAAAAACAATAAATTTGTTTCGATTGTCAAACATCAGATGGGACTGAGAGAAAGTTTTACCGTCAACGGTTGGTCAGAGGAGTTAAATAAAAATTATTATGCTGAATATCGACATGTTGATCTTGAAATGGAGATGGGCTTTGTTGAATAAATCAGATTTCGGGTAAGTCTCCCCCGTAGCGGGTTGTGTTTTCAGGCAATACGCACGCTTTCAGGTATACCTGCTTTCGT